>NZ_JBQFVE010000016.1:0-100203 GCF_056539605.1 Ruegeria sp. BA2 | reverse complement strand
GCTCGTTACTTTTGTTGCGCTATCAGTTTCAAGTTACACTCGATAAGTACCCCTTATCATGACTGATTGATTTCGCCGGAAAATGCGCGCAGAATGTGCCTCATGAAGCCCCTTGCGCCTTACCTCCCCAGCCCCTCCCCAGCCCTCTCCGCAGAAGATCAGGAGGCGCTCACCGATCTTTATGTGCGCGGCACGCCAGCCAATACGCTGCGCGCTTATGAGCGCGACCTGCTCTATATCACCGCCTGGAAGTCCGCGCGGTTCGCAGCGACGCTGGACTGGCCGGAATCTGAGGCCACCGCTCTCACCTTCATTCTCGATCACGCTCGCGATCTGAATGACGCACCAGAAACGGATGTGGCGCGCGAAACCGCAGAAGCGCTGATTACTCAGGGGCTGCGGAAGTCCCTCGCCTGTCCTGCCCCTTCGACGCTGGACCGGCGCATCGCCTCCTGGCTTGCCTTTCATCGAATGAAGAACCTGACCAGTCCTTTCGGTGCGCCGCAGGTGAAGCAGGCCCGTGCCAAGGCGCGCCGGGCTACAGCCCGGCCCCCTGCCCCAAAATCGCAGCACCCGATTACCCGCGATGTTCTCGAGCAGTTGCTGACCACCTGCCGGGGGTCGCGGCGCGATTGCCGCGACCGGGCGATCCTGATGCTGGGTTGGGCTTCGGGCGGGCGGCGAAGGTCCGAGATCACCGGATTGATGCGGGAAGATGTGTCCTTGAAAGAGTTCGAGGCCAAGGGTCTGGTGTGGATCTCGCTGCTGGAAACCAAGACCACCCAAAAGAGGGAAACCCCGCGGCTGGTGCTCAAGACCCGCGCGGCACAGGCGCTGGTGCATTGGATCGAGGTGGGCCAGATCAGGGATGGGCCGCTCTTCCGACCCATCTCCAAGGCTGACCGGGTGCTCAAGCGCCGCCTCAGCCCGGATGCGATCTACCAGATTGTTCGGCACCGGTTGAAACTGGCGAGGCTGCCCGAAGGCTTCGCCTCGCCCCACGGGCTGCGCTCGGGTTTTCTGACCCAGGCCGCACTGGACGGTGCCCCGATCCAGGCCGCCATGCGCCTGTCCCTACACCGCTCCATGGCACAGGCGCAGAAATACTACGATGACGTCGATATCGCCGAAAACCCGGCCGCAGACCTGTTGGGGTAAGCTGGTGCTAAACGAAGAAAGCGGTAACCCGTGGGTTACCGCCATTAAAATTAAGAAATCTGAGCATGGGTAACCCGCGGGTTACTACTCGTTCAAAACAGCTTCGAAAGCCTCAACCGCTCTCTGGAGCTTTGACCGGTCAATCGAACTAAAGTCCTGACCAGACAATATCCTGCACTCTCCCTTGCGCGCAGTGATTTTTGAAGCGCCCACGTGGAACTCATACTTCACGCTCTCAACCTTCTCACGCCGCTTGCCGCTAGCTGGTTCAGCATCAGAACTTGCCACGAAAGCATCAAGTATTTCGTTTTGCTCACCGGCTGTGGATGCGCGCACTAACACATCTCTTAATGCAGCAGCTGAAGCCGATGACGCTCGAAGTTTCCGCGCAACCTCAACGCCAAGGTTTCTGGAAACACTCTTTGGAAACGGCAACGCACCCTCAAGTTCACTGAGCAGGTAAACAAAGCTACGAATATAGGAGCGTTTCATCTTGTGCAGGGATGAGTACAGCCTTCCGACCAAAGCTTCTGCATCCCCTGCCCCCAACTCTGAATCTTTAGAAGCAAGAATTGCCACTTGCGCCATCTCAGCAAACGTCAAGTCTTCCCGAACAACGTTCTCTTCAACCATGTCAATATAGAGGTCGATGCGATCACTCTGGGATTTGGCAACTCGCGCCGTAACACTGGAAAAGCGTTCATCACCGGTCTCTTCATAAAGCTGCTTAAGAGCAGTTACTCGTCTCCAACCTTTTTTGAGTTGGAAGCGTCCATCTGAATCCTTATAAAGCTCTATGGGCTCCTTCTGGCCGCGTTCCTGAATTGAAGCCTTGAGTTCATCCATCTCGTCGGAACTTGCGACAGCCGAAAGATCCAAGCGATCTCGTGGCAGATCTGTCGTATGAATTTCATTGATGCCAACCGCAACCAAGACTCGCCCCTCATCACGAGCTTTACGATACTCCTTAGCATCGGAGGCATTTTGCCGTCGCTGTTCGACACGGTTCTCAGTGCTTTCATTTAGGCTGTTTGCTGTCTCGCGAACCGCAGCCCCCATCGGCCCCACTTCGCGGCGGCGTGTTTTCTTGAGGTCATCTTCATCAATTGGAGTGAAGCCAAATTTATTCCCGCTCATTCTACCCGCTCCTCAATTTTAGTACGTGCCTCCCAAGCCCTTAGGACGACATCCCTAAATTCGCTGTATGCATTATCAAATGACTGACGCGCCCGTTTCCATGTGTCCCGAGTCATCTGTCTGTAGTCCTGCTCGTAAACAGACATCTGGAACCTACCAGATTGCTCGACCGCACGTGTCATTTCGATGGGATTTTGACAGACATCGGCGCCGAAGACATTTTTGAAAGCATCCATCATCGCGACGTGCAAAGAGTTGCTAGCCTCGAAGCGAGTCATGAGAACACGTATGTCATCGAACCTTTTAGGAAGCGTGATACCAGCATCCTGTGCAATACGTTCGAACCCGCTGGTTATGTCTTCCAAGGCATCGCCAAGCTGACCAAGATAACTCGTTGTGCTGTCATACTCCCAATAACCAGGACCAGACGGAATATAGAGGATGTCAGCAGCAAAGGCCGCATTCAAAGACTGGTATCCAATTGCCGGCGGGCAATCGAAAACAATCAAATCATATTGGTCGTCAGGCAACTCATCGAGATATCTTGCTACGCATCCAAAAAAACTCCATGCCTTATGAATGGACCTGTACTGAGCGGACGCAAATTCAACGAAGGCCGCGTTCGCACAGCTCGGGATGATGTCGATCGTCGACCAAGAAGTTCTTTGAATGAAGTCTTGTACACGTTGCGCGCCAATCGACTGAACATCTTCAGGCAATTCGTCGGCAGTAGGGTAGGGGCAATCTGCGGGATCATCATATTCGTCCGCGATCCGGTTCGCCTCACGGCAGAGATCGCGGCACATAATGCCCCAGACAGTATTCCACTCTCTAACTTCAGCCAGACCCATCGAATGCGTGAGTGTCGCCTGGGGGTCGAAATCCACCACCAGAACACGGTAACCATCAAGCGCGGCCGCATTCGCCAAGTGCTGGGCAACGACAGTTTTGCCGACACCACCCTTAAAGTTCGAAACCGCTACTCTCATAGCCCGGCCTGCCGGCCTTTGAGGCAGAAGGCTTTTACCTCTAAATCTCAGGCGCCGTCTCAACTCATTTATCTCAGCCAGAGAAAACCATCTTTGCCGCCCATCATCTTCAGTCGCCCCTTGCGGAAGAGACGGATCTTCGGCCAACTTCTTTCTCAAGGTGTCCGCCGGGACATCAAACATGAACTGGCTAATTTCCCAGATCGAGAATGGTCGAAGCACTTTCTCGTCAGCGGGCGAGAAAGTAGCGCGGCGGACGGCAGCCTGTTGGGCCAGGCTTCGTTCGTTCATAGCTTGAAGGTCGGTGTGGTCACGCATGGTGCTGCTCTTGTTATATCACGGATGTCTTCTAATAACGCGATTTTGGAAAACTGCAAAACGTAAAGAATGGAATTTCCGCTTTTTCGCCTCCGACTCGGTAAAAACGGGAGGTATTTCGAAAGCGAAGCTATGTTTTGGTGACAGGCAGCGACCAATTACCAGATATATGGTGACACTCGACCCCCAATATGGTGACAGCATAGTGTCACCTATAACCTATTAACCGAATTTTCTTTTGATTTTGAAGAAAGAGGCGGTCATCCTGTTTTTCAAAGCCCGTTGACAAACTACGGGATTTCATCACACTGAACCCAATTGATGGAATCGGTCAGCGAAACCGATCCGCTCGAGGCACAGTGGCAGTATCAAAATGGAAATAAAACGATTTACAGGATTTCAGGCCGGTTCTCAGAAGTACGATCTTTTGACTGCAATCTCTGTTGCGGGATTGAATGGCACACCCGGTTTTCAATGTTCGATGATGCGGCTCATTGCGTTGATAACGGCCCGATACAACTGGCGCACTGATGAGCTGACGGTCGGACAAAAAGAAATGGCCCGCCTCTGGTCTGTGGACGAACGAACCGTCAAGAGAGAAATTAAGCGATTGACGGATTCAAGTATACTTCTCCAGCTTAGGCCTGGGGTTAGAGGCCGCGTCGCAGCGTACCGACTCAACTACACGGAAATTTACCGTCTGAGCGAACCGGTTTGGCGAAATGTTGGTTCTGATTTTGTATCGCGCATGGAGACACAAACTCCAAAACCGACCGAAAAGGTTGTTCATGTACAATTTGGCCAAGAAAAACCAGAAGCTGTTGAACATGAGGGACAAGACCTTCAGGATCCGTGGGGCAGGGCGCTTCGGCGCCTATCAGAGTCTGAAGCACTATTGTTTAAAAGTTGGTACTGCGATCTCAAATTTGTTGAAATACAAGATCAGACAATCACCTTGCGCGCACCCAGCAAGTTCATCGCACAGTACATTCAATCTCACCATTTGAAACCTTTACTTGGAGCGGTCCAGCTCGAGTTCGGGCGAATTCAGAAAGTGTGTTTGCTCGGCTAACAATCCAGATTTGTAAGTCGCACGCTGTGCCGTGAGACAACCGAAATTGCTGATTTCAACCGTTGAGTTTGGCCTCGAACATCCCGATGGTTTTCAGAATGTTGTCGAACAAGGGGGGATCCCCGATGATCATTTCTTGCATCCCCACATAGTCCCGGCGCAGCGCTGCTTTCAGCTCAGGGTTCGGTAGCAATCTTAGTGATCCGGGCCTGGCATTCTCGTAGTTAGCCCAAGCCGCTTTGAAGAAGACGGACTTATGGTGTGCAACCTGATCCAGCAAATCGATCTGTTCGATAGCGCGAGAATGGGTCTCGTGTTTGATCAACTGAGCCATGTCGTAATAATGGCGCGACATACGGTCAGCCAGAGGTTTGGTGATGTCCTGATGATAGAGCATATGCAGGATCGTGGCTTTCTCCCAGAATGTGCGTTCAACACCCAAGACCTTCACATCGACGTCGCTCGCCTCCAACAGGTCTGGAAATGCCTGATGCACATAAGGTGATATCCTGCGGGACTCGGCTGGAAGGTGAACCCCACGGGCGCCAAATTCGAACCGCACTACCGGCTGGATGTAGCCGCTGGCCGCACTTGTCTCGGATGGATAGGCGAAAAGCAAGGTTTGTGCATCATTAGGATCGACCGAGAGGGAAAAGTGCTGATCAAGCACGGCGCCAAACTTGATCTTGGTTTCTTTCAGAAGCGGTCCTGAGACTACTTTGGTGGCCGTATCCTGAAGCTCCTGCAGCAGTTGCTTTTGTTTTTTGCCTGAAAGGGCAGGGTGCTCGGGGTCACGTGTGCCGTCGAAACCGAGCTGTGCCCGGTCGAGAGACAGATCCACGTCTTCTGAGAACCGATGGATGATGTCATAGACCTTGGATAGCGATGTCCCACCCTTGAAGATCATGTGAGTGCCAAAAGAGGGCAGGGCGAATAGATGTTTCAGCGACCAGCAGACCCAGAAATCCTTCTCAACGATTGCCTTGGAAATGCCAAGCTTTGCGGCCGTTTCCTGAAACGCTTCTTCACGGTTCTTTGGAGTATCGTTGGCAAACTGGTCCAAGATCAGACCCATGCCACGATTTGCTGCACTACCGGGTGCATCCAGGCCGGAACATATCTACTTTGTCTTGCGAGCAATGCGCGGTCCTTAACATCCAGATTGCGGGCCAGCGTGTCGACAACACGGCTATCCACCCGGTTTTTGCCAACATAGCGTAACGCCTGAAATACGGCGCCGGTTTTCTGGCCTGCACCAACTAGCGTTTTGGATGATGCATTCCGGAACTGGATGACTTGTCGACCAACTGTCTTGGTGCGGGTCGGGCCGTCGGTCATGTAAGTCGGCTTGGACGGCACTTGGGTCGACAGCCCCAACTGGTTGGCTGCCATGGCAGGGGAGGGCTGTAGAACCTGATTGTCTTTGCGTGCAATCGCTTTGGCAATGTCATCGGCTGACGGAGACAACAGCCCTAATCGGGCGCTCTTTCTCGGATAGTCATAAAGCCCACGCGTTAACCGTCGGATCATCCCTTGATCTGCCAAACGCGACAATGCCTGATCCACACTTGCGCGGGAGCCAATATCCAGAAAGTCGGTTGGCGCAAAGATTGCGCCCCGGCCTTTTCCGATGATGCGTTGTCTAATCGATGAAGTGATCATAGTTTTCTCCTTGTCAGAAAATATAATACTTTTTTCTGACTTACAAGTTAGCAGAGTATCTGGGTGATTTTGTAAGTTGAGCGGGAAGTGGAAGTTCGCTGCAGTCGCTACGCATGCTCGCAGGAAATGCGGAAGCTGACGTTTAGATAGCTTCCCAAGCGAGCATCTTTCTGTCCCGCCGCAAGGCGGCTCCGAGTTCGTACTTCATATGAATGGTCCATGCCGAAACTGGCGCAATGGGCGGGAAACGAACCTTCGTCGTGTCAATCCCGAACTCCGCTATGCGGCCTAAGCCGAGCTAGAGCTTGTCCACGCCGGTCATATTGATTGAATTCCGAAAGTGTGGAAACGTTCATATGGTAGACGCGTTAACGGCGATATTTCACATGAAGCGTATCCTGTTCTCAGTTGTGTTTTGTTTTCTGCCTGCGATGGTGCTGGCGGACAAAGTTGCCTTGGTAATTGGCAATGCGAACTACCAACATGTCAGCAATCTCAAAAACCCGTCGAATGATGCGATCGACATTGCAGAGGCATTGCGCAGGATCGGGTTTGAGGTCACAACAGGTCTTGATCTGGATTACCGCGACATGCGCCTTGCCATACGTGACTTTGGAGAAAAGGCAAAAAACGCCGAGTCGGTCATCGTATACTTCGCCGGCCACGGCATCGAGTTGGACAACACGAACTTCCTGATCCCTGTCAGTGCGGAACTGCGGAGCGACCGTGACATCGAACTCGAGGCAATCCGCCTCAACACATTGATTAGCTCCATCGCGGGCGCACCCGGCTTGAAGATCGTGTTGGTTGACGCCTGCCGCAACAATCCATTCCTCGCGACTATGGAGCGCACAAACAGCACCCGCTCAATTGGACGCGGACTTGCACGTATCGATCCGGGAGGTGTGTTGGTTGGATATGCTGCAAGGAGCGGAACGCTGGCGCTTGACGGCGATGGCCGCAACAGCCCCTATGCTCAGGCTCTGCTCAACCACATCGAGGAACCCGGACTTGAGATTGGCAAGTTGTTTCGGCGAGTCCGCGACAGGGTTTACACTCTGACAGAAGGCTATCAGGAGCCATTTACTTATGGCTCGCTTCCCGCCAGAGACATTTTTCTTGTTCCAGATGCGGCTGCAGGCTCGACGCCAGAGGAAGAAATTGAGCGTGTCGAAGACCAGATTTATGCGGACTTTGAACTTGCGCGTTCGCTCGGAAGGCTTGATGCGATCGAGATGTTTCTGGAGCGATACGAAGGCGAAAGGGATCATTTTGCAGTCGCGCTCGCCCTTTCGTTGCGGGACGACTTGCTTGCTGAGCACCAGAAGGACGAAGTGCCGGGCAACAGTAGTACTGCGCGAGACAAAGTAGCAGCTCTTGTGCCGACATCGCCTCAAAGCGCGAAGGATGATACAGAGACGCGCAGCCTGATCCGTGATATACAAACTGAGCTAAATCGCGTTGGCTGCAGCGCTGGCACAGCGGACGGTGTTGCGGGCCCACGCACGAGATCTGCTTTCTCTCGGTATATCAGCGCTAGAGAGAATCTTGGACTGACGCCTGAGAGCCTCGAGACCAGTGAAACTCTTGCCGCACTTCGAGGAGAGCAAGGAAGAGTCTGTAATCAGTTGGTCGCGCCGTCTTTCGCGACTTTTGATGGTGACTACATTGTCTTAATCAGACGCAGATGGGACGATGATTATTGGCAAACAACCAGTCGGCCCGACAAGGCCTATTTCCCCGGAAAAATCGAGCCACTTGCAGCCTTGCGCATCAATCGCAATGGAGACAAGCTGACCTTGCTATCTGCCCAAGGCTTTGCGGCCGAAGGGCCTTGGTTTAGGGACTTCACTGGCAAATTCGATGACTCCGGTCAGTTGAAATTGCGCTTCACATTGAGTTCGCATTTCGGGCAGGCGACACCCTATAAGGTCAATATAAGCGTCAAACTGCCCGAAGGACTTTCGCCAGGAAGAAGGCTTGTCTACGAGCCGCGCAGGATTGACGGGCAGTTTTTTCTGAATTTTCTAATACGCCGTGTCAGTTGAAACTTTAAAGCGATGTCCTTGCCTGCTCCGCAAGAAGACCGTCGCTCTGGGCTCCTCGTCGCTGTTCGCCGCAGATTTCGCCAAGGTCTTGTTTGGGCCGTCCGCGAAGACGGCCCAAGTTGTTAGATTTCAATGGCCTCTGCGATCGCAAGCGCATCTTCCAGCTCAACACCGAGATACCGGACGGTGCTGTCCATCTTGGTGTGCCCAAGTAGCAGCTGGACCGCCCGCAGGTTGCCGGTCTTCTTGTAGATCTGTGTGACTTTTGTCCTCCGCATCGAATGCGTTCCGTATGCACTGGCCTCCAGACCGATCGACGTGACCCAATCCCGGACGATCCGGGCGTACTGGCGTGTCGAGATGTGCAAGCGTTCATGGAAACGACCCGGCCATAGGTACTCCGAGCCGACCATGAGCTCATCTTCCATCCACTTTTCAACCGAGGCGCGTGTGCCTTCGGAGATTTCAAAACGAACCGGCTTCTGCGTTTTGCTTTGCAACACCGAAGCTCGTTCCTTGATCTGGCCGGACGCCATCACGTCGACGACTTTCATCTTCACGAGATCGCAGCCACGCAGTTTGCTGTCGATTGCCATATTGAACAGCGCCAGGTCCCGATGGTTCTCGGCGAGTTCAAGTCGAACACGGATTGCCCAGACGTGTTTTGGTTTCAGTGGCCGTTTTTGCCCAACGATGCGCCCTTTGTTCCAAGCCGGGCGAAGCGCACGAATGGCCGGTAAGTTTGGTGTTTCCATGACTGATCCTCCGATCCGCCATGCCCTCCCACAACGACAACCTGACGTTGACGATGCCTCCATATCACGGGATGCTGCGTCGCATCCGAGGTCGGGGCTGAGCCCAAATTGACCAATTCTGTCGTCAGGATCAATTGGCGCATACTGTCAAGAAGCTGCCACTCAAATTCGCGGATCAACGCAAAGCGAGTGAGAGTTTGCGGTCCGCACGTTCCACCAAATGCTTCAATCGGTGGCAGTTAACTTCGGGTCAGACGAAGATCGCTTCAGACGCCATATGTGCAAGATCGAACCCAGATGAATGCTGCACCAATGCGCGAATTGCGAGATTTTCCAGGCTCTGATGCTCAGGAAACGGGAGTGTGAATCCTACGGGGCAAAAGAATCCTTGACCAATTCCAACATCAGCTCTAGTAAAACTGAAATGACGTTTTGCTAGATGAAACGATTGCGAATGATTATGTGGAGCCGCGCATGTCGCGAAGCCACAAACCAACCAACAGTTCGGGAGGAGCCTGACATGATGAAAGATAACCAAAAACTGAAGCTCACCACGGCGCTAGTGGCAGGTGGCCTGGCCATTGCTTCGCCTGCCTTTGCCGAGGGAGAGGTCGTGTTTGCGTCCTGGGGAGGCTCGTTTCAGGATGCCTTGCGCTCAGCCATGCTGGAACCTGCCGCTGGTGCGCTGAATATCACTGTCAAGGAAGATACGACAAACGGCATTCAGGACGTGCGCGCGCAGATCACGGCGGGTGCCGTTGCATGGGACGTTACAGAACAGGATTTGCCTTCGTGTGAAACCCTGAGCCGGGAAGGCAGCCTTGAGCCGATCGACTATTCGATTGTTGACACCACAGGCATTCCGAAAGAGCTGATCCATGACAATTACATCGGCTTCATCAACTTCACCAAGGTGATTGCCTATCGCAAGGATGCATTTGGCGACAATGGCCCGTCCAATTGGGCAGAGTTCTGGGATCTGGAAAACTTCCCCGGCAAGCGCGGTATGCACGGCAAGGTGAACTATAACCTCGAAGCCGCGCTCATGGCGGATGGTGTGCCGATGGCCGAGATCTATGACACGTTGGCCACGAATGAGGGCAAGGCGCGCGCATGGGACAAGCTGGGTGAGATTGCCCCCGAAGTTACCGTTTGGTATCGCGGCGGGTCGCAATCGGCGCAGTTGCTGCGTGACGGCGAAGTGGACGTGATCCATATGGGCCATAACCGCGTAGAAAGCGTGATCGCGTCGGGCATTGATGTGGCCTATGCCTTTGATGGCGGCACGATGGACGTGGACTGCTTGTTGGTTCCCAAGGGGGCTCCGAATAAAGACAACGCGATGCGCCTTATCAACGAATTGCTGAGCGCCGAAGCACAGGCGAGGCTGGCGGTGACCATGCCGTTGGGTCCGGTGAATTCGGGTGCCTTCGGCACCGGGATAATCTCGGATGAGATGGCAGTGAAGGTCAACACACATCCCGACAACTATGGCAAGCAGCTTCTGGTCGATCCGAACTTTTACATCGGCCAGCTGGGCGAGTTGACCGAAGAGTTTGACACGCTGATCCAACAGTAAAAAATATCTGGGCGCGGCACATCTTGTGCTGCGCCCATTTTTGTCAGGTTAGGAGCCCCCATGTCACCTGCAGCCCACTCCCTTCCCATCGATATATCCAACCTGTGCAAGGCCTACGGATCGGTCAAAGCGCTGAATGACGTGTCTTTGAACATCGCCGCGGGCGAGTTCCTGACATTGCTGGGGCCATCAGGCTCCGGCAAGACGACGCTTTTGATGGCGCTGGCCGGATTTGTGCGTCCTGATGGCGGGTCGATCCGGTTTGGCGAACAGGAAATGATTGCAACGCCGCCCCACAAGCGCGGCCTTGGCATGGTGTTCCAAAGCTATGCGTTGTTTCCGTTCATGACGGTCGCAGAAAACGTGGCTTATCCGTTGAAAATTCGCGGGGTGTCCAAAAGCGATCAGAAGGCCCGCGCCGAGCGCGCGCTGGAGACCGTGCAGCTGGGCGGTTATGGCGACCGGCGCATCACGCAATTATCCGGGGGACAAAGACAGCGCGTGGCCCTTGCCCGCGCCATGGTTTTTGAGCCGCAGATCATTCTGATGGATGAGCCGTTGTCAGCGCTCGACAAGAAGTTGCGCGAACATATGCAAATCGAATTGAAGGCGCTGCATGAAAAGCTGGATGCAACTGTCGTTTACGTGACCCATGACCAGCGCGAAGCCCTGACGATGTCGGACCGGATTGCAGTGGTCAATCATGGGCGGATCGAACAGATCGCGACGCCTGAGCGGCTCTATCGCCAGCCGCATAGTTTCTTTGTGGCGGATTTTATCGGGGAATCCATTTCCCTGCCGGTTAGTGTAGCGAATGACACGGCGCAGCTTGGCGAGCGCGTTCTGAAATCCAATACGCCTATTGCGCTGGGCAGCGGAGGCCATCGTCTGATCATCCGGCCCGAGTTGCTGGAAGTCACAGCAGGCGCGGTGCCAGACGCCGCCAATGACCTGTCCGGCCAAGTGCATGACATCATTTATCAGGGCGACAGCGTTCTAGTGATCGTTCAGCACGACAGCGCTGGTCAGATCAATGTGCGTGTGCCTGCCAATCGCGCGGGCCAAACCGGGTTGCCGTCGAAGGGAGAGCAAATCGGCCTTGCCCTGCATCCCGAAGATACGATCATCGTACCGGAACATGTGGCATGAGTATCGCCGAGACGTATGAAGGTGCTGGGACTCTTCAGAATGCCAGCACGCTCAAATCCGAAGAACGCCGCGAAAAACTGACGTTTCTTGGGCTTTCGATGCCTGCGGTTTTGACGATCTTGATCGTCGTCTTCCTGCCGATTTTCTGGCTGTCTTCGCTGTCGTTTTTCAATGCGGCAGGCGAACTGAGCACGGAAAATTACACGCGCATCTTTAGTAGTGCTCTCTATCGGCGAACCTTTGTCGTCACGTTTCAGATCAGCATTGCCGTGACGGTGATTTGCGTCCTTCTCGGCTACCCGCTGTGCTACTGGCTGACAAAGATGCCGAACAAAACAGCGGCCATTCTGATGGTGTTTGTGCTGGTCCCCTTCTGGACCTCGGTTCTGGTGCGGACCTATGCGTGGCTGGTGCTTTTGCAGCGCAATGGGATCATCAATTCGTCGCTGATGTCACTTGGCATTATCGAAGAACCGCTGCAACTGGCGCACAATCTGACCGGCTCCATCATTGGCATGGTGCATATCATGCTGCCTTTTTTGGTTCTGCCGCTCTACGCCACTATGCGCAATATTGACGGCGACCTGGTCCGAGCCGCCGTGGGCCTTGGTTCCAGCCCGCGCGGGGCCTTTTGGCGGGTATTTTTCCCAATGTCCCTGCCGGGCCTTTTTGCCGGCATCGTGCTGGTTTTCATCCTGTCGCTTGGGTTCTTTGTCACACCGGCTTTGCTGGGCGGTGGCCGGGTTCAGATGCTGGCGCAGCGTATCGAAAGCACCATCACAGTCTATTCGAACTGGGGGGCCGCATCAGCCCTGGGCGTGGTCCTGCTGTTGCTGGCGCTGGCGATGATCTGGCTGATGAACCGTGTCTTCGGGCTCGACAAACTGTTTATGCGCTGAGGATCTGAAAATGGAACAAGTCGGACAACGTAAAATCGACGGCCTGTGGCTGACAGTGGTCGGCATTGCTGTGCTGTTCTTTCTCATCCTGCCCACGCTGATCGTTATCCCGATGTCGTTTTCGGGGGCATCCTATCTGGAATTCCCGCCGACATCGCTCTCGTTTCGCTGGTACGTGGCCTATGTCACGTCGCCGGAATGGATGAGCGCAACAAAGACCTCGCTGATCGCGGCGGCGCTGACCACGGCAATCGCGACGCCCCTGGGCTCACTTTGTGCCTATGGTCTGCATTGCTCTGCGCCTCGTATCAGGAGCGCGGCTCAAATCCTTGTGATCATGCCGATTGTCGTGCCAGTGATCCTGATCGCTGTTGGAGTGTTCAGCCTCTATGCCAAGCTGGGGCTCAATTACACACTGACCGGGATCGTGATCGCCCATACTGCGCTGGCGCTGCCATTCGTGATCGTGACGGTGATGTCGGGATTGCAGAATTATGATTTCGATCAGGAGCTTGCAGCGCGCAGCTTAGGGGCGTCCCGTGCATACGCATTGTGGACAATCACCGTACCGCAGGTGAAATTCTCGATCCAGACAGGGGCTTTTCTGGCATTTATCACGTCGCTGGACGAGGTTGTGATCTCGATGCTGGTCTCGGGCGGGGAAAACGCCACAATCACCCGGCGCATGTTCAATTCACTGCGTGATCAGCTTGATCCGACAATCGCGGCGATCTCGACCTGTCTGATTGTCGTGTCCATCACGGCGCTTATCGGTGTGCAGATGATCGGGCGTCGGAAAGACAAGGCACAATGATGCGGGTCTTATTTTTCGCCAAACTCCACCCGAATCTGGCGGGCGGCATCAAGGACCGCCGCGCGATACTTTTCGACGGCTGTGTCATTGAAGCGGACGCGCAGGCCGGACAAGCTGATCGCGCCCAGCAATTCATCTTCGAACCCAAGAACAGGAACCGACAGTCCGGCGACGTCAGGATCGCGTTCACCAAGGCTGAGATAATACCCGGCCTTTCGGATGCTGGCCGCCTGTTTTCCCTGCCGGATGGAATAAGCATCCAGCACCTGACCCGAAGAGCCCATGCTCAGCGGAATGATCTCGCCCTCCTGAACGTGATCCCGCGCAAGCCTTGGCGAATTGACCCGGTAGAGGCACACGCCAGAGTTGCCGCGTTGCACATAAAACGACGCACTTTCGCCGGTCGCATTCACCAAATTCGCAAGCACCGGTCGCACAATTGGCCCCATCCGCAGGTTTTGGCGAAACACGGATCCAAGACGCCACAAAGACGGCCCGAGGTGAAACAGACCCTCGGCGTCTCGCGTAATATGACCAAACTTTTCAAGCGACACGCTCAGACGCAGAATTGTCGCCTTGTTGACCCCGCTGCGGTCCGCAACCTCCTTCAAAGAGAGGCCTGCATCGCCCGGCTCAAAGATGTCCAGCACACGCAATGCGCGCTCTACCGCTTCGACACCACCATTGGCGTCAGGGGATCGGGGCTTGTCGGGCATAGGCAGACCTTTCGACGCAAATCCGTCGCTTTTTATAGCCGGTTTGAGCGCAATTGGAAATCGCAAATAACGAAGGCGTCTGGCAATGAATAGCGCGCGGAAACAAATGATAACAGCTGGTTATGCGGACCTTCCTTTTGGCATTCATTCGCAATGTAAGGCTGATTGTGTTGGGGTTATGGGCGTTCCGAGCGAAGTTAACACCGGGCCCCGATCCGGCACCTCTCTGGCACCCGATGCGCTGCGCAAAATGACTGCCCAACTTGGGATCGGACTGCCTGTAGATGGTCGGGATCTTGGCAATCTGGACCTGTCAGGGGATTGGCCTGCCGCGTTGGAACAACTTGTGACGCAAATGGTGGATCACGGTGTTGTACCCGTTGTCTTGGGTGGCGCGTCTGATGTCGCCTCGGGTGTGCTGGGGGCCTTGCCTGATCTGCCAGTTGTCGCGGCCATGCCGTTGGCCCGGCGTGATATCGCGACGCGAACAGCCAACACGATCTGGGTGGGATTGAACGGCGATCAACCTGCTGGTGTCTGGGATCTGATCAGCCAGCGCAAGATGGATTGGCGCACCGCGCGGCAGTTGGATGAAGGGCACGGCGACTATTCTGACACGCCCGAGCGCGCTGTCTTGTGGATCGACATATCGGTCATTGATCTGGGGCATGCAGCTGGCAGCGTCGGCCTAAATCCCGGCGGGATGAAACCTGAAACGCTGGTTTCCGTCATTGGTGCCATGTCCTGTAAATGGCAGGCGATTGTGATCACCGGCCTTGCGCCTGCGCGCGACACCAGGGGAATGTCGGAACTGGCGGCGATCGAAACCCTGAACGCGGCGTTGCACAATGAGTGAAGCGGCGCAAATACAGTTTGACGCGATCCCCAGTTTTCTGGGCGCATCCATTGGCGATCTGGAAGATCTCGTGCCCGGTCAGGTCGCGATTGCAGGCTATTTTTGTGACAATCTCGCCCGGCCATCGGCAGGGCAACGCTATCTCGCGCGCCAGCTTCGGTATGCGTCCTGCCCCACAGTAACACCCGCGAATGCAATTGACCTTGGGGACGTGAACGTCTTTCCGCTAGAACCTGACAAGCATTTTCTCGCAGTTGCCTCGCAATGTGAATCGGTTCTTGAAACCGGTGCCCGCATGGTGTTGGTAGGCGGCGATTCCAGCGGTTTGGAAGCGCTTGACGTCGCCGCAAGACAGGTCACAGGTGCGGATGTTCCCATCATTGGGGTCAATGGCGGCGCAGTGAGCCATTTGCCCCGCACCCAACCGGTCATCCTGTCTGTGGATTTACAAGAGCTTGCGGGCAAATGGGTATCGCACCCGCATCGCCTGACGGGAATGTCACCAGCACAAATGATCGCGCAAATTGACGCCACCCCGGGCGATACCATCGCGGCTGCGGTTTTTGGGCTTGCCCCGGAACTGGACAACCGTGGCAAGGCTGAAACCCGCGCTGCACTGGCGATCCTGCAAGCGGTCACAGCTCGTCTTGAGAAAGGAGCAGGCTGATGCCTCTACGTTCGGCCCCGTTGCCGCGCATGGCAGGGCATCTGTCGTTCATGCGCTCTCAGACCAAAGCAATCGGCGACGTCCGGTCTGGAGATCTGGCCGTACTGGGCATCCCGTTTGAAGATACAAACGCACCTCATGCAGGGCAATCTCTGGCGCCGCGTGCATTACGCGAAACCTCGGTCTATTTCGGTTGGCACGCAAATCCACAATTCAGTCACCCCGTAGATATCGATGCGCGTCAGGATATCAGTACCGATGGCCTGCACGAGCGGCTTTGTGATCTCGGAGATATTGCACCGGGGTCCGAAGATGCGATCCACGCGGCCTTGAAGGCGGCCATGCGTCAGATCAGCGACAATGGCGCCTGTGCAATCTTTTTGGGCGGATCAGATCGCATGTCCGAGACGGCGCGGAGCGCGCTCCCTCATTGTCAGACAGTGCAGCTTGGCGGTACACCAGCCGATGCGCGCGATTTTCATATTGCGCCCTTGCCGAACGGAACGACCACGCCGGTAAATAGAGATACTGCCGCGCAGCGTGCCGCGTTTTCAGAGTGGCGGGATCCATCAAAGCCGTTGTTTGTTCGGTTTGATCTCTCGGTGTTTGAAACATCGCTCAGTGCGCTTTGTGATCGGCCCCGTTTGGGGGGCTGCGATCTTGCGACGGTGGTGCAATGGCTTGAGCTTTTGGGACGGCACGAGGTCAGCGCCATTATGTTGACCGGTCTGAATCCGAACCGTCCCGGAATGGGTGTCGTGAAGGTTGGCCAACGCCTGATGGTCACGGCTCTTCTGGCGTTTATCTATGCGCGCCTCGGCTTTGGGATTGATTTTCCGCGCCGCCAAACTTCCAAGGAAAAAGTACTGACATGACTGCAGCGATAACGACATTTCTCCCGCCTCTGGCACAACCGGGGTATCGGCTGTTTGATGGGCCTCTGCTCGATGCCGCCGACGTCCGTCCGGGCCAAATCGGTGTGGTGGGTATGCCCAGCGATTGGACACATTCAAGCCGGCTCGGAACCAGGTTTGGTCCCGAGGCGCTGCGTAAGGCAACGACGGTATTGCAATCCATGCGACCGCAGGGGGTCAGTTTTGATCCAGATACGGGCCAAAGAAGCGCAACGGCCAGCGACTGGCTCGTGGATTGCGGGGATGCAGTGATCACCCCTGAGGATGTAGACGCAACCACCGAGGCCATTGCCGCAATGACCGAGGCGCTGAGCGTTGGAGGGGCGATCCCTCTGGCACTGGGCGGTGATCACTATAATAGCTTCCCGGCCTGCCTTGGCTATTCCCGTGGGTTGGCCAAACGCGCACCAAATGCACGTTTTGGGTATATCCAGATCGACGGTCATCTGGATTTCTCTGACCGGCTTGGCGCGTGGGGCAGCCATAACCACGCAACCAATGCCCGTCGGATTTCCGAACTGCCCAATGTCGACGTGTCCAATATGGTTTGGGTCGGGATCACCGGTTGGGTCGACAGCGGTGAACTCGCCTTGATCGAAGAGCAGGGCGGTCGGGTGTTTTCGGCTGGCGACGTACATAAATTGGGGACGGCAGAGGCAATTCGTCAGGCGTTGGAGCATGCCATGAAGGGATGTGACGAACTGTATCTGTCAATCGACATCGATGCGATGGACGCTGGCTACCTCCCCGGCACCGGCTCAATCGTTCATAGCGGTATTACACCGCGTCAGTATTACGATCTGCTGGATGGGCTGGCCGAGGCCCCGTTGGGTGGACTGGATATTGTTGAGGTGTCCCCTCCTCTTGATCCGTCGGAGCGTACCGAATTTCTGGCTGCAGAAATGTTGTTCCGGATCCTGCGTCGCTTCCGCACACAACCTGTGACCGGGGCGGTGACAGAGCAATGATGGACTACAAAGGAACAGAGCAGCTGGGTGGGTTTTCCCATGCAGGAAAAACACTTGCGCCCGCGACACGGCCCTGGATCACAGACCTGTCAGCGCTTTGCCCTTACGAGGGCCTGCAACCCGGGAACCTACCGGAATTTGAACGCGACCCGAATTGGGACAACTGGGCGCTCACCGACAGTCCCAAAGACCCGAACCTGCGCCTGAACTGGCATCTATTTGAGGACGGTGGAAGAAGATTGATGGTCGCCGACCGGATGCTTATGAGCCGCGTCAGCTGGCAGGATCTGGATGATGCGGGGTATGTCCATGGCACAGAGCTGTCGATTGATGGACGCCTGTTTCGCTGCCGGTTGCTTACGGGGGGGGATACGCCCTGTAGTGACCCTTTTCAGGGGGCGACGCGCCCCAATGAATGGGATGCGCTGGTGGGGGGCAGCGGGGCGTTGAACGCTCCGCAACCGGACCCGGCCAATAGTACAGCACCGCTTTGCCCGGATCATCTGACCTCGCCTCATAACCGTTTGTGGAACTGGTTCGGCGCGGTCAGCTGGACCGCCGAACCGGTTGCCAGACGGGCCGATGGGCGGGTGTGCAGGGGCTATCATGGCCCGACCTATTTTTACGTGAATACTGTGGACCACCGGCATGAAGATATCGGGTGGCGACCAGTTCTTGAGGAAGCGCTATGACTGCAAACCCCTTTGCCAACTTTATCGCCGGATCATGGGTTGCTAGCAGCGACGCGGCCCCCAATGTCAACCCGTCCGACCTGAACGACACGATCGGCGAGTATGCCCGGGCAAGCGCCGATCAAACGGTTGACGCAATCGAGGCCGCGGCCGCGGCCCTGCCGAATTGGCGCAAGACATCGCCTCTGGTCCGGTTCGAAGCGCTCGACCGGATCGGGTCGGAAATCCTCGCCCGTGTAGACGAGCTGGGCGATATGCTGGCCCGCGAAGAGGGCAAAACCTTGCCCGAAGCCAAGGCCGAAGCGCATCGCGCCGGGCATTTGTTCAAATATTTCGCGGCTGAGGCGTATCGTGCGACCGGCGACACCTACCAATCTCTGCGCGAAGGTGTGTCGCTAAATGTTGTACGCGAGCCAATCGGCGTTGTGGGCGTAATCACGCCCTGGAATTTCCCACTGGCGATCCCCGCATGGAAAATCGCACCCGCTCTGGCCTATGGCAATACGGTTGTGTTCAAACCTGCCGAACTGGTGCCCGGATCGGCATGGATGTTGTCCGATATTATTGCCCGTGCGGGCGTGCCTGAGGGGGTGTTCAACCTTGTGATGGGAAAAGGCCGTGAGGTTGGGGAGGCAATCGTTACGCACCCCAAGGTGTCCGGGGTCACATTCACCGGTTCCACACCCGTCGGTCGCCATATGGGGGCGGCGCTGTTTGCGCGAGGAGCGAAAATGCAGCTGGAGATGGGGGGGAAGAACCCCTTGATCGTGCTGGATGACGCCGATCTGGATCTGGCGGTGCACTGCGCCGTTCAGGGCAGCTTTTTCTCAACCGGACAACGCTGCACAGCGTCTTCCCGCCTGATTGTGACCGAGGGCATTCACGACGCATTTGTTGACCGTCTTTGCGCGGCAATGAAAGACCTTCGGATCGGTGATGCGCGCGCTCCGGAAACCCAGATTGGTCCGGTCGCCAGTGAAGCGCAGCTCGCCATCGACAAACGATACGTGTCTCAGGCTGTGGATGACGGTGCAACGCTTGCCGCAGGTGGTGGCGAGGTCAAATCCAAAACAACCGGCCATTACTTTGCGCCTGCGTTGTTTACGGATGTGTCACCCGACGCAGCCGTGGCACGAGACGAAATCTTTGGGCCCATCGCCGCCGTGTTACGCGTGCCGGATTACGACGCCGCCCTGGCCACGTCCAACGACTGCGAATTTGGATTGTCCGCAGGAATTGTCACGCGGGATCCCGCCAAAATCGATCACTTCTCGCAGAACGCCGAAGCAGGCATGATACAAGTCAATCTGCCCACCGCCGGCATGGATTTCCACGCACCCTTTACGGGCCGAAAGGGATCCTCTTATGGTGCACCGGAAAAAGGCAGCTATTGCCGCGAGTTTTTCACGGCGGCCAAGGTTGTACACGCGGGGCGCGGATAATGTCGCAGACACCTTTGAAGGGCATTCGTGTTCTTGATCTGACCAATGTCCTTGCCGGTCCGTTCTGTTGTCATCATCTGGCGCATCTGGGCGGCGAGGTTATCAAGGTCGAAGCCGTCGGTCGGGGCGATCTCGCCCGCCAACTGGGGGCCGACCCAGAGCTGAACAAAGTCAACATGGGCGTGTCCTTTCTCGCCCAGAACGCGGGCAAGAAATCGGTCACGGTCAACCTCAAGAACCCACGGGGTCGAGAGATTTTTCTGAAACTGGTCGAAACTGCAGATGTCGTGGTTGAAAACTTCCGGCCCGGCGTCATGACGCGCCTCGGCGTGGGCTACCAGACCCTGAAAGAGGCCAATCCGACCCTCATCTATTGTGCTATCTCCGGCTTTGGCCAAGAGGGCCCGTGGATACGCCGCCCGGCTTATGACCAGATCATACAGGGAACCTCGGGTGTGATGTCGATCACCGGGGATAGCGACAGCGCGCCGCTGCGCGTTGGATATCCGGTGGCAGACACTGTGGGGGGCATCACCGCAGCCTTTGCGATTTCATCTGCTCTGAACGCCAATCCGCGCGGCACCTTTATTGATGTGTCGATGCTGGAATCGGTGCTGGCGACAATGGGCTGGGTGGTGTCGAACTATCTGATCGCCGGCGTCAATCCGACTGCCAATGGCAATGAAAACCCCACTTCGGCGCCTTCCGGTGCGTTTGAAGCGAAGGGCGGGTTGATCAACATTGCCGCAAACAAAGACCAGCAATGGGAGCTACTGACGGACCACCTGGGATTGGCCGCGCTGCGCGAGCGGCCTGAATATGCCACGCGCGAGGATCGCAAACGCAATAGGCTGGCTCTGAAAACTGAGCTGGAGACCGTGTTGAAGACCCGGTCACCGCGCGACTGGGCCAAGGAACTCAATAGCATTGGTGTGCCATCAGGAGCGGTTTTGACAGTGCCGGAAGTATTGGAAATGCCGCAGGTTGCAGACCGCGGTTTCCTCGACCAGTTTGAAAACGTCCCCGGCGTCGGACGCGACATTCAGGTTGCCACGACCGGGATCAAATTGGACGGCAGCGCGCCCACCGTCGATGCACCACCGCCCACATTGGGGCAGCACAACTCTCAAATCTGGAGCGAGTTAGGTCTTTCACCGGAAGACATTGAAAAACTGGCAAAGGATGGCGCGATATGACGGACCCCGCAGGACGCAATGACGCCGATGCCATTTGCCACTGGTGGCGCACCGAAATTATCGACATGGCTCCGGGGCGGATCGCCTTTCGCGGCCACCCGATCCAGGACCTGATCGGAAACGTCAGCTTTGCTCAGATGATCTGGCTCATGGTGCGCGGCAATTTGCCCACGCCAGAACAGGCGGCGCTTTTTGAATGCGCGCTGGTGGCGGGCGTGGATCATGGTCCGCAGGCGCCATCGATAGCCGCAGCGCGTATGGCCGCGACCTGTGGGCTGGGGCTCAACAACGTCATGGCCACCGGGGTCAACATGTTGGGTGACGTGCATGGCGGCGCCGGTGAACAATGCGCCGAGCTTTATTTCGACGTCGCCAAACGGATGGATGACGGCGCTGAACAGGAAGTTGCCGTCCGCGACGGTATCGCCGCCTGGTGTGAGGAAAATGGCAAGATCGTCTCGGGTTTTGGCCACCGTTTCCACAAGCCCGTCGATCCCCGCGCACCGCGATTGATGGCGTTGGTACGCGAGGCCGCGATGTCAGGCACTGTAGAAGGGCGATTTGCCGATATCGGTGAAGCTATACAGACGGAAATCGGACGTAAGCGCGGTGCCGATATCGCGATGAATATCGATGGGGCCACGGCTGTTATCTTTTGCGAATTGGGGTTCCCGGCACCGCTTTCCCGGGGATTGTTCTGTCTTTCCCGCTCGGTTGGCGTCTTGTCTCATGGCTGGGAACAGATTCAACAGGGCGGGCGGAACAAGGGGCCAATGCCGCCGCGTTATCTGCCGGAATATATTGGTGTCAAATCGGAGCGCTAACCCGATGACCATTGATGGTGCGAACGCCTAAATTCACACCGAACTTGGCATTGAAGCGCCACTGGCGTGTGGACTGTTTTGCCGGTCTCGGTCATTGGGCATCCCCCCCTAGAAGCAGACCCAACATGTTAGTCTGAACAAAGATTCACTTCTTTGGTGTTGTCTTTGAAGGTATTTCAATCCAGGCGAGAATCGATACATTTTCACGCTTGTTCTGACGTCAGCGAAGCGCACCGAGCTGCCATCGCGACAAGCGCGGCGAATTCACACTTGGTCCGCGATGCGTGAGTTTGTCGATCGCTGGATTTCGCAGTCGCAGCTAAAGTCCGGTCTGGTGGGCCGCACCGCAGCGATGCGCGCCCTCGGTCAACGGCAGCAAAGGGCCGATCTCCTAACAAGTTGTGGAAAGAAATTACGGGATCACCTTAGATCTCAGCGTTATCGCTCAGATTGAACCAAGTTGGCTATGCTAGTTCGCTGATCATCGATTTCAGATGGCGCATGTCGGTACCGCAGCATCCTCCAAATACTTGGATCGACGGATTCTGCCTCGCAATCGCGGCAATCTGTTTACCAAGTTCAGCTGGATCGCCTTCGTCCAGCTCATCTGCTTCGTCAAGTTCCGCATGCGAGCAACTCGAAGCGTTCGCCACAAGGCCTCTCAGCCGGGGGTGGTTGCCAAGCGCTCCGGCGAAATGGGTAGGGTGAGCGCAGTTGACCATAAAAAACAGCGCCGCCGAGTCGGTTGCTGCGTCGATCTGGTCAATTCCGTCCACAAGTTTGGTCCCGTCTGCCAGGCACCCGTCTGTCTCAACAACCAGAGACATGATGATCGGCAGTTCAGCGTCCCGGGCGGCGAGGATGCATCCCGCTGCCTCGCTTGGGCGGTTGAATGTATAAGCGGTGACCAGATCGAGGCTTGTGTCTTTCAGGCTGTGCATTTGAGCGGCGTGGTATTGACGTGCATCTTCGACGGGTACCGGCGGGATGTCGGCGTAAGGATCATGGCGCGGGCCGATGCAGGCCGACACCAGTACATCATCGCGAGCGGCAGCTTGGCGCACGTCTTCCATTAGACTGACCGCATCTTTGTTTACTTCGGCGAGCCGCTCTGCATCGTACCCCAAGGGCGCTGCCCGGTCGGCGTTCGCCATCCATGTGGGCGCATCAAGGATGCATCCGACATTCATTTCACGGGCCAGATCGACAAGAGCCTGCATTTGACCGGCCAGTATCACCCTGGTGCCAGGTTCTTCCAGCAATGGAAACGACGCGAAACCGGGAAGCTCAATTCCATGATTGAAAATCAGGTCGGTGCCAGTGCCGGCGTAAACCAGAAAGGGCTTGTTACCTTCGAGTGGGAGCTGTCGCGCCATTCTGATCCACGCCTATTGCCGTTACCTCTGCACAAGAAACCTACTTTGTCTCGGGCCTCCTGTGAACCTTAGGACTGCGACAGGGTGTATTCCGTCACTCTGATCCCCACGCCAGGCCAAACACCAGGTCATGTCTCGGTCGAAATCACCAGTGGCGACCGGCGCGCTCTGATTACAGGTGATGCAATCCATACAACCGCCCAGTGCTGGCATCCCGAGTGGCATTTTATGTTTGATTCCGATGCTGAGATGGCCGTGACATCCCGTCGGAAACTGTTGGAAAGCGCCTCGGAAACGGGATGTATTGTGCTGGGAAACCACTTCGCTTTGCCGTCTATTGGTCGGGTGAAGGCGGACAACGACGCGTTTCGCTGGGAGGACTAGCCCAGGTTGTATTTTGATGTGCGCGGGTCTGTTGTGGGATGGCGGCTGACGTGAAAGTTCGACGCGCCGCGCAGCTTACAGGCAATGATCGGCGAAACTAAATCTCGAACCCATTGGGCTATGTCACATTCCCTTGAATTCTTGTTTCACAAGCTTTCTCTCTTCACCATTTTGTGAAAGCCTGAAGCAGTTATGAGTGACAGAGTGTGCAATTTTCAGAAAACAGTGGTTCTTTCTGAACTCCAATCAGCTCTCTTGGACGGAATTTGTGATCACTGCGAGGTGACAAGTTCGGAACTGGCCAAGAGTGGAGAGGTGCTGGAAATATGTGGACAAGAGTACTGTTTCGATTATGAAACCGGTGTGTCCACGGAGACTGAAATTTTGTTGTGCCCCAGCTGTCACGAGGCAAACCATCTGGACGCGCAGCGACAGCATAACCCTTGCCACATCTCTGCAAGACGCAGCCGGGAAAACATGGGTTAGTCGATGGGTTCAGGAGGCGAAGCTTTGGAACGGTTTTTGCAAGAACCATCGCTGGTCCAATTTCGGTAGTCTGACAGACCAAGCTCGTCCCACATCCAGCCGAAATCATACTCAGCCACCGGAGAGCCGGTCTGGCGCGCGCTGCGGTTTTCGATTGTCTTCAGCCAGTCTATGACTTTCTTCCTGCCCGCCGTGCTGCGAACGGCCTGGCGCGGGGTCTTGCCATCCAGGGCAGGAATCGGCTGGTCAAGCGTATCGCGGTAATGCTGTTCGAGATATTCGTGGGCCATCTGACGGGCAAGGGCACGGGGGATGTCCTCTTCTTCTGCCACTCCGTTACTCGTGCTGTCATCCGCCATCATCTGTTCGGCGGTCTGGATTGATGTCAGCGGAGATTTCACCAGGTCGCCCAGGAGGTCCCGGACCAGGGCTTCGCCGCGTTCAGCGCGCGCTGTAGAGCTCACAGAAAGTGTGAGTGTCCGACCTTTCAGATCTAGGGACCCAAGCACGGAGGCCCCTGACATTGATTTGTCCAACACGAGGCCGGTGCCGTGCTTGGTGCCGGACGGGGTGTCGAGGTCAAGCCAGGTCCAATCCTTCTGGCCTGAGATCACGAGTTCTGCGGACTGTGTTAGCTTTTCAGATACCTGGCTTTGCGTCACTTTGCTGGCGAGGGGGAAGCGCATGTCGTGAAAGAGCAGGTTGTCGCCATCGCTGTTGCTGATTTGTGGTGGTTCCGGATCCAGTAGGTTCGGCAGATGTGCGAAGAGCCAGGCATTGGTGAAGAGGGGTGCGGAACGGTGTAGCTGATCCTGTGTCAGCCTCAGTTCAACGTCGGGGTTCAATTTCAACACGGAGCGGAGCCCGTCTTCAAAAAACGCGACGGTGTCGGGGTCGAATGGGAGCAGCGCCCCCGAGATCACGTTATAATCCCCCTGTGCGACAACCCGAGCTGCGATGCGATCCCATCGCTGCAGCATCTGCGTCGCGCTGTGTTCCCGGACGGTAACCGGCTCTGCGTCCGAAAGCATGTTGCGCAAGACCATGGATCTGCCGGGGTCTACCTCGCTCACCTCATAAAGGCTGACCGACGCGTCCCGCAATCCTTTGATATAGGCGCGGGTCTGCGCACTCTCCTTGGAACCGCTCCCTTTCAGATAAGCATCCGCAGCGTTTTCGGCGTCCGCTCCGAATGTCCTGCCCAGCAAATCTTCCAGGCCACCACCCCACAGGACCATCGGCCAATCCTCGCCCAGCAAGTCGCCCAGATCCTCGAACTCAAGATCGAAGGCCTCGAGCGCTGGCAGAAAATGCTCGTCCAACACATCAGCGAGCCGCTCATGCCAAATCTCGTCACGGGTGATAAACCCGATGAGCCCACCAAGATCGTTCCCCGTTGTCATCTTCAGCTTCTCCCTGTTTGCCGGACAGGGGCGATTTAGCGCAGATTGCAACCGCCAGCCAGCCCACACGCGTATGCAGACCTGCGTTACATGGAGGGACTTGTCATGGCGAATGCTATGTCTTTGGCTCCCGCCCAAAAAGCTCTGTGAAAAGCTTTTCGGAGCGGCGCAGGCCTTCATCGGTCAGTACCACCGATTTTGCCTTTCCAACCGGGTCCAGGATCAATCCGTTACGGTGCAGGCGATCAAGCGCTCCCCAGTCAAAGCCTTAGGGCCGTCCTGAACCCAGCGAATTCGGGGATGTTGCGAGCCGCTTCGACGACGGGTGTGAGCCCAACTAGTGGATTCGTCAGGGCGTTTCCGCCGGTATTCTATGATTGCTAAAAGATGGTGGTGCTGATCGCTGTCGTATTAGATTTTCCGCAAATATGCCCAAGAGACGTATCCCTTAAGCTTGCGCGCGCGCTCCAAAGAGACGCGGCACCAACGGGTGCCACCGGTCTGCTCACAGCCGTGAACTCGTAGTGCGGTTCCATTTGGAAGACCAACGATCACATTGAACCCTGTTCCAGGCCCACTGCGCATTTTTAGCATGTCACCGTCTTCGACGCCAAAAACCTCATATGTTCCGAGTGACGCGGCCGCCGCCGGTTTAACGTCCATGACGACCCCCAGGAACAAAGCCATTAGGGGTAAAAAGATTGCATTGCGCATCGCGATGTCCTGCTTATTGCCTCAACGACAATCGTAGCAACTCGGGTCACCAAGAGGAACAACTCCAAGACAGAAATGTAGGTGATACCAAAGCTTCAAACGCTACATTTCTTCCAAATGGTGGGGAACCCTGGCCCAGTTGGGGGCATCTTTCACAAAAACCTTGCTCGTTGGCTTGAAGTTGTTTGGCTCATCCAATGTCCCAGCCGCAATGCTCGTCAATCCGAAGGCTGTCACGCCCCACAGGCCTGATCCGCAGGTGCCACAAAAATGCTTGATGACAGGTCGACCTTCCTTTGAGGTCTTCTCAAAGGTCCGTGGTTTGCCTTTCAGCAGCTGCAGGTCTTCCGACTTTATCATGTACCCGGCATAACCGTCCGTTCCGGTCATCGATAGGCAATCACTGCAAAAACACATGAGTTGCATTACTGCGCTGCCAGTGACCTGGTATCGAACCTCACCGCAAAAACATCCGCCTTCCAAGATTTCAGCCACGTTGCCTTCATCCTTCTATTTCGTTTTGCAAGATATGAGAAAACCGTACCTACTCTGGCCAGTGGTCACAACGGTTCCAGCAGCGGAATGTGGAATGGTGCCAATATGAGCTCCTGTACCTGGATGGGTACGAGGCAAGCATCAGACAGATTGAGTTGTCGAATGTTTTCATCACGGTTCTGAATCCTTGCCAATTGACTGTTCCAGCAAAGTCATTGGACAGACGAGCTTTATTGATCGACAATCGCGTCATGGAGCTGACAGACACCACACCTGTGCACCTGATCCATGTGGACCCTGAGATCAACATGGCGCGGTTCTATGGCATCGAGTTGCAGCCGACGTTGTTTGGGGAGGTTTCAGTGCTTCGTACCTGGGGGCGTATTGGCACGAACGGGCAAGCCATGATGGTGACGTATGATGACGAAGCCCTGGCTAGTGAAGCGCTCCACAATCTCGAAAAGCAAAAGCTCCGTCGAGGGTATGTTCCGGTCGGTGAGTGACTTCGGGCTGCAGTCTGTTTCTGTGGCAAATCCCGAGCCTTTCGGCTCGTGAGCAGGCTCTAGGTTTCAGCCGACGTATCGGCTTCCACCCAGAACACCCCAGAATGATCTCCCTGTCCCAGTAGCCCCTGACCCGTCTCTTGCGAGCCGGGGCAGGGGCTTTGGGTCATGGTCGGTCCATGCCGTGGTGATCTGCCCATTCGGGTGACGGTCCCTTTTGCGCTCACGCAGGATCAGAGATCCTTTGTCCTTTCCTTGTGGGTCAGGCGGGATTTGGACAAGCCAAACGCTACCTTCCGTAAGGGGGAAGGCGCGGCCTCCCCCCTCGGACAAGACAAATAGACAATACCGTGTCCTCGCGCGCCTGCGCTGCGGGCCGCACCACTCTTGTCGATTGGTCCTGTCTCGCCCCTCTCCGCGTTCGCCACGGGGCAGGTTTTAGAGACGACGCCCTTTCAGGGCTCGGCTCAAAACCAGCACCAAAGGGGATCAACCCCAGAGGTCGCACCACAAAAGGAGAGACGGTTTTGGACATTGAAAAGACAAAAGACATCGACACTGACACCAGCCTGCAGGCGGCAGAGATTGCGACCCAGAATGACCTATTTCGGAAAGCGCTGATCGATCCGACTGCGGCAATCGAGATGCATTCTAAGGGAATTCAGGGTCAGGTATTTGTCACGCCCGGCGTGTCAGGTGAAGGGATGGAGTTCCAGACTGCAGCTTTGGCAGCGGTGGCGTCGGATGACCAGTTTGACGAGGGCAATGACCCCTATGGCGATCACACCTTTGGGGCGGTGACAGTCCGTGACCAGAAGCTGTTCTGGAAGATCGATCTTTACGACACGGACTACACGTATGGGTCCGACCGGCCGTTTGACACGTCAGTGACGCGCCGCGTTCTGACCATCATGTGCCCCAGCGAATACTGATCTCAATCCCAAACCGGAAAGGAGGTGAACACCATGAGCAATGAAATCTTGCAGCAACGTATCGCAGAAGCGTGGGCGCTAATCAGGAAGGGCGACAATTTCCACATCGCGCGCCGCTTCCTGATCCAACACGCAGCCATCTAAACGGCTCCGCTCTACCCCGGAAGGGGTAGGGCACCCTTAACACGATCTCAAACACTCAAACAAGGATTTGCCCCATGAGCAAAGTCGAAACATTCACCGCACCGGAAACCATCGAAACCGTATCCCTGTCCGATCTCTACCTGTCTGACATCAACCCACGACAGGAGGTTGGTGAGGAAGGTATTGCACTTCTGGCCGACAGTTTGGTTATGTGTGGCTTGATCCAGAACCTCAGCGGGTTGCGCGATACCGATGGCAAAGTCGCAATCGTTGCCGGTGGTCGCCGCCTACGGGCTCTGAACATCGCCGTGACTGAGCGCGCTGATCTGGCACAGGTTCCCGTTAAGGTCACGGACAATCCCTTCGTGGCTGAGCAATGGGCCAATGCGGAGAACACCGCCCGTGAAGAACTGGACCCTGTGGACGAGGTCCGTGCTTATGGCAAAATGGCCGAGAAATCTCTGTCTATTGCCAAGATCAGCAATGCGTTTGGCGTGACCGAATCCCATGTGCGCCGCCGCCTCGCGCTTGCCAGTCTGCCCGCCGCCGTTCTGGATGCGCTCAAAGCCGGTGAGATCAGCATGGGGCTGGCCAAGGCCATGACCGTCAGCACCGAAGAAGAGAAAATTCTGGAGGTTCTGGAACGGGCCAAAGAATGTCGGTGGTTCAGTGAGCATGATGTCAAACAGGCACTGACGTCGGAGGCTGTTAGCAGCACTAGCCGCAAGGCCGTATTTGTCGGGCAGAAGGCTTATGTTGAGGCGGGCGGCACCGTCACCGCTGATCTGTTTGCCGATGAAACCCTATTCAATGAAGGCGCGTTACTGGATCGTCTGTTTGCCGAGAAACTGGCGGTAGAAGCGGAAAAACTGCGCGACGCGGAAGGCTGGGACTGGGTGGACACCCATGAGGAAAGCTACATTCCCTATGGGTTCTCGGGTACGAAAGACATGCACCGTTTGGACATGGTGAGCCGGGACTTCACCGAAGGACAGGCCGAACGGTATGACGAACTTGCCGAACTCTATGAGGGTGAGGCTCTGGACGCGGATGGTGAAAAGGAGCTGGCCGCGCTTGAGGACTATACGGCGCCGTTCTATTCTGACGCGCAGCGCAAGCTGTCCGGCGTGTTTGTCTATGTCACCAACAATGGCGAGATCAAAACATCCCCGGCCTATGTCGCGGCGGAACATGTTCAGGCTGCCATTGAGGCTGGTGTTCTGGCCCCGGTCAAAGAACCGGAGATCAAGGAAGAACCAAAACCAGTTTATTCGCAGAAGTTCATCGACGACATGGTGGCGATCCGGCTGGCAGCGGTTCAAACGGCCCTGCTGGACAAGCCTGATTATGTGTTGAGCCTGTTTGCTTTCTTTGCCACCCCGGCCTCCGGTCTGAGCAGCAATCTGTTTGGGTTTGGCTATGGTGGTGCCGAGCGGAACACACCCGAGATCGATGACCAGTTCATCCTCGACCCGCGTCTTGGCGGAGAACGGGATGAAGCGGCACAGGCAGCCTATGACCAGTTCCACGAGATTGCCGCACAAGGCAGCGTGGAAGCGTTCAAAGCGTTTCGCGATCTGGGCAAGAAGACCCGCAATGGTGAGATCACGGGTTTTCTGGCCCGGCGGTTTCTGACCCAACGCCCGGAGTTCATGGCGGAGATCGAGGCTGAGATCGAGGCTGACATGCGCGCGATCTGGACCCCTTCGGCTGAAAACTGCTTCAAGCGTCTGAAAGGCTGGCAGCTGGATGATCTCTACAAAGACCTGCTGGACCTGCACATCGACGCCGACATGTTCAAAGCCTTCGCGAAATCCAAAAAGGGTGCCAAGAACGAGGCGCTGCACAAGCTCTTCAATGATCCAGAGCATCAAAAGGCACTGGGCGTGACCGAGGCACAGAAAGCCCGGATCGATGCATGGGTGCCGGATTGCTTCTGAAACTGGCAGGGCAGGGCGCAACGCGCCCTGCTTTTCAGCAATGATTTTTGATTTTAGTTCAATGGTATAGGTTGTTTTGACTTGAAAGGTTGTAGCCTGTAGGCTACATATAGGTATGATAGAAATTCGTAAGACGGACCTGTTCGACAAGTGGCTCAAGGGCCTGAAGGACCAAAGGGCGAGAGCCAGGATCTTGGTTCGCATCACGCGGTTGAGCCTGGGCAATCCCGGTGATGTGAAACCGGTTGGTGAAGGTGTGAGTGAACTGCGTATCTCCGAAGGGAAGGGGTATCGCGTTTACTATGTGTCGCGCGGTGACGTTTTGATCGTTTTGCTGTGCGGGGGAGACAAGTCATCCCAGCAAGCCGACATCAAAACCGCCAAGGCGATGGCAAGAGAGTTGGAGTGAAAAACATGGGTGTCAAAACAACGAAGTTTGAAGCGGCTGACTATCTGGACAGCCCGGAAGCCATTCAAGCCTATCTTGAAGCGGCTTTTGAAACCAGCGACACGGCGCTGATCGCGTCGGCACTTGGCGATGTTGCCAAGGCCAAAGGTATGTCGAGTGTGGCCGACAAATCTGGTCTGTCTCGGGAAAGCCTCTACCGCGCACTTAGCGAAAATGGCAATCCCGAGTTTGGCACGGTGCTGAAAGTGCTGAGCGCTGTGGGTGTGACGCTCACCCCGAAAATGCACGTGAATTAACCCACTTTAAAGGCTATCCACCATGTCCACCGATGCAGCTCCGTCTACGGTTGAAAAAGCCGCCCGCCGCGTCTGGAAATCCGCGCAGATGTTCGTCGGGTTTCATACAGACCAGAAGGGCAAGCCGCGCACACAGCCGAAGCTCTGGCCGCCAAAAAACGGGAGCGCGTCGATCCATGGTGATCCCAGCGCGCAGGAGGCCATCGTGGTCGTCAAAGCCGCTGATCCGGACGAGGTACAGGACGTGCAGATCAAGCTGCACCCAAACCGCATTGTTGTGCGCCGCGATGCAGATGCCTGGTGGCAGGGTGTCGCTGTAGATGAGCATACCGTGACGGTCCGAATGGCCGACAACACGATCATCGAAATCCGCCATGACGGATCGGTGAAGCGGCGCTCGGCAGAGGACGAAACCCATGTTGAAGCAGATGGCAGCATCTTCAAGTTCACGGAATTTGCCGAGGCGCATATGACGGGTGACGGGGTGGAAATGACCCGCCGCACAGAGGATCGCATTGCCACGATCACAGCTGACGGTGTTGTCGATCGCGCGCGCAAGCGTTAGCCTGTAAAGAATACCTCCAGATTTTCCTTTGGTTAAACTCGTGGCCCGCTTCGGTGGGCCTTTTTCTTGGCGTACTCATCACTGTATCTGCCCGTGCGCCGGTCTCGCCCCGCGACAGCGCTTGAGAGAGTTCTTGCGGATTACCGGGGCGTCCTACCGAACCCGCCAATCCAAATTGAGTCCGGCTGTTTACCTGATCCGCACAAGCACGGACCAGGGCCGGACCGTCCGGTCTTTGGCCTCCGCCAGTTGGATAGGGCGGTTTGCACCGTCCGTCATTCTTCATCCTTTGCGACGACGGTCATACCGACCCAGAAGGGCAACCCCCAACTTAGAACTGAGCGCCGCGCCTGTGTCGGATCGAGGTGATGTTGCCGCCATCAAAGACATCGTTTTGTTCAGATGTTCCGCGCGCAGCGATCCCAGAAAGCCTTGCCTTTCACCAGGTCTGACAGTTTCAAGTACGTTGCCGGAGAAGATCCTCGGCTGCGGTGTTTCTGAAGGGATGAACATAAGCGGGCAGTCGGGGAAGACGCGCGGCGCCCGGGCCGGGCGCCGCGCTTCAACAAGGAATGTCCCCTGCGCCTGCGGCGCATTCCGCGCGGATCAAATTCCCTGCTGACATCCCCTTGATGCCCGCTTTTCCCTTGTTCATCGAAACACGCCATAGCGAGGATCAAACAATGGCAACTCAAACTCTGAAACTGAGCGTCAAGACCGGTGAAAAAGAAGGCAAGACATTCTGGGATCGATGCGGGGTGCTCTTCGTCAATACCGATGAGACCGGCACCATCACCTCGATCCAGGTCAAGCACAGCATGTTCCCTGGCGTTGAGATGGTGGCCTTCCCGAAGCGCACCGATGACGATCCCGTCACCGAATGACGGGAGGGCAGGGCGGCGCAAGCCGCCCTTTCTTCTGCTCCGGCCGCAGGCCGGACCACATATGCGCCACAGGTGGCGCGCGGTCCTAAGACCGGGCAGGGGTGCCGACCTGCCCCAATGCGGCAGCAGACAACCCTGCCACACCCGCCGCGAAAGCGGCGGGACATTGAGCGCGCTGAGGCGCGCGGAAAATGCCATACTGACCTTGAACGTGCCGGTATGTGACGGGCGCTGTTCGGGCAGCTCCCGCTTTGCGTGATTGCCCTGCGCCGGTCCACCGGCACCCACGCCTGCTGGCTGGAAAAGGGGCAGGACCCTTTTCCCGGCGTGGAGATTGCCTCCAAGAGCAAAACTGTTCCGGGGGCAATTTGAGAAAATACGGATTTCTAAAATCACCCCCGGTTTCCTCTTGGAGAGTATGACAGGATAAGGTAGTTGTGTTACAAGTCATAAAAACAACCAGAGGTATACATTGAGCAAGCCCGGCGACACCACTGTCTTTTCCGTTCGATTGCCGTCAGATGCGTTGGTGCGTTTGGAGGAGGCCGTGCAGTCGCTTGGGGCCAAGAGCCGCAACCAGATCATCCAACGACTGATCTATCGTCTGATCGGGTATCTCGATCCTGACCCGGCCGTTGTCGATCTCTGGCAGACGCACTTGCGGCAGGTTCAGGGTGGATACACCAACCTCAATCAGCTCGCAAAATCGGCCAAACGCGGTTCGGTGATCTGGACCGATGACGACCGGCGCGATGTCGAAAACCTCCATCGTGCGATCATCCAGCACCGGCAAGACCTGAAGGCGCTGATCACCGCGGCCCGCCGAAACCGAGAGCCAGACTCCGCCATTCGCCGAATCTTGCGCGACGATGAGAGGACATCTGAAGCATGAACGTCGCGGCTCACAATTTGACGGCAGGGGACTTTCTGGAGCTAGCCTTCCGGGAAGCGCAGAAGGGTATCGATCGGTCCAAGCAGATCAGCCAGCAGCTGCAAACCGCCAAGCGCATGAAGTTCATGATCTCGCGGGCCTCATCCATCAAGGCGCGGCTTGGTGCTGTGGTTGGAAAGCCCGAGGCGGTTGTGAAACACGTCCGCAAAGGTGGGGTGAAAAAAGCGCATGAGCTGCGCCGCCAGATCAATTACCTGACCGTCAGGGCAGAGGGCGTGTTGGACATCCGCGACAATGGTGTGACCCCGCTCGATGCCGATCAGGTGAGTGATCTGATCGAGACCTGGGCCGAGGATTTCAACGGGAAAACCAACTATGGTTATACCCGTCACATGATCGTTTCTTTTCCCGAAGGCACCTATCCGGATGCCGCGCATGAGGCCGGTTTGGACTTCGCGGATCGCCTGTTTGGGAGCGGTGATTTTGGCGATACCTGGGACTATCTGACCGTGTTCCACAACGACACTGACAACCCCCATGTCCACATCGTTGTGAATAACCGAGGCGTGGAACATGGGCAGTGGTTGGCTATGGGTATGAGCAGCGACATGAACATCGACGTTCAGCGCTCTATCCAGGTTGAGGTTGCCGAAGGATACGGAATTGAGCTGACCGCAACGACCCGCCTTGAGCGCGGTTTGCGGCAGGAAGTTGAGACCGACACGTGGAAGGTTCAGGCCGGACTGTCTGTTGTTGAAAGCACTCCGGAGGTTGAAGTTACGGCCCGCGACATGGCCGGTGATGTGATGACACTCTCCATCGCAAGAATGTCGGATCTGTTTGATGAGCGCGCCAACGCTGTCAAAGACCGGATCGAAGAGTTTGCCATCCAACTCGTTGAAAGTGAGGAACCTATGGTATCGAGAATGGAACATCTGCTGGATCAAGCCCATCATTTTGATGATTACGGCGAGCCAGGAGACCCGTCTTATGTGTCGCCCGAAGTCATGAGCAACTTGCGGCGACACATCGAATTAGGCGGTTCTGAGGAAACAATCGCACCCGAGCTGAAGGCTCAGGTTGTTGCCCATATCAGCGACGTTCGGGACAACGAACAGAGCCATCCGTATCTGTCTGCCCTTGCTGATATTGTCGATGACAAGGCGTTCCAGTCGTCCGCTGATTATGCCCCGGCAGCACGCCGGTACGAGGTCTATATACAGGACACCTTGGGCAAGGGGGCCTATGAGGACTTCCAGACTCAGACCAAAGAATTGCTGCAATCCATCGACAAGATGGAAGGGCTGGCCCGTGAGGTTGACGACCCTCATCTGCGTGTCGCTATGGATATTCAAATTGGCGAGTTGAAGGGCGACGTTGCGGACCTGCGCACCAACGATCCGGACCTTCAAGCCTTCATCATCGAGGACCGCCGCTATTCAACGATGATGGGAATGGGCACTGCCGAAATGGATGTCTTGGATTATTCAGAGGCCGGCAAGTGGGCAGCGATCCGCAAAGAAGTCACCGACACGGCCAGCAGCTACGGCCTCGATGGCGAGGCGTTCGTTGCCCGCTTTGGCGATCATCAGAACGTCACCCTGGGTACAACAATGGGATGGCGCAGCGACGACATTTCGACCGCCGCGGCCCACTTCCAGGCGCAAGGATTACCCGACAGCCACGACCGCGCTGAGGCCGTTGTTGACGAGCTGCACCAGCTTGCGTCTTCCAGGATCATCGCAATCTCAGAAGAACTTTCAGACGTTCACGCCCACGCAACGCACCCGCTCTTGCAGGGGCGCGGTGACGATGACGGGCACAGCTTGTAAGGACTTTAACCGGTCTGCCTGATGCGCGCGCCAACGCCCCAGGCAGACCCATCACAGAGTTTTCCATCAACTCGCAAAGGAAAAACTATGGTTTCGCGTACAGACTATCTTTTGAACGAAGTCGAACACTTCGCACCCTATTCCAGATTTGATCAATCCGCCCCGCGTGAAGATCGCGTTTCAGAGCAGATCGACATCATCAGGAAAGAACAGCAGGCGATGGGCTTTGATCGTGCAGCCATCGCCTCAAACAGCTTCGACATCGAGGACCAGGCCAACCGCCGTGTTGACGAACATACTGCGCAACAAGATCTGGTCGAAGAATTCAAAATCGAATTTGAAGCTGCGGAGCGGTCAGGGGAGCCGGTTGATCTGAACGATATGCAGGCTTTGGTTTCTCAGCACATGAGTGATGCTCAGGAATACGATCTGTATCACCCTTACTATTCGTCCCTTGCGGATCTGAGTGGTGACAAGGATTTTCAGGAGTCCGACGACTACCAGTCGCCCGGTGATCGCTATGTTCAGTATATGCAATCCGCTTTGGGGGAGGCCATCTTTGAGAACTACGAGCAGCAGACCAAGGACATCGTGAACTCCATCGAGAACATGGAGGCTCTTGCACGAGAGGTCGAAGATCCACACTTGCGTGCCGCAATGGACGTTCAGATCGGGGAGTTGAAAGGCGATGTTGCCGAACTGCGCCCATATGACACCGACCTGCAGGCATACACTTTGGCTGATGACAGCTACACCACATCCATGAATGCGGCCGAGTTGGACAACCTGGACCCCACGGAAGCCGAAAAATGGCTGGCTGTGCGTGATGACATTGTGGCGACCGCGCACAGCTTCGGTCTCGACGGAAGCAAGTTCCTGGCCCGCTACAACGATCATGACAGCGTTTCAATCGGCACAACGGCGACTTGGAAAGACGCGGACATTTCCACCGCTGCCGCCCATTTCAACAGCCAAGGCGTTCCGGACAGCTACGAGCGCGCGGAGGCCGTTGTTGGTGAGCTGCACCAAGTTTCATCCAGCAAGATTGCCGCCGTGGTGCAAGAGATTGCCCATACCCGCGAACAGGCTACCCACGTCCATGAGTATGATGGACACAGTCTTTAACCACGGAGGACATGATAGATGATTGTTCGCGCCGGTGAATGTGTTGCCGGGAACAGCGAGACCACCGGGTTGGAGTAATGTGGGGTCTGTTCCGATTGGGACGGACTCTTGTCCTTGGACATTCCGGGCATTCGCTGCACCACGTTTGAATAGGCAAGAAGCGGACAAAACAGTCTTTCGCTGGGACTAAAGCAATGTCCGCTCATAGTTTAGTGATCGTGGTGACAGAGTTTATGATCGGCAAGAGACGCGAGCACATAGCAGTTCTCTGACACTCCTTCGTCATCACAGCCCTTCGAAATCCGAACCAGCTCTTTTTCAAGAGCCCGTAGTCGTTTGATCTTTGCTCTTACTTCGGAAAGTTGTGAGACGGCGATGTCCGTTGCGGCTTGGCATGAACGATCCGGGTGGCCTTGAAGCACAATCAATTCGGAGATCGCTTCAATTGAGAAACCAAGATCGCGTGCATGCTTGATGAAACTGAGACGCTCTAGCCCTGCCACATCGTAGCGCCGTTGGTTGCCTTCGGTGCGTTCTGGTGCGGCAAGCAGGCCCATTTCCTCATAGTAGCGGATAGTCGGAACTTTGACCTTCGTGCGCTTGGAAAGCTCCCCGATAGAAAACATGAAAATACCTCTTGAACCTCTAGTAACTAGAGACACTACACTATGGTCACGACAGATACAAAAAGGGCTTCCCAATGTCAGCATGTTGCGGACACAACGCCAAATTCGACGGCGTATCAGACGACTACAAAAGGAGGCTGTGGATTGTCATTGCTCTGAACGCGGTGATGTTCGTCGTCGAGATGACTGCCGGTCACTATGCAAAGTCTCAGGCACTTCAGGCCGACGCTCTAGACTTCCTTGGGGATGCTTTGACCTACGGTATCTCGCTGGCAGTGATCGGGGCTTCAATCCGTGCACGCACCAATGCCGCTCTGGCGAAAGGGGTGAGCTTGCTGCTGATGGGTCTTTGGGTGTTTGGATCGACCGTGTACCGGGTGTTCTATGTCGGAGTGCCGGAGGCCGAGATCATGGGCATCGTTGGCTTTTTCGCTCTTATGACCAATCTCGCAAGTGTTCTCTTGCTCGTCCGTTACAAGGACGGCGATGCAAATGTGCGCTCTGTCTGGCTATGTTCGCGTAATGACGCCATTGGCAATGTGGCCGTTATGTTTGCAGCTTTAGGCGTCTGGGGCACAGCTAGCGGTTGGCCTGACCTGATTGTTGCGGCGGTCATGGCAACGTTGTTTCTTTCCTCTGCTTTCCAGATCGTGCGCCAAGCGCTCGCCGAGCGTCGGGAAGTTGGCGAACATGAGCATGTTTGACGTGGATTATGACCTTTGATCTCGAATGATACGAAATCGGCTCAATTTAGTTGGAAATACCAAGGACTCTCGCCATGAACCTGAAACGCCGCCAAGTACTGACTTACGCCGCTGGCTTTGCCAGCACAGTACCATTTGCCGCGTTTGCGCAAGACACGCCTTCCGTCCGTGTTCTCAAGGATCCGAACTGCGGCTGTTGCCAGGTTTGGATCGACATCCTGCGGCAGGAAGGCTTTCGCATTACCGAGGAGCGCAGCTTTGGAACACAGCTTGTCCGCCACAAATTGGACAACGGCATTCCCGAAGAAATGATGTCCTGCCACACAGGCGAGATCGATGGCTATATGATCGAGGGGCATGTGCCGGTTGCAGACATTCGTCGTCTGCTGGAGGAGCAACCCAGTGCTGTTGGACTTGCTGTTCCTGGCATGCCCTACGGTTCCCCTGGGATGGGGCCGGAAGATCGTCGTGAGGCCTACGACGTGTTTTTGATCCTCAAGGACGGTAGCACCGAGGTGTTCAAGAGTTACGAAGCGGCCTGAGGCGACGTTCATCGAGCGGAAACAGTAAGGAGGAGAAGATGACGAAGCTTGGATTACGCACTCTTACCTTAAGCGTTCTGTCTATCACCATTGCTACAGTGGGTTGCGCACAACAACAACGAGGAGATTGGTGGGGTCACGGGCCAATGGGATCTAACCACATGAGGTCTGAGCACATGCGTGGTTGGGGGCACGGCAATATGGGGCCTGGCCAGCAGCAGCGCATGCAACGACATTGGACGTATATGAACGAGGACGTGCCCGCAGCCTACCGCGGGGCTCGGAGCACCATTCGTGCAACGCCCGAGAATGTTTCGGAGGGCAAGACGCTATATACGGAAAACTGCGCAAGCTGTCATGGAGCTGAGGGTTTGGGCGATGGTGAAGCCGGACGTTCGCTCGCGCCCTCTCCCGCTCTCCTACGATGGTTCGTTCAGATGCCGATGTCGGGGGACGAGTACCTTCTTTGGGCAATTTCCGAGGGCGGCGAACGCTTCGGAACAGACATGCCAGCCTTCAAGGAAGCGCTGAGCGAAGAAGACCTTTGGAAGATCATCGTTTATATGCGTGCGGGGTTCCCTTGATCTGTCGTCAATCTGTTGGTTTTTGATGAGTGTTTTTGCTGTCGATACTATGACGACAATTCTCAGCAGGCATAAAGCTGACAATGCGCCATTCTAGTAAGCTTCACGGAAGCGGACATATATGTAAGTCGCAGCACGAGCAGGTTAGGGCTCTCTCCTGCCGTTCTCTGCATATTGAAGTAAGGTCCGGTTCGGCCGCGTCCTGTTACCCCCGTCAAGTGAAGGCGCTACTTTCAGCCCGTTTGGCTTTCATTTTCTCCATCGCCATATCTTTCGCTGACCGACTTTTCCGCTTTGCGACCGTGCGCTGCGCATCAAATGCCGCCTGAAGTTCCTGGTCTTTTTCAGAAACCTCTTTCACCGGGGCAGGGGCCGGATTCGCATCCGCCAGAGCCTTTGCCGTGTCCCTGGCCTGTTCTTCAGCAAGATCCAGATGTGTACCTTTGATCTTTGGAGCATCACCCCCAAGGAACTGCATGAAATAGGGATCTTCGAAGTATCGGATCTTGTTTGCAATCACCGGCATCTTGCCTTCGCGGATCAGCACAACTTCATTTTCAGGCAATCGGCCAACGTGTTCGGGCCGGAGCAGGCGAATGCCTTCTTCACGCTCTGATATGCTGCCCATTTCCATCTTGCCGAGTGCTCGAGACTTCGACTTGCTTATGACCGTTTTGTCCCCGATGGACCTGGACACATGTTCGCGTACTTCGGAATCCTCTGAGGCGGCAAACATCTGGGTTCCAGCGTTTGCCAGCATCGCCCGCACACCCTCGTGCCCATAAATGTCCTGTAGGCGCGACAGTGTTTGCGAAATCACCACGAGCCTGCCCCCGAACGATCGCATGGTGTCATAGGCTTCAACAACGCGCTCAAGATGGCCGAGGCGTTGGAACTCATCGAGCAGCATCAAAACCTTGAACGGCTCATCTTCGCCCGGCTCAACAGTTTCGATGGTGTTCACCAGATCGAGGAAGAACAGGCGAATGAGCGTCCGGAACTCTTTGACCTTTTTCCCTGGCACGGAAAAGTAGATCGAGCTGGGGCGCCGACGCAGATCTTCAAAGTTGATGTCATTGCCCTGCGTGGCTCTTGCTACCGACGGGTTGCGCCAGAGCTGCAGGCCGGAGTTCAACATAACCGAAATCGTTGACCGCAGGATTTTGGATTCTTCGGCTGCAAGATTCAGAAACTCATCTGCAGCTCGCGCATATCCAACTTCTTCAGCCATTTTCTCATAGTCCTTTTGCTTGGTCGTTTTGACCAGGCGCAGGACTTCGGAAATGTATGGCCGCTTTCTTTTGATCGCCAGCATCGCCATTGCGCAGAACATGCCTTCAACACCACCCATAAAGCCCTGCGCGGACGAGCTGGGCGTGTCGAACATCTGAGTTGCAACCTGAATCACTTCTTCCCATCGCCGGTCCAGATTGTCGGCACGTGCTGCGCGGCGCAGAGGGTTGTAGCTGTGGCTTTTGTCGGGGTTCTCGGGGTCGAACACAAAAACCTCATCGCCCATTGCTGCCCGACGCGCGCCGGTTGTCTGGAAAATCTCGCCCTTGATGTCCAGGACGACGCAAGACCCATTGAAACGCAGGACATTCGGGATCACAAAGCCGCTGGTTTTGCCCGAACCAGACGGGGCAATGAACATCGCGTGCGGCTTTTGGACACCGGGGCCGGGCTTATAGTAGATCGCGTTTTTGTCCTTTGGCTCACCAAATTTGGCAAACACGATTTCACTATCCAATTTGTCTTTGAGCTTCAGAACCGACGCATAGCCTTCCTGGACGAGCTGAGGGGCCTTTGCAAAGGTCGCATCACCGTATTTCGTTGAGGGACCACGCAGCGCAGCCGCCACAAATGCAAAGGTCAAAACACCCACTGCGACCACCGCCACCAGACCCATGATCTGCTGCGTCTCTGCAGGCTGTGCCATGAACTTCTCTGGGATCGCCCAGATGTCCAGCCCGCGAAAGCCTCTGGTGTTGATGTATTCGAGCGCCAGCCCGACCACCAACACCGCGCAAGCCGAGGTAGCGATAAAGCCCATAGTACCGGCTATCGCGACCTTCTTGCCTTTGGGTAGATCCTGAAACTCAGCCATCGGTCAGCTCGCGTTTGAAGAAGCACACGATGCCAAATTCTGCACGTGCGACACCAACCATTTCCCAACCTTCTTTGCCCAGCTTTGCGAATTTCTCGCTGGCGTCGTCGCATTCCGAAAAAGGCACGTCTCGGTACTCGAATTTCTTCATCTTTGTACTCCTTCAATTCAGTTGTTCAGCAGTCATCAGAGGCGGGAAGATCACGCCGTTGACCTTCCGTTCGTCCCCGATTTTCTTCATGTGAACGATCATGTGAATGGTGGCCCGGATGTCATCGACCACTTCTGACTTTTGAACGGTCGGAGATCCGCGACGCACCATTTTGCTCATCCGTCCAATGGCATCTACGGGCGAGTTCGCGTGCATGGTGCAGACAGATCCATCGTGGCCGGTGTTCACCAGTTCCAAGAACATATTCGCGTCGTCGCCTCGGATTTCACCGCAGACGAGGCGGTCAGGCCGGAGGCGAAGCGCCGATTCCAGCAGCTTTGTTGGTGATCGAGGGCCATCTTCTTCGGAACGGTCGGCAAGCAGATCGACAGAATTGGGTTGCTCGATGTCCAACTCGGCCACTTCTTGAATCGTCACGATCCGTTCGCCCGGATCGACGCGCTTCAGCATTGCATTGAGGACAGTGGTTTTGCCGGACGAGGTGCCCCCGGCAATGATCACGTTCCATTTGCTAAGCATTGCAAGGTCGGCCAGCTCGTCAAAGTTCATTGTTCCGTCAGCGAGAACAGCCCGAGCATTTTCAAGCGCGCTATGATCGTTGTTTTCTGCCAACGCCGCCTCTTTGCTGGCGAAGCTGAACGCGCCCAGATCGACGTTTTTCACGCGCAGGAGACGGATCGCAACGGACCCCACGCCGGTTGTTGCTGGCGGAATCACGACCTGAACCCGCGCTTTACCCTGCTGTGTCGGCACGTTGGCCGTCGCAATCGGCTTCTTTTCTCCGAATGTTACATCGCTGAAACCGGCCACGCAGCGCCCGATGTTTTCTACATCGTCTCTGTTCAGAGTGATGTCTGTCCTGGTCATGTGCGTTGTGCCCATTTCTTCGACCCAGACCGATCCGTCAGGGTTCACAGAAATTTCGCTCAGGCTTTCATCGTGTAACAGATGCTCGATCTTGCCTGTATAGTATTCCAGAAGGCTATTCCCGTTCCGCCCGCTCATGTTCTTGTCCTTGGTAGAGCACTTTTTGGAACACTGGAGGTTGCCTTCGCTGCATCTCGGCTTTGCCTCGAACACGAAGGCATCCACATAAGATTCATTGCTTCCAAAAAGTGCTGAATTTGCTTCAAAAAAGGCCGCTACCGCACTCGATCATGCTGGCAGCGGCCGGAAAGACCGCTGAGGCGGTCGGCTCATTGGCTCGCTCTCAGAAGCTATCGAACACAACGTCGCGCTGCAGGATCGCGTTGATACGACTGCCCTGATCGACAAAGATTGTCGGAGTGATGCGCAGGTATTCATCAAGCGCCGCTGCCGTGGCGTTCTGCAGGTTAGACCCCACTTGGGTTGCCAGATCCGTTCTGACCGAGTTGTTGCTGTCGCTGTCAGACACCAGCGCCACAGGGGCAATACCGATGATGGACAACAACGCAGCCGTGCCGAACCGCTTCCCAAAGTGTGTGTTCACCCTGCCGGTCGCGCCGGTGCGGCCCTGTCCGTCCGTGCCAACTGAGCCGATCTGAGCGGAAAGGCCATCCGGTGTAATGACACGGCTCCAAACAATCATGATGCGCGTTTGCGCCAATGTCGTATCCGCTCGATACTCGCCATAGAGCTTCGATCCACGAGGCAGAAGCAAACGTGTGCCGTCCATCGAGTAGACGCCGCGTGTGATCGTTGCCACGACACTACCGGGCAGTTCCGAGCTGACCGCCCCACCGAATAGCGCCGACAAGACCGTGCCTTGCGTTAAGGTGCGCGACGGATCGTCAATGATCGAGGCCCCGACGATGGGTGGATATTCTTCGACCAGATTGTTTTGCCATGTCGTATTCGGGTTTTCCTGATAGCCGCGCTGTTCTTCAGGTAAGCGGGTGTCGTCTGGCTGGACTTGAACCGGCTGCGGCGCAGCAGGGAAGGGTTGGAAAATGACCGGCTGCGATCCACCATTGATCGGCTGGTAGTTTTGACCGGGTGCTTCCTGTGCCATCGCGCTTGACGCCAAAGCAACCAGGGCGAGGGTGAGTGCTGTTCTGTTCATCGTCAGCTCCATTAGTTTCTGCCGTATGGGTTTTCATCGAACACGATGCCGTCTGACTGGTTCTGGCGCTCGCGCATCCGCTTGAGTTCTTCAAGCCTGCGCCGCTCATCATCAGTCAGACCCGTAGTCTGCAAGTGGCTCATACTGGCGAGCGCCCGGGCCTCTGCATCAGCAACCGCCTGGGCAAGCTCAGTCTGAAACTTTTTCTCGCGCTCATCATATCTGACCTGAAGGCGTTCATTGGTCAGGTTCAGCGTTGCGATTTCACCGTCTTTTTCTGACAGCGAAACTTTGGCGTCCGTCAGCTCGTCTTGCAGATCGGAAATCCGGCCATTCTGTTGCTCGATTGTTTTCAGGGCTTGTTTCAGCCCTTCGGAATCGACCTGCGGCACTGCTACCGGTGTTGCCACCGCAATTTCCTCGGGCAAAGCCTCTTGTTCCGGCTCATCGACCTCTGGTCCCCGTGCGGTCAAAAGCCCGTATCGCTCGCCACCGCCTTGTTGCAAAGCGTCAACGCGGACACCCGTGTTGGTGCTTTTGTTTTCGTCGCCCATGACAAACCATACAAAGCCCAGGAACACCGCCCCTGCGATTGCAACAGTTATCAGCTTCTTTGGGTCGAACTTCTTCCGGACACGTTGCGACGGCTGTTCAGCCGCCGCCCGTGCCGCAATTGTCTGATCGCGGTTCATTACTTGCTGCCCCCCGGTTTAACTGTCTGTGAAGTGACGGGCCGACCGCTCACACTTGCCTGCTGAAACGCGTCGCCATCGTTTCGTACACAGATCGAAGTGTCCTCGATGCGCAGTGTCCAAAGATCTGAAAGGCCTTGCACCTGGATAATGCCGCGCTCTTTGACTGTGGTGTTCACCATCAGCTCGCGGCCATCAGGCAGGACACGGAAGATCCCCGGCAACTCCGCATCCTGCGGGATCTGCATATAGGTGTGAACGCCATCGTCCCACACGGCAGTAGGCGCGAAGTCAGCTTTGCCCGAGCGCGAGTAGTTTTGGTTGACGAAGCGGCCTGTTGGTTTCGGTTCGCTGCGCGCTACCGTGCCACGGCGCGTTGTAGTCCCGCCGCTGTTGTTTTTGTTGTAGAACGTGACCCGGAACGGAACACGTTTGCGTTCGGCGGCGCTCTCGGCCGGAACCAGATAGAAGTTGTATGTGCCGCGATTGGTCAGGACAGTCAGGTTTGAATCCGAGTTCAGGATTTCCGGCTTGAACGCAATAACGCGACCTTCCTGAAGGCGAGTGATCTGAAAACTTTCAGTGTCGCCCGCACCAATGCTGCGGACGGTTTCGCCCTGCGGAAAGTGAACATAGGTAATCAGGCGTTCACCCACAGGGATGCGGTACACCTGGTTCTCGACGTAATGGAAATGCGTGATGCGGTGATCCGCGTTCTTTCCGTCCGGTGTCGGTGTGATTTCAGCGAGCAGAGGCGTAGAGAATGCCAAAACTGCTGCGGCGGTGGCGGTGAGTGTTTTGAAAGAACGCTGCATCAGATGTCTCCCATTGCGTCTACGCGATAGTTGGTGACGACGAAGCCGAATGGATTTTCCAAAAGTTCGTCCATCGACGTCACGATTTTTTCCTCAAACCCATAGGTCACTGTGACCACGTAGCGGGCTGAGGCCGTTGCTTGGTTTGGAACGATCAGGGACTTGCGGATCTCGACCTGCACCGTCGCATCGTTGACCGGCGACACGCCCAGAATTTCGGTCTGCACCTTTGTCTTGGGCGTATAGATTTCGTCCGGATGGTTGTCGTTCGACCCGTCCCACAGTTCGCGGTAGGACGTTTCGGCCAGCTCATCAGAACGACGCAGCACCGATTTCAGGCGCTCGTTGTTGTCCTGGACATCATAGGTTTCCCGGTCGCGCACATAATTTGCGACTTCACGGAAGGCCATCGCCTCAGAAGGTTCCAGTTCTTCGACTTTTTCAGTCAGCAGGACCGGCAGTTTCGTGTCCGGATCAATGGAGAATGGCACCGCGCGGATTTCCTTCAAGGGAAGGAGCATCGCCCAACCAATCATAGAGGCCACGCCCATTGCCATGCCGACCATGCCGAATACCTGCCATTTGAAGGCATCGCGGCGTGCACCCAGAAAGAGTTCTTTTTCGTGATCTGTCACGTGTGACATCAGCTCAATACCTCGATTTAGGAAGATTTATTGACGCGAGCTTGTCGAATGCTCTGCCGGTAACGGTCAGCGGCGTAGCTCTGTCGAGCCGCCCCATCCTGATTGCGGGCTCTGTGTGCAATGTCCCGACGCGCTTGCATCGCGCGCGAGGCGCTGTCACGAACACCTGTCCCATCGCGGGCTGCGGAGGCCATCGCGGCGGCGGTTTTCCCACCGGCTACTGCACCCCTTGCGCCGTCGCTTGCAGTGCCCAATGCACTTCTTGCGGCAGCGACGGCACCAGTTGCCACGGCAAGACCCGAGGATGCCGAAACGATTGCACCCGACATTCCGCCCGCGAGCGATGGGATCTGCGTGAGCATCACGATTGACACAATGCAGATCGCCAAAAACCGGCCACTGGCCTCCATATTGTTCACATCCTCAACAGCGGTCAGTTCTGAGCTGAAAAGGGCCTGAATAAGAGAAACAATACCTGTCAGAACGACGATGACCATGATCAGGCCAACAGTCGTTTTCGCCCAGGCTGCGAAGATATTGGCTGTTGCTGAGCTGAGCAGCGTTGCGATGAAAACAGGCGCTAGTCCCAGCAGGACCGCCAGACCGCCTTTTGCGATCAGCGCCATGCCGGTGCCAAAAGCTACGATGACAGCCCCAACAACCCAGAGAATAGCCCCGGTGATGCTCAGGCCCCAGGTCGCGTTTTCAATGGCCTGCTGGCCCATCAAGAAACACTGAAGCGCAATGTCATCGAGTGCTTCCCAGACATTTGTTGTGCCGGTCAATTCTCCGGCAATCGTGTCTGGGAGGCTCGAAATGCCCTGATAAATGGGCTGAAAGAAGCTCCAGCTGGAAGCCATACCAATGATGATCGTCGCCCGAATGATCCAGCCGACATAGCCACCAAACCCGATTTCCCGGATTTGAAGCACACCGTTGATCAGCATTGCCACGAAGATCAGCGCGGCTATTGCCCAGAGGGCGGATGCAAGATCCGCCGCCAGGCTGTTGTATGCTTGCTGCGAGAAGTTATTAAGCGCAGCCTCAATCGAGCTGACGAAATCTTGGATCACGGCCCACAAGCCTCCTCAATTGCAGGGCGCAGAGCTTCCAGACGGGTCCGTTGCTCTTTTTTAAGCGCGGCAAGATTGTCGGACGGTTGGGTCCAAAACTCGTCTTGGTCAGCTCCGACCTTTTGGGCCGCGTCCTCACGGCTCAAACCACCCAGCGGACATTCGGTGCTGTAGGTCTCGCCAGACTTGCGCAGATTACATTGCTCGATGGTGGCCTCGTGCGCTGCTATGACCTGTTCATTCAGGATCACCACCGACCAGTTGGTCACAAGAGGCTGCTTGTCTGCGGATTGGCCCGCTTCGGCCATGCGCGCTTGATCGTCTTTGACGAATTGACGACCGTACTCACTCGCGCCCGAGTACCCAAGGCACTTACGATATTCATCGAACGGCATATCGACCTTGGGTGACGGGCGCAGCTTCACCTGTGCCGATGCAGCACCCGACATAACGACGGCGGCTGCAATGGTCAGGATGAGAGTTGAGCGGAGTTTCATTGTGAGGTTCCTCGTACATAGTTGCTGAGTGTCGAAAGATCAGCAGCGGTTGCAGCCAGATCCGTGCCCGACGCCAGAGCATTAGCCGAGGTTGCGCGCAAGATTTCAATTTCAACTTGCAGGAGTTTCAGGAGAACCGCCGTGTTATAGTCGATTGCATCCTTCAGATCTTCTTGCTGACCGATTTCACCGCGCAGTTTTTCAGCATCTTCGGAGAGCTGACCGGCCATGTCATAGCCATTCTCACCCAACGCCGACGCCATCAGGCCCGCACCACCACGCTCAGACAGGATGCGGCGAGCCTGCACATCCGATCCGCTGAAGTCGGACAAGATGCCATCGTTCAGGCCGAGGTTGATTGATCGACGTTCCATTGCCTGCGCAGCGACATCGGGCAGGCCGGAGATACCGCCCTCCGCTGCATCCAGTGCGTAGCCGAGCGTGTCAGCAGCAGTCGCCAGTTTCAAAAAGCTGCGGCTGTTGAACTCATCCAGATCTGTCAAACCGCTGATGGTTTTGAAGGAGTTTTCGAGCAATGCCCGCTGTTGTTCCAGTTTCTCGTACTGTTCCAGCAATTGCTCGTACTGGCGGACCATTTCAGCGATTTCTTTGGCCGAATTGGCGGCGTCCTGCGTGATGGATGCAGAGTCCACCACCGGAACACCCTGGGCCGATGCCATGACGGGCAGGGCGGCCAGAACTGAAACAGCAATGGTTGTGCGGAATTTCTTTGAAATATTCATCAGACAAGCTCCAAGTTTTCAGGGGGGGTCATGCGCTCAAAGTCGCAGGCGCATTTGCTGCGATAGCCCGAATAGGTGCTGGTGCAGGCTGAGACAGCGGCCAGAACTACAAGGGCGATTACAAGGCGGGTTTTCATGTGATTTCCTTCCAGAAGTTGGGGTTTTTTCGCCAGTCAGGATCAGGGAACGATTTTCCGTCTGATCCGCTCAGAACACGGAGAAGCGGGCCGAGAGCGCCGACATCGACATCGAGCCAAACACTCTCATCACCCTTTTTCATGAGCATTACGCGGTCGCCAAAATGCGCCCTCAGCGCGGCCAGCTCTGAATCGTTCAAGCCGATTGCCCGGTAGTCTGCTTCATTGCCGGATCGAGAGGGGAACAAGAGCTGCGTGCTGGTGTTTTCCAGGATCGACTTACTTGCCGCCGACGACAGGAGGTGATCGGGGATCTGCGTCATCATCATCATCATGACGTTCAGCTTCCGATACGTGGTGTAGGCATTTATGAGAATGCCAGCGCCATAAGGGTTGCCAGCAATTACCCATGCTTCATCAATCACAAAGACAGTGGGTATCTTGGTGGCGCAGCGGCGTTCGATCTGGCGCATGACGTAGCTGATCCATGCCAGCCGCACCAACTCGTCATCCAGAACCTCGGAAATGTCGAAAACAAGATGACGGGCGCCAGCAGCAAACGGATCTGAGCCACCCTCGCCAAACATCCAGGACAAGCGGCCTTCGCCAGCCCATTCACTTGCACGCTTGTACAGGTTCTTGTCATCGTCAAAGGCTCTGAACCGTTCCACCAATGAATCGAAGTTCTGAAGCGCAGGCGGCAAAGTGGCATTCGCTTGGCAAGCCCGCGTGATTTCATCCTTTTGATCGGTGGTCAGTGGTTCGTCATAGCTCAACAGGGCAATGACCCAATTGGCGAGCCAGCTTTGCCCAGCCTCATCCGTCTCGGTCTGAAACGGGTTCATGCCGGTTGGTTCACCAACTCGGACGCGGGTGTACTGTGCGCCGAGCGCACGCATGGGGGCCTCCATCGCCCGGTCTTTGTCAAAAGCGATGATCCGCGCGCCCTGTGCAACCGCCGTTGTCGCCAGCAGCATCGCGGTCACAGTTTTACCCGATCCGTTCGGCCCCAGAACGATTGTGTGGCCGGAGGGCAGGTTTTCAGCGTCTTTGCTGGTCTTGGGAAGGTGCAGCGAAACATCGTAGCTGTCCCCGTGCGTTGTCGGCAAAGTCGCCAATGGCCCCGGCCAGGGCAGCTTTTCCGCATCCAACCCTTTAGGGCGCATGTGGAACGCAACCATGTCCGCAAAGTTCTGGTCCGTGATCAGTTCTTCACGAGGACGGAATGCGAAGTTGCCGGGGTGCTGCGCGAAGTACACCGACCGCGCCGACATCGCTTCGCGTTTGACCGTGCCGCCCGAAATCTGGATTTCACCGATGATGTGTTTTTCGGCGGTTTTCAGATCTTCCTCGTTCCCAAACACACAGATCGACAGGTGGTGCTTGCCGAGTGACATGGTGCCGGAGGCAATGCCGTCCGCCAGAATGGACAAATCTTCTTCAAGCGACTTCGCTTTGTCGCCTGCCGAGCGCATTTGTCCCGACTTGCGGCGTTCCATTTCCTGCGCCTGGGCGCGGCTGATCGGCAGGAAGGATTGCGAAATCACAACATCAACCGGCAGGTCCAGCCCGTCGAAAATGCCGGGGAACGAAGCCATCGGGTAATTCTTCAGGGAATAGACACGGATGGAGCGTTCCTGATCGTCGCCCGTGACCAGTTTGCCGGTCTTGCCCTGAAACAGCACATCCTCTTGCGGCATGTTGAAGGCGATGGGTTCTGCAATGTTCGTGTGAATGATCGGCTGATACCGACCGTTCAACAGCATTCCATAATAGCCGAGCCAACGCCCCTCGCTGAGCTTCAGCCGGCGCACCCGGCTTTCGCCCAGCGTGCCCGCCAGTGTTGTGAAAACACCGTCGAGCTGTTCGATCATTTCGCGGCGTTCCTCGTCTATCGTTCCAGACGACATGCCGAACATCTGTTTTGCCCGCTCATCCTGCCGCTTTTGCAGAATGGCGCTGATGATGATCTTGCGTTCTTTCAGCTCTGCATCGACGGAAGCTGAGCGCATGGCCTGTGCCACTGCACCGGCAAAGCCGGTTGGATCTGTGATGACATGACCCGTCTCAGCCGGGACGGTCAGTCGATGAACGTAGAATGCCACCTCATTGGGTGTTGTGCGCAACACACGCTCAAACCGTTCGGCCAGGAACTCGAACTCGTTTTCGTCCAGCGTGTTTGCATTGATTCCGGTGATTTCTGCAGCGGCGATAAGGCCACCGTTGCGTGTGGAAATAACCTCATCGTCCACGACATAGCCATAAGGCAACATCTGAAAGAGGCTCATTTCATCCTTGCGCCAGCTCGGCTCGATCAACGAGCGGGCAAGGGTCCACAAATCCTGTGCAGCAGGCTTAGGCACTATAGTAATCTCCCCCATGATGCTGGCGGTTTTTGGTGCGCGGAGTTTTGGAAAGGGTTACGGACAGGACGCGGAAGAAAGCCGGTTCCCATTCGTAAAAGAGGCGAAGCCCGGTGTAGAAAACAAAACCCGCAATGATTGCTGGCGCTATCCCGAACATGAAGAACGAAAGCATGGTCATCCCGAGGATCACCAGCAGATAGATCACGGGTAGGCCGCCCCATTCTGCGGGGCGGCTCAGGCCGCGAAAGACCGTATTGCGGCGCGGCATCAATCAGCCTCCGATGAATGTATCAGCGAGGCCGATAACAGCGCCGACGACGATAGCGATTACCGGGCCTTTCAACGAACCCCAGCCGAACACATAGGCGAGACAGCCCCAGATGAAGCCGACAGCGGCAAGGCTGACGCCAACGACCTTCGAGTCGGCCAGTGTTTCGTTGATGAAATCGCCAATGGCATCTTGCAGCCAGCCAGCGGAGGCGGGCGCTGCGGTGATGATGAACGCAGTGATCGCGAAAAACGCCATCTGCTGGTAGAAGTGGGTTCTTTTCATAGGTCTTTACTCACTTTGCTTAGGATGATCCGCACGTAGTTGCGGGTTTCGGTGAAGGGGGGGACGCCGCCGTATTCGACGACGCGGTGAGGCCCGGCGTTGTAGGCGGCAAGCGCCAGCTTCCAGGTTCCGAACTCGCGGTACTGCGCCGCCAAATAGCGGGCACCACCGTCGAGATTTTCTGCAGGGTTCTTTGGGTTCACGCCCAGGTCTTTCGCCGTTCCGGGCATGAGCTGTGCGAAGCCATAGGCACCCTTGGGCGACAGAGCATCAGCGCGATACCGGCTTTCCTGCCAGACCAGTGCCATGAACAACTCGGCCGGAATGTCGTGCCGTTTTGCCGCTGCATGGATTTCTTTGACGATCCGCTCTTGCGACCAGCCGCCCGAGGATCTGCGAGGCCGCGGTGCTTTGCCCGCAATCTCGATCTTTGCCTGCGGTTTGGGGGTTGGTGCTTCCGGCTTTTCATTAAGCGTGTATTCACGCATCCGGATTGGACGAACGACGCCATCAACGATTTCTGCGCGAATGCCGTTTAGATACACGCTTCCATCAGGTTCGTATTCAATGACCTGGGCACAGACATCCGTTCCGAAAGTCGCCGTCAAGAACGCCAACAACGGCCAAACGGCGTTGATCCGACATCTGTTATCGGTGAAGCTTTTGATGGAGCTGGTCACTAATTTGTCCTCCAAATTAGGTCAGTAGTTTTTACATAATTACTATTATGGGGTCGACTTCAGGTCATCTGAGCGGTGGGGAATCGGGTGCTGGGACACAGCACTGAACCTTCAGTGGCGCCGCAAAAGACCAATGTCTGGTTCGGATCTCTTAGTCAGATGTTTTGGCTGGAACGTTCGGATGTCCCGCGCGCCTCAATCGTCAGACAGCGCTAAGGGATCGGAGGTGCAGACGCGTTGTCTAGGTTTGCACCCATTGACTCTGTCGCGGTGCTGCCCAATCTAGGACCGGCATCTCGGACTACTGTTTTTACCATAGTACAGTTCTCTCTTGATGTTGGAGGAATGCCCGGATGGATTAAGGGCGTTTCTTGTCCTGTCGATTGTTGGCGCAATCGGCAGGACTGCTTATTGCTTAGTCGTTTCTCTCTGCTGTCATAAATCGTTGTTTTATCCTTTCTTTCAGCCGCACCAGGACTGGCGCTTGCCACCCGAGTACGGGCGCGCCAGACCTTCAGAAATCAGGATGGCCCCGACGTTCTGTCCAGACACGCGCCCAAGCGCCAAGAAGCGATCGTGGACGTCAAAGTGCAGCTCAATCTCAAGTTCAATTACGCCCGCGAAGTTGATGAGCTCCGTCAGCCGGTCCTTGGCTCGTAGACCCAAAGCTCTCTCAGCATCGCACTGAGCCCGGAATGTCTCAGGCGTATCAAACCCAATAAGCCGGTATCGGTCGTCACCATGGTCGATCGTGTCACCGTCAACGGCAATCACCTCGGATGCGCCGAGAGTCTTTGTTTTCCTAGCTGGTTCAATCCAAACTGCAGCAATGAACAAGGACGCGAGTGCAGCGCTGAGAAACAAGAGCCGTTTCATGCGCCCTGCCCCAGCATTTTGATGAGCCGGGTTCTCGAACGTGACCGATCAGGTTTTGGATTTCGCGTCCAGGGCCTGAGCTGCTTCGAGACCCTCTGGGGTAATCGACTCGATCGTATAGTCTGATTTGACGCAGAGAATGCGCCCATCACCAAATTCCTGATGATGCTTGAAGAGGCCCGGCCAAAGATCGAACTCTCTGGGCTCAGCGCCCGCTCGAGAGATCTTCGACTTGCACAAGGCCCCGACATAGTTCGGCGAGCTGTAAATGCAGTGGTACTTAGGTCGTCCAAGGGAAGCGAGTCCGATAAATTCGTAGCGGCATGTAAAGGGAACCTGATCCTCTTTCAGGCCCCGGACCATCTCGATGGTTACCACAGTGTATTGTCTCTTGTTGTCCGCCATGACGACCCCCTATGGGCCGTCTTCTACATCCAAAAGTTGTGGACTAAAACACAATCTACGTCAATATAAGAAAACCCGCCAATATACGATATTGGATTGTCAGAAATATATTGGCCGGATATTGCTTAGGCGATTCGCAAGCAGGAGAGACCATCTTGAAACACTCAAAATCCGGAAATCGAACTCGCGCGAAGGCCCTTGCAGTTGCACTCGCTGCACTGCCAGCCACGCAGGCTCGTGCCTATCCAATTGACTGTGCCATATTCCTTTGCCTCGCCGGGGGTTGGCCAAGTTCGGCTGATTGCGTCGCAGCCAAGGCGGAGTTCATTCGGCGCATCACACCCTACCCGGTCGAACCGCCGCTTCAACTCTGGCGCTGTCCGATGAATACGTCACACAGCCCCTCGGACTTGGGTCCTATGGAACGGTTGGAAGCCATCAAGCGCACCAGTGCTAGCCCAGTTCCAGAGCTTCCATCGGATGACACCGCTAAGCCAATACTGGTAGACGCAGCGATCTCGATAGGAAGGATCGATGCACATCACGGCCAATACGGTGACGGTTTCCAAGCCACCCCGATCAGCGTCGATCTTTCTTCTTCCGATTTCGACGTTGTGAGATCCATCAGGGTTTGGGATGTGCGCCACTACAGCTATCGCCGTCGTTCAAGGGAGGGAGATTGCGAGCGTTCGCTTGATCTTGTGGTTGGCACCTACGACGATAATACGAATTTTCGCTGGTCCGAGCGCGCTCCTGCCCCAATCCCTTACTGGCTGCCACTGGGCAATCGCTGTGAACCTCCCAGCTACTTCCGCGGCGTTGGCGTCGAGTGGACCGACACATTCGGGTTCAGCGACTACGAACTCATCCGATATTGAGGTGCTGACCTGCGGTACAACGCGTTGCTCCTGGCTATGCCACCAAAAATCGCCAGCTGCATTTTTAAACCAGGCCGATTGGCCCGGAGGAAAAACTTAATCCCAGAAACAAAAACCCCCGCAAGGCGGGGCCTCAGCGGGGATCTTCTTAAGTCACGTTTGATCACCTGATTTATAGGAAACTCCAAAATTACTGACAAGGACAAACGCATCTGTGCGAACGGTTTTTCTGTGTCTTTTTGCTGAGGTTCGAGCCGCCTTGCTTCCCCAATGAGAAGCAGACCATGAGACCGTTGAACCATTCCGAACACCCTGCCCCGCGAAGCCGCGATATCAACACTGACCTTTGCCAAATGAGGCCAAATCCATGAGCTTTCGGCAGATCGCATCCGCCCATCACCACGATAATATTCGCTTTCACAACGGCCTTCCTGAGGGCTGGAACCGTGACAGGTTACGTCAGCTCTGCGTGGGATATGCGCAGATCAGAGGCGCATTAGCCCAGTGTATTCGCACCTTAGAGATCATCATCGATATGATTACGCCATGTGCTTTTCGAGACCCGTCTCAGGAACCCTTTTGCTACGCGCGCCAGGAAACCCTCATTGCCGGGCGAGGCGTGACAGATCGGACAATCCACAATCACGAACGTGAGCTGGAAAGGATTGGTCTGATCGAACGCAGGCTTGGCGCAAATGGCGCGCGCTGTAAGCGCAAGAAGCTTGGACTCTTCCTGACCCCTGCCCTGAACCTCATTCCCGAGATGCGCGACGCGGACGTGCGCAGCAAGGCCGAGAAGAAAGAACAGGACGAGCTGCGCGGGGATCGATCACGGCTTTACCGATATGTGAAACATAGTCTGGCCGTGCTTCTCTTACTCCCCTGCCCTCCTGAAAGTCTGGAAGGCATGAAGGAGGAACTTCGATCCTGGCCGCGCGCCGACAAGTTGAAATACATGACGCTGGAGGCGCTCAAGCTACATGTTCAGGCGGCTTACGACCTTTGGAGCCGGATCGAAGAGCATGTCGCAAAACCCGGTGAAATTTCGGGTGAACCCGAAGCTTGTTTCGGGTGCCATATACAAGACCAAATTGAAGAAACAATTCTGTCCTGTAACGCCGATGGCGAGAGTTCAATGTCCTCGGCAAAAGCCTCGGAACCAGATTGTTCCGGCTCCGGGCCTGACGGCCCTCCGCATTGCTTAGAAAGCAATCATCCGACAGATACGGCATCGCGCAAGGCCCAAAAACTACCGCGGGTGAATAACCGCATCCTATATGAACTGGCCTCACCCGAGCTGCGCATGCATATCGATATCGCGGGTGGCGGAGATCAGAATTCCAGCCCGTCGCTCTACGCGATTGAGACCGGCGTTTGGTCGCGATTGTCGGAGATCGGCGCCAATGCCTCGGCTTGGCGTACGGCGATTGACCGATTGACCGTGATGGGTGCAATCCTGGCCGGGTTGATCACAGACGCGAGGCTGAGCGATCCACGGTTGCCGCCAGTGGTTAATCCGGGCGGATATCTGCGCGGTATGGTGCACGCAGATGAGCGCGGTGAACTGAACCTGATTTCCAGTTTCATGGGGCTTTTGGCGCGTAGAGCCCGAGAGGAGGAAGACGGGCTTCCGCAAGATCACTGCAGCGGGTTTTAGCCGTGCCGGGTTATGAGCCGCCAGCTTCTCCAATTCATGTGTCTCATCGGCAGGTTTTCGCTCCGTTTCCGCCTCCAGAACAGAACTGTATTCAAATGCATGATTGGCTACGGGAATTCCCGAGTGGTTTGTTCAGCTTTAGGTTGCTAAGCGGCCTCGACGGCAACGCGGAACAGAAAGACGATCTATGAAAATCGCGGACATTGGCAATTCTGAACTGGATTTCAGGCAGACCGGGGAGGCGCGCCTTCAGGAAATTTGTTCGAGGTTCGGACTGGAGAATGCGTCCTACGCCCATATCGACAAGCATCACAACGTTGTCCACGGCTGCACCACGTTCCCGGCCGAATGGGTCAGGCACTACGTCGACAACGACATGGTCCTGGTCGATCCCCTCATCCGGTTTGGCGCCGCAATGATCGCACCAATTGATTGGGCTGTGTTTGATGATCAGCGTGAACACGCACCGCTATTCGATGCAGCGAGAAAATTTGGTGTGGGTCAGCACGGACTATCCATTCCGGTTATCAATCCGTTTGGGGAGCGTGGTGTCTTTACGGTTACCTCCAACCTGCGCCGATCCGACTGGGACGCCTTGGTCGGGAGTATGCTCCCTGCCCTTCGCCACGAAGCGCAGGTCCTGCATCTACTCGCGCTCGATGTGATTGATACAGTTTTCAACTTTCCTACGGATGCGTTGTCCGATCAGGAGATGGATGTTCTGAAGATGCTCGCATCAGGATTGATCCCATCCGTAGTTGCTGGCCAGACGGGGCTCTCCTCCAGGATGGTGCATGCTTTGACGTCTTCGATCGTCACAAAACTCAAGTGCCGGACAACGGAACAAGCAGTGGCGAGAGCTGTCAGCACAGGTATTCTTAAATGGACCGATTTCTTTGCCGACCCGGTCGCCGAACTTGCGGATGTTGAAGGACAGACCCTTTGCGGCGGGATCGTGCGTTGGTCTGGAAGATCACACGAGTTGATCACCTTTGAAGATGGTCGAACGGTGCGGAACTTGGATAGCTTTCAGGCGGTTCAGGTCCAGGAAATTGCCAAAGACTTCAATCTGGATGCTGAAAGGATCCTCGAAGAACTTGGACCCAACCGGGATCAATGCGTGTGGATCAGGCATCTCTGAGTTCGGCCCACGTGCACCGCTTGATTTGCAAAATTGTGAGCAGGGGCAAGTTTCACATAATTTCACTTATGCTTCCGCAATCTGTAGCCGCAAAGCTCAAATGTCACCCATGAGCAATTCAGGAATGTCACTCTCGCCTGCGATGAGGACAGGCAGAGAGTTCGGGCATGGGGTGGGTAATGATGAGCGAGCCGGATTTGAGCCGCATTGTAGTCTTTCCGCAAACTGAGTTGGCCAGATTCGATCCTTTCCGGGCGTTGCAATTAGGTGTCGTTTATTTTTTCTTTGGCGATAGGCTCGTTGAGCAACGCCGTTAGCAGGGGGCATGAGGCCGTACCCTCGGTGCAGGTCTGCACAAGTTCTGCCAGTGCTTGCTCCAACCGTTGGAGGGCGGCGATTTTTGACCTGACGTTGTCGAGATGTCTTGTTGCGACGTCTTCGACGTCACGACAAGCTTGCTCGGGCGCTTTGGACAATTCGCGAAGTGCGCATGCACCCTGAATGGTAAAGCCAAGATCGCGGCAGCGTTTGATGAATCTGAGCTCGGAGATTTCCCGTTCCGTGTATGCGCGGCGTCCCGAGGCGGTTCGACCGGCTTTCTCGACTATGCCTTCCCGTTCGTAGTAGCGGATCGTCTCGACCGACAGACCGGTCAATCTCGCCGCTTCGCCAATCGCAATCATGTGATGACCTTTCCCTTGAACCTGTAGCTACTACAGGGTGCATGTTGTCGGTCATGATGTCGAATTTCACATACCGCGCGAAGCAAAAATCGAGGAAGTCGAACCGGCTTCCGCTCGAGTTCGTCAAAGCCGGAGAAAGCTGACCATGAGCAAGTTTGTTGGCGCAAGCTTTCTTGGATCGTTTACCGCACTTGGCGTTGCGACCTGCTGCATCTTGCCGATGGCCTTGATTTTGCTTGGCTTGGGAGGGAGCTGGCTGGCCGTATTCGGCAAGATCGCCGCCGCGAGTTATTACGTGCTCGGCGGTTCGACGGCCCTGCTGTTTCTCTCTGGCATCGTCGCGTATCGCCGTGGTTCGCTCGACCGCTTCAAATGGTGGCTGACAGGCAGTTTTGCGTTGACGGCCATCGCTTGGGTTATCGTGCTCAACGAAATCCGAATAAATGATTTCCTGATAACCTTGATGTGACGCCATGAGTGAAAAGCACCCGAACCTTGTCAGCACGATCATCTGCCCGGAATGTGGACATTCAAGCCCTGAAACGATGCCAACAGACGCGTGCCAGTGGTTCTACGAATGCACATCTTGCGGAAAAGTCCTGAAGCCACTTCCCGGCGATTGCTGCGTCTACTGTTCCTACGGATCGGCCCCATGCCCGCCAATTCAGGCGGGCGACAAATGCTGCGGTTGATACGGCGACCGGGATGTCGGTTTTGTCCGCAAAGCCGGTCATCAGGCTTTGCGGACGCAGGTATTTTTTCACCGTAGGCTGGAACTTGCCCGGTAGGACAAGGCAGGCGTGAAGTCACGGATCAACTGGTTTGCCGTGAAGAATGTCACGTAAACCAGGCAGCAGAAGCGAGCGCCGTGTTTGTCAGGATCTTGCCAGCGCCATCGGGAAATTATGCGGCCGGGTAGCTGGCGAACACCTCTGTGGTTCCATCCTTGCGGATCAGAAAGACGTCGAAGGCTTCGCGTTCACTTTCCGGCCCCATGCCCGGTGAGCCGAAAGGCATTCCCGGAACCGACAGTCCGACAGCATTCGGGCGTTCGCCCAGCAGGCGCCGAATGTCAGCGGATGGGACGTGTCCTTCGATCATGTAGCCCTCCACGCGACCCGTGTGGCATGACATCATGCCCTCCGGAATCCCATTGGCGGTTTTGTAAGCGTTCAAGGCCTCCCAAGCACTGTTTTCCACGCCTACTTCAAAACCTTCCGCCCGCATGATTTTGATCCACGATCCGCAGCACCCACAATTCGGATCCTTCAGGACATGGATTGAGGGACCGGTTTTCGCGAAGGCGGGAAGCGCCGCGCTGCACGCAATTGCCGCGGCTCCTTGCATCAAGCGGCGGCGGCTCAGGTTATTCATTGTCATGTTCCCTCTTGGGTAAACTTGTCTTAAACCGATATAAAATCGCACCGGTAGGATAAAAGCTGGACCGCATTTACAGGGCCGACTTGTCCGTCACCCTCCGACACTCATCAGATATGGCTTTCTGGGCGACGCAGGGATTTCTCACAATGATCTGGCGCAAACTCTGCTCGGAAGCGGAACCCTCGCTCTCCTTTTTTCGCTGCACCTGCCGTTCTGGGTCCTGCTTGGCAATAACCCGGTTCGCAAGCAACGCCGCTACCCTCCGTTCAAGGCCGGAATTGCGCCTATTTCTCACTGCTGCGTTCTATGGCGCCCACGATCGAACAGTTCTGAATTCCACCACGCCCCGGACACGCCGCGATCAGCTCGTCCAGATTGTTCCTCAACCGTGCAAGCCCTTCGATCCGTTCCTGAATTTCGTCCCGCTTTTTGCGCGCTCTGGCCTGCATCGCGACGCACTCGGTATTTGGTGCCGTGCGCAACTCCAAAATTTCCGCGATTTCTGCCAGCGAAAATCCGAGCTTCTTAGCGCCGGATATGAATTTCAGCCGCCAAAGCGTGTCACCACCATAGTCCCGCGCGCCGCCGTCAATTGGGCGCGGCGGCTGAGTGACAAGGCCCTTCTTTTCATAAAATCTGATCGTCTCGACGCCTATCCCGGTCTCGCGCGCGGCCTGGCCGATCTTGAGTGGTTGCATCGCAGTCTCCCTCCGTCACCGTCATCTTGACACCGTATCATGATACGGAGGTTAAAACATTGAGGTCTTGGTAGTTGCGAGGATGTCAAATGCGGACCTTCCTGAAACGGTGGCTGCTGCCGATATTCGGCTCCGCCCTGGCGCTCTATCTGGTGTTTGCGCTCTACGGCAGCCTCGATTTTGCGCTGTTTCTGCAGGGCCTGCGCGGAGCCAACATGTTCTGGATCGCGATTCTTGCCGCCACCATCCTGCTGGAGCAGCTGATGAGCGGCTGGAAGTGGCGGCAGATCCTGTTCGACGTGAAACCCGTCGGCACCCTGCGGCTGACGGGGGCGCTACTGGCAGGTTATGGCGCAAATGTCCTTGTCCCGCTCGGCATCAGCCCGCTGGTCCGGGCCTGGCTGGTTGCCCGGCTCGACCGCTTGAAGATGGCGACCGTGCTTGCAACCGCGATCATCGCCCGGTTCCTCGACGGCGTCGTTTTCGCCCTTTTTGCCGGAGCGGTGGCCGCCGCCGGCCAGATTCCACAGATCGAGGGTGACCTGCGGCTGGGATTGAGCGTTGCGGGCCTGTTGAACCTGATGCTTTTCGGCAGCCTGCTTTGGGTTCTGTTCCGGTTCCGCGCGTCACTTCTGAGCGAGGACCCTCTGGTCTGCCGACTCTTCGACTGGGCTGCCGCCCGCATCGGGGCCGATGGCGCGTATCTGCGCACCGCGCTCGGTGAAGGGATCGTCTGGCCACAGGCACGGGCCCGCCGCGTCGCCGCCATTGCCGCAGCCATTGCGGGTAAGCTGGTGGCGACAACCCATTTCCTGTGGGCCGGGCTGGCGGTTGGCGTGGTGCTGAGCGCGTGGGATTACCTGTTCCTGATGGTGTTTGCCGGGTTCGCCATGGTTCTGGGTCGTTTCGTGCGCATCCCGGCGAGCTTTGTCTTTGGGGCGGGGTTCGCGCTCAAGGTGCTTGGCGTTCCGGACGAAACCGCCCTTCTGATGATCCTGTTCAACTATGTGCTGACGATCCTTCTGGTGGTCGGGATCGGCCTGACGGTGTTGTGGCAGAGCGGCATCGACATCCGCCGCGCCCGGGCGGAGGCAGAGGCGGCGAATGGCAAGGCGTAATCCCGAAGACACGAGATTTTGGCGCATCGCCGGTGCTGGTGCGGTGTTTCAGGGCGGGTCGGCGGCGGTGGACAGCGCGACGGTGGTGGCCAGTCTGGTGCATATGCTGACCGGTAGCGCGCTGGCCGTGGGCTATGCCAGCACGGTCCTGCGTCTTGGCTGGCTGCTGCCCCAGTTCGCGGTGGGCTACCTCGCCGAGCGCACCGATCGGCGGATGCCGTTCTACGCCCTTGGTGCCTATGGGCGGGCGATCACGGTCGCGATGATCGGTATTCTTCTGTGGTGGGGGGCCGACTGGCCTCAGGTCGATTGGCCTCCGGTTCCGCTGGCGCTCGGGATGCTGGGATTGTGGACGGTCTATGCCTTTGTCAGCGGCGTGGTCGCGGTGCCCTACAACGACATCGTCGGCCGGGCGATCCCGTCCGAGCGCCGCAGCCGGATGTTGGCCTGGCGCTTTTTCGGCGGCGGTGTTCTGGCGGTTCTGGTGGCGGGCTTTCTGCGACACGCGCTCGACGTGATGCCGCCGCTCAGGGCCTATGCGCTGATCTTCTGGCTCGGCGCGGTGCTGATGATCGTCTCTGCGACGCTTTTTGTCTCCGCGGGTGAGCCCGCTACCGCTGCAAGGGCGCCACGGGACCGTCCTGCCAATCTGTCTGGATTTCTGCGCGAAGGTTTCTCGACGCTGCGGCAGGACCACCGGTTCCGGCTGTTCCTGATCTTCCAATGGCTTGGTGCAGCGACGCTGATGGCGTTGCCGTTCTATGTCGTTGCCGCCAGCCGCAGCGGCCTCGGGGCGGCGGATGTCGGAACGCTGTTGGCGGCGCAGACTGTCGGCGCGCTGGCCTCGAATCCGCTCTGGGGCCACATCGGAGACCAGGCGGGCAAATTGCGCCTGCTGGGGATAGTGGCACTGGTGCGTCTCGGACCTCCGGTGCTGGTTTTGCTGCTTGTGGTCACGGGTTCGGGGCTGACCGGTTTCGCGGTGCTGTTCTTCCTGATCGGCGCGATGATGAACGGGGTGACCATCGGCTATCTCGGCTATTTGCTGGAGATCTCGCCCGACGACCGCCGCCCGGCCTATTCCGCGTGGTTCAACAGCTTTGCGGCCCCGGCGGCGCTGGCGCCGCTTGTGGGCGGTGTGGTGGTCAGCATGATCGCCATCGAAGCCGTGTTCATCGCTGCGATCCTGGCCGCGCTGGGACAGGTCGCGATCGCCGCGCGGCTGACACGGGGTTGAAATAGCACCTTGTTCAGGACCAAAGCGTTTCCTCTCAACCCGCAATTCAGATGCGATCCTGTCAAAAGGCAAGATGGCATGTCTAAACATGGGCGAAGCAGAAAACGTTGAGCGCAGCGATTAGAATTGTTCCGTTCAGAACATGACGGCGAGGTCTCTTCTCGAAAACTCCAGAAAGCGGGGTACATGTCGAATTCCGCCACATAGCATCGCGGCGCTGATCGAGGGATATTCGAGGACTGACAAACGAACTTGGTGAGGCACGCGCCTCTGAACAAAGTTCACCGCGCCGTCACCCAATTTTGACCCGTGTGTCGGTGACGAACTCGTAAGGGGGCAGATCGAGGTTGCGGGGCGCGGGGCCTTTCCGAATTCTGCCAGACGTGTCGTAATGTGAACCGTGACACGGACAGAACCAACCGTCCCAGTCTCCGGTGGGTTCGCTGCCGCCCTGCCCGAGTGGTATGCATCCCAGATGGGTGCAAACGCCAATAACTACCAGCCATTCCGGTCGCTGTACGCGCTCGGCGTCAGGTTGCGGGTCGATCATTGGTGCATCGTCTTCTGCTATCGCCAGCGCGATCCGCTCTTTAGTCCGGTGGTCGATAAAGATCGGCTTGCCTTTCCATTTAACAGTGATCCTCGTTCCTGGTCCGACACCTTCAAGATCTATGTCGACAACGGCTTGGGCGGAGATGTCTGCACTGGGGTTCATGCTGTTAACAAGTGGCCAGACCGCCGCGCCCGTGGCCACGATGGCGGCACCGCCGGTGACGAAGTATAAGAAATCGCGCCGAGTTTCAGGCTCTGAAGGTGCCTGTCTTTCAGAAAATTCAGACATATTGTTCCTCCTGTGCGTCAGGACGGGTTCATCGAATTATAGGACTCGGACGAGGTGGATCAGTCGCCTTGGTCCTCTTCTTCACCGCGATGCCCCATTCCCTATTCATCAGAGTGATCTTCGTCGGTGTCACCGTGCAATGCCTTTACAGTTAGTGCACCGGCCGTCAGGTGCAGTTCAGTTGCTGCTCTCCGAATTGGATTTGCTAACATGGCAATTTCCCTTCCTTATTGGGTTACAAATTTGTTCTGATCAGTTGGCCGTTGCTGCTCCTTGTTGCGCAGTGTTCTTGCCGCAAAGCCGCCAGCCATACAGGGCGCCGTTCTCAGTGTTTGCCGTGGCCGCGATGCATTAAGAAATGCATGCCCACGCAGACCAGCAAGAACAGCAACGGAGAACTGAGCAAAGGATAGAGTGTCTCGCGGTATTCCCAGCCCAGAACAGCGGCGCCCAACGCGATCGCAATGACAACCGGGAGCCAATTACGCTTGGCACCGTTGGCCGTCTGATCTTCGGTTTTGGGCGCTTCGGCCGTTACGTCAGAGCTGACCCTTTCGGTCGTCTCCTGTGTGGCGCGGGTTTCGTCGAAATTTGATTGGGTCATAGCTGATTTGTCTCCTTTTCGATGATCCATTGTTTGAGAAAGATGCGCTCATAGACGAAGACCAAGCCGATGCCAGCAACGGCATATACTACGATCATCGGGTCGGAGCGCAGCTTGAGTATTGTGAACGCGGTCAGGACTACGCAGTCCAGCGCCAGGGCGGTCAGCAAGACCCATCCACGGGCTTTGATCTGACCGCGCAAGCGTCGCCAGACACCCCAATGCACCGCCATGTCCATCACCAGGTAAAAGAACGCCCCCAACGAGGCGATGCGAGACAGGTCGAACAACACCGCAAGCAGGCCCGCAATCACGACCGTGTAGATCAGCGTGTGAGACTGGATGCTGCCCGTCATGCCGAAATGGCTGTGCGGGATCATCTTCATGTCGGTCAGCATCGCCAGCATCCGGGACACAGCGAAAACGCTGGCGATCAGCCCCGAGGCCGTCGCCACCATCGCCAGCGCCACGGTCAGGTAGAACCCGCCCTGCCCCAGCACCGGCCTGGCAGCCTCGGCCAGGGCATAGTCCTGCGCCGCGCGGATTTGCTCGGGCGGCAGGCTGACACCGACGGCAAGGGCGACCAGCAGGTAGACCACCGCGCAGATCGCGATCGAGATCATGATGGTGCGCCCGACATTGCGGTGCGGGTCGACGATCTCGGCCCCGCTGTTGGTGATGGTGGTAAAGCCCTTGAAGGCGAGGATCGACAGGGCTACCGAGGCGACGAACCCCAGCGGCGCGGCCGGTTCCGAGCCCTGAACCTGCCAGGTTCCGCCCGCAGCCCAAAGTGCGGCGATGCCGAATATTGCGATCCCGCCTATCTTGAGCGCCGACATGATGATCGACCACAACCCCACCGACCGGTTGCCCGACCGGTTCACCGCATAGGCAAAGACGATCAGCGCAACAGCGACCAAAGACACCAGCGGTCCGCTCTCGATGTTGAACGGGCGGAGCGCATAGGTCGCGAAAGTACGCGCGACGAGGCTTTCGTTGATCACCATCGACAGTGCCATCAGCAGCGAGGCCGCCGCCGCAACCGCCCCGGGCCCATATGCCTTGGTCAGGATCATGGCGATGCCGCCTGATGAGGGCCAGGCGTTGGACATGGCGATATAGGTATAGGCGCTGAAAACCGTCACCACGGCCCCGACCACGAAGGACAGCGGAAACCATGGCCCCGCCAGCCCGGCGATCTGTCCGGTAAGTGCAAAGATCCCAGCGCCAATCATCACGCCGGTCCCCATGGCGACGGCTCCGGTCAGCGAGATTGATCCGGGCTTCAGCGCGCCACTGGCGCCGTGGGTACTATGCTCGTGCGTGCTCAAATCTTCGCCCCCCGCAATCGCAGCGCATTCAACACCACTGAAATCGATGAAGCACTCATAGCGAAGGCCGCAAACATCGGGCTGATCAGGATGCCGAAAAGCGGGAACAGAAGACCCGCCGCCACCGGAACGCCCGAGGCGTTGTAGATCAGGGCAAAGAATAGGTTTTGCCGGATATTGCGCATGGTAGCGCGGGCCAGCCTACGGGCGCGCACGATGCCATCAAGGCTTCCGTTGACCAGCGTGAAGCCTGCACTTTCGATCGCCACGTCGGCACCGGTCCCCATGGCGATGCCCACATCGGACTGCGCTAACGCGGGTGCGTCGTTCACTCCGTCACCCGCCATGGCGACCTTTGCGCCTTTCTCCTGCAGTTCGCGAATTATGCGGGCCTTGTCCTCGGGCAGTACGTCGGCTCGAATCTCATCGATACCCAGACGTTCGGCCACCGCCTTTGCAGTGCGTTCGTTGTCGCCAGTCGCCATGATGATCCGGAAACCCAGTTCGTGCAGCGCCTTGAGTGCGGCTGGTGTTGTTTCCTTGACCGGGTCGGCGACGCAGACCAACCCCGCCACTGAACCATCAAGCATCACGAACATCACCGTTTCGCCGTCATCCCGACGCGCATTGGCCTTGGCCGTCAGTTCGGCCGCCTCGAGTCCGAGATCGGTGACCAGTTTCAGATTGCCGAGCGCGACGGGGCGGCCATCCACCGTGCCTTTCACGCCTTTACCAGTCACCGCCTCGAAGTCACTGGCGTCGGACAGGGCTACGCCACGTTCCTCGGCTCCTGTGACGATTGCCTCAGCTAACGGGTGCTCCGAGCCCTTCTCCAGCGTTGCGGCCAGCCGCAGCACCTCGACCTCGTCATGGCCAGGTTCGGGTAATACAGCCACAAGCTTTGGCTTGCCCATGGTCAGCGTGCCAGTTTTGTCGACGATCAAAGTATCGATCTTCTCGAACCGCTCCAGCGCTTCGGCATTTTTGATCAGCACTCCGGCCTGCGCCCCGCGCCCCGTGGCCGTCATGATCGACATCGGAGTGGCCAGGCCAAGCGCGCACGGGCAAGCTATGATCAGTACCGACACCGCTGCGATCAAGGCGTAGGAGAGCGCCGGAGCCGGTCCCCAAATTGCCCATGCAATAAAGGCCAGCGCAGCTATACTTATGACCGCCGGTACAAACCAGCCCGCCACTTTGTCAGCGTATTTCTGAATTGGTGCGCGCGAGCGTTGCGCGTTGGCCACCATTTCGACAATCTGGGACAGCATTGTGTCAGAGCCCACTCGGGTTGCTTCGATCACAAGGCTACCGGTGCCGTTGATTGTGGCCCCTGTGACCGGCTCGCCTTGTACCTTTTCGACCGGAACCGGTTCGCCAGAGATCATGCTTTCGTCAACAGATGAGCGCCCTTCGAGTACAATGCCGTCTACTGGCACCTTGTCGCCGGGGCGTACGCGAAGGCGGTCACCTACCTGTACTTCTTCAAGCGGAATTTCCTCTTCACTGCTGTCAGGGCGGATAATGCGGGCGGTCTTTGCGGCCATGTCCAGCAAAGCGCGGATTGCCTTTCCTGTGCCTTCGCGTGCCCGCAGTTCCATCACCTGCCCGAGCAGAACAAGTGTAACGATAACTGCGGCCGCTTCGAAATAGACCCCAACATGGCCTTCTGAATCTCGAAAACCGTCCGGAAATATGTGGGGCATCAATACGGCGACAACGCTGAACAGCCACGCGGCCGAAACCCCCATGGCAATCAACGAGAACATGTTCAGGTTCATGGTGCGAAACGAATTCCACCCTCGTTCCAGAAATGGCCAACCGCACCAAAGAACAACCGGAGTGCCAAGTATCAGTTCAATCCATAGGGTTGTTCGCTCACCAAAAATCTCTCGCACACCAGACAGCCCAACGTAGGGGCCCATCGTGAAAACCAAAAGTGGAAGCGTCAGAATCGCACCTACCCATAGGCGCCGAGTGAAATCCACCAGTTCCGGGTTCGGCCCCTCGTCCACCATCGCCGCGCTTTCCAGCTCCAACCCCATGCCGCAGAGTGGACAGGACCCGGGATGGGTTTGCCGCACCTGCGGATGCATCGGGCAGGTATATACGGGTCCGTCATAGCCTGTCGGAACGATGTCATATTCACCGTTCTCGTCCGTCGCGCCATGATGCGCGGAATGGTGGTGATGCGCATGCGCATCCACCTCGCCCTCGGGCACAAGGTGCATCCCGCATTTGGGACAGTCGCCGGGCCCAGATTGACGCACGTCAGAATGCATGGGGCAGACGTAAGCGACCTCGGTCGGGCCGTTCGCGTGGATTCTGATGTCGTGGTCTTCTGTCATGTTCTGCTCCCTGGTTTAAGCTTTGGTCGTAGAGCCGTTTAATTACGCAATGCCGGGCACAGTCCTTCAGGGCAGAACAACCATCTGGTGGCCCTCACCCAGTATCGGCATTTCGGTAATAGCCGTCAGGCTGACTTGATCGACGATCCAGACCTTCGGTTCGGTTCGGCTTGATACCATCACTTTGCCTGAGTTCGGTATGGTCGTCAGGTGATAAGGTGCCGGTGACAGGTTGGTCGAGCGCTGTTTGCCCGTAGCAAGATCAATCGACAACAACCGGTCGGTGCCTTTGGCGGCCACGAACAGTACGCCCTCGCGGTCGGACAGGCCGATCCCGTGCAACTCGCCTCCAATGTCATAGGTTTCGGTGACAGAACCGCTGGCAAGATCTACGCGGAAGGCCTTGCCACCATCACTGTCGGCTACGAAGGCGGCGCTGCCGGTGGCGTTAAGTACAAGATGCTCAGGGCCTTCGCCGACGGGCATGTTGCGTACGACGAAGCCTTTGACGACATCCACTTCGCTAAGTGTACCATTGCCGGTATTGGTGACATAGACCCTGTCGCCGTCAGGCGCGAATACCGCATAGTTGGGCATTGGCCCGGTTGCTACGAAACCAAGGAAGCTGAGCTTATCGAGATCGACGATCGAAATACCGTCACCGCCCGGATGGGTCGCCACCGCGAACCGCCCGTCGGGCGACACCGCAGTGTGATGCACCGCACCTGGAACCTCGATCTGGCGGACGACCTCGCGTGTTTCCGCATCAAGGATCGTCAGCAGGCTCCGCCCCTTGTCTTTGGGCAACGCAGTGACATCGCGCTTGGCGTGGTGCGCAGCGTGTTCATCCTTGGACATACCTTCGGGTTTTGGTGGCGTTGTGGCCTCGGTTTCTGCGTAGCTGCCCGCGACCAGGTACTTAAAGCCGGGCGCGCCGGCCAGCCCATGGACCGCCACGAGCCTCGGCAGCCGCTCGACGGTCTTGCCGGTTTCGGAGTCGATCACCAGAACCGAGTCCGCGCTGCCTTCGGGAATGAACACGGTTGCCGCCAGCGTGAGCGAAGGCGCAGTCAAAGCTGCGACGGACAGGCCTGCGGCCAGATTGAACAGGGTCATTTAGGTTTCCTTTCGTCAACTGAAACGCGCGCATTGGCGGGCACGTGCAGAAAAATCCGGTAGATGACGGCCATCAGGAAGGGCGTCAAAAGCAGGGTCAGAGCGATGGCCTTCATGGCTTTGTCCTTTCAATCAGTTGAGTTTTGTGCGAGCCGCAAAGACATTGAACAGTCCGCCGAACAGCAACGCGGCGTACCAGCCGTAGAGAAACGCCCATAACAGTCCCAACAGGAATGAGGGCAGGCTGAGCCAAGTCATTCCGGGCATCAGGCCGATCCAAGCCCGGTACATGGCAAAACTTGGAAAGATCAGGTCAAAGGCCACGCACAGCAGGTAGGTTGCGGCCAGAAACAGGCTGAGCGCCCAGCCAAGGGTTGTCACCGGAACACCGGGATGATGTTCTTGTGTCCCCATCACACAGGGGCCACAGGTCAGGCGCAACAGTGCGAATAGCACCACGCCCGTGACGAAAAAGTACAGAATGGTAAGCATGGTAAGTGTCCTGAACTGAGTTGGGCCGCAATCAACGGCTTGGGCAAGACCCCGGAGCGATTCCGGAGCCATTGCCGGTCACGTTCAGGACAGGTTTGGCGGATGTGGTAGTGGTGCGACCGGCAGGCTTGCGCGTGGCCGGAACCGTTCTGGCGCCACGGGCGTAGCAATACGCATCGAGAGCAATTCAGGTGCCGCCATAACTGCCATCGCATAGCAGCCCGGGTGCACTGAGCAGTCTAATTCTTCTGATGGATGAGACGCGGGATACCCACCGCTGTCATCGATCACAAGCTCGGCCTGGGTGGCGGCCTTCGCGATGTCATGCCCGGCATGGGACGGCACAACAGAGATCAGCATCGAAACCACCAACGCACAGATCAACAGGACCTGCAGCCGGCCCATGGCTCGGGCCGTCCGTGTCGCAGTTGATATCCATTGTGCGCGGATCACTTAGGGTTTCCTCCATTCTCCAACAGTTTAGGGCCGCTTGGACCGGTCGCATTGATCTGGCTCAATTCGTGGTCTGAAGAGCCAACAGGCATCTTGCGTTTCCAAGCCAACCAGATAAGTGGCGCCCCCGTCAACAGCCCAAGCCCGATAACCGCAAGGCTGGTGCCGCCTGTCGCGGTTTCGGTAATCTGGCTGCCCAGATGGGCCAGAACGAAACTGGCCGGCAGGAGTCCAGCCAAGGTGGCCAGTGCGAACCGCCAAAATTGAAGTCGGGTCAGACCGGCGGCATAGCTGACCATGTCGAAAGAAACGAAAGGCATCAGGCGGCTGGTGAACACGGTCAACATCAGGGCATTCTGCGATCCAAGCAACCCCAAGTCCAGCTTGTCGCCGAACCACTGGCGCAGCGCGTCGCGCCCCAACCAACGGGCTATCAGGAACGCCAGCAGCGCCCCCAACTCCGCTCCGATAGCAACCAATGCGGTTCCCAGCCCATGCCCATATGCCACCCCGGCAGCGACAGCGATCGGAGCGCTGGGGATTGGGCTGGCAACCACTGCGGCTGTCATGAAGCCGATGATGACAACGGGTCCGAACGGGCCGGCCCAATCCACCCACGCAGTAATGACTTCGCGCGATAGTCCTGCGTCCAACGCGCCAGACAGCCACAACCAGATGGTGGCGATCAGCAACGCGATCAAAACCGCGATGAAAACCAAACGGCTATTGCTGTGCAGGCCCTCCAGCTTTCGTTCCTCCTATGACATAGCCCTCCACCCCTAAACGGGAGTGACGGATTCCGAGGTCACTTAGCGATGTATTTGATCAGCGCTACGATCGCCAGAACGATCAACACTGCGATCAGCAACATCCAGATCATTCCAAACCCCATTCCAGCGCCATAGCCCATCATCGCTTTGTTCCTCAGTGGTTTGTGCCGAGTGCGATGACCCGGCTACACGGTTGCGTTTCAGTTGTTGGTTTCAGAAGCCTTTGTCACAGGTTTCGAGGCCTTCATGCCGTGTTTCGGCGACATCGTCTTTGCGCCTTTCTCGATTTCCCCTGTGGTCACAACGCCATCGCCATTGGCATCAAGATGCTGAAATCGGTCCACCATGGTTTCGCGGATCATCCCGGAATGCAGCGCTTCGAACTCATCAATCGACAGGTTGCCATCTCCATTGACGTCATGCGCCTGCATCCGGGCCTTCAGACCTTCGGCGATCTCAGATTCGCTCGGGCGACCGTCCTCGTCCATGTCCAGAACCGCCAGCCAGTTGCCGCCCATCATCTGGCCATGCATTTTCACCATCATTTGCATCATGCCTGCGTGATCGCCCATCATGCCGCCGGGCGCACCCTGCATCATGCCGCCCTCATGGCCCTGCATCTGCGCGCTGCTGCCATGCTGACCGGCGGCAAGCGCGGGCAGCGCCATCAAAGTCGCGGCAATGGCTCCAGCGGCCAGCGTGAAGGTACGTTTCATGACTTTCACCTCTCGGGTTTTTGTTTCTACACAAAGCATATGGCCGCCCTCGGTCGCGCCACCACCCCCCTGCTCAACCCGGTTTGTATCGTTGTGTCGCAGCCCGCCCAACTGATACAAAGGGATACAAAAAAGCCGGGATTTGTACCGCGCCGGGGCTTATGATTGCGCCATGACTGAAGCACCACATATCTTGATTGTCGACGACCACCGCGAAATCCGTGATGCTGTCAGCCGCTATCTGGAAAAGAATGGGTTGCGCGCCAGTACCGCGCGCGACGCAACCGAGATGGACGCACGACTGGCGGCCGGTCGGATTGATCTTATCGTACTCGACATCATGATGCCGGGCGAAAACGGATTGTCGGTCTGTCGCCGCCTGTCCGCGGCCGGTGGCCCGCCGATCCTGATGCTGACAGCCCTCAGCGATGACACCGACCGTATCGTGGGTTTAGAGATCGGCGCCGATGACTACCTGCCCAAACCATTCAACCCACGTGAATTGCTGGCCCGGATCAAGGCGATCCTGCGGCGTTCCGAAACCACCGTCCCCCCGGCTGGCGATCTGAGCGGCAAACGGATCGCCTTTGGAAGCTGGGTTCTGGATGCCGACAGTCGCACCTTGATATCCGCCGAAGGGGCCGAAGAAAGTCTGACCACCGCCGATGTCCGGCTGCTGGCCGTATTCCTGCAGCGGCCCCGCAAACTCCTGTCGCGAGACGAACTGCTGGATTTGACCGCCGGCCGCAGCCCGCACTTGTTCGACCGTACGATCGACAACCAGGTCAGCCGCTTGCGTCGCAAGATCGAAGCTGACCCAACGCGGCCGAAGCTCATCACCACGATAAGAGGTGGCGGTTATTGCCTGTCGACCGACGTGAGCGAGCTTACGGGATGAAAGCCTTTGCCCAAAGTCTGCGCGGTCAGCTTATCCTTTTGATCATCGCCGCGCTGGCTGCCGCGCAACTGGTCAGCCTGTGGCTGTTCGTCGACGAACGCTCAATGGCAGTGCACATGGCCCTTGGCCTGGAAACCGCCGGACGCGCCGCAAACATCGCGCGGCTGATTGAAGAAGCTCCACCCGAGATGCACGACGCGATCCTGCGGGCGGCAAGTTCTCCACTGGTGCGTTTCAGCCTTACAGATACGCCCGCAGTCGATCACACCGGACATAGCGCTGGTGGGACGGTCGAAAACACAATCCGCAGAATTCTGCCAGGCTATGAAAACCGTCCCATCCGGGTAGAGTTGCATGAGTTCTCTCCCGATATGCTGCCGGTTGAAGGTGTTCCGTCTACAATGGCTGAAATGCACATGGCAATGATGCGTGATCACGTTTCCGCAATTGAAATGCAGCTGTCGATCGCTCTGACGACCGATCAATGGCTCAACGTGGATACCCGGTTCCATAACCCTCCTCTGCAATGGCCTTTGCAGTCCTTCGTCAGCTTCGGTTTCACTGCAACTTTAATTCTTGGAGCAGCCATTTGGTTTCTACTGACACGGCTGACCGGCCCGTTGCGCCGCCTGTCACTGGCTGCAGACCAGTTTGGTCGCGGTGAAGACGTCCAGGAACTGACGGTTTCTGGTCCGACCGAGGTGCGAGATTTGACGCAGGCGTTCAACCATATGCGTGATAGGCTGACTCGCTATGTTGCCGATCGGACCAGACTATTGGGGGCGCTGGGTCACGATTTGCGGTCGCCACTGACGGGATTGCGGGTTCGCGCCGAACTGGTGGAGGAAGAGGAGACCCGTGACCATCTGATCGAGACCATCGAGGAAATGCAGGAGATGGTGGACTCCACCCTGTCATTTGCCAAGGGCGTGGCCACGCGCGAACCTTCCAGTACCGTCCCAATTGGTGAATTCGTAACCAAAACGACCGAAGACATTGTGCAAGCCGGTGACACGGTTGAAGTATCGGTCGCAGACAATCCGGCCGTCACGCTTCGGCCGATGCTGATGAAGCGAGCTCTGCGCAATATCATTGAAAACGCCTGCCGGTATGGTGCCCGGGCCAACGTCTCAGTCATGCAAGAGGGGAATGAGGCAAAAATATTGATCCAGGATCAGGGGCCCGGCATCCCCGAGCATATGCTCGATGCGGTATTCGACCCATTCGTGCGGCTTGAAACATCCCGCTCGCGAGAGACTGGCGGAACCGGCTTGGGGCTGTCGATCGCACGTACGATCATCCAGTCGCACGGTGGCACGATAGAATTGCTAAACGGGGAAACTGGCGGCTTGTGCGCTAAGGTGGTTCTGCCAGTTTTTGAGGGCCAAACGTAACTTGTGAACACAATCGGCATGCCCCGAAAGCTTATTGGAAGCGTACCGCTTTGGGCCAGTTTCAGGTGTGGGCTCAAACGCAGCGGCGGAGAACACTGAACTGGAAAGACTGACTTTCCCCCCAAGAGGTTTGGTGCAGGTGATGGCGATGCGCGACGAGTTCAAAGTGTTCCTCAAAAAGCACGGCGATATCGCTCGGACTATAGCGGGCGACAGGGAGACCACTGCAAGTCTCCGGCCCATCAAGTGCAAACGTAGCAATGATCACATGGCCGCCAATTTTTACCCCTTTCTTCACGCTTTCCAGATAGGCCGCGCGTTGCGATGTATCCACGAGAAAGTGAAAAACCGCCCTATCATGCCAGACGTCATATCTGCGATCGGGGACCCAAGAAGTTATATCTGCAGAAATCCAAGTGACTGTTTCAGCGGCGCGCCCCAACCTTTCCCGGGCCGTGTCCAACGCGACCTGCGATAGATCGAGAACTGTCACGTCATGGAGCCCCTTCGCAAGCAACGCTCCAGCAAGACGAGATGTACCTCCACCAATGTCGATGACGGATGAAGGCTTAGACACTCTGATCAACTCGATGAGTTCAAGCGATATCTCTGGATCATCCTCGTGCCAACTCAATTGGGTGTCAAACTTCTCGCCATAGACATCGTCCCAGTGCTCTCTTGTGTTAGCTGTCATGTCGTATCGTTTTCCCAAGTCGTCGCCCTGGAGATATCCTCATTTTGACCGCTCCGCGCTGCGTTTTCGACTGAAGCAAAAACCAACAAGGCAACGCCCCAGACAATTCGACGCTGGTCCGTTGAATGGCCGCGTGAAGTCATCTCGGCGACAATGTAGTACACACATTCCAATTGTGAAATGTTTTAGGTGGGATTTGCTTGTCGGTCAGATTTCCACTGGGCTGCGCAAGTAGCTCCAGAATTTTGCGCAGTTTAACTGCAGTGGCGCGGGCCGGAGATACCGAAGCGTTGGCAGTTTGTGTACTGCTTGCCTGGATTGCTCTGTTCAATCAGTATAGCCGGAAGATTTTCTGAGCTTTGGAGCTTCAATCAGTCAACGAATTGCTTAAAGCGCCTTTAACCGACAATGGACTGATAACTTATGAGCAGAGCCACAGATCGTTGAAATACGATTTGGTTCTTGAGTGGCTCCTACTCCATTTCTCTTAGTTCATAGAATTTCCTACAGTCGTTGAAACGGCGAACAATCACATCATTGGTGAATAGCTGCCGCATCAACAGACTCAGTTTTTCATGATCGCGCCGATCGCATACATACCATCATCGCTTTTGACCAACATCAGTGTGACTTCGTCACCTGCGCTGATCTCACCCATCATCTGGGCATTCTCAAGAAGCTGCAAATCCATCGTCATCGCGGGCCACCCGATCTCGGGGATCGGATCATGGCTGACGTTAGCGGTTTCGTCGCCAATTGAGTTCACCAAAGCCTTTGCGTGGACCGCACCTTCCATCTGTTCGGAAGACATGGGCATGTTGGAATGGTCCATGCCGTGGTTCGTTTGCGCGATGCCGGATGTTGTAGACACGGCCAATAGGGCCAAAATTGCAGTCAAAGTTTTCATCAGATGCTCCTGTTTCAAGGTTGTGGGTATTATTCTGCCGGAAGCGCAGGGGGCACTTCCTGGATCGTGTGGGAGATCTCTCGGTTCACGCGATTGAGCGCGAGCCGTTTCCAAATCACGAATATTGCGGGAATGACAAAAAGCGTAAGAAGGGTCGCTGTCACCATGCCCCCAATCATCGGCGCAGCGATCCGCTGCATGATTTCAGAGCCTGTACCGGTGCCGTACATGATGGGTATCAGTGCTGCAAAGATCGTGGCTACAGTCATTACCTTCGGCCGAACCCGAAGAACGGCTCCTTCGAACACCGCGTCTTCGATATCGTCACGTGTCAGCTTTCGCTGTTCCGATTGCGCCAGCCCTCGACGTTTCTCCCAAGCAAGATTGAGGTACAACAACATGACAATCGCTGTTTCCACGGCAACTCCCGCCAGCGCGATGAAGCCCACGAGCACAGCAATTGAGATATCGAAGTTAAGATACCATAAGAACCAAACCCCACCTGCCAATGCGACCGGGAGCGCCGCAAGAATTATCCCGACCTCAATCACCCGATTGAACGCCAAGAAAAGCATGAGCGTGATAATTAGCAGGGTTGCAGGAGCAACGATCGTCAACCTGTCCTGCATTCTCTCTATGTACTCATACTGCCCTGACCAAGTCAGCGAGTAACCTGGAGGCAGGTCGACCTTTTCTGTAACCACCTCTTGTGCTTCGGCCACATAGCCGCCCAGGTCGCGCCCCGCGATGTCGATGAACACGAACCCAGTTCGTCGAGCGTTCTCTGATCGTATCATTCCCGGCCCGTCAACTATTCGAATATCGGCGAGAGCGGACAGTGGCACATGAGCACCCGACGGCGTGACGACAGGAAGATTTTCGAGCCGTTCCGGGCTGTCTCGCCATGCCTGAGGGTACCGAAGGTTTATAGGAAACCTCTCCAGCCCCTCCACAGATTCCGACACTTGCATACCGCCAATTGCGGTCTGCACTACGTCCTGAACTTCTCGAACACTCATCATGTATCGGGAGGCGGCATCTCGTTTGACGTCGATTTCGATGAAACGCCCGCCAACAGGTCGCTCTGCGTAGGCGGAAGCCGTTCCATCAATATCAGCGACCGCACGCTCTACTTCGATCCCTATATCTGTAATGACCTCCAAGTCGGTGCCGGATATTTTGACACCGACAGGAGTACGGATACCTGTCGCAAGCATATCGATGCGGTTCTTGATAGGTTGGATCCAAACATTTGTAACGCCCGGAACCTGAACGATACGATCGAGCTCATTCCGGATTTTCTCCATTGTCATGCCGGGGCGCCATTCTTCTTCCGGCTTGAGTTGGATTGTGGTCTCCACCATCGTTAGAGGTGCTGGATCGGTTGCAGTCTCCGCACGCCCAACTTTACCGTGAACAGTTTCGACTTCTGGCACGGTCGCGATCAGGCGGTTGGTCTGCTGCAGTACCTCACGGGCTTTTCCCGTCGAGATCCCGGGGTAGAAGCTCGGCATGTAGAGAAAATCACCTTCGTTCAACTCGGGCATGAATTCAGAGCCAATTCTCTGGTACGGGTACCACATGGACGTCACCAGAACGCCGGCCAACAGTGTTGTTGCCCATGGCCAGGCAATTGCCGCGTCCAGAAATGGGCGGTACACGAACACAACCAAGCGATTTAGCGGATTTTTTCGCTCCGGTAGAATACGCCCCCTTACAAAGTAACCCATCAAGACCGGAACCAGCGTTATCGAAAGGATGGCGGCTGCAGCCATGGCGTAGGTTTTGGTATAAGCGAGTGGCGAGAAGAGCCTACCTTCCTGATTTTCCAGAACGAAAACAGGCAAAAAACTAACCGTGATAATCGCCAGAGAATAAAAAAGGGCTGGTCCCACCTCAGAAGCGCACTCTTGCACAATCCGCCATCGGTTCTCTGCTGTGAGCTTTTCTTTTTCCAACCGCCTGTGCATCGCCTCGATCATCACAATCGATGCGTCGACCATCGCACCAATAGCGATGGCTATGCCGCCGAGCGACATGATGTTTGCGTTTACTCCTTGCGCCTTCATCAGAATAAATGCGGCAAAGATTCCCAGAGGGAGCGACAGAAGAATTACGAGGGATGACCGCAGATGAAGTAGAAAAGCCGCGCACACAAGAACAACGACAATGAATTCCTGCGTCAGTTTCTTCTGGAGGTTATCGATAGCACGCTCGATCACACCAGATCGGTCGTAGGTCGTTATGATTTCGACCCCCTCCGGCAGGTTTGAGCGCAACTCTTCGATGCGCGCCTCCACCGCTTTGATCGTTGCCAACGCATTCCCACCCCATCGCAGAATGACTACTCCACCAACCGCGTCTCCTTGCCCGTCGAGTTCTCCGACACCGCGCCGCATTTCCGGCCCCAGACGGATTTCAGCGACGTCTCCAAGCGTCAGAGCGGCGCCACGGTCGTTGACCATCAACGGCGCGCTTGCAAGGTCTGACAATTCGTCAATGTAGCCCGAGGACCTGACCATGAATTCGGCTTCCCCCATCTCAATGACGCTGCCGCCCGTCTCGCGGTTGGCCGCCTGAATAGCCGTCCTCAATTGTGCAAGTGTTATGTCATAGGCACGTAGTTTGTTTGGGTCGACGACGACCTGGTACTGTTTGACCATTCCGCCGATGGTGGCGACTTCTGAGACGCCTTCCACGGCTTGTAATTCGTATTTCAGAAACCAATCCTGCAGAGTCCTGAGCTGAGCCAGATCATGATTTCCGGTTCTGTCAACCAGCGCATACTGATAAATCCACCCGACCCCAGTCGCATCAGGGCCAAGTTGTGGTGACACGCCCTCAGGTAAGCTGCCGGTAATCTGGCCCAAGTATTCGAGCACACGCGACCGAGCCCAGTAGAGGTCCGTCCCGTCCTCAAAGACAACATATACAAAGCTGTCTCCAAAGAACGAGAACCCGCGAACGTCTTTTGCACCGGGTACGGCCAATAGGGCTGTCGCAAGTGGATATGTGATTTGGTTTTCGACAACTTGAGGCGCTTGCCCGGGATATGGCGTGCGAACAATTACCTGGACATCCGACAGATCCGGGATTGCATCAACCGGCGTCTCACGAATGGCCCAAATACCCGCAACTCCTATCATGAATGCGAGGGCCAAGATGACGAACCTGTTGGCGAGCGAAGAACGAATGATGGCCGTGATCACTGCGTAACACTCCCATCAAGCGCGACCTCTAACAGCGTCATCGAAAAGTCGGGATTGCGGCGAAGGATCAAAGAAACATCAATCCCTACAGGCAAGTTAGAAACCTCAATCCCCTCCGCAACCGGGAAATCCATGGTCATGCCCGGCATGCCGATCTCAGTCATCGGACCGTGTGTTACGTTCGCGGTACGCGCGTTCGGGTCGATACTGTTAATCCGGCCAGAAACCTGAAGTGGCGGTGCAATAGGCGTTGCCGCAGCCAACACCATTGTCATGCCATCTGCACGCGCGAAAGTCAGAGTCATTTCAGAACCGACTTCGAGCATGCTTGTGTCCAATGTAGGTTCTAATGGGAAATCCATGGTCATTCCGGGCATGCCAATCTCAGTCATCGGCCCGTGAGTGATGGTTGCCGTTCCCGCCTCAGCATTAACGAGGTTGATCGTGCCGGTGACTACAATCGGTGGAGCAGAAGGCGTGTCGGTTTCTTCGGGTTCAACGGAATCCGTCGGCGGCGAGCCCTCTTCGCGAATTGCCACAATCGAGAACATCCCCCCTTCTCCCTCAGCCAGATCAAACTCAATTGGCATGTCGATTGGCACGGTAGTGAGATCTACTCCTACAACAGGCAAATCCATTGTCATGGCGGCCCAACCGAGCTCGGGGATCGGTCCGTGCTCAAGCGTCAATTTGCCGTCTGAAGTGACGGCGCGCGCGATTCCGGCACCAGTTCCGGCAATACCATCGTCTGGTGCAAGCTCCATCAGGCTCAGAAGCCCATCCGCACCCCGTGCGATCACGAAAGCGACTGCGTCGCCTGCACTCAAGCTGTCGAGCGAAACACCAGACCTCACCGGAAACTGCGAAGTCATTGCGGGCCAATCGAGGCTTTCGAGAACATCGTGACGAACAGTTGCCATACGATTTTGGGCATCGAGTGAAACCAGGGTGCCTGCCCCGCGTGCTGGTTCGGTATCCGTTGGTGCCATTCGGGTGAAACCGGCGCTCAAAGCACTTTCACTGTCGATTAGAAACTGTGCGGATGCGACAACTTCCTCACCAGGTTCAAGCCCTTGCAGAACTTCTGTTCGACCCCCCTCGCCGAAACTGTCTCGAAGACCTGTAGTCACCAGTCTCGGGCGAAAAGTACCATCGCCTGTTTTTAAGATGACGCGTTCCGCCGAACCGGTACGAATTAACGCCTCTGATGGAACAGTGAGAACATTTCGGCTTTCATCCGGTATAAGGCTAACACTGCCAAACATGCCCGGCCGCAGCACGCCGTCGGTGTTATCGAAACTAAGCCTTACGGGAAGAGTTCGGGTTTGCGGATCAAGCTCAGGGTAAACATAGTCGATGTCGCCTTCGAAGGTGCGACCGGGTAGGTGCTCGAACCTTGCTATCGCGCGCATATCTTCCGACAAACGTGCAATATCTCGTTCAAATACATCAACGATCAGCCATACTTCAGAAAGATCGGTTACCGAAAAAGCAAGCGTGCCTGGCTGCAGGTACATGCCATCGGCGGCATTCAGAGCTATGACGACACCGTTTTGAGGTGCCTCAATTTCCACATTTCGAACCAACTCACCGCCCGCCTCAATCTCAGCAACCTGACGAGCGGACATACCGTGGCTGATCAACTTATTGCGCGCCGCGTCCAAAATCCGCGGGTCACCAGCTTCGACTGCGCGTACAAGATCGCCGGTCGCAGCTGCGATCAGTGGTGAAAAGAGTTCAAATAAAACTTGCCCCTTCTCAACGCGATCACCGACCGCTCGAACTTTCAGTTGCTCAATCCAACCTTCAACACGCGTATGAACGTGATTGGTCAGGTGTTCGTCAAAGCCGACGAAACCCACCGTTTCGATGCGAGGTTCGATATCAGTCATGCGTGCAACCGCAGTTCGCACACCAATTGCGTTGATTTCCGCAGCGCTCAGGGTGACTTCTTCAGGGTCGCCGGTAGGTTCCTGCCCAGAATAAACCGGGATCAAGTCCATACCCATCGGCGATTTTCCAGGTCCAGGCTGCCGAAAATTCGGATCCATCGGTGCTACCCAATAAAGGACCTCTGGTTCGTTCGACTGGCCCTGATCAATTGGATTCAGGTACAGTCTTTCAAGAAAGACACCTCCACCCAGGCCAATCGCCAAGGCAAGTACTGATAGTGCCGCATATCTTCCACGCATAATAATCTCCTGACGGTCGCAGTGCATGCTCGAACCGAAACAACATGAAAACCCGCGCTGACGGGCCTGTGGATGTTAGGAGATTTGTGGAGGACGATCGGGCGTCAGAGGCGCTTGAGAGTTGTGGATGTCGGAATCCATGTTACGGTTTTTCTGGCCAAAAGCTTCAGCCAAAACCGCAAGTCCTACGTGGGTCGGATATTCGCCAACACAACAGATACCGGAATGACATTCTCCGCTGTGATTTACGTGGCTATCCGTGTGGATTTGGCCAGTCGTCGGATGCAAACCGCTATGGTCGTGTTTGAAGTCTGATGACTTTGCAGCCATTGAAACGCCGTGAGGCTCAGAGGTGCTACTGTTTTTGACGTCACTGCTCGCGACCACAACAGTGCCGACGAAGGTCATCGCCAAGCAGACGCATGTCAGAAACGTCATTCGCAACACTGAGAAAAACTTCCACTTCATCCCGTGCAGTTAGGACGAACGTAACGAGTGTTCAAGCCAGTCGGAGGAAAAAACAGGTGAGTTGGTGCGCTGTATCGAAATGAAGCGGATTCCCGCGAATACACGTAACAAACTGCCAAAATAGGAGGCAGTTCATACGATGAGCGCATCTAAGTTTGGCCGAGGTTCTTCAGGATCGGGCAGTCGGGACGGTGGTCTCCGGCACATTCATCGATTAAATGAGACAGTGTAGCATGCATGGCCTTCAGGTCCGCGATCTTGGCATCTATTTCTTTTAGGTTCTGTTTGGCGATATCCTTCACGTCCGCGCTTGCGCGTTCTTTGTCCTCGTACAACGCCAGTAGTGAACGGCAATCCTCAATGGTAAAGCCCAATGAGCGGGCCCGCCCGATGAAGGCCAGTTTGTGCAGTTCCTTTTCGTCGAAATGTCGATACCCGTTCAGACTGCGCCTGGGTTTGATGAATCCGATATCCTCGTAATAACGGATGGTTTTGGCAGGCAGACCCGAACGTTCTGCTACATCTCCGATATTCACAGCGGTTCTCCTATTCTATTCAGCAGGCGCTGATCGCAGCGCCTGCTCTTCATTCTGCGAGATCTGTTCTCGCCCAACTTTGATCGGCTTAACCCAGCGCAACCGCAGCGCGTTGGTCAGGACAAATACACTGGACAGCGCCATGGCACCTGCAGCCAAAACCGGCGACAGCAACGGGCCGCCAAACGGATAGAGCACCCCCGCTGCAACCGGTATGAGCAGCGTGTTGTAGCTGAAAGCCCAGAACAGGTTTTGGCGGATGTTACGCATGGTGCGCTGACTAATATCGAAGGCGTTGACCACGCCTGTCAGGTCGCCTGACATCAGAACGACGTCAGCCGCCTCGATGGCGATGTCAGTGCCTGTCCCGATCGCAATTCCTACGTCAGCCGCCGCCAGAGCGGGGGCATCATTGATGCCATCACCCACAAAGGCCAGTTTTCCGCCATTTGAGCGCAGATCTTGCAACGCGGATACTTTACCCTCTGGCAGAACCTCGGCCACGACATGATCGATGCCAAGCTGCGCCGCGATGGATTTGGCTGTAGCGGTATTGTCGCCGGTAATCATCGCTACTTTCAGCCCCAGTCCGTGCAAAGCTTCAATTGCGTCTGGCGTGGTGGTCTTGATTGGGTCCGCCACGGCGATGACGGCTGCGATAACTCCGTCTACGGAGGCATAAAGTGGAGTCTTTCCGTTGATTGCGAGTTCAGCGCCCCGATCAGACAACGCGCCCATTTCAACCCCTTCGCGACTCATCAGGCGGTCGGCCCCGATCAGGATTGTATGGCCTTCGACTGAGGCGCTTACCCCGTAACCGGTGATCGACGTGAAGTCTTCTGGCTTCGAAAGCTCCAGACCACGGGTTTCAGCCGCGCGCACGATGGCCGTGGCGATCGGATGTTCGGATGTGACCTCAACGGCAGCAACAAGGCGCAGAACCTCATCCTCGGCCAATCCTTCGGCCACAATCAGGTCGGTCAGCTCCGGACGCCCTTCGGTCAAGGTCCCCGTCTTGTCCACCGCAACAACGGTGGTTTCCTGCAGCATTTGCAAGGCGTCGCCCTTTCGAAACAGGACACCCATCTCGGCCGCGCGGCCGGTGCCGACCATGATTGAGGTGGGTGTGGCCAACCCCATGGCGCAGGGGCAAGCAATGATCAGTACCGCAACCCCGGCTACCAACGCCAAGCTGAGCGCAGGATCGGGTCCGAACAACATCCAAACCAGCACAGTCATTACGGCCACAGCGATCACTACCGGCACGAACCACAGCGTGATGCGGTCAACCAAGCCTTGAATCGGAAGCTTGGCACCCTGTGCTTGTTCGACCATTTGAATGATCTGGGCCAACATAGTGTCTGCGCCGATCTTTTCAGCCCGGTACGTCAATGCGCCCGCGCCATTAACTGTTCCGCCGACCACAGTTGCGCCCTCGGTCTTTTCGGCAGGAACCGGCTCGCCGGTGATCATGCTTTCATCGACATATGACGCGCCGGTCACTACGGCACCATCCACCGCGATTTTTTCGCCCGGTCGAACGTGCACAATATCCCCTACAACGATCTGCTCGATCGGTAGCTCGACAACCGATCCGTCGCGCTCAACGCGCGCTGTTTTTGCCTGCAGACCGACCAGTTTTCGGATCGCTTCACCAGTTCGCCCCTTGGCGCGCGCCTCGAGGAATCGCCCGAGCAATATGAGAACCACGATCACCGCTGCGGCCTCGTAGTAGACATTTGCGGTTCCGACCGGAAGAACACCCGGCGCAAAGGTCGAGATAAGCGAGAACCCATAGGCCGCTGAAGTGCCCAGAGCCACCAGAGAGTTCATGTCCGGCGCGCCTTTGACCAAGGAAGGGAATCCCTTGGTGTAGAACTGCAAGCCTGGCCCAAAAAGAACGATCGTGGTCAGAAGGAATTGCAGGTAATAGCTGTTCTGGATGCCTATGGTGCTCGCTATCAGGTGGTGCATGCCCGGAATAACATGCGAGCCCATTTCGAGAATGAATACCGGCAATGCGAGCAAGGCGGCGAAGCTTGTTCGCCGCGCCAAATGGCTGATCTCTGCCGCTTTGCGGTCTTGTGGTTCGGTCTGCGTTGCGGATCGCAGGCTCGCCGGATAGCCGGCAGATGCCGCAAGCGCCGCTATGGCTTCGGGTGTTGTGACTCCCTCAGCATAACGCACAGTTGCACTTTCAGTGGCCAGATTGACCGACGCGGACAAGACGCCGCCATCGGCTTCCAGGGCTCGTTCAACACGCCCTACACAGGATGCGCAGGACATGTTCTGAATATCCAGAGTGACCTCTGCCGTCCGCGCCGGATATCCGGCGCGGTTTAACGCATCAGCAATGGCCGCTTTATCGGCTGGATCGCGGAAATCGACCTGAACGCTTTCGCTGGCGAGATTAACCGAAGCGGCATCTACCCCTGGCACATCTTTCAACGCGCGCTCAACCCGCCCTACGCAGGACGCACAGCTCATACCCTGAACTTGAAACCTTGCATGTGAAATTTCAGTCATATTGTCACCACCAATGTTCTGCTGACGGGAAACATAAGGGTTCCAGCAAGTGGAAGGTCAAGGGATGGGGCTGACTTTCTTTGCCACTAATTTTGACGATCCAATAATCACGACTTGACCTTCCTGTGCTGGAATACTTTAGCCGGGACGACGGAACACAGGAGCAAACATCCATGACGACCCTAAATATCCCGGATATGAGCTGCGGGCACTGCAAGTCAGCTATCGAAAAAGCCGTTGCCACGGTGGATTCCTCCGCACAGTTGGACTTTGACATGGAAAACCGCAGGGTACGTGTCTTAAGCACCAATTCACTTGATCATATCCTTGCAGCGCTGAAGTCCGAGGGATACGAAGCCACGATCGCATGATAAACTTAGGAGCGCACATGCTGTCGCCCCCTTGGTTCTATCTTGCGTCTCTGACTGCCACGATTAACCGGGTCATTTCATCTTCGGTGATCAGACCCGGGGCAAGCGCATCTCCAATCACAAACGAAGGAGTGCCACTGAAGCCAAGCTGTCGGGCCAATTCCATGGAAATCTGAATATGCGCGTCGACTTCCGGCGCTTCCATATCTGCGCGCAATTGATCCTCGTCCAGGCCAAGTTCCCGAACAACTTTCAGTACACTGGCCTCAGTGGCACGACCGTTCAGAGCCATAAGCGCCCAATGAAATTCTTCGTATTTTCCCTGGTTTCGTGAGGCCAGCGCAGCGCGTGCCGCGAAGTCGGAACCTTCTCCAAGTATGGGCCATTCTCGATAAACAATTCGCACATCGGAATCGCCCGCGATTACGTTCTTCACGACCGGGGCAGCGCGTTTGCAATATGGGCAGTTATAGTCGAAAAACTCGACCACGGTTACATCGCCTTCCGGGTTTCCGATTACAGGCGCATTCGGATCCTGTTCCAGCAATTCACGCTGATTTTCCAAGACGCTTCCAATTGCTTCGGCTTTTGCCTGATCCTCGCGCTGTTGAAGCAATTGAATCGCCTGCATGATGATCTCAGGGTTTTCCAAAATGGCTTCGAGAGCCAGCCGTTTTACATCGGAGTCAGACAGCTCGTCGGCGCGTGCCATAGGAATGCCAATCGACATGGCGATAGCGACTAAGCCTGCAAGTATTCGTTTCACATCAGTTTCCTTCCGTTTGTTCTGCTTCGGTGCGTTGCTCTTGCAGCTTGCGTTCCCGATCCGGCCAACTCTCCTTGATGAAGGCGAGGATGTCCCAGATATCCTGATCCGACAGAGTGTCCCCGAAGCCTGGCATGCCGCTTTTGACGTCAGCGACACCCATCTGTTTCAAAGTTTGGTCCCCGCCAAACTTTGTATAGTCGAACAACAGCTTGTCGCCGTGATGCCAGGTATGCCCGGTTCGGTCATGCGGGGGCGCCCGCAAGACGCCATCCGGATCAGGTGTTTGCCAATCCTGCTGACCCTCCAAATTTGCCCTGTGGCATGACGCGCAGTTTTCGGCGTACAAAACTGCACCACGTGCCGAATCCGCTGATGCACTGTTCTGCGCACGCCCACTCAGGCCCCAGCCAGCGACCGCGACAATGATCACTACAGCAGCCAGTGACACCCATTTCGCCGAACTCTTGTTCATCATGCCACGCTCAGCCAGGTCTTCATACCAGCGGCCTGATGCGACAGCATATGGCAATGAAACAGCCAATCCCCCGGGTTATCCGCAACGAACGCAATCTCCCGCTTTTCTATCCGGTCAACCAGGATTGTGTCCCGCAGCGGCCCTAGGTTGCCGTTTGGCAGAACTTCCTGAAAGTGCGTCCCGTGCAAGTGCATAGCGTGCGGAAAGACGGTGTCGTTCTGCATCTGAATCCGGACTATGTCGCCACGCGAAACGGCAGCAAGGGGGTTTTCAGGTAACCCGGCGACACCGTTGAATGTCCAGATCTGCCCTTCCTGAACCAATTCATTGGTGCTCATGACCTGGCCGTTAAAAGTGCCTTGACGCAGTCCGCCCATCGCCCCGCCTTCCATCACTAATGGGATTGTCAAAGCGTCAGAAACATCTTCGAGAAAGGAAACAGGGTTGGGTGGCAGGGCTTCTATTGCACCGCGGTTTGCGGATGCACCGCTTCCCGAAACCGGGATTTCAGCAATGACAAACGATTCATCGCGTTCGTGAAGAGTTATTTGAACGGCTTCGTTCGATTCCGCTGTGACATCAACAATTAAGTCTGCTCGCTGTGCAGGCCCAAAAACAAGGGTTTCAAAATCCTCTGGCTGCCTTACAGGCATGCCATCATAAGCGACCAGTTTCCCGTTTGCGCCACCTACTGAGACATACATGATCCGATCAGTTGCCACGTTGACCATTCGAAGTCGCAAACGCTGGTTTGTCAGAACTTCTGTCATGGGCGATATGTGTGCGTGAACGTAGTTTCCCATTCGGCCTGCATGCGTCCAGTCATGCATCGCGCCGAAATCATCGACGATTTGGGCGTCCTGACCCAACCTCCAGTCATCCAGCAGGATCGTAATGTCATGATCCGTGTCCGGCGGGTCCATTTCGTCGACGATGAACGCGCCGTAAAGGCCCCTGGCCACTTGTTCCGTTGACTGGTTATGAGAGTGGTACCAGAAGGTTCCTGCATCCTTCAGAGGCAAGTCATACTGAAACTCGCCGCTTGTTGGTACAGCCTCCTGTGTAAGACCCGGCACCCCATCCATGTTGTTTGGAACCCGCAGTCCATGCCAATGGATTGCCGTAGGCTGAGGCAGTGAGTTCAGGAGTGTCCGGCGAACCGTTTCGCCCTGCCGGGCACGAATTTCGGGGCCCGGAACACCGCCATCATATCCCCATATCTCGGTTTCAGGATAGCTGTCGGGGGCAACACGTGCCAATCCTGAACGCGCCTCGATTATTCGGGGGGCGGTAGCCGCCCTCCCGATAGTCGGCACTGCGATTAGTGCCGACGTGCCTGCAACGAATTGCCTGCGATTGAGCTTCATGAGGACTTCCCTCCAAAGAAAATTTGATCTCTCACTCGATTACCCCCCGTCGTGCACATCCAGCAGATAGGTCGCCATTGCCTTCCGGTCTTCGTCTGTCAGAAAGCTGGTGCCATAGTTTACGACCTCTCCCATGGCGCCGCCGAAGACATCGCCATCAGGCATGACGCCGGTGCGCAACGCGTAGGCCAAATCATCTACCGTCCAACCACGCTTTTGCAGGGTCTCAAAGTCGATGGCCGGTGCCTTGTCACCGCCCGGCAGAGAGTCACTTCCCTTGAAGTGTTCCGTGTCCGAATTTCTTGCGCCAGCCAGGTTCCTCCCGGTGTGGCAGGCCGCACAATGTGTGGCACCTTCGACCAGTAGCCGGCCCCGGTTCCACACTTCGTCATTGCCCGGCACGGGATCAGTGCGGGGTGGTTCCAGAAAAGCCGCGCGCCACAGCTTCAGGCCCCATCTCTGATTGAAGGGGAACGCCATTTCCTGTTCTTTTGACGGTTCCGCTACCGGTGGAACTGTTTGCCATGCGGCCCAGAGATCGGCGATGTCCTGATCCGTGAAATTGGCATAGAATGGATAAGGAAAGGCCGGGTAATAGGGTTGTCCGCCGGGTGATACGCCTTGACGCACCGCGCGGGCGAACTCCTCGATTGTCCAATCACCGATCCCGTGATCGGGATCTGTGGTCAGGTTCGGCGAAAAGAGCGTGCCGAACGGGGTATCCAACTCCACCCCACCGGCCAAGGCCGCGCCCCCTTTGGCAAAATCTGTGTGGCAAGCGATACAACCACTTGCCCTTGCCAGATACGCCCCGCGGTTAACGTCACCCTGAATGTCGAGAGCTTGTAAGGGCTGGCCAATCGGCCAAGCCATCACAGCAACAAGTCCCGCTGACGCCGCTACGGCGGCAGCAAGGCCCAATCGGAATATCGGTCTCATGACGCATTCCTATTCCGACCGAAATTGCGTGTGACACGCCGAGCATGTCTGGCTCAGCATCATGAACACACCATCTGCCGGCATTTCAGAAAGTTGTGCCTGGTTTGGACTGCCGCCCATCATTCCGGCACCCATCATAGAACCGCCACCCATCATGGATGCGCCGCCCATCATGCCCGAACCATGGCCCGACCCGGACATCATCAACCCGTTGTCCGCCGCAAGCACAAGGCCTTCAGAGTAGGATTCCAACTGCCTGGCTAACTCTGCAAATGAACCCCAATCCTGCCAGATCTCCGATTTGGCCTCCGAGGGTTTGCCATCAGATCCCTCTGGAAACAGCTTTGTCATGCTCTCGCCAGCGTGACGCCCGATTTTCTTGGCCTCGCTTCGTACCGTTTGCGCATTGTAGGGCGTTTTCCCCTGCATCATCGGCGTAAGGATCTTCATGCTGTCCTTCATCGCGGACATACCATCCATGCGTTCTTTGACGATGCCGGTTGCGCCACCATGCGCCAGGGCGGCGGCTGCAAACAGAGAAACCAGGGCAACGCCTGTGGTCATTTTCAGAATGTTCATTGTTTTGTCCTTGTCGTCTGCTTCGACGCGCCCAGGTTGAGCGCAATTCGACTGGTCAGATCAGGACACGCGGCGGTGGTGGGTCAAACGCCGCGATACCGAGAACCCGGTATTGGGCTCGAGGGATCGAGTATCTTTGTTCAGTATCTTGGGGGCCAGGCGGTGGTGGACCCATCGAAAATAGACCAACAGCGTTGCAAATCGTTCCGCCATGACAATGTCCGGGATGACCCTGCTTGACATGCTCAACGTCCGCGGAGTCCGTTTGGTCAATCACGTGCTGAGAACCACTGCCATGTGCATGAGCAGAATCGGCCGTCACAAGCAGCCCGCCAATGGTCAGCACCATTGACAGTATGATGTAACGAATTGCACTGCCCATTCGGCTCGTCACCTTCAGAAAATCCCGTTTTCCTGCTGCAGCTCTCTGATATACGCCACGATGCCCTTCACATCCGCACGGGTCAAGCCATCGACCGGCGGCATATTGCCGAACTTCCAATGGTGTGCCCGAACTCCATTCTGGACTGCCACATAAAATGACTCGTCCGAATGGTGGCTTGGTTCATAGATTTTATGCACCAAAGGTGGTGCAAGGCCTTCCAGACCTGTTGCATTCGCGCCATGGCACGCCGAGCATTTGGCGTCGAATGCCACTTTGCCGACGGCCGCAAATTCGCTTAGCTGGTCCGGCAGAGTGACGTTTTCGATTGGGTCTCCTTGCTCCAGTGCTGACGTATCGGGCGGCGTCATCGAGTGACCTGTTGGTTGCTGATTTAAGTTGTAGACGAACGCGGCGGCGCCTGCGATCACTACTCCGCCGATCAAGAGTGTAAGTTTATCCATCTCTGTTCTTCACATGATTGTCAGTTCTTAGGTTCAACGCGCGCAAAAAAAATCGGCCTGACCAAGGTCAGATCAGTTTTACCTGAGTGCCCACAGTGGCCAGTTCGAACAATTCCGCAATCTGCTCGTTGTACAAGCCAATGCAGCCGTTGGAGGATCTTCTCCCGATCTTGCGCGTGTCGTTGGTGCCGTGGATCCGGTAGTATTGCCAGCTCAAATAAAGTGCATGTGTCCCCAGAGGATTCTCCGGACCCGGGCCCACATAATCGGGCCAAGCGGGGTTGCGCTTTTTCATTGCTGGTGTCGGTCGCCAAGACGGCCCTTCGACCTTGCGAGTAACTGTGGTGTAGCCCAGCCTTGTAAGGTCTTCCGTCAGCGGTACGCTGGTTGGATACATTCGGTAGACGCTTTCGTCTTCCGACCAATATTGCAGGACCTTGGACTGTGTATCGGACAGGATCACACCATTCTTAAGCGTATCAAAGTGGTCCTGCCATTTAGCAACGCGGAATGAGGAAACATTGCGGCGCGTCCCCTCAGTTGCCGTTGATTGGGCCCAAACGGCCGGTGCTGGAAAAAGCGTCGTCGCAGCAAACGCGGCAATCACTCCACGTCGCGTAACAACCTTTCCTTCTTTGCTCCGTTTCATGCCTGCCATCCCAAAGTTTATTCTTTTTTTCCGACTCAAATAACTCGTATGCCCGGTTCCTGCGCTGGAAGGTCAACACGCAAATGACATTTCATATGGGATGTCTCGTCTGAATTGTCGTTGCCGTTGGCGCAGGGATATTTCCTTAGAAGGCGGACCCAAATCATCAAGTCATTGTGGAAAAGCAATTTTTCTTGGACGTAACTCCAGGCTGCTTTAAGCAAAACCTGACTTTCTTGAATCAACCGAACACAAAAAAGCAACGCTAACAATTGCTTAGTTCTTGGTGAATTGATGTGATCACCCGTCGATGCGAGGGTAGCAGGCACTACAAATGACAATCACAGTGGACTAAACACCATGTCCTTCAGGAAAGCTTTCCAAGCACTGGCCGCACTTTTGTTCATCGGCGCTTGTACCGAAACAACGTCAATATCTGCAGATAGCGAGCCCGGAACGCTTTCCCAAGTTCCTGACGCCGTAGCCCAGATTGCTGCTCCGGGCCAGGACCTGAACGCAGTGAAAATCATGCCTGAGGACGGTTGCTATTGGTATCGCTATGTTGGGCCAGTTGAAACAACCTACCTACCACTTAGGACTATTGAAGGGCGCCCAATCTGTACGCGCGCCTGACAAGCGCCTGTCAGCTGGTCGCGGTCAGAAGCCGCTCGGGAGGGTAGAGATGAGCCGTGGACCCTGGCCTGACACGATCATAAAGCCCGATGATATGTGGCATCGCCATCCTTACGCAGCCAGAACTTGCGCGACCTCCGATAGATCTTGGATAAGGCGTTCCGTGAATTCGCAGGTATGTGTCGCGACCACCTTCGAACAGATAAAACGCCCTTGATCCCAATGGGTTTGTCGGCCCACCGGGCACACCATCTGCGAATTGCGCATATTCATCAGGGTCGCGCTCAATCATTTCGGCTGTAGGAGTCCAACGCGGCCATTTGGCCTTTCGCTTGATCGTGTAGACTCCGGGCTCGTAAAGATTGCCTCGGGCAATGGCTACGCCGTAACGCATTGCTGTGCCACCGTCTTCGATGAAATACAGATATCGTGCCACCGCGTCGACATGAATGTCACCCGGAGTAAGTGGTCGATTGGTTTGCACACGCTGAGGCAGGAAACGTGGGTGTAAACCCCAGGGATTGGATGTTGCGGGATCAAAATTGGCTGGAGTTACTTGCGCATCCCACTCCGACCATTGCGAGGCCGCCGCCGACGTCACTCCAAAAACCGGCTGAGAGAAAATGGCGAGCGAGGCTGCAACAAAATGTCGTCTGGTCAGCATTGATAGCGCTCCTATTGGCTGGTTGGTGTCTGGAGTTAGTACCCAGGGGATTAGACAATCCGCGACGGGGGAAGATTTGTCCATTCAATTATTCGTTCGATATCGCTTCGACCCACCCGCGAGTTTTCAAGGCTTAAAGTGACCTAGGCAGCTTCGTGTTTAACCTGAAACTTCACCAGGCGTCGGGACGACAATGCCTGCTGTTCATACCCCTAAAAACTTCCCTGTTCCGGCCGTGTCTATGCACCAAGTAAGGCCCAAGCAAATGCTGGACTGGTTTGACAGCGTCAAATTCGCTTCGCGCCAAAACAGCTTGACCTTCCATCGTGGGAAGGCGTTAGCAGAGGTCTCCAATCCAAATTTTGGAGTTGAATGTGAAAGAAAAACAGACTGCAAACGCGCCGCAGGCGTCAGTACCGGTTAGCGGCGGCAAGATAATGAAATGGGGCATGATGGTATGTTGCATTGCCATGATAACGCCGATCGCTCTCTACTTGATCGCCGGCGGGACGGTTGGTGGGCTTTCTGACTCCTTGGGTCTTTTCGCACCGTTGATCCTGTGCCTCGGAGCCCATTTCTTTATGCACAAGGCGATGGAAAAATCCTGTCATTCGAACAAATCTGAATCGGAAAGACCAAAGGCAACAGACGCCGCGGTCGGACCGAACCCAGTACACCGGCAATAATCTTCAATCATGAAGCTTTGGTGCTCAAGGTTGGCCGCCATGTCGCTGGCCGCTCTTTCGCTGGCGGCTTGCGCACCACGCCCTAAACTATGCCCGCTGCAACCGCCGCAGCCTGAATACGCCCTGCCCCAAGGTTGCCGGGTTCAATGGGAGGGCGCGGATGGCGGGGCCTATTTCATCTGCGAAGACGGGCGCGAAGGTTTCGTGAGCTGATCGTGGGGATGTGACATTCCGGCTCGTTGACCCTCCAGCGCTGGAATCTGGCAGAGACGGGTGCAAAACAACCGATGGCAACGCGCAATGGCAAGAACACTCCTAAATTTATGTATTATGATCTTGGGGTTAATCTTTGGCCAGACTTCCGCCGGGACAAGCCTTGCAGCTACATCCCAAGCGTATGAATCAGAGCCCCTGGTCGCACACATAATTACCGCGCAGGACGGGATCGCGCCTGACGTCAAGACGATCACTGCAGGACTGCATCTGAAACTGGGCGAAGATTGGAAAACCTACTGGAAGTCGCCTGGTGAGGTGGGAATTCCGCCCAAGATCACTTGGAACGGCTCGCAAAACGTCAGCGACGTACAGTTTCACTGGCCCGCGCCGATCCGTTTTCGCGCCTTCGGGATCGAGAATTTCGGGTACAAGGACGAAGTGGTCTTTCCGCTGACCGTCACACTCGAGAACCCCGGAGCGCCAGTTGACTTGAAGGCCGCTGTGACAACGCTGATCTGTTCCGATATCTGTGTGCCGGTCGAGTTTTCGCTGGACTTGTCGCTGACTCAGGGAACGGGTCGGGATCAGGACTCGGCCCGGCTTATAAATGCCTTTCTGTCGCGGGTGCCAACCACGGGAAACACAAGCGGAATGAAGTCCGACGCCGCGACCCTGGATACCGAGTCCGAGATGCTGACGCTGAATTTCACCAGCGACCTGCCCTTTGATGCGCCTGATGTCTTTCCCGACATGGGACGTGACACCGCGTTTGGTGCACCCGACATCCGGCTCGCTGGCGACAGGCGTCAGCTATGGGTGCAGTTCCCGGTCCTCGCTCTGGCACAGGACCCCCCCGCCTTGTCCGTCACGGTTACCGACACCAACCGCGTGGCCGAGTTTTCGCCCCGTACCGACGCTCCCCCTACCCCGCCACCATATGAGATCGCGGCCGCCGAAACTTCAGCCAGCGCGCTGGTCTGGATCATTTTGCTGGCGGTGGGCGGCGGGTTGATTCTGAATGTCATGCCCTGCGTACTGCCAGTGCTTTCGATCAAGCTTTCCTCGGCGGTAAAGGCTCGCGACCGCTCTGCGGCTCAGATTCGCGCCGGGTTCCTGGCTTCGGCAGCCGGAATCCTGACATTCATGTGGCTGTTGGCGGCTATCACCATTGCGGCGCGGTCGCTGGGCTATTCCGTCGGCTGGGGCATCCAGTTCCAGAATCCGCTTTTCCTTGCGGTGATGATCGTGGTGCTGGCGGTTTTTGCAACCAGCCTCGCGGGCTTGTTCGAGATCACGCTGCCGCAGTCGCTGAACACCCGGCTTGCCCATGTCGAAAAGGGCCGCGTGTCGCTGGTCGGGGATTTCCTGACCGGAGCCTTCTCAGCAGTTCTGGCGACGCCCTGCTCGGCCCCCTTCCTCGGCACGGCGGTGGCCTTTGCCCTGACCGGCCGACCGGTGGATATCGTGGCGATCTTCACCGCAATGGGGGTCGGGCTGGCCATTCCTTACCTGCTGGTTGCAGTGCACCCGAAACTTACCGCCGCTCTGCCTAAACCGGGGCGTTGGATGGTGGGATTAAAATGGGCCCTGTCGGCGGCACTGCTGACCACGATCGGCTGGTTGGTCTGGGTGATGGTCGGGGTGGCCGGAGACACTGCTGCAACTGCTACCGTGCTGGCTGCAACTGTTCTGGTCCTGTTGATCTGGAAAAGTACGATGATGCCACCCGTTTTGCGCTGGACAGCCCTGTTGCTGACGCTGACCGCAGCGTTTGCCGCACCGGTTGCGATTGCCGGCAAAGACCGGTCCAGGCTGCTTGAACCAGCCGGAGAGATCCCTTGGATTACCTTCAGCCGCCCCGAAATCGCCCGCCTTGTGTCGCGCGGCGAGGTGGTTTTCGTCGATGTCACAGCCGACTGGTGTCTGACCTGCAAGGCCAACAAAGCGCTGGTGCTGGAACGCGGCGAGGTTCTGGCAACACTGCAATCGGACAAAGCAATTCCGATGCAGGCCGACTGGACCCGCCCCGACGATGTGATCGCCCGTTTCCTTGAGGACAATGGACGGTTCGGGATCCCCTTCAACATCGTCTACGGCCCGTCGGCCCCCGAAGGCATCGCCCTGCCAGAGATCTTGACCACGAACGCCATTCTCGACGCGATGGAACAGGCCGCGCCGATTGCGGGCGGAGCCGTGGAAAGCGGATCCTGACCCCGGAGTTCACATATCCCGGACGCGGTTGCTCTGCTGCGCTAAACGCATGGTCTCGTGCTCTTCCATATCCAGTATCGCCTGAAAGAGTTCGCGTGCCTCGGGTATCTCGGCACGCCCGTGCAAATACCGATATAAGTCGATCACCTGATTGTGAAGATCGAAGACCGCTTCGCAGATCTCATCGACGCTCATCTGTGCGAACGGCCTGTCGCAGGCGCGATGTGGGTCGATCGGCTCATTGCCCAAATAGTCATATACCCAGGTGTTGAGCGCTTTGGGATCGGCTCGTTTCACGAAACCATCGACGATTTTCTCCAGAGCAGCCTCATGATCGGCGAGGTAGGTAAGCAACATCCTGGCCAGCTCCTGCTCTGACTGTGTCGAACAGTGGGCCAAACATTCGGCGAGCCAATGATGCATTTCCCGCGTCCAGACAATTAGATCAGAAAACGTTTCAACTTTCATGGTCTCAACCTCCTAAAGATCGGCATGCGATAGCCTAAACCGGAATTTTCCAGATGGCTCACTGGGCATCAGCGCGAAGTCGGCGCCGGCCCGATCCACGCCGGGCTGCGGGAATCAACCCCCCAGTTCCAGCAATGCCCGGTCGATTGCCACCTTGCGCGGATCCCCCTGCGGCAGGTCATCCGCCAGATCCCTTGCCCTGCCATAGGCGTTCCGGGCGCCGTCGGTCTCGCCCAGCACCGAATAGGCGTTGCCCAGCCGCATCCAGCCGTCCAGATCGCCTGGGTTTTCCTGCATCCGGCTCGCAAGCCGTTCGACCATCGAGCGGATGAAGGCCTGCCGGTCTTCGTCTGACATCTCCTCGGCCGCCGCCACCTGATCGGCAGTTGGGCCGGGCATGGAAGGGGCAAAAGCCGCCAGATTCACCGGAGCCCGTCCGATCGACGGGGCGATGCGGTTAAGCTGGGCCACAAAACTCTCCATCCATGGCCGGAACTCCTCTTCGGCGTCCATCCGCGTCTTCAGTAGGTCATAGGCCTTATCAGGCGATCCAGCCTGCTCCAGACCAATGGCTTTGTAGAATGTCGCTGCTGGGTTCGATGGGTCCAGTTCCAAGGCTCGTTCAAACGCCCGATCGGCCTTGGGCGTAACGACACCGTCATCGGCATAGACCAACGCCTCGCCATATTGCGACACCAGCGCTGAATTCGCATTGGGTCGGTCCAGCAACCCCTCGAACGCGTCTGCGGCATCTCCAAAGCGTCCCATACGCATATAGGTCTGAGCCAACAACACCCATCCCTCGGTTGGCCCGCCGGTTTCATCCGCCTCAAGCCGCGACTTCAGGCGCACGGCAAGGTCGGCGATTTCACGGGCTTCGGCCTGCTCCCCCTCGCGTTGGGCAAATGGCTGGCTGGGGATGTAGGGACTACCCAGTTGCCAATAAAGACCGGCTCCGAGCGCTGGAACTACCAGCGCGGCAAGTAAAATCAGCGCACGCCCGGAATGGCCCATTATCGCTTTGTCGTCCGATTGCCGGTCAATCGCCTTCAGGCGACGTTCTATCTCGGCTCTGGCGGCCTTGGCCTCTTCGGCTGAGATAATTCCTCGTTCCAGGTCCTTCTCCACTTCGCCGATCTGGTCGGAAAAGATGGCAGAGGCGCTTTCGCGTCTCGACAAGTCCGAGGTCTTGCGCCCCAGGCCGGAGAGGGCGAGCGTCAGAAACACCGCCACGGCCATGAATGAAAAGATAATCCAGATCATGCGTGCGGCTCCGTGAGTGAATGGTTTTCGGGATTCCGTTCTTCGCTCGCGCCGCGTTCCGTCTCTTGTTTTCGCGACTTCCGATATCGGCGCGCATTTTGGGTCAATACCGCTGCAGTCGCGATACCACCCAGCCCCAGGATGACGATAGGCGCAACCCACAGAATGTAAGTTGATGGCTTCCATGGCGGGTTGAACAGAACATAGTCGCCATAACGCGCAACCAGAAAGTCCATAACCTGCTGGTCCGTGTCGCCTGCCACCAGCCGTTCGCGCACAAGCAGACGAAGGTCGCGCGCCACGCCAGCGTTAGAACTGTCGATGTCTTGGTTCTGGCACACCACGCATCGCACCTGTTTCGAAATCGCCCGGGCCCGCTCTTCCAATACCGGATCTGCAAGTATCTCGTCGGGCTCAACCGCGAATGCCGGCTGCGACACCAGCATCGCCAGAGTGACCGCGGTAATTACAATGCGACGTATCATGACGCCTCTCCTCCGGCCGCCCGCGCCTGATCCAGCGCGGTGCGCATCTTTGAAATTGCCTCGTCGCCCAGCACCGGGCCGACAAAACGGAATACGACCTTGCCCGCGCCATCAATCACAAAGGTCTCCGGCACGCCGGAAATCCCCCATTCGATCCCGGCTCGGCCGTCCAGGTCGGAACCGATGCGCTCATAAGGGTTGCCCAGATCGTCGAGCCATTTCCGCGCGTCCTGCGGCTTGTCTTTGTAGTTAATGCCCATCAGGCGAATGCCCTCATCGCGTACCATACGCGTCAGCACCGCATGTTCGGCCCGGCAGGGCACGCACCAGGACGCAAACACGTTGACCACGATCGGAGCTGACCCGTCATTTTCCACCAGATCGGTACTGGACAGCCCGTGGGTATCCAGCCCTTCGACCGGCGGCAAGTCGAACTCAGGCACCGGCTGCGAGATCAAAACAGACGGGATTTCGTTTGGATCGCGATCGGGATTCAGTCCCCATAGCAGGAAGGCACCCAGGATGCCGGCAATCGTAATTGGGAACAGTGCAAATAGACGTTTCATTGCCCTACTCCGCCGCCACCGCAACGGAGCTCTGCCCAGTCCGTTTTCGTGGTGCACCGACGCGTAGACGCCGATCGGAGAGTGACAAGACACCACCAAATGCTAACAATCCTGAACCTATCCAGATCCAGACCACCAATGGCTCATACAAGATACGCAGGGTCCATTTGCTCTGTTCTGATTCCGCCGCCGGTTCCGATATTGAGGCGTAAAGGTCCCCTGCCAACGTCGTTCGAATTGCTGACTCGGTCGTACTGGTACCCGCCACGAGATAGGCCCTGCGCTCGGGTTGAAGCGTGGTGACATAAGCGCCATCGCGAAATACCGTCAGTGTGGCCGCGCGAGACAGATAGTTCGGACCGCGAAGCTGTTCCACACCGTCAAAACGCACGTCGAACCCTGCTATCTCAATCTGTGTTCCGGGCTCGGCAAAAGTCACGACCTCGGATTTCCAAGCGCTGGACCCGATAAAGCCGATCATACAGACAGCCAACCCCGCATGGGCCACGACCATGCCGTAATGAGAACGCGGTAGGCTGCGGGCCCGACGCAGGGACTCGGCCAACGGTGCCTCACCCAGCTTAATTCGGCTGGCCCACTCTGTCAGCACAGCGCCCAGCAACCAAACCGCAAGGCCGATCGACACTACCGCCAAGGCTGGGCCGCCGGTATCCAGATACCACACAAGCAACGCTACGAGCAGGCTAACCCCGGCCACCCATTTGAGCCGGGACAGAACACCGCGCAAATCCGCCCGCTTCCATGACAACAGCGGCCCAATCCCCATTACAACGACTAGAACCAGCATGATCGGCACGAAACTGGCGTTGTAATAAGGTGGTCCAACCGAAATCTTTTCACCTGTCACAGCCTCAAGCAAAAGCGGATAAAGCGTACCGAATAGAACCGTCGCCGTTGCGGTGGCCAGCAGCAGGTTGTTAATAAGCAAACCGGCCTCGCGGCTGATCGGGGCAAAAAGACCGCCGCCCTCCATCTCCGGTGCGCGTATGGCAAACAGCGTCAATGAACCACCGATCGCGACAGCCAACAGCGCCAAGATGTAAATGCCGCGTTCGGGATCGACCGAAAACGCATGGACCGATGTAAGCAAGCCTGAGCGGACAATGAATGTCCCCAACAAGGACAACGAGAAGGTCAAAACGGCCAGTAGGATCGTCCAACTTTTGAAGCTGCCGCGCTTTTCGGTCACAATGGCCGAATGGAACAGCGCTGTGCCAGCAAGCCAGGGCATAAACGAGACATTCTCGACCGGATCCCAGAACCACCAGCCGCCCCAACCCAGTTCGTAATAGGCCCACCAGCTGCCCAGAACGATACCAAGTGTCAGAAACACCCAGGCCGCCAATGTCCAGGGTCGGACCCACCGCGCCCATGCCGGATCGACCCGCCCCTCAATCAGGGCAGCCACGGCGAAAGAAAATACGATAGAGAAGCCGACGTAACCCAGGTATAGGAACGGCGGGTGCATAGCCAGGCCGACATCCTGCAACAGCGGATTTAAATCCTGACCATCCAGCGGTGCCGGAAACACCCGGTCAAACGGGTTCGAGGTGAACAGCATGAATGACAGGAACCCCGCGCTGATCCAGGCCTGCACTGCCAGAGTGCGCGCCTTGAGTTTCAGTGGGATGTTCCGAGCCAACAGAGACACACCCAGCCCGAAAATCACCAATATCAGAATCCACAACAGCAGCGACCCTTCGTGGCTACCCCAGGTCGCAGCCACCTTGAAAAGCATCGGTTTCAGCGAATGAGAATTGCTGGCCACATTTAGCACAGTGAAATCGCTGACCACGAAGGACCACATCAGAGCGGCGAAGGCGATAGCAACCAGCGCTGTCAGTAGGACCGAGGTCGCAGATGCCGATCGCATCCACATGACATTGTTCCGTGCTGCTCCAATCAAGGGAAATACGCTTTGCACCAAGGACACGGCCAGGGCAAGCGCCAGGGCGAACTGCCCGATTTCCGGTATCATTCCAATCCCTCCGGATTTCCGGTTTTGCGGCCTTGTCCGACAATCCAGCGCTGGAGGGTCAAGCGCATTATTGCCGCACCCCCTTCGGCTGATGCATGCTTGACGAGCGCAAATCTGGCCGGCGGCCTTGACCTTCCAGCGCTGGAGACCCCCACCATTTCGACTTCACCGATGGACGTACCGAACACTTTGTTTTCAGGGCAGGGACTCAGGAAACAAACGAACACGAGGGCATCATGACACGGAGCAACAGCAAGATTACGTGCGTCTGGCAACGCCTCCAGGCTGTAATACTGGCTGGGGGGCTGAGCCTTGGGTCAACTGCCATGGCCCAACCGGAAACCCGTCCGGCTGACAACGTGGCGATGAACCCGCAAGCCTCCAGCAACATGTCAGGTATGGGAAGCATGTCCAGGATGATGCGCCCCGACGCGGTGCCGCCAACGGGTGTCGTTGGCGGTATGCATCCACCCGAGGGTGTTTTGATGCCTGTGTTCTCTTACATGAACATGGAGATGGACGGAAATCGTACCGGAACGCAGTCGCTGTCTACCTCGAACGTTCTGTCGCAGTATCCGATCGCGCCGCTCAGCATGAGCATGAACATGGCGATGGTCGGCCTGATGTACGGTGTGACCGACGAGATCTCGGTGATGGCGATGCTGCCCTATACCCGCAAGACGATGAAGCACCAGACCCGCATGGGCCAGACCTTTAAGACCAGGGCACAGGGGTTTGGCGATCTGAAGATCATCGGCGGATATGATATCTACAAATCCGACGGGCAGGTGCTGGAACTATCTCTTGGCCTCAGTCTGCCGACTGGCTCGATAGACGAGACCGACACCACGCCAGCTGGGCCGGACCAGCTGCTGCCCTACCCCATGCAACTGGGTTCAGGCACCTACGACCTGCTGCCGGGCGTCACCTATACGGGCCAGAACGCGGATTGGTCTTGGGGCGCCCAGCTGGCCGCCGTGATCCGGATGGGTGAGAATGATGCCGGTTACACCTTGGGTGACGTCTATTCAGCAACAGTTTGGGGTGCACGGCGCTGGAATGACCAGTTCAGCTCCTCGTTGCGGGTGGTCGGCGACATCGTGGAAAACATTGACGGGTCGGATGCGCGCCTGAACCCAGGCATGGTGCCCACCGCTGATCCGACCCTGCGCGGCGGCCAGTTTCTGAGTATCGGAATCGGAGTGAATTACCTTGTGCCGGGGTCGGGCGTTTTGGCGGGCACGCGCCTGGGTATCGAGGGCGTGATCCCTGTGTATCAAGATCTGGATGGGCCCCAGCTTGAACGCGATTACGCAGTCTCCTTCGCGATACGCAGGGCGTTCTGACCCTTCAGCCCCAAACCGACTGTAAACGGACAATCAGCGCCGCCGCGGTGGTCAGAACGACCACTGACACCGCCATCAGTAGCAGGGCCAATGTCACAGGTCCGCCGCGCCCAGGTACGCGACGTGCCAGTTGGGCTGCAAATCCAGTACCGTGGGCGATCTGGCTCTGAACGACGGATAGGTATAGCGGCAGCGCTCCGACCAGCGTGGCGTACAGGTAAACGCCTGAGATGTTCTCGAAGTAGGCGGAGCGTACCAGCGTCGGACCGACTACCCGCAACGCCACTACGGGATCACCGCCGAAAGACCCGAACCAGTCTGCCGAAAGCGCGTAGATCAGCGCGTGCAGCGCGATGAACAGGACGGCCCGTAGCAGCAGGTCAATTAGCAGATACCGGGCCGGGATGGCCCCCCTGCCCCGCGCCCTTACCCCAACGGCGAAAAGAAAAAAGCTGAGATAATTTAAAAGGAAAACGACCGGCAACCCATTCGTCACCACCTGACGCAAAAACCGAACAAACGCGGGACCACTGTTCAGGAGGTGCGTCGCAAAGCCCGGCGTGCGCAAAACGAAGATGGCCAACAGCGGAAACAACGCAAGGCAACTGACGATCAGCGTGTTTCTGGCAAACTTCCAGAAAGGCAATTCAGTGGCAAAATATCTGTTCATTTCATTTAGTTTGCCAACGGTTCCAGCGCAATGTCGATGCCAATTGGTTTACAGACCTGCGACAGAACCTCCGATTTTATTATTCCGCAAGCCCTCTACCTACTTTACGCGCAAAATCTGTTACTTTTGCTCGTTACTTTTGTTGCGCTATCAGTTTCAAGTTACACTCGATAAGTACCCCTTATCATGACTGATTGATTTCGCCGGAAAATGCGCGCA
>NZ_JBQFVE010000015.1:0-102760 GCF_056539605.1 Ruegeria sp. BA2 | reverse complement strand
TGATCACCAACACGATCCGTGTCAGATGGTGCGTGATGACAAAGCCCAGGTCGGCTCCTGAAACGATGGCCAGAACTGTCATTTCGGCTTGGGGGGCGACATCGGTTTCATCCTGCTTCTTGGATTTGTGGACTTCAGCGGCCTTGCGATCTATGCGTTTGGCGCGACTGTCCCAATGCTGGCGCTGCTTGCCATCCAACTTGGATAGGTTCTGACATTCATTCTGCTAACACCCTACACCAAGATGGTGCACGGGTTTTACCGCCTTGCTGCGCTGGTTAGGGGTGCGCAACGGAAAAGACATGTGTCCGCGATCCATTGACAGACGGTAGTGCCTTTGCGAGCGGAAATAACATGCAACGGGATTAACTATGATTTTGAAAGTTCTGCGTTGCAGTGCTTCGAGTGGCGGTCAATGTCCGAAATGGGCTATCTTCAATTCGCGCGGGCGCAGCAAACGACGGTTATATGATTTCAACCGCAGCATTGGCAAGCGTCGAACTAAAGCAACAAACTCCGGGGCCGGATCCACTTCTACCAGACCACAGATTGAACGGCTCAAAGCTCGGCGTCAAATAGATATCACCTGAGGTGACGTCACCATGCGGTAGCCTCCGCTAGTCGGTTTCCGGCAGCGGTTCTAGCATATCTTCGAAAAACCACGCGGAGAGTTCGTTTCTGCTGCCAACCCCTGCCTTGCGATAGACGCTTGAAGCTTGTTGTCGCACGGTCTTTTCCCTCGTGCCCCGTATCTCCGCGATCTCGCGGAAGGATAGGCCTTTCAACATCCCGATGACGACGTCTTGCTCACTCGCTGACAGATCCCAAGCGTCAAACTGCTTCTGCATCACCTGACGATACTGGCTTCCAATCTTCGCCGACTGCGGATCAGTCTTTGCAAGTTGGCCACGTGCTCTGCTCAAATCTTGGCGTAAGTCGGCCAGTTCCCGTCTCTGCGCATAGTGTTGGAAAACAAAGATCGCCAGGACAAAAGCGCTCAAAACGAACCGGACCAGGTCGTCTGCCATCTCTTCCATTGCCTCGCCTGAGACAAATTCCATCATGATCTCAATCGCGCTCGCGGAAAAAACGAACAGAACGAATGCGCCGAATACGGCCCGCTGATAGGGAAACTGCGTTGATGAACCTGTCATGCCATTGTTTCTTATTGCTCCGAAAACTCAGTTATAGGGCAAATGTCCGATGTCCGAAATCGACCTATTGCCCTAGCCGCTGTGCCGCTGATCCGGCATATGCCCAATCGACTGACAGATAACCCGCACTCATCTTCCTGGAACGTCACCAACACCGGATGGATGCGGCTCTGTGGCTCACAAGGCATCCCACGACACAGGAGGATCGAAATGGCGTTTGCTATCTCGCGTCGGCAGTTTCTTGCAGGCGGTTGCGCTTTGTTTTCCGCTCTGACCTCGCGGCGCGCTTGGTCGCTCGCCTCGCGTCCTCCTCTTCCTATTCCGACGCTTCTTGAAGGCACAAATGGAGAGCCACTCGATCTTCAAATCCGCAGCGGCATCTGGTCCTTCAAGCCCGGCATTCGGACACCCACGCTGGGCATCAATCAGGATTATCTTGGTCCGACCATTCGGACACGGCGCCGGACAGAGCTAAATCTCAGCTATCAGAATTCGCTTGGCGAGGGGGTTTCCATTCATGGGCACGGCCTGCACGTCCCCGGAGATGTCGATGGCGGGCCACAGCTGGAGATCGCCCCTGGAGAGCTTTGGCAACCTAAGTTGTCAATTGTGCAGCCGGCTGCCACCTGCTGGTACCATTCTCATACCCATGGCAGGACGGGCTATCAGACCTATCATGGGCTCGCAGGTCTAATGATTATCGATGATGATGAAGCGGATGCGATGGACCTGCCCAACCGGTACGGTATCGACGATCTGCCGGTCATCATCCAGGATCGGACCTTTGATTCAGCGGGTAGGCTTGTCTATTCGCTGGAGGATGCCGAAGAAGACGGCTGGTATGGGGATACCCTTGTGGTAAATGGCGCCATCATGCCGGTGGCGAATGTTCCAACAGGCAAGGTCCGGTTGCGGCTGCTGAATGGTGCAAGTGCACGCTTTTTCGTGGTCACTTTTGCCGACGGTCGGACGTTTCACAAGATTGCCTCTGACGGAGGGTTTCTGGCATCTCCGGTGCCGCTGACCTCAATGGAAATGTCGCCTGGAGAGCGCTGTGAGATCATCGTAGATCTGTCAGATGGCAACACTGTCGATATGCTAATGTTGTTTGAAGACCTCATTGATGAGGAAGGCGATGGAGAGGATTCGATTGATCTTTCTCTGTTTTCGCCGAACGCGTTGTTGTCTTCCGCCCTAACCCTGCGTGTCGAAGCCAGCCTGCCAGCAAACAATACACCGCTTCCCGAGAAGCTGGTAGCCATCACTCGGCCCCGGGAAGACGAGATTGTCCGCACACGCGACTTTAGCCTGACTATGGAGCATTCTGGCGGCCATGGCGACCAAGGTGCGCATGGTGGGCACGCGCTGATGGATATGGCGATCAACGGCGCGGCGATGGACATGAGTGTCATCAATGAGCGCGTAAATCTCGGCGTTTGGGAACGTTGGCGCATCCGCTCCGACCAAGGCGCCCATCCGTTTCACGTTCACGGGTGTTCGTTTTTGGTTGAACAGATGGAGGGGGAAACTGCTCCTGAGGATCAGCGGGGCTGGAAAGATGTGGTTGTATTGGACGAAGATGACTGGTCCGAGATAGTGGTTAAGTTTGACCACCAAGCATCCGAATTGTTTCCCTACATGTATCATTGCCACATCCTGGAACACGAGGACCGCGGGATGATGGGACAGTTTACCGTCACTTAGCTATTCTAGTCTCTGCATGCGGCGGGGCGGGCTTTGATCCAACAAGAACCGAGCAATAGAAAAATCCCTCAGAGTCTATATCTCCCAGTCTCGGGTTTTGCAGGCGCAGCGAATGGCCGGTTCGATCGGAAACTGCAGCGAACATCAGCTTGGGCAATTGACAGCTTTCGGCCGGCTTAGAATGTGCAGATTACTTTCCACGGATCAGATACTGTGCAGCATCCGATGTCTGAAATGAGCCCACTTTGACCGATGCTGCGCGATGCCCTAATTACAGCAATGTGCAGAAAGCCGACTTTGCAAATTTCTAGCTATTGGACAAACCAAATGACAGGCTGGAAACGATCAACAGGCGTTTTCGACCCAGGGCTTTCGCAAAAAGGCCGGATTTCTCTGTTAGCGTCAGCCATCTGCCAAAATACCTATAGCTGCGAACCAATTGGTAAAATACTTAGAAATCCAGCAACTATGTGATCCCAAGTTGATCCTGTCGGTTCTGATTGATACGCGATAACGTTGCCATCATCGCCTCTTGTCGTCCATTTAAGCTGACCAGCTTTTTCGAGTGTCACGTTATATGTGTATGCGGGTAGCGCGTCGTCCAAGGCACCCATGGTCTGTTTAGCCAATGTTGGCGAGTCAATCAGAATTCCCATCTCGGTGTTGATGTTGACAGATCGGGGATCCCAGTTGAACGACCCTACGAACAAGTATCGGTCATCAACTGCAAATGCTTTGGAATGCAGCCCTGATCTAGACTGAGCCCAGTTAATACCCCGGCGCTGGACCTGATAGGCGTCCGGTCGCAGTTCATAGAGTTCTATTCCACCGCGTAGAAGTGCACGGCGTTTCTTGGCGTAGTGCGCATAGACGGGTGCAACGTCGTTAGACGCAAGTGAATTGGTCACAACCTTTACGTCGACGCCGCGGCTTTCTAGTTCGGTCAGCCATTTCACACCTTTGTTGCGCGGCACGAAATATGCGGAGACGATGTTCACCTCACTGCTGGCATTCTCAAAGTACGGAAGCAATTGAGATGCCAGAACGGGACCTGAGTTCTCGAGACCAGCGGCTTTTGACGGCGGATCAGCATAAAGCTTCGCAGGCAGCCAATCCAGTGACAGGGCTCCGTCTGCGAAGTTCTCTTGTGCTGACTTTCTGAGAGCCACGCCATACTGCGTTTGCTTCGCTTCCTCGACCAGTTCGTTCAACCTGACTCGCGCATCACCAACGCCAAATTCCTGAGGTTCTCCAACGACCACACGAGCCGGAACGGCGAATTCGCTATTCCAGTAAGAGTCAAAGCTTCGCGACACCTCGCGGACAACCGGGCCTGCGGCCAGAACATCCAGATCGGCGTAGTTCATTTCTTCCCGTGCGAGAAAATACTCGGCGCCGATGTTCCTCCCACCCACAATCGTGAACACATTGTCGGCAGTCATGGATTTGTTGTGCATTCGGCGATTGATGCGCTTGAAATCTGTTAAACCCGCGATCAGAAGGCTTTGATCTCGCCAAAATGGATTGAACAATCTGATCTCAATATTTTCGTGATCGTCCAGCGCGGCCGTCATCGCGTCATAACTGGACGTATCCATATCATCCAGCAACAATCGGACACGAACACCCCGATCCGCTGCCTGCAAAAGACTGGCAGCGAATAGGTGACCCGTTGGGTCGTCGTGCAGAAGGTAGTATTGCGCGTCTATCGTTTTCTCGGCCGCCGCAGCCAGCAACAACCGCGAGACAAGAGCTTCTTCGCCGTCACTTACCAGCTTGACGCCTGATCGACCGTCTTTGGGATTGCCAAGCCTGTTGGCCACCCGACTGAGAGTTGTGCGCGAGTCTGCCGGTAACGAAGCCGATACAGTCTTTTCATAGGTGCGAGTTTTCGGAGCGCAAGCGACAAGGGACAGCGCGCACAAAACATAAACCACAAACTTCCATCGCGTCATCAGCTTCCTCCATCCCCGTAACCTAGGTGACTACGCCGAGACGGGTGATTGCAAGTTTGTTCTGTGAAGCATGAGGTTGTTTCGCTTGTCGTTGTTGATTTGGTGAAACCCTCAACTGCCCCATGCAGGTATGTGATTTTGACGCAACCTCAATTCAAACGTACTCTACCAGAAACCAAGAGCATACGCGGACCATGCCTGATCCCGAACACAGAAATAACTCCATCAAGGGTCCTTCGCCGCGTGCGTTGGCCGATGGTATCGGCATGACAACAGAGGAGTTCAAAATCTCGATGCCAATCGGGATTGGAGCTGTCTTGGCTGCTCTGGCTTCTTTGGCCACGTGCTATTCCGGGATTTTGCTGACCTATTTGGTTGGCTACGAAGCGCTTTCCCTAAACCCACATGTGCAAGCGGTGCTCATGTGGGTGTTTGCATTGTTGGCGGTTAGTTTCTTATGGAGAGACCGGAAACGGCATGCCAAGGAGCTTCCACTCGTCCTCGGTGGAATTGCTGCCCTCATCCTGATTGTCACACTGTACTTCGGCTATGATGAACGCATCGAAGCGCTCGCCTATGTGCTTTTGGTGATTGCAGCTTTGCTGAACCAGAACTTTATACTCGATGCTTTGAATCACACGGTTCGCAACCAGACACATGAAATAGAGGCATTGAACGAAAGACTGACCGAGAAAGTAAAGCGCCAGGAAGGCGAAATTGACAGGCTGGGGCGACTTAAACAATTCCTCGCTCCTCAGGTTGCGGAGCTTGTCGTCGAGGAAAACTCTGACGAGCTTCTTAATACTCATCGTCAATACATCGCTTGCCTATTCTGCGACATCCGAAATTTCACGGCGATTTCCGAGGCGATTGAGCCGGAAGATGTCATTACCCTTCTCCAGCATTTCCACGATGAGGTTGGCCATCTAGTTGCCCAACACAAGGGGACAATTGGATACCGAGCCGGAGATGGATTGATGGTCTTCTTCAATGACCCGGTTCCTTGCGATCAGCCCGTTTTGCAAGCCGTGCGGCTGGCTAAGGCAATAAGCGAAGCTTTCGAAGGAATACGAGCACCCTGGCAGAAACTCGGACACGCAATGGGTTTGGGTATTGGGATCAGTAGTGGTTATGCGACGCTTGGGCTTATCGGGTTTCATGGTCGCGCCGACTACACCGCAATCGGTGGTGCTGTTAATACAGCATCTAGGCTTTGCGATTTTGCCAGCGACGGACAGATCCTATTAAACCAACGGGCGCTTCTAGACATCGAAGAGCGTGTGGAGACAGAGAAGCTCGGAGAAAGGGAATTCAAAGGCATCGGTAACCCTGTGCAGATTTTTCGCGTAATCAGTCTCTGTGATCAGGCAAAGTAATTCTCTCTGTTGTTAGGAGTAAAATCTTTCTTCGTATTTTGAAGGTCTGCTTTTGGGCTGCGACCCGCCAATCATGTAAACCGCAGAAAACGGCAATATTGAGCCCAAATCAACCCATGCCGTACAGCGCACTAATGTCAGCGGTGCGCAGGAAACCAGACTTTGCAGAGTTCAGCGTGCGGCCCATAGCAGAAATTGAACCTTGCTTCGAACAACGACGGCTTTGAAACATACCAGCTCGCAAGGAAAAGTAGTCTTGATCCTCATTCTGCCACAAGCGCAACAATAGCTTCTTGAGGCTGGGAATGCTGGTTGTTTGCCTCAAGCGGTTTGTCGAACTTTCCACGATACACCAGCGCGAACACGGGTGGAGTGAAATAAAAGGATACGACAGTCGACAACAGAACCCCTCCGGCGATGGCCACGGCGAATGGCGGCCAAAATGCTCCTCCAGCTATGATCAGGGGTAGGAAGCCGCCAAAGGTTGTGATCGTGGTCGAGATGATGTGCCGACTTGAACCGGTCACAACGCGCGCCATGGCCGCTCGGTCGCCTTGGCTTGCGTCAACGTCTTGTTGCAACCCGGTTAGAATTATGATCGCCGCGTTGATCGAAACTCCAATCGAGCCGATAACTCCGATGATCGCCGTTATTCCGAACGGGAATCGCATAACTGCCAGCGATAGCATTGAAAGGCCTGCAGACAACACGCACACGACCAAGGTCACGAGCGTCAGTCGGAACGAGTTAAAGGTCAGAACGATGGTCGCGATGGAGAGTGTGACAATCAAACCGACAGAGGCAAGCAGATTGCCCACGGTGTTGGATCGGGCATCACTGTCGCCGCCCAAGGACATCGAATAGCCTTGCGGCAACACAAATCCGGACGCATCAAGCGCCTCTAGTACGTCCTGCAACGCCTCTTCGGGTAAAACACCGGGGACGATAAACGCTTGAATAGTGTTTTCGCGCGCGCCATCCGTTCTGGTTATTACGCTCTCCGCTGGTTCGATCACCGGTCTGGCGAGTTCCGACAACGGCACAGCGGGGAAAACACTAGTGGCGGATATGGCGGCGGCATTGGGCAGCAGGATGGGCATACTGACAATGGCGCTTAGATCTGAGCGTACCTCGTCACTTAGACGAACTCGTACCGGCAACTGTTCAGTCCCTTCGATCAATGATCCACCGGTAATGCCAACAAGCGCTGCGTCCAGCTGACCCGCTATATCCGCCACATCCAGCCCCAGCAGACGGGCTTTGACCTCATCAATCTCGAACCGGATTTGGGGGTTGCCGCCGTTCACGCTGGCGCGCGCCTGCGTCACCAGATCGAGATTGGCCATAACTGAACGGACCTCGTCGCCCAGATTACGCAAAATCGTGATGTCCTGCCCTTGAATTTTGACTTCAACCGGCGCGGCGACCGGAGGGCCCTGCACAAGACTGCGAACGATGATCTGTGCGTCAGGAAAGTCGGTATCCAGACGGCTCTGCAACGCTCCGACAAGGCGGGCCGCATCGTCAGCCGTGTCGGTCGTGATCATGGCCTGTGCAAAACCGGGCTCGCGTGAACGGTTGCCAACGATGTTGTAGTAGAATGCCGGGCCGGATTCTCCGACCGTCCAGTAGACACTTTTGACACCGTTATCAGCCAGCAGCATTTCATCGATCTGGCGGGCGGTTGCTTCGGTGGTGGCAATTGATGTCCCACCCGGCATGTCAACCTCGATATAGAATTGGTTTCGGTCGACTCCGGGGAAGAATTGCGCGGTCAGCGTTGGAAAGGCCGCAAAGCCGAGCACGGGCAAGACCAATGCCAACGCAATGGATCGCACCGGATTGGCGACTGACAATCGAATTGAGGCCTCGAACATTCGGGCAAGCGGCGGGATGCTGATACCGCGGCTCAACATTCCTGCGTCGGGGCGATCGGACAATAACCAGCCCGCAATCGCCGGGGTCACCGTCAAGGCCACAACCAGGGACCAGACAAGCATTAGCACCACGGCGATAGCGATGGCTCCGACAAAGTCACCGGCGGGTCCCGGCAGCAAGATCATCGGCGTGAAGGCGAGCGCTGTTGTTACAGTCGACGCCAGTAGAGGCGCAGCCAACCGGCGCACAGCATCTCGCACGGCTGAAAGTCTCTCCATCCCATCCTGCAGACGACGACGAATTTCATCCGTCATCACGATAGCTGCGTCAACGAGCAGACCGAGGGCAACAATCAGGCCTGTCACGGACATCTGATGAATTGGCAATCCCATCATGTTCATCGTCGCCAGAGTTGCCAATGACACAACCGGCAATACCAAGGCCACAATCGCAGCTGCACGAACGCCCAAAGTGACAAATAAAACTGCCACGACCAGAGCCACGCCAATGGTCATGTTGATCCCAACCTCTGACAAACGATCCGTTGTGTACTGGCTTTGATCAAAAAGCAGTATTTCCTGCATGCCCAAAGGTACCGCTGCTGCGCCGGCCTTAAGCTCATCCCGTAGAAAGCCTGTCCAGCGGTCGATCTGCACGCCGTCCTGCGCAAGAACCCCGACCAAAACGGAGGGCTTTCCGTTGGCAAACGCGATTGAAGACTGCGGTTCGCGTGCGCCCCGGTCTACGCTTGCAATATCTCTAAGCTGCACCACGGCGCCGTCTGCGTTTTCACGCAGGACGATGCTTCGAATGCGATCCAAACTGTCAATTTCTCCGCTCACGCCTATGGTCAGGTCGACATCGGATTGCAGCCGCCCAGACTGCACCTTTCCATCTGCTTCGGCGATCCGCAGGGAAATCTCGGCAGCGCCAAGCCCAAGCGCAGCGGCCTTGTCCATATTTACACTTACGAGCACCTCTTCTTCCGGATGACCGAAATAGTCGACGGCTCGTGTCGCAGGTATCGCGCGCAATCTGTCACCCAATGCTTCGGCATGACGAGACAGCAAAGTTAACGGAAAGTCGGGGTCCTCGGCCGCAACCGCAATGACAGCGGAATAGGCAGAAATACCCTCGGCATCGAATTCCGGTGGCAATACTCCTGCCGGGAAGTTCTGGCGCGCATCTTCCACGGCGTCACGAGCCTCGGCCCAAACTTGCTCAATGGTGGCTTCGTCTAGCGTTTCCAGCAATTCAACAGAAACGACCGACACGCCCGAGCGGGAGACAGAACTGATCTCATCCACCTCGGCGATCTTTCGCAGTTCTTCTTCGATTTCTGCGGTAACCAGTGCCTCAACCCGTTCGGGGTCTGCGCCAGGAAACTGCGTGGTTACAGTTGCGAAGAGGTTGGTGATAGTAGGATCTTCCTGTCGCCCCAGCGATAGGAACGAAGACAGCCCTGCAGATACAAGCACCAAAATGATAAGGGCAACCAGCCGGGGATGGCGAAAGGTAAGGGTTTCCATCAGATCGCTCCGTTACTCGCCAGTGTTGAAGGCGACGCGCTGACCAACGCTGACCCGCTGCGGCCCCTGATCGATCAGGACGGTGCCTTCCGGAAACGCGCCACGCACAAAGACGCGGTCGTTTTCGGCATGCAGTACTTCGACCGTCGCTAGGCGCACTGTCTTTTGCGCGTCGGCTACCAGCAGTGTCCATTGCCCGCGCGTTCCTTCCTTCAGCGATGTTGTGGGCACCCAGGTTCCCACACTTTGGACAGGATCGAGCACATGAACACGAGCGGTTTGTCCGAAAGCAATGCCCGGCGCGTTCTTTAGATCGAACAGCGCGGTGCGGGTTCGGGTCACCGGGTCAATATCGGGCCGCAAAGTTGCAAGCTCAGCCCGATAGCTTTGAGCTGATATTTCGATCTCAACATCAGTCAGAAGCGCCGGATCAACATCGAGAGGGATACCGATACGAACCTGCGGCGACACGACCTCGACCATACCCAAAACCAGTTCACCCGAGCGCAGAGTTTCTCCACCGTCCACGTGTCGCGCTGTTATTTGACCGGCAAATGGGGCCTCGATGCTGGATTTTTCGATCCGAACGGTCACATCACGCAAGGCTGCATCCAACTCGCCAATCCTGGATAACAATTCATCTTGCTGAGAAACGGCCTCGTCCAAACGGGCTTGACTGGTAAAGCCTTGTTCAATAAGTTTTGCGTTTCGATCGACCGTTTTTCTTGCAAATGCAAGCTGGGCTGCAATGGCATCACGTGATGCTGTAAGGCGGTCGCGTTCGACCTCCAGCAGTGCGATGTCCAGTGTCGCAAGAAGTTGGCCCTTGGCAACCTCGTCACCCTCATCCACCAGAATTTGATCCAGCGTCCCGTTCAGTTCGAAAGAGATATCTGCCGAACGCTGAGGTTCGACCTGCCCGATGAACACACGGTCGACTGTGTAAGCGTTCTCGGAGGTGATCGGCGTCACGGATACCGGGGTCACAGCGGCGGCATCCGGTGCGGGCACCGCCTCCGCTCGACGCGTGAGTTCGGATGCGCCAAAGTGAACAGCGGCCGCTGCGACGGCGATAAAACTGACGGTCACTCCCAGGCGCACAGTGCCGTGTAACACACGTGCAAATAGGCTCGGTTTGGTCGCTTCAGTAGATGAATTTGCAGGATTCGGCATTTGGGGACCTCATCAAGTTAGTGCCTCTAACATATGTTAGAAGTTCTCACTTTGACAAGAGATACGTGATCTGGCACATGTTGGATCATGAGCAGCATCGAAAAAAATCATCCGGCAAACAGACAAACGGCTGGCCGTTCCGTCAGCAAGAAAGCCTATCATCACGGTGATCTCCGCGCTGCATTGATCGAAGCAACCCGGCAGTTAGTTGAAGAAAAAGGTCCGGACAGTTTCTCCGTATCCGAGGCCTGCAGACGCGCGGGCGTATCAACCGCGGCACCTTACAAGCATTTCAAAGACAAGACAGAAATGCTGGTTGCCACTGTCCTTGAGGGAATGGATCGGCACCGAGACAAAATGCTTGCTGCGCTGGAAGGCGTTCCTGAAGGATCTCCCGAGCGCATTACTGCCATAGGGATGGAGTATATTGCCTTCGCGTTAAATGAGCCCGGGATATTCAGACTGAAATTTGGCGGCTTCACGGACCGCATCGCGGACCCCCGGCTGGAGGAAGGCGGCCAACAAAGTTTCGGGATTCTTTTGACTGAAGTAGCAAAATGTCTCGGTGAACCGGGAATCACAGACGAAGTTCGCCGCCGTGGTTTTTTGTTGTGGAGTTTCGTGCACGGGCTGTCCTTCATTTTGCATGACAAAGGGCTTGCGGAGAAAGGTGAAGAATTCGATCTTCATACCCTTCTTGACGACGTTTCGGAAAGAATGCTGAGTTGAGCGTTCTCTAGCCAAAAAAAAACCAACTCGACTAACCGCTGATAGTAGGCAATCTAAGCCACTATCGCGCCTACGCCTAAAAGATTGCCTTGCTTCACATAGAAGACATTATTGGAAAGCGCCGCGAACGTCCGCTATCAAGAATTGCAAGGTCTTGTCGTGAATGTCGTCTTCGGATTGGCCCGGCCGATTTCATGAACGCCTGCACATCTCGACACGCCAATATGTACGGATTGTCCGGGATTGGGTCACGTCGATCGGCCTCGGAGCAAGCGCCTACGGAACCCATTCAATGAGAAGAACCAAGGTCACTCAGATCTACAAGAAGACCGGAAACCTACGCGCTGTTCAGCTTCTTCTTGGCCATACTAAGATTGATAGTACAGTTCGGTATCTCGGCGTCGAACTTGAGGATGCCTTGGCCATCGCCGAAGCCATTGAGATACAACGCTTACGGGTCGCTCTTACGGGCGGCCCTAAGCGGACGATTATTGAGGTCCATGCATGCTGCTGTTGCACATCGTATCGTATTCAGGAGCTTCGCGGCAGGTGCGATAGCATGATTTGGTCAATCTTAGCGGTTTGCAGATATTGTCGCCTTTGACTTGTCAAGACAGACTAGCAATCGCACCGACGAATTCGGTCCACCGTTCGCGATCTACAAACCCATAATGCCCCGCGCCCGCCCACTCGTGCGCTGTACAGTTGGGAAGCTCAGAACAAAGGTGCCGTGGCATCTTCGGTGAGATAATGTCGTCGGCAGTGCCAAAAAACACCTCTACCGGTTGATTGATCTCCTTTGGCAAGAAGCCCCAGTCCCAAAGCGCCATCGTCATTTCAAAAACGCCTTCCTCGCACTGTTGGTAACCAAGACGAAAGTTCTCTTCGAACAAGGCTTGCTGCTCTGGATTGCGGAGTATTGTTTCGGCCTCGTTGGGCATTTGGTCAACGACAGACTCCACATAAGACGGGATGTCTTTCAAAGCACTTTTTGCGCCCATGTGCTCTGCCCAGCGGATCAGTAGAGTCAGATGGCGCAGTTTCGCGATGGTCTTCAGGTCCTTCAGTACCAGCATTTTAGTAACACCGGGCTCATCGAATGGCGCCACAGGAGAAGCGAGCGCAACCCTGCGCACCCGTTCGGGCATATGTAATGCCACCGCCAAAGCGTGGGGGCCGCCGCCGGAATGGCCCGCTACGTTGAAGGTATCGAGTCCAAGATGGTCCGCCAGATCCTCCATATCAGCGCCCCAATCGACCATTTTTCGATCTTTCTTCGGGCTCGATCCTCCGACACCAGGCTGGTCTGCTGCAATCCATCGCACTCCAAGCGAAGCGGTGAGATTGTCGTCGGGTTGACGAATGACGTGAGAGTCGGAAAACCCATGGCTAAAAATCACAGGTGTTCCATTCGGGTCGCCGTAAGTGCTGAATGCGAGCGTTCTACCATCTCTCAGAGTTATATGTTGGGTCAAGTTATCCTCCTAGAACCATTTAATATTAGTGGCATTAGCTCAGCGGGCTGCGAGAAAAAGTTTGCTTCAAAAGCATGAGCCCGTTCCTACATGTTGGGCCCCATAGATTTAGTTCACGTCGCAAAAAGTAGGTGATCGTTTGTGCTCAAGCCGGGCTATGTAGCCTGAACGGTGAAAGGCCGATCAAGTGCGCATGGAAAGCTCCAACTGCTCGGAGCTTTCGCCTGTATGTTTGCATCCACACCTAGTCGGTGAAGGTGTACTGACCGAGATCACACAGGTTCAGTGCATAGTCCTCAGCTTCGGAACCGTCGTCAAAGACGCCACGGATATCATAGACACAGGTCGTCAGCCCGTCTGCAATATCCACGCCAATTTCGTATCCAGGGGCGAGGTAACCACCCTCAAGAAGGTTCCCTTCCCAACTGTCAGATGATGCCGGCGAGATGTTGAACTCTATCAGGTCGGTGCTGCTGTCACTATACAGCAGGAATTCCAGGTTTTCCGCATGGACCGGCGAGTGTACGGCCAATGCCGCCAAGGCCAGTGCAGCGGAGATTAGAGATTTCATCATGTTGATCCTTGTGTTTGCTCGATAAACAGGTTGTGGGCCACGTTTGGGCGTGAGTGGTGATTTGGGTGCGGTGCGATCACCAAACGTATCGCAGCCGCACCTACTCTGGTGTCACAGAGGTTCAGGCCTATGATCGGCCAGAGTTGCCAACATAGTTGCCGCCTATTCCAACAGCCCTTGTTCCTGATAGTATTTCAGCGCACCTGGATGGATTGGCGCTGAAAGACCGGCGGTTACCATCTCCTCTTTGGTCAGGTTGGCGAAGGCCGGGTGGAAGGTGCGAAAATCATCAAAGTTCTCGAAAATGGACGACACCAATGCATAGACTGCCTCATCCGATACGTTGGCCGATGTGACGAGTGTTGCACCAACCCCGAAGGTTTCGACATCGCTATCTGTGCCGCGATACATGCCACCGGGTATTGTGGCCGAGCGGTAATAGGCGTTGTTGTCGATCAAACCGGTTACCGCCTCGCCGGTCACTGGCACCAGCTTGGCGTCGCATGTGGTGGCAGCCTCAGTCAGATTGCCCGAGGGATGACCGGCCGTGATGATGAACGCATCGATCTGGTTATCGCACAAGGCACTGGATTGCTCTGCCGACTTCAATTCGGCGGCAAGGGCGAAGGTGTCTTTGGTCCAGCCTTTGGCGTCCATAAGCACCTCCATGGTGCCACGCTGGCCAGAACCGGGATTGCCGATATTGACCCGCTTGCCCGCAAGATCGTCAAAATGCTCGATCCCCGAGTCTGCGCGCACCATCACGTTGAAGGGTTCGGCGTGGACGGAAAACACGGCGCGCAGGTCTTCAAATGGCCCGGCTTCTTCGAATTTGGATGTCCCGTTAAGCGCGTGGAACTGCCAGTCGGACTGGGCAACGCCAAATTCCAACTCACCTTCGCGGATGGTGTTGATGTTATAAACCGAACCACCGGTGGATTCGACCGTGCAACGCACGCCGGTTTCTTTGCGGTTCTTGTTCATCAGGCGACAGATCGACCCGCCGGTGGGATAGTAAACCCCGGTCACACCACCAGTACCGATTGTGACAAACTCTTCTGCCTGCGCCGCCACAGTTCCGAACGCCAGTGTTATAGCCGAAGCCAGGATCAGGTTCTTTCTCATCGTTTACTCCCTTTCTCTTTTAATATTTCGTTTGGTGATAAATGCGGTGTCAGAGCACCGCGCTGTTTCAGATCGACTCAATCACATCCTGATATCCAAACAGGGCTGGAAGCCCTCCGGTATGCAGCATGACGACCTTTTGGCCCTTGCTGATCACACCCTCGTCCAGCAGTCCCACAAGCCCGGCAAATGTCTTTGCCGTGTAGACCGGATCCAAAAAAATGCCTTCGGTACGCGCCATGAGGGTCAGGGCATCGCAGGTTCCCTCACCGACTTGCCCATATCCAGGCGCCAGCGCTCCATCCCAAACATTGATGCAGTTCATGACGATCGAAGGATCGAAATCCATCAAGGACGCTAACTTGCCCAAGACCTTTTCGATGCGTGCGTACTGCTGTTCCTGATCGCGACGCACACAGATTCCATAAACGGGTGTATGCGATCCCGACAGCCGCAGCCCTGTCAGAAACCCTCCATGAGTTGAGCCGCTGCCCGAAGGCACGACTGCGGCATCAAAATCGCTCATTTGCGCGCTCAACTCGGCGCCACCCTGCACATAGCCCAATGCACCCAACGGCGGGTGTTCGATACCAAGGTGGATGACATAGGGCTTGTGGCCGGCGGCAATCAGCTGATCAGCTTTGTCATGCAGGGCATTGTCCGCGCCGACTTCATCTTCGCCCACCGGGAAGTACATGTGTTCAGCGCCAAGGATTTTGGCCAGCAAAACATTGCCCGAGTGGTAATAGTGCTCTCCCATGCCCGGCACCCGCTCTTCAAGTTGCAGAACGGATTTCATCCCCAGACGGGCCGCGGCAGCGGCGGCTGTGCGCACAAAGTTCGACTGTACCGCTCCAGTAATCAGGACGGTATCAGCCCGCTGCTGCAACGCTTCGCCAAAGTAGAACTCTAACTGACGAGTCTTGTTGCCACCAAAGCTAAGCCCGGTCAGGTCGTCCCGCTTAAGCCAGAGGTCAATACCCAAGCGGTCTGACAGACGATCCAGCCTTTCGACCGGTGTGACCTCGGTCATCAAACGCGCGCGAGGAAACTCGGACAGTTTCAGGTCGATATTCATCTGTTCAGTCATCACTTGTCATCCAACCAAATACGCGCGGCGGAACAGGGCTGCGCATGCGAGGATTGAGATTATCCGAATGGCGTGGGTAATAGCCTGCTGCGGCAGCAACGGTCCGATCAGATGCCCCAGCAGACTGCCAGCAACAGTGGCCGCGGCAAACGGCCAAAGCCATGGAGCGCTGGCAAAGGCCGCCCAGTCCGACAGGCAGTGCAACGCGAAGGCTGAACCATATGCGACGAGTGCCACAGGCTGTACCAATTTACGAGCTTCATGAGCGGTCCGGCCCGATGCCAAAAAGCCCAGAATCATCAAAGGACCTGGGGTTGCAGCCCATACTGTGGCAAGGCCGGACAGGCCCGACATCGCCTGAAAACCCCGAGGACCAACCCTGTTTTCATGCGGCACCACCGAGGTGGCGATACCGACAAGCAAAAGAACGCCCGTCAGAACCAACACCATGCGTTCGGACAGATAGGGGTAGATCAAGAGACCCAGAGCGATGCCCGCGAGGCAGCCAATCACCGCATTCTGGATCAGTTCGCTATTCTTCGACCACACCCGCCTATCTGATGCGACAAGCGATACAAGCGTGTTCAACATGAGCAAAACCGGAACAGCCGAGGTCGTCCCCAACAACACCATCATCAAAGGCGCTGCGACGATGCTGAACCCAATCCCGACTCCAACCTGAATCGCAGCGCCTGTCACAATGGCAAGCAGCAAGATCAGTAGGTCAGCAGGCACGTTTCGATCCATCGTTTCGCAGTTCATGCACGGAACTGTAACGCGCGCCGATCTTTATGAAAAATCATCTTATTGTATTTATTGATACGCCAGTGTTATCAAACGATATGCGTATTACTGCCCGACAGATTGAACTTTTCCAGGTGGCCTACCGACACCGGTCCACACGAAAGGCGGCAGATGCCCTGCACATATCTCAGCCCGCGATAAGCCGTGTCGTCGCTGAACTTGAAGCAGAAATGGGTGTGCCCCTATTCGACCGGTCAGGACGCAAGTTCGAACCGACCTCTGCGGCGCACAGTTTGCAGCAGGCGGTTCAAAAACACTATCAGGGTTTGGAACGTATCCAGGAGGCCGCAATCCAGATCGCCTCTGGCACAGGAGGACATTTGCGTGTGGCAACGGTCCCGGCGGTGGCCGATACCCGCGTTGCGGTTGCAGCCGGAAAACTCATGGCCGAACTCTCCGCCCTAAGGGTGGATGTCGATGTGCTCGACGAAAGGGCCGGGATGGCTGCGTTGCGAGAAGGCCGGGTGGATTGCGCAATTGTATCCTCTGACCCCGGCGACCTAAATCTAGCCTGTACCCGTCTGGCCGACCTGCAACCTGTCGTGATTGTTCCTCGCGATGATCCGCTGGCCGATGCACGCAAAGTCTCGGCTGCCGAGCTCGCGGAGGCTCCTCAAATCATGCTCACATCTCATAGTCCGTTTCGCCGTGCAGTCGAGATCATGTTCGACAGTTGTGAGGTTTCGTTTCAGGTCAGAGCCGAAGTCCAGACGCAATCCGCTTTGGTAAGCATGGTCGCCCAGGGCGCAGGCCGTGCAATTGTCGACAAGGACATTTTAGGTACTTCGAATGCAAATGATGTTTCTGCTGTGCCTTTGACATCAAACCTCAGTTGGCCAATCCGAATGATCACCTTCTCCGCATCAAATGACATTCCCGGCTTACAAAGATTTACGAATGAACTGGAAGAGTACCAAGGTCAGTCCTAGTTGTTTCACGAGTATGATACGGCCCAATACGGACCTTGGACCGATCTTCAAGATACTGCATACGAGCCCGCTTTCCGGACATTCGCGGCAGGAGCGAAAACTGCCGCCGCACCGAGGTCAGGATCGCAGGGACCAACCGACCGTTGATGTAGCACAAGCGAAAGTCCGCTCCGCCCATAAAGCTTAATGCAATCCAGCACCCGAAAGTGCTGCCGTCAGCGCATCCACTTCTTTCTGAACAGGATACGGGAACATGCGCTTTGAGTGGGCAAGGCCGTACTTGGGTGCAATTTCCTTGATCCTCGTGACCTCGTGCTTTGCGCCCTCGGTGTCACCGATCTCCCAAAGACCGCGCACCAGTTGGACCCGCGCCGGAACGAAACGAGGGACACGATCCAGCACAGATTGAAAGTGCCCTATGGCGCCCTCCTGCTCCCCCAACAAAAGGTGGCGATGGCCTTGTGGGAATTCCCAACTGGGCGGCAGAAAGCTGTCTTTCGAAAATACAGTCTCCAGAAGGGGTCCTGCGTCTTGCGGACGTGCGAGGCGGTTCATAGTCTCGCCGTAGGCCAGATAGACCTCGGGGTTATCTGGGTCGCGCGTCATGGCAGCGTCGAAGGCAGCGATGGTTTCCTCAGGTCGCTTAAGATACCCCAGCACCCATCCGAGACGCGCATATCCGAGTGCCGCATTATCGTCTCGCCTGATGGCTTCGCGCGCAAAACTCTCTGCTGCATCCAGAGTTTTATCACTGCCGGGCAATCCAAAGACATAGAGCGTCGTGCGGCAATAGGCCTGCTGCGCGTAGGCGTTGGCAAAATCAGGGTCCAGTTCAGTCGCCCTCGCAAAGTGCGAAAGTGCTTCGACAAAGGCCTGAGGTTCATAGCGAAAATATGCGTAACGACCTTTTTGATAGGCATCATATGCCTGTGAGCTGAGGGTGCCGCGCCGCTGTCTGGCAGGCCGGGTTTGATCAGGAGCAATCACGGCAAGCAACCGGTCTGTGATCAGATCATGACCCGCTAAAAGGCTTTCCTGAGACAGATCAAATCGCTCGGCCCAGATTTGCTGCTGACCAGTTCTATTCAAAATGGCTACGCTCACACGGTTGCGCGACCCACTTTCTCGGATGCTGCCATCAATGATGTGCGTAACGCCGTAGATGTCCGCCGGCACCGCATCTCCCAACGCTTGGATCGTGTTATAAGACAGCACTTTCAACGCATCGTGTCGCGACAGGCTGTGAATCAGATCTTCTGTCAGACCGTCTGCAAGATAATCGAGCGCGACGTGCTGTCCGATGGACCGGAAAGCACGAACAAGGACAGTTGGAAGCGGCTCCGATGCGTTTTCGGGATTTCTAGAAACGGCATCCGCGACAAAGCGAAATCCGCGTCCGTGGATCGTCTTGATGATACGGTCATCGCGGTCGGTGTCGCCAAGCGCAATCCGAACTGCTTTGATAGCCCCAGAAATCGCCCAGTCACTGATCGCTCGCCCTTGCCAGATCGCTTCAACCAGATCGTCCTTGGACACAACGCGGTTTCTGTGACGGATAAGGAAGATCAAAACGCGCAGGCTTTGCGGCTCAATCGCAACTGGGACTTCGGAATGCGTGAGCTCAAAGGTCGCTTCATCAAGCGCAAATGAACCAAAACTCCAAAATTGGGCGTCACGTCGGTTCAGAATGCATTCCTCCAAAAATCCTCCAGAAACCGCGGTTTATGAAGCTTACGCAGTGTCCAGTCCAAACATCTTCGGACATTGAACACTGAGGAGACAAACATGAAAACACTTATCACACTAGCTTTTATCACAGCGACATCCGCAGGGACCGCCATGGCAGAACGCATCAATGTGGCAAGCAACGCCAACGTTGCAACTTCGGTGGAGCGGTTGACAGAGGCCGTTGAAACCGCAGGCGCGCGGGTATTCAACACGATCGACTTTGCTGCTGGCAACGCGGCGGTCGGCAAAGACCTGCGTCCCACAACGGTCGTGATCTTCGGCAGCCCCAAAATCGAGGCTAGCGCTTTGCAAACAGGCCAAACTATGGCTCTGAACCTGCCGCTTCGGATATTGTTTTTTGAAGATGCCAACGGTCAAACTTGGGCGACCTATGATGACCCAACAGCCATCGCACCGTCCCATGGTCTTGCCTCAGATCATCCTGCCGTTTTGGCAATGAAGGGCGCGTTGGAGAAGTTCTCGGCTGCTGCAACTGGAGAATAGCAACACACCAAGCGGTGAAGCCTCCGCGCTTCACCACTCCGGCCATTCGAGAGCGCCGCAGAAATTGGAAGTCTGGGCTCGGAGCAGCCATCGATGGCAGCGCAGCATCGCCACGTCCAAGGCAGGGGCTGACTTCCAGGCCCGGCCCATAGCGGCCTTCAGCTGCCAAATCGGATGCTGCACTGCAGCTGCGTCAGAGTGGCCGTTTAAATACCTCCACATTGAGTAGGAGCGGGTCCGTCTTGATTAGGACTTGCGCCCGATAAGTTTCGGCTACATCCCAGAGAGCCCAGCATTGGTGTTCAATAGGAATTGGCGGAAAATTGGGCTGCTTGCCGCCCCAATGCCGCGGGCGTTTCCCCCTACCGCAGCAGCCTCCACGACCGGAGGAATTAATCCCCGCTTGTCCTGATTGATCAGGTAGCGACGAACCCTTGAAACAAGTTCTTCCCGCACGTCCGGCGGGAAGGCTCCATCGATGAAAATCGCCTCAAAGTCGATTACAGCGCAAATAGACAGCGCAGCCTTGGCCAGTTCCTGCGCGGTTGTGCCGATCCAAGGCTCAACATGGCGCCAGATGCTGCTCCAATCCTGCGGCTTTTTCCACAGTATCCCCGGATCGACACCCGCTTCGATTAATCGGTCCTCCAGCAGAAACAGCGAGGCGGTATCGATCAGTTGCTGGCTTTCACCCAAAGGACCCGTTGTGCGCATCGCGCCCAAGGCGCCGGCATTGCCCTGATTGCCTTCGAACACGGTGCCGTTCAACGCAACTCCGCCGCCGATCATCGAGCCAACGAAGAAGTAGAAATAATCGCGGTACTCGGCACCACGACCATAGAGGTGCTCTGCGTGGCATGCCGCTGTCGCGTCGTTAACCACAAAAACCGGCAGATCGCTGAACCTGGCAACTTCGGAGAAGAAATTCACGTTCCTCCAGGATCTGAATTTTTTAGCCGCAAGCCCGGATAGGTCGTGCCATTTCCAAAGTTCAAACGGTGTTCCGATCCCGATCCCGCAAACGCGGTCGCGAAGTATCTGAGGCTCCTGGGACAACAGTGTTTCCAGTTCCGCCTCCAGAAATCCAAAGATGACCTCAGGCAGCGGATAGTCATAAGTCGTGGAAAGTTGGCGGCGCGGCCTGCCCTTAAAGTCGATCAAAAGCAGATCGGTACTGCGCCGCCCGATCTTCATTCCAACCGACAAAATACCTTCCGGATTCAGTTCCATCGGGATTGAGGGTTTTCCCACTTTCCCGCGCAGTGGGGTCCCGCGCTTGAGAATCTCGTCTTTTTCAAGCTTGCGCAGAATGATGGAAACGGTCTGCGGAGACAATCCTGTAAGCCGTGCAATTTCGGCACCCGCGGCAGGTCCATGCCGTTGTAAAACTGTCAAAATCAGGCGTTCGTTGTGATCGCGAACACCGCTTTGGCTTACCCCGCCGGTTAGTATTTTCAACGCCTCTCTTTCCATGACACCAAACATAAACACCTTGTTTTGTTATGAAAAGATGTGTGGTTAAATTAATAAATAAACTTTATTTATTTATTGACATGGAGGCTAGAATCACGGTTTCTTGAATAGGACCTTCATTGGAGGATGGAGGCGCGTCCTGGCGCTATTCCGCGCGGGGCAACAACATTTTTCTGGGAGGACAATATGAGAAATCTACTCAAGCTCGCCGCATCCGCGACTGCGCTGACTTTGGCCGCCGCATCCGCACAAGCGGCTGGTGAAACCGTCTGCCTGATCACCAAGACCGACACCAACCCCTTCTTTGTCAAGATGAAGGAGGGTGCAACCGCCAAGGCAGAAGAGCTGGGCATGACGCTCAAGGCGTTTGCTGGCAAGGTTGATGGAGATCATGAAACTCAGGTCCAGGCCATTGAAACCTGCATTCTTGATGGCGCAAAAGGCATTCTGCTGACGGCATCTGATACCAGTTCGATCGTTCCTGCGGTTAAACAGGCGCGGGATGCGGGGCTTTTGGTCATTGCGCTGGACACGCCGCTTAGCCCGATTGACTCGGCGGACGCGACATTCGCGACAGACAATTACAAGGCGGGTCTGCTGATCGGTCAATGGGCCAAAGCCAAAATGGGCGACGCCGCAGCCGATGCCAAGATCGCGACTCTGGATCTGAACGTCAGCCAGCCGACAGTCGACGTCCTGCGTAATCAGGGTTTCCTCGACGGGTTCGGCGTGGACCTGGCGGACCCGAACGTCATCGGTGACGAAACTGATGCGCGTCTGGTCGGCAGTGACGTGACCGACGGCAACGAAGAAGGCGGCCGCCGCGCGATGGAAAACCTTCTGGCCAAGGATTCATCGATCAACGTTGTTCACACGATCAATGAACCGGCCGCTGCGGGTGCTTATGAGGCGCTGAAATCCATCGGGCGTGAAAACGACGTACTAATCGTTTCGGTCGACGGCGGGTGCCCCGGTGTCCAAAACGTCGAGGCCGGTGTGATCGGTGCAACAAGCCAGCAGTATCCGCTGTTGATGGCCTCGCTTGGAGTTGAGGCCGTGAAGAAATGGGCCGAAGAGGGCGTGAAGCCTGAAAACACGCCCGGGAAAGACTTCTACGACACGGGCGTTGCACTCATCACCGACCAACCGGTTGATGGGGTTGAATCGCTTTCGGTCGCAGAAGGCTTGAATCTCTGCTGGGGCTAAATGCAGCCCATTTAGGTGAGGCGCACCGCAGCGCCTCATCAATCCTTTCACCAGCAAACCGAAACTTCCTGTAAACTAAATTCGTGGACGTGATGCCAGCCACGAAAAAGGGGGAGATATGTCTGAAGCAAACCAAAACGCCCAGGAATTCGAAGCTGCCGCCAACGCGTCAGAAACCGTTGCGGAGTTTGAAGATCACCGGCGTGGTGTTCTGGGGAAGTTGCAGCATCTTCTCCACGTCAATCCATCCTTTGTGCCACTGATCGTTCTGGTTGGCGCGATCGTAATTTTCGGCTTGCTGCTGGGGTCCAAATTCTTCTCACCCTTTGCGATGACGCTGATCCTGCAGCAGGTTCAGATCGTGGGCATCGTGGCCGCAGCGCAAAGCCTTGTCATTCTGACCGCCGGTATCGACTTGAGCGTCGGAGCGATCATGGTGTTTTCATCCGTCATCATGGGTCAGTTCACCTTCCGATACGGCATCCCCGTGCCCATTGCGGTGATGTGCGGTCTGGCTATGGGAACGTTGATCGGGGCTCTCAACGGCTGGCTGGTCAGTCGAGTAAAGCTGCCGCCCTTTATTGTAACGCTCGGCATGTGGCAAATCGTTCTGGCGACAAACTTCCTGTATTCCGCCAACGAAACAATCCGCAGTCAGGATATCGAGGCCAACGCCCCGTTCCTGCAATTCTTTGGCACGAAATTCAGCGTTGGTGGCGCGACCTTTACGGTCGGCGTGATATTCATGCTCGTTCTGATTTTCGTGCTGGCGTACGCGCTCAAACACACGGCCTGGGGCCGTCATGTCTATGCGGTGGGGGATGACCCCGAGGCCGCCGAACTATCCGGTGTGAACGTCCACAGAACGCTGATGTCGGTTTACATGTTGTCTGGACTGATCTGTGCCTTTGCAGGCTGGGCCCTGATCGGGCGCATCGGGTCAGTTTCACCTACATCCGGTCAATTGGCCAATATCGAAAGCATCACTGCGGTCGTGATTGGCGGTATCTCACTGTTCGGTGGGCGTGGCTCCATTCTGGGGTCCCTATTTGGGGCACTGATCGTCGGCGTCTTTACTCTGGGGCTCAGGCTTCTGGGAGCGGACGCACAGTGGACCTTCCTGCTTATCGGGCTTCTCATCATCGCAGCGGTCGCAGTCGACCAGTGGATCAGAAAGGTATCGGGCTAATGACAGACACAACTCCAGTCGTCCAGGGTCGCGGGATCGTAAAGCGCTATGGCCACGTTACCGCCATCGACCATTCCGACTTTGAACTGCGCCAGGGGGAAATCCTGGCGGTGATCGGAGACAACGGCGCAGGCAAATCGTCCATCGTCAAGGCGATCTGCGGGGCAACAATCCCGGATGAGGGCGAGATCCTGATCGAAGGAAAAAAGGTCAATTTCACCTCTCCAATCGACGCCCGGAACATGGGTATCGAGATCGTCTATCAGCAGCTCGCCATGTCTCCTGCCTTATCGATTGCAGACAACATGTTCATGGGGCGCGAGATCCGCAAACAGGGTTTCATGGGCAAATACATGCGTAAACTTGATCGTCCAGCGATGGAGAAGTTCGCCCGTGAAAAACTGACCGAGCTTGGGCTGATGACTGTGCAGTCGATCAATCAGGCGGTTGAAACTCTCTCTGGTGGCCAACGCCAAGGTGTTGCCGTCGCCCGTGCCGCTGCCTTTGCAACCAAGTTTATCATCATGGACGAACCGACGGCTGCTTTAGGCGTAAAGGAAAGCCGCAAGGTACTTGAGCTGATCCAGGACGTGCGGGCGCGTGGCATTCCGATCATTTTGATCAGCCACAACATGCCGCATGTCTTCGAAGTCGCTGATCGCATCCATGTGCATCGGCTGGGCAAGCGTCTTTGTACGATTGATCCTAAGGACTATACGATGTCCGACGCGGTGGCCTTCATGACCGGAGCCAAAGAACCCCCAAAAGAGGACGCAGCGTGATCAAACAGGATGCAGAGCGGGTTTGCGAGCTGATCTTTTCTCGGAGGCAGGTTGGGGTTCGGGCGATTGTCGCAATCGCCGGCCCCCCTGCATCCGGAAAGTCGACCTTAGCGGAAGCCGTTGTTCAATCGCTGAACGCGCAACAGAGTTCGGCGGTTCCTTCAGCTACGCTTGTGCCTATGGATGGTTACCATTTGGATAATCGCGTGCTGGAAACGCGAGGCTTGCGGGCAAAAAAAGGCGCACCGGAAACCTTCGATGCAGTTGGGTTTTGTAAGGCGATTGGGGCGCTGCAATCAGCGCGATATGAATCCTTTCATCCCCAGTTCGACCGCCAAATGGACTTGGCCATCGCTAATGCGATTGCGGTTCACCCTGAAACTCCGACTGTGGTTGTAGAAGGTAACTATCTTTTGATGAAAAGCGACCCGTGGAGGACTTTGGAGGATATTTACGCTGCAACGGTCTTCGTCAGCCCCACATTGGAAGAACTCGAAAGCAGGTTGCAGCGCCGCTGGATCAAGCATGGGTTTGACCCGCAAACCGCGTTGCTACGCGCAAAAATGAACGATCTGCCCAACGCTGAACGTGTCATCCGTGAGAGCCGGAAAGCCGATCTTACACTTAGCCAGAACTACACCGAATTCGGGATGCGCTACGCATTCTGAATCTGCGCATTGGATTCAGCTAGCTCTTGATACAGCGCCTCTCGACAGCTTCAGGCGCAACCCAAGTCACCCCTTACGCAATGAGGAAACCTCATGAAATTCTTCGTGGACACCGCAGAAGTAAACGACATCAAAGACTTGATGGGCTTCGGATTATTGGATGGCGTGACCACCAATCCAAGCTTGATCGCCAAGTCTGGTCGCGATTTCAAAGAGGTCATTGCAGAAATTTGCACTCTGACGGATACGCCGGTATCGGCAGAGGTTGCAGCTTTGGATACCGCGGGAATGATCGCAGAGGGAGAGCACCTCGCGGCGATCGCAGACAACGTCGTTGTCAAACTGCCGCTTACTTTGGATGGCCTCAGGGCCTGTGCTCATTTCAAAAGTGAAGGTATCAGAACAAACGTCACACTGTGCTTTTCACCCAATCAAGCTCTCTTGGCGGCAAAGGCTGGCGCTACCTATGTATCTCCGTTCATTGGCAGATTGGATGACATCAATCTGGACGGGGTCAATTTGATCCGTGATATCCGTAGCATTTACGACAACTATAGTATTGAAACTGAAATCATTGCGGCATCCGTTAGAAGCCCCAATCATATTACAAAGGTGGCATTGGCTGGATCAGATATAGCCACAATCCCCCCATCCGTTGTACGGAAATTGGTCATGCATCCATTGACCGATATCGGCATCGAGAAGTTTCTCAATGATTGGAACTCAACTGGGCAATCGATCCTTTGATGGATTGCCAACTTGACTGGGAGGGGACGACCTGCACCAAATATTTTACGGCTGCGAGGCAAGGCTGCATTTCGAGGAGTTAAGAACTCGAGTAGAATTTTTCTGTTTTGTATAGCAAGTCGAACTTTTTGGGAAATTGTCGGAACTCCTCTTAGTGGTGGCATGAACCCGGCCCAATCCGGACCTTCACCACATGAACTCCATGCCGCCGTGCGGCCCGCTAATCCGGACGTTCGCTGCGCGGGCAAAATCAGCCGCTGAACGAAATCGCGGATTGCGGACTTTGCGGCCATCCGCGTTTTTGGTCCGGAGGACAGCAGTCAGCTCAAAGCGGACCTTCCAATCCAAGCATGATGACTTCCGAGATGCGGACCAAACCGTTATTCGCTTTCGTCCGCGCAATGCCTGCATCCGGTAGCGATATTCTCTGAGGAAAGGCTCAACTATTTGGGAAATAGCAAGGTAGCTACAAGTCTTACGCCCCAACCGTCAGGTTCACTATCTGGTCCGCCGGCCCAGTAGCGTACTCCTCCGCCTACGCTGATAAGTTGATCCCCGAGTTGGGCAACTTTGGTGACAACACCGTTGATCGGCACAGACCATTGATCGTTTTCCCAGTCGTAGGTGGACTCAGTGTTTAAAGTGAACGTCCACGCGTTCGAATTTGTGTAGGAAATAAATGGCTGTAAGAACGTTTGGTTGATGTCGGTATCACCATCGATGTCCCAGATGTGATTTGTCAGGCCACCATATGTCCAGGGACCCTGTTGTTTGAGTGCCACACCGGTAACTCCAGCACCCCACTCTCCGAGACCTAAGCTGTTGTCTGTCGACGTTGGCAGCAGAAAAACGGGCCCAGCCCCCCAGATCCAACCGCCAGCGCTCGGCATTTTGGGCGAAAGAAAAAAACTTTGAACAGTATCTCCTAGCCCAGTCTCGGATCCAGAACCCGGTAGGCCACCGTCTATGGATGCAATGGGAAGAATTGTTCGCGATATGAGGTTCCAATCGTCCGTGAGATCAAAGGGAACAACCGGTTGTACGTTCAATATCCAGCGCGAACCATTTCTGTCGGCACCTAAATTCTGATCATAGTTCAGCTGGAATGGCACGCTAATGAGAGCGGCCACGGGGTTAGCAAGTTGCTTTGCCAGTTCTTCTTCCTGGGACTCTGCCCACGCAGTACCAAAAAGGGCACCAACCCCGGCAAGTATGGAGCAGCGTAGCAACCATAGTTTCATAGGCGGTCTCCTTTCAGCTGGCCGTTCTCTCATGGGTGGCTTGCACTTGAGATCGCCAGATTGGCAATGACGTCAATGGCCCACTCACAGTCCGCCGCCGCCGAACCGTATGAAATTGCCCAGCACGGTTGACTTATAGCCAAAATACTTGGTCGAAATTGGCTTTCAGACTGTCCCCGTAAGCGTGTCCGAAAGCACATCCTCGGAGAGCGCCCCCGGTGCGCCTATAGCGACAAGCCTTGTTTCGGGTTTGCGGTCACCCCAAGCACCATCCCGTGCGATGTCCATACGTTTTCCAACCACCTGAACAAGAATGCGATGATCTGGATCCTCCTCACTAAAAACAAAACCCTTGAGACGATAAACGTCGCCCGGAAGCTTCCGAATTGCGTTCCGGAGAGAAGATAAGTTTATGGGGCGTTCAGCTTTCATCATAGTTGTTGAGAAGCTGTCCGAGTGATCAGAGTGATGACAACCACAATCTGGTCCATGTTCATGGTGATCAGGTATTTCGGTTTCGAGTTGTTCGGCGGCAAAGCGACCAACTGAAAGAAGTATATCCAGCGGGACATCCGCGTTGACAGCTTCGACCAGACGATACCGACGGAAGCGAGACCCGAGCCAATCATGCACCTTCTGAACTGTGGCCCTGTCGACAAGATCAACCTTGTTCAGAATTACCATGTCCGAAAATGCAATTTGACGGAGCTTCAGTTCCATTTGTTCCGGCGCGGCAAATAACTGTTCCGCATCGACAAGACACATGAGGCTGTCTAAGCGGATCATGTCCCGGAACCGTTGATCCGTAAACGTCATCGCGATTGACGATGGGTCCGACACGCCGCTTGCTTCAAGGACGATGTATTCCGGTTTCTCAGGCCGGGCGAGAACGGCTTCCACTGTTTCGATCAGGTCATCTCGTATTGAGCAGCAAACGCAACCATTCGCTAAACTCATCACATCATCTTCAAGGCCAACAACGAGATCAGCGTCGACGTTGATGGATCCAAAGTCGTTCACCAGAACCGCAACCCGCAGCCCGTGATTGCCTGTCAGGATACGGTTCAAAAGGGTTGTCTTACCGGCCCCAAGAAAGCCGGTAAGGATTGTAACAGGGATTGCGGATGTCGAACCGAATTCGATCATGCCGTTACTCCGCTTTTTTCTTGCGGTTCGGGATGACGTCATCAACCTTGATGACGAAGTCGCTGGGCCACTCAGGATCGGGGGCTCGGAATACGTCAGCTGGATAGTATTCTTTAGGATCGATCTCCATATCGCGGTATTTCTGGTCCTGCTGTTCAGCACGTGATGATCGCGGTGCTGGCGGCTTGATTTCATCAGGCAACGTGATCCTGCCTTCTGCTTCCATCTTGCCCAATTCGCGGAACGGTGCGACCGAGCCGGATTTGCCTGGAAGTGTCGCCTTCCGATACCAGATTGCATCCTTGGTAACGTTGACTACTGCAACATCCAAACCCCAGGCAAACAGCCCGTCATAATGGGCTCGGATTCCCGCCAGCATCTCGGCATCGATATCCTCGTCTTGCGTATAGTGAGTCACCATTGCAATCCGGGGGCGCGCCTCAGCCATCATCTTACCAACCGCATAGTGCGAAGTATGGTGCGTATCGATTGTATAGTTGAACAGCTCTTGTGGCAGACCATATTTGTAGGTCATCAACTGACCGATATCCTGACCAGACATTTCGGTGACAAACACGTCTACGCCTTTGCCATACTCAAGGCTCAGTTCATCGGGGCGGCCATCGCCAGTCCAAACAAAGCTTAGGCCGTTCCAATCCAGACGATAGCCGACCGCACCGTCCTTGGCATGGCTGCGTGGCCAGGACCGAACCGTGACACCGTCTTCGTCATAGACAATGCCGCCTTCCTGACGGAAATCGAATTCATTGACTTCGATCTCGTAACCGTCCCCGATTGGGAAGACGTCGAAAGCCTCCAAATGCCACTTAAGCATCTGCTGCATGCCTTTGACCATTCCGGCTGTGCCAAGCTCGGGCGTCCGACCAGAGGGGCCGTGTATGCGCAGTGGTGTGTACCCTCCGGACCACGCACGGAACGGGTAGATGTAAGGAATATCGGCGTAGTGATCGACGTGCAGGTGCGTGATGAAAATGTCATTGATCAACTGACCCGGAACCTGCATCCCGATGATGTTTCGAACGCAGCCCGATCCGAAATCGAAAAAGAACCGTTTTCCATTACCCAATTCAACCATGATACAGGTCCCCGCCTGATCTTCACGGGGTGGAAATGGCGTTGAGCCACAGAATGAAATCCGCATCTCGTCAGGCCCAAGGTCCTCGGAAAGTGGGAAATAGTTCGCGTTCGAGCCTGTCATGTATTTCGTAGGACGGAAGTACTCCGGTAAAGTGATGCCTCCGGCAGGTCTGCCCCCGTACGGGTTCTTCAGGCTTTCGCCTGGTGGTCCATCGGAAGGGTGCGCCTGAGCAGCTCCTGAACCGTAGCTAACGGCACCTGTTGCGACCGCACCTGCTGCCAGTCCCTGCATAACGTGCCGCCGGGAAGGGTTTTCTATGTCGTCGGATTGCTGGTTCGGCTCGTTCTTAAGATCTTTGCCGTTGTCTTCTTTTGTCATAGCTATGCCCTCAATTGGAATTGCTGCGCGGATTGCGCTCCACCATCTGGCGGAGCTCGTTGATGAGTTCAGATTTGATGTGGGCCCATTCGGCGCGCTCTGAGGCCGTGATCGATGCGTCTTTCGAAAACGCAGATGCTTTCTTCAGATCTTCGATGATCTCGCCGAGTAGCGCGTCCGATTCGATGCACCTCGACAGCACATCGGAAAGTTCTGGAATTTCTTCAATCAGGTCTACCGTCATTGGAAAAAATCCGACGCCCACTACCTATTCTCAAATCAAGATGAGTGCGGTTGACCGCACAGGCCAAGTGAGTCACCGTGAGTTGGGGGTGAGTTGACATTGAACAAATCCAACGATTTGACAATAAATCAACATGTTGAGCAGCCTTCTCCGAAGCTCGTCCGAGAAGCTCTGAGTCGAATTGTATCAAGCGACGGGTTTCAAGCTTCACCCCGACTCACGCAATTTCTTACCTACATAGTCGAGGAATCCCTATCGGGTCGAAGCACTCAGATTCGAGGCAAAGCTATCGCTGTTGAGGTCTATGGGCGGCGCATAGATGGTACTGGTGGTCAAAACCTGGTTCGCGTTGAGGCTAGGCGACTGCGGCGTCTTTTGCATCAGTTCTACGAAGATCACTGGGACGGCAAGGGAGTTCGCATTTTTGTTGACCCCGGCGGATACAAACCGCGGTTTTCATACGTTCCACCAATTGAAGACCGCACTTCAAGTGCGTGGATCAGCGATGAGCCTGGTAGGCGTCGACATTCGCTGAAACTGTTGCCAGCTGGGCTGGGCGTTCTTGCATTAGCCGCTGTGCTTGGCACCTGGATGAGCCAGGATAATTTGGAGGTTGTGCCAACAACTCGATCCATCGAACAGGCGGAACGTGTAGCGCTTGGAGAGCAATCGCTGACAAGACTTCAGGCGGCCAATCTTGCGGATCAAGCCCGCGGCATGTTTTTTCCCGTTTTTGATGTCAAACGTCAGCAAATAGCACTGGGAATGTTCCAGCACGCTGTGGAACTCGACCCGGCTCTGTCTGACGGCTATGCCGGATCAGCGCAGGTATTGGCGATCCTGGCGGTGTTGTCACTAGATGCAGCAAATAGGGATGATCTCTTCGATCAAGCCTCGAAAATGTCGGTAAAAGCGCTTGAATTGTCCCCCGCTGATGCGTGGGCAAACGGCGCAAATGGTTGGGTGCTGGCTGCCAAAAACCAGCCAGACGAAGCATTGAAATATGCAAGAATGGCCGTCGATCTGGCGCCGAAGGATGGCCATATTCTCGACCTTGCAGGTATCACTGCGATCTTGGCTAACGCCCCGGAACTTGCAGCCGAGGTTAGCGATCCGGAGAGGTCCAGATCAGGAACTGGTAGGTTTGGAGCAAGAAACATCTGGGGCGTGTCGCAACTTATGCTCGGGCACTACGAAAATGTTGTCGAAGCCTTTCAGGGAGCGCCAGCTGCCGGAGCGCCAGTCAGTGCACCTTCGCTCTTATTCCAAGCGGTTGCGCACGATCAGTTGGGAAATTCAGAAGAAGCACGACGACTCGTTGCCGAAATGCGCAGGACGTGGCCTGAGTTTCCGTCCGAGTTTCTCGCCGGCAGGATTTTCCGAAATGATGACGCAACGCGGCAAGCGATACTGGATACGCTGAATGGTCACTGATGAAACGCATCGCAAAACTGCCGATGCAAAATTTTCTAGTTCTTCTCTTTAATGTCATATTTAGAATGACAATGCATCGTTGAACTCGAATGACTGGTTTTGGTCGCTACGCTTTCCAGCATTGGAAGCCATCGCAGAATGCGAGAAGTGGAGGATACAACCGACTTTGCAAAGTCGGCTTTCTGCGCATTACGGTCATTGAGGCACCGAGCCGCATCGATCAACGTGGGCTCACTGCCGACGTTCCCCACAACTCTAAGCAGTGCCAGCTCGCGGCCCCTAGCCGACCTTGTACACGTGGTCGCGATGCTGCGATCACAGCCCGCTTAGCGGACATTCGCCGCGACCGCGAAAACTATAGTAGATTGAACTCGCCGTTTGCTCCGACAAAGCTGCCATTGGCAAAGCACCCTACCTTGGTTCTATTCGTTGTGGAGTAACCGATGAGCATCACCGCCCAACTCTCGCGCTAGGTCAAGCGGCGATTGTCCAAACTGAGAAACATGAGAAGAATCCGCGCCTGCTTTTAGCAACGCTTCAGTAGCAGTTAAGTTCCGTTGTTTCAGGGCAATGTGAAGTGGCGTTTTAGACATATCGCCTACCGCATTCACATCCGCTCCAGCTTCGATGAATTGCAGCACGGCATAGGTATTGTTTCGCCGCAGCATTACATGGTCCTACTGAGCAACGCGACCTGTGTCCAGCAAAGCCAATGCCAGTGAAACTACCTTTCGTTCTGAGGCGGTCCATCCGCGATCTCGTGCTAGTCCCCATTCTCAGACACAAAGATATGAGTCACGAGAGACGTATTCGTTGGCCCACCGAATACCCCCATTGCGACAGCGGTCCAGTCACGGCGGATCGGATCCCAGAATAGTGTCGATCCACGGGTGCCGCAGAAGCCCCGCCGTACCTTTCCGGAAGATTGGTACCAACGCACAGCATCCTTTCCTTCGACCCTATCACACAGTGTCAATGACGTAGCCAACGAACGTTGCAAGTCGCGAATTCGACGTGCTTGGGCACCTCAGTGGTGTATTGACCTGACAGGACGCTTGCGGGCCCGTAATGTTTCTTCAGTTGATAGCCGATATCGAATTGGGGCCAGCAAATGACGGATCAACACGCTTGTTCCGAAAAAGCGACCGAGGGCATGGTCGATTACAACGAAAACTCTTCTGCACAGTTGCAACTGGTTCAACAGTTGAGACCGCTTGTTCGTAATTTGGTTTCCTCGATGGACGAGCCCGAGGCCGAGTTCAAGATCGTGGAATATGGCTGCGGACCAGGTGTCAACTCCATTGAGATGGTCAAACCGGCAATAAATGCGTGTTTGAATACATTCGGCAACTCACCAATCGTCGTTTGCCATTCCGATCAGGTTGGTAATGATTGGAACACTTTGTTTGAATTGGTCGAATGCCCAGCCGGCTATTCACATATCTCCAAGAACATCCGCACCGAAGCAACAATTGGGTCATTTTATAATCGGGTAGCACCCCCTGCTTCTGTGTCGATCGGAACATGTATTTTTGCAAGTCATTGGCTGAGCCAGGGCATTCACCTGAACTCGCCCGGGACCGTCTGGTTCGCTGACCTGGAAGATGAAGCCAGGCGGACTGTCGAACGGATTGCGCAGAACGACTGGACACACTTTCTAGTCCAGAGGTCTCAAGAATTGCATTCAGGAGGGTATCTTGTCGTCGGAACACTTGGCTCTGTTCCCGATCCATCCGAGAAAAACAGCATTGCTGCATCAGGACGCGGTATCTATCGCGCGATTCAGGTTGTGGCCAAGACAATGGCTGATGACGGCCTCATTAGCCCCGACAGCCTCGATTCATTTTTGTTCTCGCTTTGGTTCATGACAGAGGCAGAGGCACGCAATGCTCTTGAGCACGACGCCGACGTGAGGGATGCGTTCGAAATATGCAAGATCAGTGTGGAACCTGCCCCGATCAAAGCTGACGACATCTTCAAGGAGTATATCGATGATCCTGGCACCTATGCCGAGAAATACGTTGGATACACCCGGGCCTTTGCCGATACCACTTTGAGAACGCAACTGTTCGGTCCCAACTGCGACAGCACTGAAATGCTCGACCAGCTTATGGCCGAGTTTTACAGCCGTCTCGCGCGACTCTATGAGGCTAAAACGAGCAAGTACGCATGCGAAGTCTGGCACCTCATTGTTGTTCTCCGTAGAAACTAAAGCGAGGCTGGCATTCGCTCGACAAGCATCAGTGGATTCTTAGGCCTGCCGATGCAGCAAATTGCTGTCAAGTTGCACTGCAACGACGATTTTTCGGAACCAATATTTGCGTTCTATATTAGTTATCTTTGACAGTAAGCTATAGGCGTTGCAGTGTTTTCTTGCAGGGGCTTCTTGGCGGATGATTTCAATGATCGCAGCCATACTAAACGCTGGCTTACGTCGCGCCGGTTTTGTTTATGCAACACTTTTTGTTTGTTTTAGCACGGCAAGCGCCGTAGCTCAGAGTTTGGTACCTAATGTTGTCCTTACACAAGATGTGGTTCAGAGAATTAAAGCTCAGCGAACCACTGATCCAGCGTTTGCGTCGAAATTTGACGATTTGATTGCACGTGCGAATGCTCATTTGCAATCACCGACGATTGTCGAGCTTCTTCAAAAAGAAGATGGAGAAATACATCAGGCTTTCCGAGGTTTTGGCGAAAGGCCTGTAGAACGCCTAACGACTTTGGCTTTGGCCTGGCGTTTGACAGGTGACAACCGCTACGCCGAGCGTACTAGGACAGAACTTCTCCAACTCTCGGATCTAAAGACCTGGCATCCTGAGAACTTTCTTGGACTCAGCCGTGTCGCCTTGGCAGTTTCACTTGGATACAGCTGGATCAGCGAAACTCTAACCCCAAAAGATCACCAAACCATTACGACTGCACTGATCGAAAACGGTTTGAAAGAAGCAGACAAAATCTATGATCTGGACACGCTGTATTTCGAAAACGGCTGGGTCGCACCGCAGCGATGGATCTATCCGGAACCAGTTCCGAAAACTCTGCCCGATGGAACGGCAACAGCGGACATCACTTGGCCGGTTTCTTCATTCAACTGGAACGTAGTGTGCAATACCGGAATGATCGTCGCGGCACTGGTCACTTCAGAAGCCGAGCCAGAGTTGGCCAATCGAATTATTGAACGGGCTCAGGTGTCCATTCGCAATGGGTTTGCAATGTTTGCTCCGGATGGAGCTTGGTCCGAGGGACCAATGTATGGCGCTTTGTCGGCTAGGGATGCCGCAATATCAATTGACTCGTTGAATTCAGTGCTTGGCCATGACTTCGGTCTGTCCAAATCAGTTGGGCTGGAGCGCTTTGGCGAATTCCTGATACATGCGACAGGGCCTACAGGGACTCTCTTCAACTATGGTGATAGTGATGCAGTTACCGATCCTGTCGCGCTCACGTGGCTGGCGTCACACTTTGATCGGCCTAGCTATGACCCATCTCTATTCAAAACTTCCCCGTCGTCCCATCTGGCCTTCGAAATGATTTGGCAGCAGGGCCCCGAATGGGAGTCGGTACCGGCACGTCAAACCGCTTATTGGTCAGGTGGGCTTGGATTGGTGACTATGAGGTCCGCTTGGAACGATCCTGACGCTACATTTATAGGGTTCAAAGCTGGGCCACTTCGCAGCCATCACAACAATCTGGACGCTGGAACCTTTATTCTGGACGCAAACGGTGTGCGGTGGGCAGTGGATCTGGGCATCGGAAACTATCAGCTGCCAGGATATTTTACCGACAAACGCTTTGATTATTACCGCACTGCAACAATCGGGCAAAACACTTTGACCTTCGACACAGGCAATCAAATTGCAACGGGTCGGGCGCAAGTTGAAGAGTTTGGTCAGTTTCCCGGCTTCAGCTTTACGATCGCTGATCTTTCTGGCGCTTATGGAAAATCCAAAGGCACAGTGCTGCGTGGGATTGCGTTGATCGATGATACGACCGTACTGGTTCAGGATGAGTTAGTCGGCCAATTAAAGGGCCCGGTGGCTTGGACCATGCACACCGAAGCGCAGGTCTCGATTGATGGATCGAGTGCGACCCTGACCCAAGAAGGCCAAGTACTACACGCACGAATACTATCTCCTCCAGAAGCGGAGTTTGTACTACGTTCAGCCAACCCATGTGAAACGCTCTACAATTCCGAATGCCGATTACAAAACTCAAATTCGGGTATAAAGAGACTGATGGTTGATTTGAACCTTGATGCCTCGGCTTCGCCACAGACCATTGCAATTGCTTTTGAAAATGAAAGCAAATCGACCTACACATCAGCTGTCCCTTTAAGCCAATGGAGTTTGGGAGCCAGCCTCAGGAGCAAGAAGTGACGGTAGCAGATCAGGCGGTGGCATGCGGCCTCTTGGCCGCAAAGTGACAGGCTACTTTTAATTGGCGTACTTGAACCGGTGATAACCGTTAAACAAAGAGGCCTAGCACTAACTGGATCGGCACTTTTTGTGGCAGCGCGGCATCGCGAAAGCAGACGTAAACCACGCCTCTGTTGAGAGCCGATTCAGATCTGTGATGATAACCCCGGCACCTCTATGTGGACGATCAATGAATGCTTGGCCGGATGACAAGCTAGTTGCCAAAGTTGGCAAAGTGGCCACTATGAAACGATCTAACCGCCCGTTTCCGATCCCCGCACTTACAGTTCTATACCTTGTATCAACGTGAGAAGACGCAATGCCGACACGTCGAACTTTTCTAAGCCAAGTTGGAGCTGCCGGAGCGTTTACGCTGGCGTCTCCTGCACTTCGTGCGCAGACGGGAACAACCGATCTGGACGTCGCAATCGTGGGCGGAGGCGTGGCCGGATTGTTTTGTTCGATGCGGTTAAGCGAGACGCACGGATCACGCGTGGGTGTTTTTGAAGCGACGGACAGGGTCGGAGGGCGCCTTCTTTCTCTACATTTCCCGAACCTAGAAACCCAGACTGCCGAAATCGGCGGAATGCGGTTGCGCCACACCGACAAGCACGCGATCAAAGTCGTCAATGAAATGGTTGGGCGCGAGAAATTGCAGGATTTTGCGTACCCGATCACGGGCTATTACCTTCGTGGTCAGCATTTCTCAGAGCTTTCTGAAGGGAAGATCCTTCCTTACGGGCTGAATGAACGAGAAAGAGCAGTCATCGCTGGCGGCAAAGACCTTCTAACTCAAACGATTAATGATCTGAACAAGATGGTTGCCGACGGCGCTCTGTCTCTGGATGGTACGGGACTATGGGAACTCCTGCTTCAAGAGCGCAGTCGTGAGTCGTACAATTTCATGCGCGATGTTCTAGGTTACAACTCGCCTCTTTCTAATTGGGACAGCAAAACAGCGATCCGTTGGTTCGAACGCGACTTCGCTTACAAAACCAAATACTTGAAACTGAATGGTGGTCTTGAACAAATCCCCAAAGCTATCGCCAAAACCTACCTGTCGAACGGTGGGAAGCTTCATCTAGAACACGAACTGGTCGACCTCATGCGGCGGCCTGATGCGGGCTTTGATCTGACCTTTCAGACGGAAGCCGGGCGGACAAAAGTATCGGCTGCGCGTGTGATCCTGGCCATTCCTCCGAATGCTTTTCCCACACTGGTCAACGCCCAAGTGTTTTCAGGCAATGGCCGTTTTGCACGCGCGGTGGAGAGTGTTCACAAGGTTCCATTGGCCAAAGTACATCTTGCATTTGAGCAGGATTGGTGGACGCCCCGTAACCTGTCTGTTGGTCGGGTCATAACAGATCTACCGGCGCGCCAGATTTATCGCTGGGGTGTAGATGACGCGTCCGGCCATGCGTTGTTGATGGCGAGTTACCACGATGGCGAGATGATCGAGTATTGGGAGGCTCTCTCCGAAGGGCCGACCTTTGGTGTGCCTGACTGGATTGATCAGGCAACCGGACCCAATAGAGACCCTATCGCTCCGTCAATGCGCAAACTACTACCAGCCTCAGGCCGACTAGTGAAAGAGGTCTGGAGTCAGGTTCGAAAATCCCATGACCTGAGGGATGATTTGCCCGAACCTGTTGCGGCCACCTACCAGAATTGGGGGCGCGAACCTTGGGGCGCCGCCTATCATCTGTGGGGAATTGGGGCTAATCCGAAAGACATCATTGACTACATGCAAGAGCCGGTTCCGGGCATTCACATTTGCAATGAAGCATGGTCGGTATCCCAGGGTTGGACAAACGGGGCGATGCAGTCGGCCGATAGCTTGCTTGTTACAAAATTTAAAATGGACCCCTTTGTATAGGGCAAATTACTCGATTTTTAAGGTCAAGGACCTGCTCGTTTACAACTCAGCGTGAGCATCCTATTTCCCTGGCTCCTGCGCTTCAATCGCCAAGTAGGAGTAAATGAGAACCACCACAGACACAAAGGCAGCCAGACCTTCACAGTTTGCAGATACATCGAACCAAATACAAAGGTTGCTATCTTGGCATATTGGGCGATTCCGACGATCAGGGCAGAGCCGATAAAGAGGGCGGAACTCTGACATTGGATCAGTATGCAGACAAACTTATGAAGGGTACGAGTTAGCGGCTCTGTTGAAGTGGATTGATCAGCGAACTAGATGGTCGCTGTATTCTTGGCTGAAAAGCACATCAACCTGCCGCAAATTCTGAACTATTTCCTCGGACATCTGTCGCGGTGTCCAATGCATGCGCATGCTCGATCCAGTTTCAGGAAAGCTAGAAAGGTCCAATACTGGCATGTGCCACAGTTGCGCCCAAGAAGCTTTTTGTCGCTGTTTGTCAAACTTTGCAGGAATCAAGCTTAATGTCCGCTTTGCAGAGGTCGCAGGCGTTCTTCAGGATGGCGTCAAAGACCGGTTGGGCGTCATCGCGAGATTCCGAGACCACACGCAGGATATCCGGCGTCGCCTTCAGCGCGGCATCAGCAGTTTGCTTTGGTTGAACCGTTTGGACCATAAAATTTGTCTTATTCCAATAGATTTATCCAGCGTACGGTAACTGTTCAACTGTCAACCCACCAGTTAATTTCGTACGTTAGATAGCGGTTGCTTGTAGCGGAGCGCATCGGTTCGTTCAAAGCGCAGTGTTGGCAGCTTTAGGCTCACCGCCGACCTCGATACAGACGCAGCATAAGCCTCTGCCCCGCTTCCACATAGATCAATCGGCCTATCACCTTCGCGAAAAGTCGAGTATTCAGTGCCCGAAAAATAGGCTGCCATCACGCCTGAAATGTCTTCTGATGTGACGCCAAACTCGCGGGCTTTGTCCTGTGCGATGTTGATGACGATCTTGATGATCTTGTGACCCCAGTCTGTCTCGTTCTTAACAACGCTTGGCATGCCCGCGAAGCTGGCAGAGACCTTTTCGGCAGCGGTCATTAAAACCTCGGCGTCGGGTCCGAAGATTTCGACATATACAATTCCGGATTCCGATCCGCCCTGCGGCAGTCGTGTCGCGCGAAACCGCGCTTCGGGAAATTGAGCGAGAAATGCGCTGCGGGCTCGCGACACCATCAACTCTGCGGCCTCAAGGTCTGTAGCGTTGACGTGAAAAAAACCCATGCGCTGCATGAGCTTTGAACATGGTGGCACAACGTAAGCTTCAACCGTCAGGCAGCCAGGTTCCTCCGATTTTCCAAATTAATTTAATTACTGCTATGTGTGAATGCATCAAACGATGAGGGCATGATGAATTCACTAACCAGAATATTACGTGGGATAGGCGTCGCTTTCAAGGACGGTAGAGTGAAAGGCATTCTTGCCTTCACAGTCGGAATGATTTTATGGGCCTCGGTCTTTTATCACTTTGTCGAAGGTTGGAGTTGGCTCGACTCGATCTACTTTTCCGTAGTGACAATTTCGACCGTGGGGTTTGGTGACTTCTCACCTGAAACCGCGGCGGGGAAAATCTTCACAATGGTATATATCATTGTAGGCTTGGGTGTTTTCGTGACTGCGGCGACCACAGTGGCAGATACAATCTTGTCCCAAGACGACGAAAAAACGGACAATTAGATTATCCCCAATTAAGGCAATTTGAGTTCATGCGCAGGTATCAGTTTGACTGGGCATCGGAAGCCGTGTCTCGGATTCACTCGTACCTTCAAGCTGATAGATGATCACCAAAAACTCAAAAAATATACATATTACGTTTTTTGAGTGTATTGTCTGGAAAACAGATGATGGAGGGATGGAATGGAAAAGACCCAGGACGCGAAGATTGTCGATCTCGCGATACGATTGCTCTTCCTCGGATTGTTCCTTTACAGCGCCTTGGTAATGGTGGCTCCGCTTGCAAGCATAGTCATCTGGGCGACGATCCTCTGCGTTGCGCTTTACCCGGCATTTGATTGGCTACAATCCAAGCTAGGAGGACGGAAAAAGCTTGCCACAACGATCTTGGTTTTGTTGGGCCTTGTTCTGACCCTCGGGCCAATCGCAACTGCGGTATCTGGAGCCGCAGAACTTGGGTCTGAATTCGCCGAACAAGCAGACAAGGGTGAGTTGAAAGTCCCACCTGCGCCTGAGGGCCTAAAGGAATTGCCCTTAGTAGGAGACAAAATTGCCGAAGTCTGGGGAATGTTCGAGCGCAATCTCGACGGCGCGCTTGCAAAATATGGCACGCAAATCCTTGAAATCACCAAATCGCTTTTCGGAAAGGTGCTGGGCATCGGAATAGGGCTGCTTGGCTTAGCTCTGTCCGTGTTGATTATGGGGGCATTGTTTAGCCCCGGGCCAAGTTTGGTCCAGGGTCTTCAGCGCTTTGCCAACCGTGTCTTCGCACCACGCGGCGGTGAATTCGTAACACTGGCAGGCGCAACGATCCGGAACGTGACAAAAGGCGTGATCGGCGTAGCAGCCATTCAGGCGGTCTTCGTTTGGATACTATTGGCATTGTTTGGTATTTCTTCGGCTGCCACGCTGGCATTTGTCTGCCTCATACTCTCGATTATCCAAATCGGGCCTGGATTGGTTCTAATACCGGTAATTATCTACGCATGGAGTTCCATGTCCGGCGGAACTGCTTTGATCTTCACCATATTGGCCGTTCCTGTCATGATAATGGACAGTTTCCTAAGACCTGTGTTCATCTCAAAAGGCCTTGAAACTCCCATGTTGGTCATCCTCATCGGCGTTCTCGGAGGTATGATGGCATACGGTTTAATCGGCGTTTTTATGGGGCCGGTTCTCTTCGCGGTCTTCTATGAGCTGTTCAAGGTTTGGATTGATAGCTCGCCCGAAGCCGAGGGCACTGCTGAAGGTGCGGCGAAATGAGGAAAACGATATGGACAACCCTGGCTGTCATTCTGATTTTTCTTGTCTGGTATCTGGTCGCTGATCGAAAAACACCATTTACCGGAAACGCCAGAGTAAAAGCTGTGGCCACCCAAATCGTGCCTCAGGTGACCGGAACGGTAACGGAAGTTTTGGTAGAAAACGGCCAAGTCGTTTCGGCAGGTGATGTTCTGGTTCGGATAGATTCCAGGCCCTACGAAATCGAGCGTTCAAAGGCGGAAGCTGATCTTGAAGCGGCGACCCAAGAGGTGGGTGCGTCTTCGGCAGAGGTAAGTGCGGCACAAGCCAAACTCGCAAGGGCGCAGAGCGATCTGGATACGATGCGTATTCAGACGGAACGTGTGTTTGCGCTCGAAAAGAAAGGGTTGATTGCCGTCTCAAAGGCCGATGATGCACGAGGACAACTGGCAGAGTCTGAGGCAAACTTTGAGAACGCAAAAGCGGATCTGGAAAAAGCAAAGCAAAGGCTTGGTGACGATGGGATTGAAAACCCGAAAATCCAGCGCGCGTTGGCGGCTTTGGCCGATGCGGAACTGAACCTTGAATGGACTGAACTGCGTGCCCCGGCGACGGGTGTCATCTCAAACTTGCTGATAGCCCCCGGCACCTATGCCCGCTCCGGTCAGGACTTGTTGACGTTTCTAGATGCAACCGACGTCTGGATCGAAGCCTATTTTACCGAGAACAATATGGGAAGAGCTTCAATAGGGTCTCCGGTTGATGTGGTGTTGGATATGCATCCAGGTAAGATTGTTCCGGGCGTCATTGAGAGCTTTAGTGCTGCTGTTTCTTTGAGTGGCAGTGATGAGCCGGGGCAATTGGCGAGCCCGCCAAGCACCAAGGGATTTTTGCGGGAGCCCGAAAGGTTTCCGGTCAGGATTGTTTTACCCGGCTATGAAGCTGGAAGTGCCGAAGACGATCTTCGCTTTCAACTGAACGGGCAGGCCGATGTGATCATGTATCTAAGCGACAACTCGTTGCTGAACCTCGTAGGCCGCGCCTACATCCGCGTGGTTTCAATCTTCTCCTATGCGTACTGAGGATCAAAGCTCTGTCACCCGGCTTGCGCTGGGGGTAACCGGTGTCTTTGCATTGGGCCTATTTCTTGGGTGGCCCCTTGCCGTTGTTGGGGCGGTGTTCACTGCCCTTTTCCTTCAAGCACCTGCGGCACTACCTTTGGCAGCATTTGGTAAGCTGTTTGTCTTCTCAATTGGATTGATGTTCATTTCGTTCCTGCTTTCCTCGATCTTCTCACCATATCCTGTTGTGTTCCTCATCTTTGTTGCGATTGGAATAATCCTGTCTTTCATGTGGTCCGTTTCCGGTGCCGGAGTATTGCCCGGTGTCATCGCCCTCATGGGGGCGTTGATGATCCCGAACTTGGTTTTGCAATCACAGGATCTGGCCTTGGTGCTCGTGTATTGGATACCGCTGAACCTGCTGTTCGCAGGCTTTGTATCCACGCTGATGTTCGTGCTGATACCCGCTGAACCTCCGACGACCGCTCAGAAAAAAGCTGCAACGCCGCCAGACTTCGACCCACACCGCCGCATAGTCAGGATGTCTCTGGTCACAGTGCCCTTTGCTATGGCGTTCTTTATTTCCGGCGCTTCTGCTTTGTTGGTTCTGTTTTTTGTCGCCTTGCTGAGCCAGCAACTTGCGGCAATGCCTGCTGCAGGCAAAACAGTTGCAAAAGCTATGCTGACGGCAAATCTACTTGGGGCGGCAGTATCCATCATATGCTATGAAATAAACGTAATAGCTCCGGTCATTCTAACCCCCATTCTACTGTGTTTTTTCTTTTGCCTAACACTCGGAGCACTTGGAAAATCAAAAGTACCGCTCGCCTCCGCCGCCGGTTCCGCTATTACAACAGCTCTGATTGTATATGGCGGTTCGGTTGCACCGTTTTCAGACGAGGCTGACGTCAAGAGCATCACTCGCGTATTGCAAGTTGCCAGCGCCGCTTTTTTTGTAATCATCGCATATGTCGTGGTGGATGAATTCTGGCCGGAAAAAGAGCGCCAGGCGACTTAATGAAGTTAGTTGCGATGTGGCGTGGTTCTTAAACAAGTAGAGTTTCCGGTGTGACAACTATTATTTGATTTATCCGGTCCGAAAGAAGTCAGCTTAGTCCGCAACTCGGTCATTGATGCACTGCGCAGCGAATGGCTGCTTCGAGCCCACTGTGTCAAATGCTGCAACTGGTGTCACTGTCGGCAAAACGCAGAAAAGCGGACATGGCAAAATGGAACAAATTGTCCAAAGGGTAAAGTTACTTAAGTCGTTATATTTGCAGTTCAGTTTCCGACTTGCCGCTCTTCACTTGAAGAAAGTGCCGGTCACAAAGGGCCGAGTACAATTTCACATTCTTTGCTAAGCTTTAATCTTGCAGAAGCTCTTGGATATTGAGATCCAACTGTGCCGTAAATCCTGTGTCATTGCCCGGGTTTGCGGCGCAATGACCCCAAGGCGAGTCGTAAGGGCGGAAGATGGCGTTAGGCATGTGCTGGGCTTCGATTTCATTATCTTCGGGTGGGAAATATAGATCCTGCGTACACGGCATCAGGATGGCACGAGCTTCGATTGCACCTAGTGCTTGTTTGTAATCCCCATTGTAAAGCGGCCCGGTAGAGATATCGCCAGCTTGCCAGGTTGCAAGCTTGGCCAGCAGGTCGTTGGCATCCCAGCCCAGCACGTGATCGCGCTCCCAATCCTGCATCAGCTCTTCGATGGTTTGAAACCCGAGTTGGCGATAAAGCCCGTCGCGGTAAAAGGTCTGAGAGAAGGCCCAACCCGCGTACACGCGGCCAAATGCCTTGAGACCTACCTCGGGCGGTTTAACATAGTTGCCATCTTTCCAATTCTGATCTGCGCAGAGGGCAGCCTTGACCCCTTCGAGGAAGACGAAATTATGCGGTGAAGTTCGGGCCGACGCGCAAAAGGGCAAGATCGCCCGGACCATGTCTGGGTATTGCGCCGCCCATTGGTAGGATTGACAGCCCGCCATGGACCAGCCAGCGACTAGAGCGATTTCTTTGATGCCAAGGTGATCGTGGATCAACCGATGCTGCGCGGCGACGTTGTCCCACATCTGTATCAGCGGAAAGCGAGGGCCGTCCTGCGGCGCAGGCGTATTCGATGGCGACGACGAACGACCATTGCCAAACAGGTTTGGGCTGACAATGAAATGTCGTGCCGGATCAATCGCTCGACCTGGGCCAAAAAACCCTTCGTTGCGAGAATTTGTACCTGTGTAAAAGGTCGGCAGGACGATGACATTGTCACCTGTCGCCGACAACGTGCCATAAGTCTGATAGGCAAGTTTGGCGTCCTTCAACGTGTCGCCCGACAGGAGCGGCAGGTCACCCAGCTCGTATATCTGAAATTCCGCCATCATCTGGTCCGTCCTGGGCTCAGTAAAGCCGCAGATATTCCTTAACTTCCCAATCCGTGACTGATTGATGATAGCGCTCCCACTCGTCGTTCTTGTAATCGAGGTATGATTTACGCATCACTGGCCCCATCACATGTTCCGCCATTTCGTCACTGCGCAAGGCTTCGATCGCATTGAACAAAGTGCGCGGCAAACGCCGGATCCCCAGCTCAGCAAGCTCGGTTTCGGTTTTGGAATACAGGTCGAAATCTGTCGGCTTACCCGGGTAAATCTTGTTTTTGATGCCCATAACTCCGCAACTCAGATGCATCGCCATCGCGAGATAGACATTCATGGTCATGTCGCAGGCGCGGTTTTCGATGCAATGGCGGCTCTGCGGCAGGCGGAACTGGGCCGAGCGGTTATTGAAACCGTATGTGATATTGGTTGGTGCCCAGGTGACTGTGCCACCCTCAAATCCACCGACACGAGGCACGAGGCCGTTGTAGGAGTTCACCGTCGGACAGGTAATCGCGGTGATCGCTTCAGCGTGCGGCATCAATCCGCCGACGGCCCATCGGCTTTCGTCGCTCCAGTCGCCATCGGGCGTTTCGAAAATGTTCTCACCCGGACGGCTTTCATGCTGCATCGACATGTTGATATGCGCACCCGATCGCCAGTCGCCCACTGTCGGTTTCGGCATAAAGGTCACGAACATCCCGTGCTTTTTTGCCACCTCTTTCAAAGTGATCCGCAGAAACGCCAGACGGTCGGACATCTCCAGCATGTTGGTATAGTGGAAATCAAGTTCGAACTGTGAATACGCACCCTCGGCTACTACGTCATGCAGGTTCCAACCCAGACCTTCGATGATGTCGATCATGTCTTTCAAAAATGCCATCGAGTCGATCGAGTATTCAACGTCATAGCCAAAAGCCTGACGGCGTGGTCGGACGCCGATAAAAGGGTCGTCGTCAAAAGCCTTCACCGGCTGACCGGCGTCGTCGTATTTCATTACGATGAACTCGGGCTCTACCCCGGCATAACCGGTGTACCCTTCCAGCGCAGCTTCGTGCATTGCGCGTTTCAGGGCCTGACGTGGGCAAACGTTATAAGGCGCATCTTCCCAATACAGGTCCGAGAATATGATCGCCATTGATGTGTCCCATGGACAGACATAGACGGCGTCAAGATCCGGCACTACCACTTGATCGCTGTCGGCGGGGCTGAGTTCGGGCACGTACGAAATCGAATGCACCGCAAATTGCGGGCCTTTCCCAAGGCAGAGCTGTTCAAAATCGCTTATCGGGACGGGTTTGGTTTTTGGAATGCCATGTAGGTCGATCCACGCGGCCATAACATACTTGACACCTGTCTCTTCCAAACGTTGTTGAACTTCTGGGATACGCGGGCGGTTCCGCTCTACAGCGTCGTGGAATGTCTCAAAATAGATGCGGGCGTTGGCATTATCCTTGGGCATTCGGCATCCTCCCATCGAATGGCTATTAGATTTGGTCCGCCAAGGGCGACGCCCCGGCGTTTGTACTGGTTTCTGTCGTCTTGTCGCTCAGCGAATAGGTGCTCAGCCGGGTACAAAATCTTCAGGGTCAATGCCCGGAACCTGAGTGATCCCGGCAAGCTGTTTCCAGTTGTGAGGGTAGGCGGCATAGAAGATCACGCACTTGCCGTCCGCCTCGTAGGAAATGTGGTTGTCCTTGGGAACAAACAGCACGTCACCACGGTTGCAGACATAGCTTTTGCCGTCGCAGACCAGCCGGAAGGTACCCTCAAGACAATAAATGATCTCGTCACAGGTCAGATCCCAAGGCACCTTGATGTTATTCAGTACATTGATACCGCCGCACATCGACTTGCTGAATTCGCTAGTCACCATCGGTTTGATGTAGGTATCGCTGTCGCCCATCGAGTCGTAACGGTTTTGAACCAGATCGAATTTGAAAAGTTGAGGTGTTTCACCCATGTGATCAGCCTTCCTGCGACAGATGTTTCAGTATGGATTCGTTTAATTCGACTTTGTAACCATCAGGGTCCTCGCAAAAGGCGATGACCCTTGTGCCGTTTTTCATCGGTCCCGGCGGGCGGGTGATGTTTACTCCGGCCGCAGCCAGCTGTTCGCATGCGGCAAAGACATCCGGTGTTTCGATACAGATGTGTCCCCAGCCGTTTCCCTTGTCATAAGGCGTGTCCTGATCCCAATTGGCGGTCAGCTCCAGTGTGGGAAACTCGGCCTCGGGCCCATAACCGATAAACGTGTTGGTGAATTTTCCTTCGGGATAATCCGTGCGCCGCAGCACCTCCATACCAAGAATTCCGCAATAGAAGTCCAGCGACTTCTCCATGTTTGTGACCCGCATCATCGTATGGGCCAGACGAAACCCTTTGGATATGGAGTTGCTCATTGTCTTTGTTCCTTCTTGCTTATTCGCCGGCCACGTCACGCTCGATCAAATCTTGAAAGGCGCGCACGCTATCCTCCCAGGCGGGCGACAAAAGCCCGCCATCCTCGGCGACCGGGGATTTGCGGCCTTCAAACATGCGCTCGACCATCTCGTGGTCTTCTTTATGGACATCCCACCATAGGTTCCTGAGAGCTTGTACTTCTTCGACGCTCAGTTTCTGGCCCTCGGTGGTATAAAGCGCTCGGTATTGGCGCATTTTTCCAGGGCCAATGGGAACGTTTAAATAAACGCCCAGCTGATCCGGGAAGTAACGACCCAGAATGAAATTCGGATACAGTGTCAGATAACGAGAGCTGACACCCAAACTGCCGGATGTGCCCAGCTCTTCATTCAGGTCCACCGCGCTGCCAATACAGGTGCCATCGATGATGGTATAGTGGTTTTCCAAGGGCTGATCGGTGGTCGAAGCATGTACGAACTGGACGTGGTAGGGCTCGATAAAATTCTCCATAATCAGCTTCCAGTTGGTGTCGATCTCACCAAAATCGAGCAATCCAATTGGTTCCAACCTATCAAAGTCCATCCCTTCGAGCCTGCTGATCAAGGGTGCTGCATAATCTTCGAAATCTGGTGCATTTCCATCCAGATTGACGAAGATCCAGTCGTGCCAGACATGGGTGCGGACCGGTTTCAGTCGATGGTTTTTGATGTCGAACCCGTCGAACTCCTGCTTTCCGGTTCCTGCAAAATGCGGTGCAGCCCTCAGGCGGCCATCCAGATCATAGGCCCAGGCGTGATAGGGGCAGCGGATCAGCTTGCCGACATTCTTGGGCTTGTCGACCAGTGTCATGCAGCGGTGCAGGCAAACATTATGAAATACTTGTATTGCACCATCACGGTTGCGCACCGCCAACAACGGCAAGTCGGCGCAGGTAACAGGATGTGCGTCGCCGGGATCAGCTATCTGATGGACAAACCCGATGAATACCCAATTCTTGGCCAGGACGGTCTGGCACTCCCGCTGCCAGAATTCTTGGCTGCGATACGCCTCAGCGATCAGCCCATGCTGAGGCCCGGCAACTGCCTGTGCGCTTTTCTCGGCAATTGTCATTGCTCCTCCCTTCGACGCTGCCACTTGCGCCCACCGGTGGAGAGCTTAGCGCAAGGTTTTTGTACCGTTTCTCGCGGATAGTCTGCTCGCAGACTTGTCCCTCCGCGCTGGTTTGATGTTCATTGCGAATATCGTATGCCAGCCCTCCCGGATTTCGATATCCGCTGACTATGTAGATATTTCAGCAAGAATCAGAAGTGTTCTGGTCAAAAAACGGCATATAGATACGAATTTCGAATAATTCACTCGAATTCGTAGCGTGGTTCACCAACTCGCCAGAATAATGCTAAAAAATCATTAGTAGTCACGCAGTATCGTACTTGAAAACTGCAGGTCAAAGGTCAAAAGATGTCGTTTTTCGCACTTCCGCCCAGAGATTGCCAGGTAACAATTGCGGAATTCGACACCCTAACCTAATCTGAGCTGCGAATACAGCAACCGAGCCTAAAGCATATGTCAGTCAGGAAGAAATCCAATATGCGCATCACCCAGAACATTCGATCCCCAAGAGATGACTTGAACCAACAAATCATCCGGCTTTTACAGCAAGACGGTCGAATGGCCTTCTCTGAAATTGCGCAGCAGTTGGATGTATCTGAAGGAACCATTCGCAACAGGGTAAGCGGGTTGCGGGACAACAACATGTTGCGGATCGTTGCGATGTCTGATCCCGTAGCCACGGAATACACCACCGACGCGATGATTGGGTTGAATGTGGCCACCGGTGTGACCCCGCGCCAGGTTGCCGAGCGTCTTGAAAAGCACCCTCGAGTGGTCTTCATTCTATGGGTCGCAGGGCGCTACGATTTAATCATTGAACTCGTCAGCGACGATAGCGATGCATTACAAGAATTTCTTGAACAAGAAATCCACGCAAGCGAAGATATCGCCAACGCTGACGTTATGCCGGGGCTGAAGAATTTTAAGAACCAGTTTCTGCTAAAGCAGGGTGTAAACGGGTGACCGGGAAAAACTCGATCGCTGAAATTTTGGGCGAACGGATTTTAATGGGGATTACTGGGGAAATCGTTACAACGATCTCAACACCGCGCCGACATCACGCACTCTTCTGAGCAAACCGGCATTGTCTGACTATTTTCTCTGAATGTTGGCTCCTGCAGTGAGTTACCGCTTTGGGTGACCAGCGGTAATTGTGCCAAGACTAAAAGACGGCGAGTTTGTCCGCAGAATGTGGGTTCGCCGAAGTTCAGATTTTGCTCATGCAGCGAATGGCAGGTTCAACGGGTCGCGCTGCAGTATTGCTAGGCATCGGCCAACGGCAGCAATGGGCCGTCCTCATCGTTTGAATGCACGCCCTCTTATGAGATGCCCAAAGAATTGGATGGTCCTTCGTTTTTTGGCTCGATGTGCCAGATGATACACCTAACCCTCTCGGCGTCGCAGGTACGGAATGGTGGCGTAGCGTTGAAGGCGCCAACTGGCTTGAAGTAAACGGTACCGGCACGCTTGAGACTGCCTGGTTTCATGATCATCCTGTCGTACAATTCTCTTGGAACGATGCGCGGGCTTACGCAGCTTGGGCAGGTGGCCGATTGCCGACCGAGGCTAAGTGGGAACATGCGGCGAGCGGCGGGCTGGGGGATGTGAGATATCCTTGGGGCGAAGAAAACCCGAACGATCATGATTTCTTTCCCTGCAACATCTGGCAAGGCACTTTCTCGCATCAGAACATTGAGTTGGATGGCTACGCAGCAACTGCGCCTGCTTCGTCGTTCGAGCCTAACGGCTAGCCCCGGTCGTTGGAGCACTTTTTGCCATAACGGGCGCGCTGTTGAGCTTAGGCTCCAAATGAGAGATTCGATTTATCTTCACGAACGACTTTGCCAGCACATAATACCAGAAGCAGCCGTTCATGCGTGTCGCAGCATTGGTTAGACTGAGCTCGCAGTTAGAATTCACCGCCATCCGTATGAATTGTTGCTGTCGCTGGCGTGTCACAAGAGAGTAGACCCACAGGGGACAATCGAATGCGACAGATTGCAGCGTCACATATAGGCTGCGCTGCTCCATATGTGACACTTTTTCGGTCGGATGGACTCTAAAGTTACAGACCAGTGTGGCGAGCTCATGTCATATTCTCAATAGCGCCCAAATATGCAGCATAGGGGCGGTTGGGCCTATTTGCGGTACGCAGTGTCGTATCGTGACTTGGAAGAGATCATGGCCGAACGCGGCGTGCAGGTGGACCACACCAATCTCAACAGGTGGGTTTGAGTCTCTCCATTTGCACATTATCGAAAGATCCGATTCAATAGAGCGTATGAGCTTTTCTTGTTCTCTAGTATAGCCGTGGATGAAATTTCCCGCGCAACTGGATTTCAAAATGCCACGTGCCTTTCGAAATGGTTTCGAAAAGAGTTTGGATTTAGCTGTCATGAAAAGAGCCTTTAAGGCTCACTGTTAAACCAAAACCACTCTTCGCTCGACGAGTATAACGCATATGTTAACTGTGCCATCAAACTTTGCGAAAAAGCCTCCGAAAGCCTTCTTACCTTTGACGAGGCGAGATTCAATGGCCAAATGCTTGCGACAGATCTCTTCCATGAGGTCGAATACTCCCACGAGGACAATGTGTTAAACACCAGGCCAATAGACTATCAACCTTCGATACCAGTGGCATCAGACATCAATGGTGATCGCCTCTGGCAAGTTTTGATAGCAAACCGGTCTTAAGAACCGCCGGATCGACAACGTTCCAACACTGGTCGCTCCAAAGTTCGTTGAGGCTGGATAAGGCCCGCCGTGGACCATGCTGTCCGCTACCTCGACACCAGTTGGGAAACCATTGAAGAGCACACGCCCGGCCTTTCGCTCAAGTACCGGTAGCAACTCTGCCGCAATACCGCCGTCGCCCGCATCCGTGTGAATCGTCGCAGTAAGTTGCCCGTCCATTCCGCGAGCCAGTGCCGCGAAATCATCTGTTGAGTTCGTGATCACAGCCATGCCCAGCGGGCCGAACACTTCATGCGCCAGCGCGGGGTTGGCCGCGAAGGTATCGGACGAAACTCGATACAGGAACGCGCTTGCTGTTCGGTCCTCCGCCGACCCCGCGTATACCGTTTCTACACCGTCGGCACCGGCAATCTGATCGCGCCCGTTGCGGAAGGATTGCGCTATGCTGTCTGTCAGCATCGTTTGCGCCGTCGCGTCCGCAAGTGCCTTTGCAGCCTCTGAGACAAACACATCCGCAGCATCCCCTTTGGGCAAGAAAACCAGCCCTGGATTGGTACAGAACTGTCCGACGCCCATCGTCAGGGAACTGGCCCAGCCACGTGCAATCTCTTGCCCCCGCGCGTCCAGCGCTGCGGGCAACACAAACATGGGGTTGACCGATCCAAGCTCGCCAAAGAAAGGGATGGGTTCTTCCCGTGCCGCACACAGATCGAACAAGGCGCGCCCGCCGCGCAGCGATCCGGTGAAGCCTACGGCCTTGATGAACGGGTTCTGAACCATGGCACCGCCAACGGCAACGCCACCATCATGGACAAAACTGAAGACACCGGGGTGCAAGTCAAGTGCGGCGCGCGCCGCGTCAATTGCTTCGGCAATGATTTCACCGGTGCCAGGATGTGCTGGATGCCCTTTTACAACAACTGGGCACCCTGCTGCCAGAGCGGCAGCTGTATCGCCTCCGGCTGTCGAGAATGCCAGCGGGAAGTTCGAGGCACCGAAAACCGCGACCGGACCGATGGGGCGTTGCACCATCTTCAAATCGGGGCGCGGTAAAGGTTGGCGATCCGGCAGAGCAGCATCGTGGCGAACATCCAGATAGTCACCCTTGCGGATATGCTCGGCAAACAGGCGGAGTTGCCCGGTCGTTCGACCGCGCTCGCCCTCAAGCCGCGCCTCAGGAAGACCGGTTTCCGCACTGCCAATCTCGGTAATCGCAGCCCCCCGGCTTTCGATTTCATCAGCGATCCGATCAAGAAAGTCCGCGCGCTCCTCGCGTTTCGAGTACCCAAACGACCAGAATGCTTCCTCTGCCGCGGCACAGGCTTTGGCAACAAGTTCTGGGGTGCCCGCCGAATATGTCTGTGGTGCACCGCTGGCTGGGGCAGATTGCAAACAGCCTTCACCCAGCATCCATTCTCCTGCAATCAGGTTTCTTCCGTCCATTTCAGTATCCTTAGATTAGGTCGCGCGACGCGAGATTTTTCATGAGAGCACTTGTACCAAATACCCAGGGCGGGCATTCGGTTGATAGCCTGACGGTATTGGAAAGCGTACCGAGATCAGGATTTGAGATTTCCACGATGTCACCCAGCTTGTGTGTAAAACCACCGCCCGGCGCATCGCGATCCTGAGTGGGTGCAAAAAGCGTGCCCAGCATCAGGAAAAACCCATCCGGGTATTGGTGATGCGCACCACGAGCCTGGCCCACGAGATTTTCAGGGTCGCGACTGATTTCTTTCATCGAGCTTGTCCCGTTCAGGACAAACCCATCCGGTCCGCTTACCCGCAATGTCAATTCGGCGCTACGAACATCGTCAAGATTATAACTGCCGTCGAACAAGCGCAGCATGGGCCCAATCGCACATGAAGCGTTGTTATCCTTCGCCTTCCCTAGCAGCAAAGCTGACCGTCCTTCGACATCTCGCAGATTCACGTCGTTGCCCAGCGTTGCACCTTTGATTGTGCCCTGGCTATCCACGGCAAGAACAACCTCGGGCTCCGGATTGTTCCAGGTTGATATCGGATGCAGTCCGATACTGGCCCCGAAGCCAACAGCGGACATGGCCTGAGACTTGGTAAAGACCTCGGCGTCGGGTCCGATGCCGACCTCAAGATATTGCGACCAGACATCTTCTGCGATCAATGCCTCTTTGAGCGTCATCGCCTTGTCCGAACCGGGAACAACCGCGCGCAGGCTATCGCCAAGGATTTCTGTGCACCTCTGACGGATTTTGTCAGCCGTTGCCGGATCACCCTTGGCCTTTTCTTCGATCACACGCTCTAGCATGGACGAAACAAATGTGACGCCACATGCCTTGATCGGCTGCAGATCGGATGGTGCGAGGAAATAAGGCCGAGACGGATCAGGGGTTTCAGTCGAGTTCGCCGCGATTTCTGACAGATCGCCAATGTCGGTGCCCGAGGCATCGCGCACCACAGCAGCAGGGTCTTCACACTCCAGCAGCGCCTGCATTGTCGGCAGCTTGGACGAGGTGATGTCGATCAGCCGATCGCCTTGCCGTGCGACCAATGCGGGGCCTTCCGCTTCGGGCAGCCAGACCCGCCCAACGAATGTTCCGGCATCTGGTAGGTTCAGTGTCATTCGGTGTTTCCCAATGATAAGAGTTTGGACAAAAGCGTATCCGCCTGTTCGCACGCGACCCAGGTCAGAGACATGTGGTCCGCGTCGTCTATGACGTGCCAAGCGGCGTTCTCTGGCTGAGCCATCAAGGCCCCGCCACGCAAATATTCATAGGTTTCCTTGCCCCCATTTACGTACAGAACAGGTGGACGTTCCTGATGCGGGTGAAGTGAAAACGCGGTGACATCTTCGGGCGTCAGGTTAAGCTCTGGCTGCAAGAACGACAGACGCACCGGGGCCAGATCAAACACTCCGCTAAGCGAGATGATCCCTGCCGTGCGCTTGGCCAGCGCCGTGTCCGCCATCGCAGACAGTGCCAGGTGCGCGCCCGCCGAATGGCCGATTAACACCAATCTGCTGTTGGGAAACTGGTTCGACAGTCTGTGCAGCGCAGCTTTGGCATCGCTGACAACATCGCCCAGGCTCACTTCGGGCATCAGCCGGTATTCGATATTTGCAACATGGGCCCCTGCCGAGCGAAATGCAGGCATCATGAAACGATGCGTCTCTGCCTCGAGCGCACGCCAGTATCCACCGTGCAGGATAATCGGCAACAGGTCAGCACTTCCGGCGCCATCGATCCATTCCACCCATTGGCGTGGGTGATCCCCGTAAACCGCGCGCGAGAATTGATAGCTGCCGGTGACGTCATCACTGTCCTTTGCCATGTTCTGCACAGCCAGGGCAAAGTCAGGTATGATTTCCGAGAATTTGAACTGTTTGTCCCAGAATACTTGTGTCATTGATTTTCCAGCTTCGAGTTGGCGATCTGATCGTAGGCTTGATTCAGCGCGCGAATTTGTCCCTCGGTGGCGGCGCGGACCGAATTCATCATCAGGCCCACCAAAGCAGTGCTTTCGGCTGTGCTTGCAACCGATACCAAAAGCACATTGCTGCGTCGTGCAAGCCTGTCTTCAAACCAGCGCAAGCCCACTTCGCTGACTGAGCCGATGCTCAGATCTGGAACGGTTTCAAAACTATAGGAACGTTGAAGTTCGGCATTTCGTGTCTCACGACCGATCGAGTGCGGACCCATGAACAGATCCATATCCTGCGAAATCGCCAAAAATGACGTCAACTGCGTGCTCTGACTGAGCTGTAGCAGGATGGGTTGCACAAGCGGCGCCAGCAGTCCCAGCCCAAATCCTTGCAACCCCACGCGCACTGCCGACGGACCAGAGAGATAGGTACCAAGACTGTCGCGACGCAGAAAGCCATCTGCCTCAAGCGTTGCCGTATGGCGATAGCCGCTGCTTACTGGCAGACCGGCTGCGCGGATCAAACCTGCGGGGGTCGCGTAAGCCTCGTGCACCGGGGCTGAGACGAGCGCCTCGAATACCTCGACCGCGCGCTCATGCGCTGATTGCGTCATCCCGTTATCCTCGCTTTTTTGGGCGCTTTGCTGCTGCGCAGTGCCGGGCCTTGGGATAGGATCGCGTCGTCGGACAGATCCCAGGCCACATGCAATTCAGCCCAGGTATCGGCCTTGACCGAAGCGGTCTCCAGCCCGCGCGGCAGAACGATCCTGACAGGTTCTTCCACCCTTTTAGGCACCGCATTTCCATTCAGAACATCCAGCGACAGGCCGAGCGCGCGCGCGCCCATGCTTGCCGGGTAGTCAAGCGCCGCCATTGGCACCTTGTGGTGCAGACAAAGCTTGTACATCTCATTGAGATCGCCACCAGTATGGGCCGGCATCTGCTGCCCGCCATCCAAAAAACGACGAACCGATCCGACTCCCTGCAAGCCGCTATCGCACCAGACACCATCCGGGGGCCGGCCAGCCTCGGCCAGAACCTGATCAATGGCCTGGTATCCGCCCGCTTCGGTCCAATCTGTGTAGCTTACGTTTTCGACGCGGATCCCCGGGAACTCTGAAAATACTGAAAGGGCGGCCTGTTGCCGGCGCAGCGCCGGGCTGGCCCCGTCAAGGCCGCTTAGCATCCAGATGCGGCCCTGGCCCGACAAATGCTCGGCCAGCCACAGCGCGCTCAGGCGTCCAATGCGGTGGTCAGAGGCCGTCACAAACGAAACCAGCGAAGACCGATCATTAGGCCGCCGATCAACCGCAACGATTGGCAGCCCATCTGCCGCCAACTCTCCCAGCCGGTTGCTCAGGGCGGTGTCGTTTACCGAAGTGATCGAAATCAGCAAAAGGTCGATGCCGGTTTCAACCAACTCATCGATATGCCGGAGTTGGACTTCCGGATCGTCTTGCGCATCCAACACGGTAAATTCAGCGATACTGGCTTGGGCAATGCGTTCGGCATAGGACATGCTTTGCAACATGGCCCGCCGCCAGGCATTGCTGCTGGATGCATTGGAAAACCCGATCCGGAAAGGTGCCTGCGCCTGAAAACGTTCGGTTGCGACGGTGCGCACAAGCGCGGGATCCCATTCCAGGTTCGGGGATGGGTCCAGAGTTTCCGAAGCAACGTGCACAGGGCGCGCGGCGAGCTTTTTGCCTGCGGTAGGTTCTGCCGCATCGAGTGGGGCGAACAACATGCCCCGCGCCTTAGGTCCAAGGCGCAGGAAGCCATGATCATAGCGTTCTAACCAACCCGCCGCGACCATCGCCCGTAACAAACCGAATCCGGTAGAACGGGACGCGCCCAAGTCTGTCAGGATGTCATGTGTGGAACGTGGCGTGTTTTTAGCATCGAACCCTTTCAGGATCGCCACGATGCGCTGCATGTTTGATTTGTCATCCTTAGACATCGGTGTCTTTCTGATCAGTTCTGCGACCGCTTCATGTAAACGGCAGCAGCAAGGATAATAAGCGTTCCCTTGATCACCAATTGCAACTCGATCGAGAGGCCCAGAATAACTACGATGTTGAACAGCGATACCAGGATCAGCGCGGCCAGCAAAACGCCAGGCACAGATCCTTTGCCGCCTGACAATGCCGCGCCGCCAATCACTGCGGCGGCGATGCTATCCAGTTCATAGCCGCGCCCGGTCCAGTTATCGACGATCCCGACGTAACCCACTAGGAACAACCCCGCGATTGCGGCCAGTACGCCCGAAATCACAAAGGCCATGACAACCAGAAATTTCGTCGGTGCTCCGGTCATATAGGCGGCCTCGGGGCTGTCGCCGTAAAGCTTCAGCCGACGCCCGAATACAGTCCGCTCCAACAGCCAATGCATGCCGATGCCGACAATAATCAGCGCGATTACGGCTACGGGTATCCCAAGGATATCACCCGTGGCCAGCCAGCGGAATGTTTCCGGCAAAGTGCCCCCTGGTGCACCTTTTGTATAGGCAAACCGAACGCCCTGCAGCACGATCATTGTCGCAAGCGTTGCCAGAAATGGCGTCACCTTTCGATAGGCGACCAGATATCCGTTGATGGCCCCAATAAACGCACCCAGCAGCAAGCCAACAATGAATATTATTGGCGTCGAGTCGATAAGTGAGGTGGATAGGACAGCAACCGTCGCCATGATCGATGCGACGGACAGATCAAGCCCCCGAACGATGATAACGATCATCTGACCAATCACGACGAACCCAAGCGGTGCCGCCTGGATCAGGATATCCTTAAGGTTCGCAGGCGTCAGAAAACGCGGCGAAAGCGCCGTTGTTACAGCCCAGATCACCGCCAGGAAACCCAGCAGGATCAAAAGCTCTCGCCGTTGCGCGGCGCGTACGGTTGCGCGGTTGGGTTTGACTTGCGCGGGGTTTGTGGTGGTCGCGGTCATGACTTGCCCTTCCCTGCAAAGACTGAAACGGCAGCAATGATGATCAGCCCTTCGGCGATCCATTGGTAATAGCTTGAGATGTTCATAAAGTTCAGAACATTCGCCAAAAGCGCCAGCAGGATCACGGCAAGAGCTGTCCCCAGCACCCCACCTTTTCCACCGGCAAGCAATGTGCCGCCAACGATCACCGGAGTGATCGACCGCAGGTCGAACCCGACACCTGCGCGCGGGTCACCCACGCCAAAACGTCCGGTCATGTACATCGCAGCAACGGCACATAGCAGGCCCGAAAGTGCATAGATCGCAACTTTGGTCTGTTTCACCGGCAAACCGGACACAGCCGAGGCGGTCTCATTATCGCCGATGGCATAGATACGGGTGCCGAAAGTTGTGCGCCACAGCATGAATCCGATCAATAGATACAGGACGACCACGAACATCATGCCGTAGGGCATCACGCCCAGACGACCATAGGTAAAATCCTCGAAGAACAACGGCACTGACCCGGACGGCTGCCGTGTGATCAGCAAGGCGGCCCCGGCAAGGATTGTCGAGGTCCCAAGCGTCGTAATCAGCGGGTGCACGCCGACATAGGCCGTCACCGCCCCGTTGATCATCCCAATGAAGATGCCAAGCGCGACAACTGCGGCCATCGCAAGCAAAAGCGATCCAGTTGAATCCCCGGCAAGAGCTGCGAAGACCACGCATAGAAAACTCAGCGCGCCTGCATAGCTAAGGTCAATACCCCCGGACAGGATCACTATGGTCTGCGCCAGTGCAACAATGGCCAGAGCAACCATTTGGTCTTGTACGTTGGCCATGTTGAGCAGGCTGGCAAACCGGTCCGAGGTCGAGATGCCGATCACAAAGACGATCGCGATCAGAGCGACAACGACCAGATGAACGGGCTGGGCGCGTGTGGCGCGGGCAATCGTGCTCATGCGGCGACTCCGTGATGGGTAGACGTTTCAGCAGCAGCAACCGTGATGATCGCTTCCTCGGTGATCTCGTTGCCTGTCAGTTCCTTGGCCAATTCTCCGTCGCGCATCACAAAGACGCGGTCGCACAGGCCAACGATCTCAATCAATTCGGACGAGATCATAAGCAGAGCCATTCCTTCATCCGCTAGTTCGCGCAGCGTCTTGTAAATCTCTGATTTTGCACCAACATCGACACCGCGCGTCGGCTCATCTAGGATCAGCAGCTTGGGCCGGTTCTCCAGAAGGCGTGCAATCAAGACCTTCTGCTGGTTGCCACCTGACAAGGCCGAAATCGGCAGCCCCACGTGATCAACAACCACGCCTCGACGCTCTTTGAGCACCGCAGCGCGCTGTTCCTCGTGGCCCGGCGGGATCGCGTTGTGATGCACACCAAAGCCCGGGGTAGTGGCGGAAAAATTCCGCGCAACCGAAGAATTGAGGAACAGACCATCGTCCTTTCGGGACTCCGTCAGCATGAGAATCCCAGCCTCGATGCAACCGGCAGGGTCCCGGTGAGGCATCAGCTCGCCCATCAGCTTAACATCCCCTGTCGATGGTGCAGCGCCGTAAAGCGCCAGCGCCAGTTCAGTCCGGCCCGATCCGACCAAACCCGCCAATCCCACAATCTCACCAGCGTGAACGTTCAGATTGATTGGCGGAAGGTCAGGGGCGACTTGGAGGTTTTCGACCTCCAGCACCTTTTCACCCGCAAGCGGATCGTCCGCTTTCGGGGGGAACAGATCACCCAGTTCACGACCGACCATCGCGGCAATGACGCTGTCATGGGTGTAATCATTGGTCGGCCCTTTTGAGGTTACGACACCATCCTTGATCACAGTGATGTCTGTGCAAATCTCGAATATCTCATCCAGCCGATGAGATACGTAAACAAGCCCCATACCGCGCTCGCGCAGTCCTTCAATGATCCGAAACAGGTGCCTGGTCTCATTCTGGCTCAGAACAGCGGTGGGTTCATCCAGGATGAGAACTTTGGCTTCGACCCGCAATGCCTTGGCAATTTCAACCATCTGCTTGTCTGCCACAGACAAGGTCTCAACCAAATCGTCGGGGTTAAGCGAGATGCCAAGATCGTCCAACAAAGCCTGTGCGTTTTGCTTCAGTGCTTTACGGTCGATCAGGCCAAACCGTGTGCGAGGTTCTGCCCCGAGAAAGATGTTTTCCGCAATCGACAGGGCTCCTAACACCGAAAACTCCTGGTGAACAACTGCGATCCCGGCGGCAAGGCTCTGGCGTGGGTCTGACCATCCAGCTTCTTGCCCTTCGAATTCCACATATCCTCCGGTCGGTGTGTAGAGGCCGGTCAACAATTTGATCAGGGTCGACTTTCCGGCACCGTTCTCGCCACACAGCGCAACGGCATGATGGCCATGGACTTCGAATTCGATCCCTTTGAGCACTTCATTCGGCCCAAAAGATTTGCTGAGGCCACGCGCGGCCAGATATGGCTGTGCCATTGTGTCTCCTCCCCCGGAGTAGCGAGGCGGCCAGTAATAGCCGCCTCAACCAGTTGTTATTTCGGATAAACTGCCGAGAACGTCGCCGGGTCATAGTCGGCACCCACGCCCGAAGACATGATGACCGAACCGGGCTTGTCCATCAGCGCATAATCCGCAACATAGACGTCGGCCTGAACCGAAGGTGTCTCATGCCCCTCCGAGACAACAACCTGCTGGTTCACTTCGATCCGCTTCGGAATGCCTTTGCCATCAAGCACGTCGAACAGAACTTCGAAGGCGCGTGCGCCCATTGCAGGCGGGTAATCGATCCCGATCATCGGCACGTCATTGTTGACCGACAGTTGATACATTGCGTTGAAGTCGCCGCCGGTATGAGGCGGGATTGTTCCGGCTTCGTATCCCGCCGCAAGGAAAGCTTCGATTGAGCCTGAACCCTGCAGACCGGAATCCGCCCATACACCCGAAATGTCATCACCGTATTTCTGGATCAGCGCAGACATGATCGTTTTGCCGTTCGCAGGCGACCAGCTGGTGTATTGCGTTTCCAGCACTTCCAGTTCCGGGAATTGGTTGAACACTTCCATTGCGGCTTCGATGCGCGCTTCGGCGGGTGACGCACCGGCGAGACCGCCAAGCATCACAACCTTACCTTTGCCGCCCAGCTTTTCCGCCAGCCATTGGGCCGAGATACGGCCCAACGCCTGGTCCGACGCTGTTACAAAGCTGATGAAATTTTCCTTGGATGGAACCGAGCGGTCGACCAGAACCACCGGAATACCCTGCCGCTTAGCGCGGCGAATAACCGGATCCATGGCCTCGGCCGTTGCAGGTGAGATCAGCAGGATGTCGACACCCTGCGCAATCAGGTCCTGCACGTCCGCAGCCTGTTTGCTGGGGTCGTCATTTGCATCTGTGATGATGAACCGGCTCAGCTTGTCGGCATTGCGCTCTGCTGCTGCCTCGATGCCATGCAGCATTGCCACACGCCACGGGTTCGAGATCGAAGCGTTCGAAAAGCCGATTGTGTATGGCCCTTCTTTCTTATGTTCAGATGCATCATGAATTTCAGTGGCACCCGGGTTCCACAGAAAGGTTCGTGGCACGCCCTGATATCCGTCGGCCATTGCCGAACCGGCAAACAGCCCCAGAGTCACGGCAGCCGCCGCGGTTTTAATCATACGCATAAGTTTCCTCCCTGGCGTATTGGATTGTTTTTGATTACTCGGCAGCGCGGATCAGCCCGCCTGCGTTGATCCCGGTGCGGGGATCCTTGAACATCACCCCGTCCTTCATGATCATCGAAAGATTGTCCTGATGCTGAACCAGGCTGACGTCCTGCGTGACATCGCCCTTGACCAGCAACAGATCAGCCAAAAAGCCTTCTTTGACCTGGCCGATCTCGTCTTCCATCTGCATCAGCTGCGCACCAACTGTTGTGGCACATCGCAGAGCTTCGACAGGTGAATAGCCAAAGTAACGCACAAAATGTTCGAGATCGCGGGCGTTCTGACCCATCGGTGTCACCGCAAACCCATAGTCACCGCCCACGGCAACACGCAGCCCGCGTTTGCGGATTTCATGATATGTCGCGCAGGTGGCATCGAATTTTCGAAAGAGGTTCAGCTCCTCCGCGACTTCTGGGGTGATCCCGACCACTTCCCCTTCACGGGTGGCGTTGTGGACCAGTCCGAAGGCTGGCCCTAGGATCACACGGTCTTTGGCCTCTTCCAGCATATCCAGCGCTTCTTCATCAGCGAAATCGCAGTGGTAGATGCAATCGACACCGTGGCGCACCGCCATTTTCACGGATTCCGATGACCGGGCATGGGCGGCAACGGTTTTACCGTACTTCCTGGCAACGGCCATGAAGGCCGCCAGCTCATCGTCTTCAAGCGGCGTGATTTCAGCGCGGGCAAACGAAACAAACTCATCACCCGAAATGTTGATCTTCATGTTGTCGACATTGTCGCGTACACATTCTCGCGCCACGCGCCGCATCTCGATCGGACCATCGGCAACCAGACCAAAGCTTTCTTGATAAATATGCCGCTTACGCTCATCACCCAAGCCAGCGGTGGTCGTGATTTCCGGGCTTGAGGCCCGCATCCGCGGCCCATCCAACATACCTTCGTTGATGGCATCGCGCGCGGTCACACCCAGCATCGGCTTGGCGGATGCCGCTTCGAAGATTGAGGTAAAGCCGTGGCTCAGCAGCAGTCGCAGGTTCTGTGCGGTCAACAACATGTGCTGCTCGGGACACAGCTGGCCAAGCTCGAACGGCTCACCGACACCGGTGAAGCTGGGATGGCAGTGGCCCTCAACCATACCTGGCATCAAAGTATGGCCGGTGCCGTCAATCACTTCGCCCGTTACCTCAGAAGGATTGCTCTCTCCTTTTGTGACGGATGTAATCTTGTTGCCGGATATTGTGACAGCACCCGGAAAGCTTTCATCCGATACGCCGTCCCAGATCTTTGCACCTGTAATGGTGATTTGTGACATTCTCTCCTCCCAGAGCACATACATTCGTCGCGGTGATGCTGGAGAAGATGCATTAGATTCACATCAAATTATCGCGCGATTCACGGAATGAATCCCGTATCTTGGACTATGCCAATATATAGGTTTATCTAATTCTAAGTATTTAATTGAACAATGAACTGTTTGGGTAGTTCCACTAGTGCTAATCGGACAGGTCGCGGGTTCTGTTGCAAAGTTTCTTGCTGAGTGCAGGTACCGCGCTGCCCCTGCGGGTTAAGCAGCCAATTCCGAAAATTGACGGAACGGACAGATTCCAGGCGTGAACTGACCTTTACGGATCATGTGCGACACTTCGATTCCTGCAAGAGTTGCGGATGCAGATGCAAAGGACTTGAAGCCGAGCATCGGGCGTGTTCGCCTTTTGATGAAACGATGGTCTTGTTCTACGATGTTGTTCAGATATTTCTGCCTGACCATCTCTATCAGGATGGGGCAACCAAAGCCTCTGAGCATTTTGTTGATCGCCTTGATGCCAGCAGTGTTCACCCCGCTTCTGTCGATAACCATCTTTCGCGGTAAGCCGCTGACCTCAAGCATCCGGGCAAAGAACTTTGTGGCGGCTGGCTTGTTTTGCCGTGTTTATCGACAGCGCGATAGAGATAGACTCACGTGCCTTTCACTTTGATGTACGTTTCATTCATTCTCCAAGAGCGGTCGCTCGGACCCTTACGGTGACGCGCTGCTTCAGCGATTGCGCCTGCATACCGTGACACCCAGCGGTTCAGCGTAGTGTGGTCCACCGCGACGCCTCGCTCATGCATAAATTCTTCCAGATCACGATATGAAACGCCATACCGAAGATAGAAGAAGACCGCAAACAGGATGACGTCCTTTGGATATTGTGCGCCTTTGAAAGAGATCATGAACTAGCTTTCGACCATAAATTAGAGCGAATTATTCGCTCGCTACATCTATGACCGTCAATGGTCAAAACTTTGCAACAGAACCCTTCGGCTTTCTCAGAAAGGTGATCCACCTTTTCTGTGTTCCGACGCCCACGTGGTTGTCAATGTATATGTCTGCTGTCTGCTTTTCTGGCTAAACTGTAAACTTTGAACTTGGATTTACGCGAGTGTGTTTCCGACTTTGTTGCGTAAGCTCACAACCGGTCCCTACTGAAACATATCGGCAGAAATCGCAGAGTACCAATTCTCAGATTCTTCATATGTTGTCTTGCGCAGCGCAGTGTTTTCGCCGACCTGACTGATAAAGCCATCAACGCGAGCGATTTTTTCTTCTGTTGCTTCATACGTTGCCCCAACTTTCACGCCATCGTTCACAGCGATCAAAGACCAGCAGGTATTTGCATATCTCGGGGGGAATATACGTGATCCGGTTAACGCACCGCGCACAGCGTTGGCGCAGACCTTGGCCTGCGAATTGGCGGAAAAACCGGATTTTGGCATGTCACCCTGCTGGCTGGCATCGCCCAATACATAGACATCCGGGTCGGTTTTTGAGGACATGTCAGCAGAGTTCACCGGTGCCCAACGGCCATCTGTTACACCTGCAAGCTCGGCGATCCGTCCGGCTTTCATTGCAGGAATGACGTTGCAGACATCTACAACCATTTCCTCACCATCAATCGTCAGCGTCATTTGATCCGGGTTAACCGAGACCTCTCCGCCGCCAAAATCTTCGCCGATCCAGTCGATCATACCCGGATAATGCGTAGCCCAGCCTTCTTCAAACAGCGCCATTTTTGAGAATTTCGGTTTTGGGTCAGCGATGACAATTTTGGCGGTCGGGTTGGTGGTCTTCAGAACATGCGCCACCATGGAAATGCGTTCATAAGGCCCCGGTGGGCAGCGATAGGGATTTGGCGGCGCTACCATCGCATATACCCCACCTTCGGGCATGTTTTCGATCTGCGCACGCAAAAGCTGGGACTGAGATCCGGCCTCATAGGCGTGGGGCATTTTGTTCTGCGCTGACAGGGTCCAGCCGGGAACGGACCCTTCGACAAAATCAATGCCCGGGGCCAGGATCAGTTTGTCATAAGGCAGAACTTCGCCTCCGGCCAGAGTCACGGTGTTATCTGCCCGATCAACCGAAATGGCCCAGTCATGGATAACGTTGATGCCGTATTTTGCGGCAAGCGCCCCATAGGTGTGCCCAATTTCCTCGATCGATTTCAGGCCACCGATATAAAGGTTCGAAAAGAAGCAGCTGAAATAAACCTGAGATGGTTCGACCAGAGAGACATCAATCGCCCCCTCGCTGTCCTTCGCGATATACCGGGCAGCCGTGGCTCCGCCTGCCCCGCCGCCGATCACGACAACACGAGGTTTCCCAGTGCCTTGCGCCAACACTGTCGGCGCTGACAGAACACCTGTCGCGGCACCCAGAAACTTGCGTCTATTCCATGTCATCTGCGTCCCTCCCCGTAGCGATATCACTTAAGCGAGTAAAAATACGCCGCTAATGCTGCTATTTCCTCGTCGTTCAGACGCCCGGCCATCATCTGCATGATTGGATGCTCACGCTGTTTGGTCTTATAGGCCAGCATGGCATCAACAAAGGCTTCCGTATCAAGCCCGACGATCTGCGGAATACCTTTGGTGTCGGCATTCGACTGATGGCAGGTCACGCACTCCGCAGACAGATACTCACCCAGCTCGACATCTCCCTCTTCAGTGCCTGCCTGAAGCGCGGTACCCGGCGACACGCCGAAACAGGCGCAAGCAGTCAAAGCAGCCTTCCTCAACTTAGTTGCACGGCTGTTAAGCATCCCACGCTTGCAAATTCTGTGCGCAATCAGAACCGCAACTTTCGTCGGCATCTTCATATGACCGAGATCGCGCGGCTGTCGGTATAGATTGCGCCGTCATCATCAAACCAACTGAAGGTAAATACACCCGGGCCCGGGACAATCGCCTGAAACTCGAAAAACGGGTTTGTTGAAATACCGGGTCCGAGTTCGAGATCAATGACCAGCTCGCCTTCGAATTCACACAGAAAGCGGTGAATGATCGACCGGGAGATGGGTTGACCATCGAGATCAAGGCGCTGGCCGGATTCCATGCGGTGGGTAATCAGGGTCTTGATCGTTATCACATCTCCTGCGCGGGCCTCTTTTGGCAGCTTGACGCGGGTTTTGACTCCTGTGGCCATCTCAAAACTCCCCCATCACGCACACCCGCCGACAACCACCGAGACAGTCCGCGCGCCCCGGCGCACGCCGCCACCTGGCAAACGCGCCAAGGCCAGAACCTCTTGCGATTGCCCCAGACGCATACGTGTCGAAATGGATTGCGCCGCAGCCAAAGGCCCAAACCGCGCCCTGAGAACCGGCAAAACCGGGTTGCCGGGTGCTATCAGCATGACCTCTTCCGTGTCAGGCGCGTTGATGGTCACCGGCACGCGATAGCCGTCCTCGGCAATGGGTTCCATATCTATGGAGACATCACCGTTGTCTATCGGGGCCTCACCGGCAAAACCGGCAATCAGTTCCTCAAGCGTGGTTACGTTTGGCAAAGCCACCAAATCCTGGGCGCGCACCGGCAAGGCAAGGCACATCAAGGCCCCAAGGCTCACCTGCAGTGCATCGCGCCGTTTTAAGGACATTGCGGCCCTTTCTCATTGGACTGGCACCGATGTTACCTGTGCCATTGCCGTTCGGATACATAACAAATCCGTGAGCCTGCGCATACTTAAGTCGCGGTCGCGCCTCAAACTGCAAGGTTGAGAAACGCAACCCGACGTTGCAAGCTGCCGTCGAGACCCGCATCTGCGGACGGAGGAAGAATGTCAGACACGCTGCCCTCGGCGAGAGCCAGCCCCGGTCTCGCTGTCCGCGAGCTGAGCTTTCACTATGGTGCTAAGACGGCGTTAGAGGCTGTCTCATTCGACGTGGCGACGGGCACGTTCTGTGCCCTTCTTGGGCCAAACGGGGCCGGGAAATCGACGCTGGTGTCTCTGCTGACCCGATTGCTCGTGGCACCCGACGGTGAAATCAGCGTTGCGGGCTATAACCTGCGTCAGGCTCCACGCAATGCACTGGCAAAACTGGGCGTGGTCTTTCAGCAACCAACCCTGGACCTGGGCCTGACAGTGCGCCAGAACATGACCTATTTCGCCGCGTTGCATGGGCTACCCAGATCAGAAGTTTCCGCCCGTATCGACGCAGCGCTGGACCGGCTGAACATGCGAGAGCGCGCAGGTGAACGCGTGCGCGATCTGAACGGCGGACATCGCCGCCGCATGGAACTGGCCCGCGCGTTGCTGCATGACCCTTCGGTGTTGCTACTGGATGAACCGACCGTCGGGCTCGATGCGGCAGCACGGCACTCGATCACCGACCATGTTCATGATCTTGCGGCGCAAGGTCTTTGCGTCTTGTGGGCCACGCACCTGACCGATGAAGTGCGCGACGATGATCAATTGCTGGTGCTGCATCGCGGTCAGATCCTTGCCAGCGGACAAACCGGTAACCTGCGCGGGGATCAAACCCTGTCCGATTGGTTTCTGTCCCGGACCGAGGTCCCGGCATGAGCGGTTTCTGGGGCGTCGCACGCGCCATCATCGGGCGCGAGTTTCTGCGTTTCATCCATCAGCGCGAACGCTTTCTCGCTGCCTTGGTTCGTCCGATGGTGTGGCTTTTGATCTTTGCGGCAGGCTTCCGCGCCGCTCTCGGCCTGTCGATCATCCCGCCCTATCAGACCTACATCACGTACGAGACCTATATCGTTCCGGGTCTTTGCGCGATGGTTCTGCTGTTCAACGGGATGCAAAGCTCTCTCAGTCTTGTCTATGACCGCGAAATGGGCTCGATGCGCTTGCTGCTGACCAGTTCTTTTCCGCGTTGGTGGCTGTTGTTCTGCCGCCTGTTGGGTTCAACGGCGATCTCAATCCTGCAGGTCTATACGTTTCTGGCACTGGCAGCGCTGTTCGGGATTGTCCTGCCCCTGCCCGGTTATGTTGCGGTTCTACCGGGGCTGATTCTGGGCGGTCTGATGCTGGGCGCGCTGGGGCTGGTGTTGTCCAGTTTCATCAAACAGCTAGAGAACTTTGCCGGTGTGATGAACTTTGTCATCTTCCCAATGTTCTTTTTGTCCTCCGCGCTCTATCCGCTGTGGAAAATGGCCGAAAGCTCCCCCTTGCTGCGCGATATCTGCGCGCTCAACCCATTCACGCATGTGGTCGAACTGATCCGGTTTCTGCTTTACCTGCAGATCAACTGGGGGGCCTTGCTGTGGGTTCTGGCGTCGACTGCGGTTCTGTGCACAATCGCCGTTTGGGGATATGACCCGGCCCGTGGCCTAATGAAGCGGAAATCATGACGGCCGAGTCACAACCAACAAGGCGCAGCCTGCTGCTGAAAACCCGTCTGGGCCTTGGTGCGGTTGTGCTTGGATCAGGCACCCTTTTGACAGCAGCTATCCTGTATTTCGGGATGCAAACGGTCGCCAGCCGCTTGGAAACGGCGCTGGCTTCCGAGACTCGCATGGCGCGCTATGCCGCCCTCTCGACCCAAGCCGCTACCTTTCTTGTCATCGCAACCGAATCGGTTCAGACCAGCCAATCCGTCGAAATCCGAATTGATCGCCTGTCTCCGATCCGGGACCAAATCGGGACCACGTTTCTACAACTTCGGTCTGATGTAGAGGAGGCCGTTGCCGCCGTTCAATCCCTTGGGTTGGATGAGCAATCCCGATACGGCACGCAATCCCTGGGTCTGGCCAGGATGGAGGCACTGCTGGCCAACACGCTGGACGGGCTTGCAGATGCCGACGCCGATCAGGCGCGGTTGCGCGCCCATATCGACTCGTTTGCCACCGCCTTTGATCCCTTGCTCAGCCAGGCCGTGAACACTGAGGTTCTGTTTCGCAATGCCATTTTGGCCGGGATCGAAAAGACCCGTCTCACTTTGACTTGGGTTGCACTTGCGCTTGCCCTGTTTGCCTTGCTCAGCACGGCCTGGTTCTACTTCGGTCTGGTACGACCGCAGTTTTCGCGGCTGGATCGGTTGCGCAAAGCAGCGGTTCAGGTTGGCAAATCCGAGTTTGCCATTTCTCTGCCAGCAACCCGCAATGATGAAATCGGCCAGCTATATGGTGAAACCAACCGTATGGCGGCGGCGCTGAAACACCGTCAGGATGAGGTTGAGGCAGAATGGGCCCGGTTGAACGAGACCATCGCCCAGCGAACGCGGGAGCTGAGTGCGGCAAATGAAACTCTGTCCAAGATTGATGATAACCGGCGTCGTTTCTTCGCGGATATCAGCCACGAACTGCGCACGCCTTTAACGGTCATCATGATGGAATCCCAGATTGGTCAGAGGGACAGTCAGACCGCGCCCGAGGCGTTGGCCTCGATTGAAAACAGCGCCGCAAAACTGAACCAGCGGATTGACGATTTGCTGCGTGTCGCGCGATCTGAAACCGGGGAGCTTGCGCTGGAACCGGCCAGCATTGCGCTGCAAGACCTGATGCAGACAGTTGTGAATGACATCCGGCCTGAGGCCGACAACGCCAATATGCAGCTCGAAACAGACGAGTTTCCGGATTGTGCGGTGCAGTGCGATCCGAACTGGATTCGTCAGGTCCTGCTTAGCCTGTTGCGCAACGCGATCCGACATGCGCGCGACGGTAAGGCGTTGTCCATTTCGAGCCATGTCATGGAAGAGGTCGTTCAGATAGAGCTGACGGATAATGGCCCGGGCATTTCTAAGAACGATCAGAGCCAGATCTTTGAACGGTTTGTTCAGGGCGGGGCGACAAACAGTCAGGGGTTTGGTGTGGGGCTGGCGCTGGCCCGGTGGGTGGTCGAAGCCCATGGCGGCACTATCTCAACTATCAGCCCGGTCCCGCGTCACACAGCGTTGGGTGCCAATGCCGGTACAAATGTCTGCATTCGATTACCGCTGGCAGAGGCTTAGAGTATCCTCATGGCCCCCAGATTGCTGATCATAGACGACGATCCCAAAATCACCTCGGCCCTTGTCCGGGGCCTGTCACTGCATGGTTATTCTGCCGAAGCGGAAAATCGCGCCGATCAGGGGTTAGAGCGGCTGAAAAGCGGCGCATTTTCGGGCGCGATTGTGGATGTCATGCTGGGGGCGGACAGCGGTGTTGAACTGGTCCGGGCCGCGCGTCTGGCCGGGGTGGCGATACCGATACTGATGCTGTCAGCCCTGTCCGACGTCGATCATCGCACCGCGGGGCTTGAAGCCGGGGCCGATGATTACGTGGTGAAGCCTTTCAGCTTTGACGAACTGGTCGCCCGGTTGCAGGTGCAGGAACAACGTGTCCTGTCGCAACGCCCCAATCCCGCGCGGATATCGGCACAGGACAGAACCGTTGCCAACTGGGAAACCAGCGTTGCCCTGACCGAGCGCGAGTTCGATCTGCTCATGCTGCTGAACAGCAAAGCAGGCTCGCCCATCTCGCGCGGCGAGCTGTTTGACACGCTGTGGTCACAGGAAGGGTCCAGTAACGAAAATGTGGTCGATGTCTATATCGGGTATCTGAGGAAGAAGCTTGGTTCCGATGATTTTGGATTTGAAATCAAAACCATACGCAATCAGGGCTTTTGCCTTCAAGGAGTCGCGCCGCTATCGGATGAAGCCTGAGTACCGACCAAAGTCTAAATCTTTCTTATGAATTAAGAGTCGCACAGGCGCATGAGACCTGCCACATTGATTGCAAGCAAATCTTAGGAGGAGGACCCCGATATGGCTTGGAACAAACCTGTTATCCGCGAAATCGAGTGCGGCATGGAAATCAACATGTACGGCCCCGATCATGATGACGAGCGCGGTGGCGGCCTGATCTGATCAGCCGCAAGCGCCAACACTAGATGACGTTGCGCGCAATAATACTTGGGGCCGCTGCTGGCGGCGGCCTTCCGCAATGGAACTGCGGATGTGAAAACTGTAATCTGGCACGAAATGGAGTGATCCCCGCGCAAACGCAATCGTCGCTTGCCGTGTCGCCCGATGGCCGGAATTGGGCCATTCTGAACGCCTCACCGGATATTCGAATGCAGCTGGGCAATACGCCTCACCTGTTTCCGACAGGGTTGCGAGAGATACCAATTCAATCGGTTCTGGTAACAAATGGCGATATCGACCATGTAGCGGGTCTGCTCACATTGCGCGAGATGCAGCCTTTTACGCTGTTCGCGACCCCTAGCATTCACGGGGTTGTTGCGGATAACCCGATTTTCGATGCCCTGAACGCTTCGGTCGTGAAACGTGCACCGATCTCTTTGAATGAGCCTTTTGAGCTGGTCTCGGGTCTGGAGGCCACGTTGTTCCCTGTCCCCGGAAAAGTGCCGCTTTATTTGGAAGGCGAACATGTTCAGACCGATCTGGTGGGCGAACAAACCGTTGGGGTGGCGCTGAGCGCACAAGGCAAGACGGCCTATTATATCCCGGGCTGCGCAGCTTTGACGCCCGAGTTGCGCACGCGGCTTGACGGGGCCGACCTTCTGTTTTTCGACGGCACGCTCTGGCAGGATGATGAGATGGTACGTGCCGGGCTGGGCCAGAAAACGGGCAAGCGCATGGGGCATATGTCGATGGACGGCCCCGATGGCTCGATCGCCAGTTTCGCGGATATGCAGATCGGACGGAAAGTCTTCGTCCATATGAACAACACCAATCCGGTTCTGCGCCCCGATAGCAACGAGAACGCAATTGCGCAGGCCAAAGGCTGGACGATAGGCCAGGATGGAATGGAGATCACGCTATGACCCAAAGCCGCGAAGAATTCGAAGCCCGGCTGCGCCAGATCGGAGCTGAGCGATATCATGACCTGCATCCGTTCCATTATCGTCTGCATGGCGGTCAATGCACACCGGATGAGGTGCGCGCCTGGGTGATCAACCGCTATTATTATCAGCACTCCATCCCGATGAAAGATGCGGCTTTCATGTCCCGCGTCGAGGATCCAGCGCTACGCCGAGCCTGGCGGTCGCGGATCGAGGACCACGACGGCACAGACGACAACGAAGGTGGCATCCGACGCTGGCTGCGACTGGCCGAAGCGGTCGGGCTAGACCCTGACTATGTTGCCTCGTGCGAGGGTGTATTGCCTGCCACCAAATTCGCAGTGGATGCTTATGTGCGATATGTCCGCGAGAAGACGTTGCTGGAGGCGGTCGCCGCCTCACTCACCGAACTTTTTGCGCCCAAGATTCACGCCAACAGGATCGAAGGCCTGCTTCAGCATTACGAATTTGCGGACGACAGTTCCCTGTCTTACTTCCGCAACCGCCTGAAAGAAGCCCCCAAGGACGTGGCCTTTGGTCTGGCGTGGGTGTTGGATCACGCCGATACTGCAGAAAAGCAGGACGCGGCGACCAAAGCGCTGATATTCAAGACAGATGTCCTCTGGTCGCAGCTGGATGCTTTGTGGGGGGCCTATGTCGAACCTGCCAGAATCCCTCCCGGCGCTTGGAAGCCAGATATCGGCCTTTTGATGCGGCGGGCGTCATGATGCTGGCGCAGGAGGTCCCCTCACTCCCACGGGGCGTTCGCGTCCAATACGATTCCGTGCGCGAGAAATGGGTTCTGCTGGCCCCTGAACGGGCTGTGACTTTGGATCAGATTGGGCATGCGATTTTGAATGAGGTCGACGGCCAGCGCAGCTTTGGTCAGATCACGGCGATTTTGTCGGAGAAGTACAACGCCTCGGAAGAGCAGATTGTCGAAGACAGTTCGGGTTTTCTGGATGCCCTTCGCGCGCGGCGCTTCCTGGATGTGATGTGATGCAGGCAAAAGCCCCACCCCCCATTGCCATGCTGGCCGAGCTGACGCACCGGTGCCCGCTATCCTGCCCCTATTGTTCCAACCCGGTCGAAATGGCGAAGATCGACGGAGAGTTGGATACCAAGACATGGGCGCGCGTTTTCAGAGAAGCGGCCGCGCTTGGCGTCTTGCAACTGCATCTGTCGGGTGGTGAACCAGCCTCGCGCCGGGATCTTGTCGAATTGGTCAAAGCCGCGCGTGAGGCCGGGCTCTATACCAACCTGATCACCTCGGCGATCGGCTTGTCTGAACGGCGGCTGCACGCGCTGGATGAGGCCGGGTTGGATCATATCCAGCTGTCTTTGCAGGGCACCGACGCGGTGATGGCGGATAAGGTAGGTGGTTACCGGGGTGGATTTGATCGCAAGATGAAAACGGTTGAATGGATCAAACAGATCGGGTTTCCGCTGACCCTGAACTTTGTCCTACACCGTCACAACGCGCATCAATTGCCGCGCGCGCTGGAACTGGCGCAAGAGATGGGCGCGCGGCGGATTGAGGTTGCGACAGTTCAGTTCCACGGCTGGGCCTTGAAGAACCGGGACGCCTTGATGCCCACGCGAGAGCAGGCGCAGCAGGTTACCAAACTTGTGACCGAAGCCCGGAAAGACCTTAAAGGACAGCTGGTCATCGACTACGTTCCAGCGGATTATCACGACGACTACCCCAAGCGGTGCATGGGCGGCTGGGGCACCACTGGCTTGAACATCGCACCCGATGGTCAGGTTCTTCCGTGCCACGCCGCGCAATCGATACCGCATCTGACCTTCGACCAGGTCCAGGACAAGTCGCTTTCCGATATCTGGTATCACGGCAGCGCGTTCAATGCCTATCGCGGAACGGACTGGATGTCGGACCCGTGCAAAAGCTGCGAACGTAAAACCATAGATTTCGGCGGCTGCCGCTGTCAGGCTATGGCCGTTATCGGGGATGCAAGTGCAACCGATCCGGTTTGCATCAAATCCCCCCATCATCAGGCTTTGCAAGATCAGGCAAACGAACATGCCGCCAAGGCGGATGCACCTTTTGTCTACCGTGTTGCACCCGGGGTGGCGACTGAACCTGCAGAGTAATCTTCCCCCAAGACAGCTCCATCCGGACCAGAAATCAAGCTGAGTGTCCGGTCAGAAAGCCGCTGCGCCTCGGGTTTGGAATGGGTCACAAACAGGGTTGCCGGGCGATGCTGCGCGATTAGAGCCTCGGTCAGGGTCAACATCGTCTCAGCCGTTTCCGCGTCCAGCGAAACAAAGGGCTCGTCCATAATCAGAAACTCCGGCTGCCCGGCAAAGGCGCGCGCCAGCGACAGCCTGCGCTGCTGACCCAGTGACAATTGGCCGGGAAACAGCCCTCCTTTTCCCTCCAACCCAACGTCAGACAGGGCGGCTTCTGCATCGGCAGGCGACAGGTCACGATGGATCAGGATCAGATTGTCCAACGCCGAGCGCCAGGGCAGCAAATTGGGTTCCTGAAACACGATTGCCAGCCGATCTGGGCGCATGATCTGGCCGTCAAAGTCGGGATCAATCCCCGCCACCACTCGCAGCAGCGTTGTCTTTCCGATGCCCGATGGCCCGCTCAGCGCAACCGTTTCCCCGGCAGCGATGTCAAAAGAGATCGGCCCCAGGACCGCGTCATCTCCAAAGCGTTTTTGCCGGATGTCGATCTGGATCATGCGGCTCTCCAACGTCGTGCGTTACGCTCCCATGGCTGCAAAACTAACCATTCAACAACCAGCATTACCGCGATGAATGAGAATGCATAGACCAGCACCATCGCCACATCAAACAGCTGAAAATACAGATGGATTTGAAAACCAACGCCGGATGAACGGCCCAGAAATTCGACCACCAAAACGATCTTCCAAATCAGCGAGAGACCCGAACGCGCAGCCGCCGCGATAAAAGGGGCAAGTTGTGGCAGGATCACGTGGCGCAGTTGCGTTTGCCACGGCATCCGATAGACCTGCGCCATCGCATCCAGGTCGGGGCTTAGGGACCTGCCCCCTTCGCGGAGGATCGTAGCGACATTGGGGATTTTGTTCAGCGTCACCGCCGTGATCGCTGCGGCCTCGGTCAGCCCGATCCAGAGATAGCAGAGCACGATCAGAACCAATGCGGGCAGGTTCAGGAAGATCACCAACCAGGGGTCGAGCCAGCGATTCAACGCATCTGACCGCCCCATAGACAGGCCAATGATCGTGCCCAAGGTCATCGCCAGCGCAAACGCCCAGATCACCCGCAACAGGGTTGCGCCAAGGCTTCGCAGCAATTCTCCGGAAGCAAGCTCCTGCTGGAACCGGGGGATCAGGTCCCATGGCTGCGGCAAAATCTGGGAATCTCCGGTCAGCGATGCGGCAACAATCCAAAGCGCCACGAGGCCCGCGATGGACATAAGCGGGATGAGGCGCGAATCTTGCATGAAACCCTATTCCACGTCAGCAAACAGACCTTGAGGCACTTTTTCCGCTTCACCCACAAGCTCTGCGCCACCCAATTCGGCCATGAGTGCCAGCATCTTGTTTGCGGCGACTGCATCCACCGGGCTGCGAGCCGGAATACCAGCGATCCAATCAGTCTTGAGCCGTTCGAACTGCGCATCAGATCTCGCACTCATACGGGGCCTGATCGCCTTCCACGCCTCGGGTGAGTTGGCCAAAAGGTCCTTAGCCTCACGGCTGGCAGAGAACAGGCTTTGCGCAAGGTCCGGATTTTCGTTCAGAAAGCTCTCTTTCAGGTAATAGCCCAACAGTGGCGTATTTGTGTCGAGGCCCAGGGCTTGCCCGGCCTCTTCCACCGAGATCAGTTCTTTCATGCCGGACGCTTTCATCTTGGCCAGAAAGTGCCAGAAGTTGATTGCGCCCGCGTAATCGCCGCCGAGCGCAGATTTGAAGATCAGGGGTGGCGCGCCAAAGACCTGCTCGGTCTCTGCTTTCAAATCCATCCCATATTCCTGCGCTGCATAGGCGCGCAGGATCAGCCAGGATTTATCCAGCGGGCCACCGGCAATGCCGATCTTGCCGCCTGCCAAATCCTTCAAACTGGTTGCAGGGCTGTCGGCGGGCACGACCACCCCTCCCACAGCCTTGGAATAGGGGATGAAGACATAGTCTTTCCCGGCGGCCCTTTGGCGTGCGACCCAAATCCAGTCGGCCACGGCCAGATCAGCCTCATCACCTTCGACCGCGATACGCGTTGCGCCATTGTCCGCAAAGGGTTTAACATCAAGGATGAAGCCGTGTTTTTCATCCAGACCATTCTGACGAATGGTCTCCAGCTCCCAGTTCACCGTTCCGATCTTGAGCACCGCAGCGCGAATGGTCGGCAATGTCTCTGCCGCCAAGGCGCCGGTTGAGAGTGCAAGAGCAAGGCAGGCGGAAAATAGTCTGATCATTGCTCGATCCCGTTCATCCGCTATTCCGCCTTGCGGCTGACTTCGTTCAGGTTCTTGTCCAGCTTGATATCGAACTGATTGCCACCCTTGCAGATCACGTCATCCAGATCATAACCGTCGTCTTCGACCTCAATATCATCCGGGTCCATCTGGCATTCGATGGAGGCAAGATAGGCTTCGATCTTGCCGACCGTTTCCGCATCAATTTCGGCGGCTAGTGCTGGTACTGCCATAATTCCGGCGATCATCAAAACTCCAAGCTTTTTCATCATGCTATCCTTTCTCTACTGAATGCTGACGGTGATCCGCTGCGTTTCACCTGTGGATCCGGGAATGCGGATTTCATGGCTGCCAGGTTTGATGGCGATAAACGAAAGTTCAGCCACACCGGCTTTGTCAAACTCGATGCTGTCCACTGCCATCGGGCGGATTTCGATTTTGTTGATGACGATCTCGTTCATCCAGATCGCGCGGAAGAATGATGGCCCCTCGATGGCCAGCTCTGCCGAGCCGTCAGCGGTGATCTCAAGCTTGTAATACGCGCCGGATTGCAGGGCCACGTCTTCACCCAGTGGTTGCCCCGAGGCGAGCGTCAGCTTGATGGTTTCCCCCCGGTTGCATTTCGCCAGAAGCCCGGCAAACCCCAGATCATCACAGAGGGGGGCCGCTGATATGGGCCCGCCTATCATTGCGACGAAGGCTGCAGTCAAAAGTCTCTTCATTCCCGTCCCTCCCAGAACTTCAGTCAATGGTCACCACGCCCCAGGGCTGTTGACCGACCTGCACCGATTTGATCGCCTTCTCAGAGGCGACATCGATGATAGTGATGTCGTTTGAATTGCCATTTGTGGTCAGCAGGTATTTTTCATCCGGCGTGAATTCGAGCTGCCAGACCCGCTGCCCCACAAGGATATAGTCCAGAACTTCAAGACTTTGCGCGTCGACAACGGCAACCCGGTTTGCGGGCCCCAAGGCGACAAACAGACGTTTGCCATCCGAGGTCACCTTGGCACCCACAGGCTGTAGCCATTCAGGCTGGACGCCGGGCACTTCAAAGCTGATCTTGCCAACAACCGTGGGCGCGCCATCCTCAGCGATGTCCATAACCGAGACTGTGCCGCCAATTTCCGAGGTGACAAACAGGCGCTTCCCGTCCGCCGTGTATTGGGCATAGCGCGGGCGCTGGTCGACCAGAATGTTGTGCTTGATTGTGTAGTCCTCGGTCGAGATAAAATGCGCCATATTGGTCGTCTCGGAGGTGTTGACCACAAATTTCGCGTCCGGGCTCATCCCCATGCCTTCGGGTTCAACCCCAACCGGCACTTCGGCCAGAATGGTGCGGGTTTCCGTATCCGTGACCGTCACCAGATTGTCGTCCTCATTGGCGATATAGAGCCGTTTACCCGAGGGTTCGAGGATGAAAAGCTCCGGGTCCGGGCCCGAGGGCAGGCTGGGCAGTTCCTCATAGGTCGAGGTATCGAACACCCGGATGATATTGTCATCGGATGCACACACATACAGTTTGCTGCCATCCGGGCTGACGGTGATGCCACGCGGGCGGTTACCACCGGGAAACTCGGTGATCACTTCCCAAGTGTCCGTATCAACCACCGTGATGGTGTTACCCCGTTCGTTCGAGACAAAGGCTTTTCCAGCCAGCGCAGGGCCCGATGCAAGCGCAGCAAAGGCAACGGTCAGCAATAGTCGTTTCATCAATACCTCCGGTTACTCAAAAGCCTGGCAGCTGGATTCCGCCCGATCCAGACCCAACGTATCAAGCGGAGAGACCTGATGCAGAAACCCTTCCTGCGGGCTGACGCTGACGGTGATCGAGCCATCGTACAGCAGGATCGGCTGGCGCAGTTGCCCGTTCCAGTCGCGGAACGTCACTTTCTGCCCTTTGAAAGCGGCAAGTTCGAATTCATCCGACAGGGCATAGTCCCGCACACCATCCGGTTCCGCGGTGCTGGCGCGGGTCACGGTCTCGCCAACCACACGCAGGGCCAGCCAGGTATTGTAGTCCTCGGGGCGAGCGTAGCGGCCCGTCAGCTCTTCGAAACGGGTCTGGAATTGGGTGGCTCCCCAGGCTTCGTGTGCCCCGTGGAACGTTGTCGGGCGCAGGCCGCCTGACCCCATCACCGGACGCGGAGTCCAAAGGTGGTAAGACAGGTAACGTCCAAAATAATCCGTTTCGTCTGCAGCAATCACCACGTCATGATCCCGCGCATCCTGAGTATCCAGCGGCAATTGGCGTTGAACCAGGACATGGCCGGAATCTGTCCGCCGAGAGCCTCCGGTATCCGCAAAGGTTCGATCTTCGGTGATCTTTGCCCCAAACTTGGTCGCCGCGCGGCGATAGGCTTCGGCGAGCTTCACATCTTCGGGGTTGGATCCGGCCAACAGGAACCAATCGCCCCATTTTTTCCAGACCGCAAACTGCGCAACAGCATCAGCCGTCATGGCGCGCGACGGCGCGATATGGAGCAGGTTGCCCCGGCAATTTGCATCTCGCAACTCGATATCAGGAGCTGAGGCATTGAAGACCAGCGCCCCCGCCTCTGCCGCCTTGTCCGTCAGCCGCAGAATATCAGGCGCATGCGCCAAAAGAACGATCAGGCGCACCCCGTCGGCTAGGATTTGATCCATCGCGGCGTCAGCCTCTTCCGGCGGAACGGCGACAGTAGCGGTCTCATAGGTATGCCCCAGAAATCCGCCTGTGGTGCCGTTATCCTCATCGCCAAGCGCGGCACCGGCAAAGCCCAGATCATCGGGTTTCAGATCATATCGCGAAATCGGCAGAAGTGACGAGTAATCAATCCGCAGCACCGCAGCTTTCACGTCAATTGCCGCCGCGGTCACCGCAGACACACACCAAAGAAGCGCCGCAAGCAGCGACAGCACGCGAATACTCAAGATGTCCTCCCGTTGCCTGAACGTCTGGGATCAGGCGGATTCATCAAGGGCGAAACGCCCGGAAAACGGAACCGATACTTTTGGCCGTGTTGTAAAGAAAAGCCTATCAGCTTCATCATTAAGCTCGATTCTTATTTTATAAGAATGCGCGTATGCGGTTGATCTTGCTATGGTTTCCCGCGGCTCTCTGCAGTTTTGCAGAAGTGGCCACGGATGGCCGCTTTGGTGTGTTCGGATGTCAGTTTTGATGCGTGACACGCCATACAGAAGCCCGGCCAATCAAACGCCCAGCGTATTCAGGGAGGACCTAGAATGAATCGACGCGCTCTTCTTGCGGCAAGCGCCGCGCTGCTGGTCCCGGCCATGGCTCTGGCCCATGGACCGACCCGGCAGAAAGTCACTTTGACCGCCGAGGTCGCCGCCTCGCCCGAGGAGGTCTGGGCCGTTGTCGGCAACTTCGATGACATGTCATGGCACCCGGCCGTGTTTGCCACCGAAGGCAAGGGCGGCAATGCGATAGACGCGACCCGCCTGCTGACGCTTGGCCAGGCTGGCGGACCAACGATCGACGAAATTCTCTATAAGTTTAGCGATGAAAAAATGAGCTACTCCTACCGGATCACCGAAGTCGCGGTTGAGGTGCTGCCGGTCACCAACTACTCATCGCATCTGACCGTCAAGCCACGTGACGGGGGCGGGTCGATCATCGAATGGCGCGGCGCGTTTTATCGCGGCTACCCCAACAACGATCCACCAGCCGAATTGAATGACGAAGCCGCCGTCGCCGCCGTAACCGGTGTCTATCAGGCCGGACTCGATGCCTTGGTCGAGCGTTTTGGTGCGGCAAGCTAGCCGCTCATTGACTTTAGTTATGGCGTTCTCTGCCAGCCCGGCGCTGGCAGAGACGGCATTTATCACTTGCCAAAATGGTGAAGAACTCAGCCGGATTGATCTGGTCGAAATGCTGGAAACGGCTCGCTGGCCTCTGCCCGGCAAGCCTGCGGGCGTGGCCGTTGGGCAGGACGGAACGCTGTTCACCGTGTCACCAGATAACAAAACGGTGCAGCGTTTGTCTGCTCAGACAGGCAAGACGCTGGCGCGGGTAACTTTGGATGGCGGACCAATCGGCATCGCACTGGATCATCCGCGCGGGCGGCTTTTTGTCTCGGACTGGTACAACGCCCGCCTTTGGGTGCTGAACAGCGAAACCCTTGACGTTCTGTCCAAGCTGACGACCGGTGCCGCCCCCGCCGGTCTCGCGATTTCACCAGATGGGCGATATCTCGCATCGGCTGACAAAGAGGCGGATCAGGTTTCGGTTTTTGATGCCGAAACCCTTTTGCCGCTGCACAGCATACCCGTTGGCACTCGTCCCTTTGGCTTGCGCTTTGCATCGGAGGGTCGACTGTTCGTCGGCAATGTCGGCAGCAATGATGTCAGCGTGGTTGATGTCGAAACTGGCATGGTTAACGCGACGATAGCGGTTGGCGAACGACCCTATGGCATTGCCTTTGCCCAAGGTCGCGCATTTGTCACGAACCAATACGCCAACACGCTCAGCGTCATCTCGCTTGAGACACTGGAGCACGAGGCACTGATCGAAGTTGGAGAATACCCGGAAGGCATCGATGCAACGGCCCGCGAGAATCTGTTGGTCATCGCAAATTGGTTCGACAACACCGTCAGCATCGTGGACCCGAATGCGCTGTCCGTGGTAGAAACGATAGTAACCTGCGACGGGCCGCGTGCCTTTGGCAGATTTCTGCAAGGAGGAAGACAATGAAGGCTTCTCACCTGATTGCAGCCCTGTTCTGTATGCTGGCCGCTCCGGCCTGGGCATCGAATGAGGCATGGGACAATGTCCGGGAACTGCTTTATGGCGACCGGCCCATGCAAAACGGGGATGCATTGATCGCAATTGATGCACCCTATCGTACACCGGATGATGCGCGGGCCGAACTGGCGGCTCAGGTTGTGGCCCCTCGGGGGACAAATGTCGCGAAGGTGACTTTAGTGCTGGATGAAAATCCGATGCCGGTTTCTGCGGTGTTCGAACTGGAAGAACCGTTGCCCAGTTTCTATTTCGACGTGACAATGCGCGTGAATGGCCCGACCCCGATGCATGTCATCGCCGAGACCACGGATGGCCGCCTTTGGGTGTCGGAAACCTTCGTCAAAACCTCCGGTCTTGGCGCTTGCGCCGCACCTCCCGGCACTGATCCGGAACTTGCGCTGGAAAATCTGGGCACGATGGAGGCCGAGCTCGTCGGTCGCGTGCCTGCGTTGGATACGCTGACGCGCCTGTCCAATCTGGGCGCGGATCGCGCGAGCAAGATGGATTTGAACATCGACCATCCATCGCATTCCGGAATGCAGATGGATCAGATTTCCCTGCTGTTCATCCCGATGCGATATGTGGAGACCGTGGATATCGATCTTGATGGCGCGGGATATGTTCAGATGACCGGATCAATTTCACTGTCCGAAAACCCTCGGGTCGGAATATCCGTTCCAAGCCGGGCGCAAGCGGTGGATGTGACCATGACCGACACGGATGGCACAGTCAGTCACCTGCATAAGAAACTCGCAGGCTTCTAACTCAACCACCTCCGGTAACGGGTTGGCCCGGGGCGGGTTTGACCTGTTCCAGCGGATAGCCCCACAAGGCCCAGCCATCGGTGCCTTCGGGGAACCAGTAGACGTTGGAATATCCCCATTCGATTGCGCGCCGCGCGGCATTCCAGCTCATCCAGCAATCCTCCAGGCAAAAGAACACAAGGCCATGATCGATGTCGCCCTTAGTGCTGGCCTCCAGTCCGGATCGAAAATAGTCAGCCGTGACATCGGCAATTGCGCCATAGCCAACATTGGGCAACCAGAGCGTTCCGGGAATACTGTTGCGCGGCTTGTCCCGCCAGATCGTGCCTTTCGGCAGGTTTGCCGGTTTGGGCGGCTGGGGCAGAACATCGATAAACGCCGCATTCTGATCTTGCCAGAGGATGTGTGCCTCTTCCGGGCCGATGGTTGTGCCGCCGGTGATCTGATCCGGCACCGGTGCGCGATAGTGATCCATGCGGTAGTCGCTTGGCTCGGGGACTGTCTGCGCCATCGCCGGGGTCGACATCAGCACAAAGACCACCACGGCGCGCATCATTGCGACAGATCCAGCACCTCGGTTCCCAGATCATTCACAAGCGGCACGCCGGCTTCGGCCAATACGGCGTTGATCTCATCCTGGTTACGACGGATCTGAGAATTCAGTTGCCGCTGCCAGACCTTCTCACCCTGCCGCACGCCCATGGTGATGCGATAGAACAGACGTGGCGGCAGCTCTTCGTTGACCAGCGGGATCACCTTGAAATCCGGATAGTCTGTCTTGACCAATGGCCCACCCAGCGGACCCCACAAGATGGCGGCATCAATCTCGCCCGATTGCAGGTCATTCAGCATGTCTGTGGCGGGGCTTTCCACGCGGCGGTCGACGAACAGATTGTAGGGCTTGGCCTGCCCGATCAGCCCGTTCCGCGCCATATGCGCCGCCGGGGGTGTACCCGCCACAATCCCGATCTTTCGCCCCTTGAGCGCCGGATCGTTCAGCGTGTCGACCTGAGCCAGATCGCTGTCCACCGGCACGATCAATGCATAGGCCGAGGTGTAGTAGTGGTTGGTGTTCTGTACCAGCTCGTGCCCTTGCGCATAGCCGATCACAACATCGCAGCGTTTGGCAGCCAGGGTGTTTCGAATAAATCCCGTCGCTTGCGGAAACCAGACATATTGCACGGGCAGGTCCAGTTTTGCGGCAATCAGTTCGGCCAGCTGGTTTTCATACCCCGAACCATCGTCGGATGACATCGGATAGTTGGCCGGATCCGCGCAAACGCGCAAGGCCGTTTTGGAAACCAAATCCGATGTTTGCGCCTGTGCGGGCGGCGCCTGACCCAGCCAGACGCAAAGCCCTGTCAGAACAAGGCAAGCCTTAGCCCATACACGCATCTTCATCCTCGCGGATCACGTCGGATTTTGCCTCTTTCTTGGGCGGGCGGCCACGCGGGATCGCGCCCGATCCATGGGCCTTCAAATATACATAGATGTCATCCAGAAAGCACATCACATTCGGGTTGTCGCCAAATCCCGGCATCACCGAGTTTTCGGCGGCATTCACAACCTGGCGGCCATTTGTGACGACATCGACGAAGTCGTAATAATCCATATCCAGCGCTGACTCTTTCAGAGCAGGCGCATAGGTCGAGCCTTCGCCATCCGGACCATGACAAACATGGCATTCCGCGTGATAGCGCCGGAAGCCTGAAAATGTCATCCAGTCCACGGTTCCATCCTCGGCCACGTTGAAAGTCGGGATATCCTCTTCGGTATAGTACCGCCCATCTTCGGAATACGAGACTGCTAGATTGTCAGCAACCGCAGCAACGGGAAGGCAAGACACAAGAACAGATGCCAGAAGACGTACAGAGTGGTTCATGGAAAGCTCGTTTTCGTTACAGGTGAAAACCGGCGCGGTCCGTCTGAGCCGCGCCGGTCATGTCTTTGGCTTAGTTCGGCAGCGCGAACACGGTCAACTGACCACCCAGCGCAGTATAGTCGCTAAGAGCAGCATAGCCACCCACGGCGCCAAGACCGTCATTCGGGTTGGTCAGACCAGCTGCCAGACCGATGCCGGCCCAGCCACCAACACCCGACAGGATGCCGATATACTGCTTGCCACCTTGCTCATAGGTCATCACGTTGCCGATAATGCCCGACGGTGTTTTGAACTTGTACAGTTCCTCACCGGTTTCGGCATGAACAGCCTTCAGATAGCCTTCGAGCGTGCCGTAGAAGACCACGTCACCCGCAGTTGCCAAAGCACCTGACCAGACCGAGAACTGCTCGGGCAGAGACCACTTGATGGTTCCGTCGGTGTTGTCCCAGGCGATGAAGTTCCCCATGCCACCGTGGCTGTCGGGTGCCGGATACATCGCCAGCGTCGCGCCCACATAGGGCTGACCCGCGGTGTAAGATACGCGGAACGGCTCATAGTCCATGCAGACGTGGTTGGTCGGCACATACATCAGCTGGGTCTTCGGCGAATAGGCCGCAGGTTGCTGGTCCTTGGTTCCCAGAGCCGCCGGGCAGATACCGGTCGAGTTTACATCCTCGCCGTTCTGTTCCGTCGAATACTGGGCGACTACGGCCGGACGACCATAGGTCTCGCTGTTGGGATCCATGTCGACGCCTGTTGTCCAGTTCACAACTGGGTCGAACTTTTCGGCGACCAGCAGTTCACCCGTCACACGGTCCATCGTGTATCCCAGACCGTTGCGGTCGAAATGGGTCAGCAGCTTGCGCATCTCGCCATCAATTTCCTGCTCCGTCAGGATCATTTCATTGATGCCGTCATAGTCCCATTCGTCATGCGGGGTCATCTGGTAGAACCAGCGTGCCATACCGGTGTCGATATCACGCGCCATGATGGTCATTGACCAGCGGTTGTCGCCCGGGCGCTGTGCCGGGTTCCATGTCGACGGGTTGCCCGTGCCATAGTACATCAGGTTCTCGTCCAGATCGACCGAGTACCAGCCCCATGTGGTGCCGCCACCGATCTTCCACTGATCGCCTTCCCAGGTATTTGTGCCCGAGTCCGCGCCAACCGGTTTACCTAGATGAGTGGTGTTTTCCGGATCAGCCAGGATGTCCGAATCCGGACCCATGGAATAGGCGCGCCAGACTTGCTCGCCCGAGTTCATGTCGTAGGCAGTGACCGACCCGCGCACGCCGAACTCACCACCCGAAATGCCGACAATTACCTTGTCCTTTACGGGCAGCACCGTGGCCGTGTTGGTTTCACCAATCGCCGGGTCGCCATTCTGGACTTCCCAGACAACGTCACCGGATTTAGCGTCCAGAGCGACGACCTTGGTGTCCGCCTGATGCAGGAAGATCTTGCCGTCCGCATAGGCCACACCGCGGTTCACGGTGTCACAGCACATCACCGGAATCACGTCCGGATCCTGCTTGGGCTCGTACTTCCAGACGATCTTGCCGTCATTGGCCAGATCCAGGGCGTAAACGATATTCGGGAACGGCGTATGGACATACATCATGTCGCCGATCACCAGCGGAGAACCCTCATGCCCGCGCAGAACGCCGGTCGAGAAGGTCCACGCCACCTGCAGATCACCAACATTGTCCGCGTTGATCTGATCCAGTTCGGAATAGCGCTGATTTTTGTAGTCACCCGTCTGGATCGCCCATTGTTTCGAGTTCTCCATCTGGGCAATCAGGTCGTCATTGGCATAGGCCGCAGTGGCCAGCGCAATGGCAATCCCGGAGGTCCAAAGCGATAGATTTTTCATTCAATCTCCTCCCTTTTGTGCAGCGATCTCGCTACATTGCAACACCTCACCCAGATTGGATTGCGGTGTCTGTTAACGCTCGCCCAGACCGGCCCTTTTCCGGTCACATCCGTGGGCGAACAATGCGATCTCTTACGACCCGTCGTCCTCAAAGGTCGCAAGATATGCGATGATGTTGGTGCGATCGTCCTCCTTACGTAGACCTGCAAAGCTCATCTTGATCCCCTTTGCGTAGTCGCGTGGTTTTGTCAGAAACGCGTCCAGTTCTTCGGGTGTCCAGACCAGCCCTTCTTCGGATAGTGAAATCAGCACTGGGGAATAGCCAAACCCTTCGACGGATGCCGCCTGACGGCCAACAATACCGTTCAATGCGGGGCCCACTTTGTTTTCAGCCCCCTCTCCAACGGCGTGGCAGGCCTTGCACTTGCGGAAGATTTTCGCGCCCGCTTCGGGATCGCCTTCGGCACTTGCGAAAGCGGGTGCAAGCATGAGGCAGGTTGCTGCGAATACCGTTCTGAACACTATCATTCTTTCCTTACTGTTTTCATTGGCTGAGACGTTCGGCGTGCCATTCGACATGGTCACGCGCAAAGCTGTTCACGAAAAAATAGGAATGGTCATACCCTTCCTGAATTCTGATCTGTCCGGGCTGGCGGCGCTTGGCCATCATGTTGGCCAAAGCTTCGGGTTTGAGCAGATCGAGAAACTGGTCATCCGCTCCCTGGTCGATAAGCAGGTCACCTTTCCAGCCGTGCTCCTCAAGAAGCAATGTCGCATCATGCTGGACCCAGGTGTTTTCGTCGTCACCCAGATAGCTACTGAGCTGTTTTCGTCCCCAATCTGAGCGTGTCGGATGCGCAATCGGCGCAAATGCCGAAAGAGATCCGAATTTGTCGGCGTTTCGTATCGCGATCGTAATCGCGCCGTGGCCCCCCATTGAATGACCTGTGATCCCGTGACGATCCTGCACCGGGAAGTTCTTCAGAACAATGTCCCGCAGCTCGTCAACGATGTAGTCGTACATCCTGAAATGTGATCGCCAGGGATCTCGGGTGGCATTCACGTAGAACCCGGCCCCCTGCCCCAGATCATAGGCATCGTCATCGGCAACGTTGTCGCCGCGCGGCGAGGTATCAGGAAACACAACCGCTACACCGTGGTCGGCCGCGGCTTCTTGGAACCCACCTTTGGTCATCGCGTTCTCGTGGGTGCAGGTCAAACCTGACAAGTACCACAGGACTGGTACCGGCCCGGTCTTTGCCTGAGGCGGCAGATAGATTGCAAAGGTCATCTCGCAATCACATGTCTCGGACGGGTGGGAATAGACGGTCTGCTCCCCTCCGAAACTGCGGTTTTGCGAGATGACCTTCAGATCCATGTCAGTACTCCACCACCGCACGAATCGATTTGCCTTCGTGCATCAGGTCAAAGCCGTGGTTGATCTCATCAAGGGACAGCTTGTGCGTGATCATGGGGTCGATCTCGATCTTGCCGTCCATGTACCAGTCAACGATTTTCGGGACATCTGTCCGCCCTTTGGCCCCGCCAAACGCGGTGCCGCGCCAGGACCGGCCAGTGACCAGCTGGAAGGGTCGGGTCGATATCTCGGCCCCGGCAGGGGCCACGCCGATGATGATGCTTTCACCCCAGCCTTTATGCGCGCATTCCAACGCGGTGCGCATCACGCCCACATTGCCTGTGGCGTCGAAGGTATAGTCTGCGCCACCACCGGTCAGCTCGACCAGATGCGCCACGATATCGCCGCTGACTTTCGAGGGATTCACAAAATCGGTCATCCCGAAATGTGTCGCCATTTCGGCCTTGCCGTCATTCAGATCGACGCCAACGATTTGGTCACAGCCAGCCATCCGGCAGCCCTGAATGACGTTCAGACCAATTCCGCCCAGACCAAAGACTACGCAACGCGACCCAATCTCAACCTTGGCAGTGTTGATCACGGCACCGATGCCGGTTGTGACACCGCAGCCGATATAACAAATCTTGTCGAACGGCGCGTCCTTGCGCACCTTGGCTAGCGCGATCTCGGGCACCACGGTATGATTGGCGAATGTCGAGCAGCCCATGTAGTGATGAATTGGCGTGCCATCCAGCATGCTGAACCGGGTCGTGCCATCCGGCAACAGACCCGCCCCCTGCGTGGCGCGCACTTTCTGACACAGGTTTGTTTTCGGGTTCAGACAGTACTCACACTCGCGGCATTCGGGGGTGTAAAGCGGGATCACATGGTCCCCAACTTCAAGGCTGGTAACGCTTTCCCCAAGCTCCAGAACAACGCCAGCGCCTTCATGGCCCAAAATTGCCGGAAAAATCCCTTCGGGATCATCGCCCGAACGGGTGAACTCATCCGTATGACATAAACCGGTCGCCTTAACCTCAATCAGGACTTCTCCTGCTTTCGGACCATCCAGTTCAACCTCGATGATTTCCAGAGGTTGTCCTGCCGCCACAGCAACCGCCGCGCGTGTTCTCATTTCTGTCTGTCCTCCCTTGCGCCGGAATCATTCCCAGACCGGCTGCTTGGGTCGAGTATGAGGGCCAGCCCCGCGGTCAAACAATTAAGACAATGGTGTGTATTGGGTTGAATGGACTTAGGGCGCAGATTTCATGCATAATATCCGCGTGGAGGAGAGCTGCGATGTCGAACGGCAAGCTAATTGTCATGGCTTTGGCCTGGCTCGGCACGGCTGGCCCAGGCCTTGCTGCGGATTTTTCCGACCCAACCTGGCCGTGTATTCAGCGCAAGGTCGAGGATCTGTCGCTGGGCCTTATGTGGCCACACCAGATCGCCGAGAATGAAACCACTGAGCACAGCGCCGACATTGACGAAATCGCCGGGCTGCTGGCTCTCAGGCGGATCGAACTGGAGGACCTGCAACCCCAGGTCGCTGAGTTTGCCGCTCGCTATAATGGCGATCCGGATATTATGGGACGGGTGTTCCAGCGTGTTTTTGAAACACTTTCGAAACGTCGCAAGCGCATCATCGCCGGGATCGGAGAGTTTTCGCTGAACCAGATCGATCTGGCCGAAAAGATCGATCTGGCCCGTGTTGAAATGGAGCAGGCCTTATCCGCCGACCCGCCGGATTACGACCGCGTTGACGCGCTTGAGGAACAGCTGGATTGGGATCAGTTGATCTATACGGACCGCCAACGCTCGATCACTTATCTCTGCGAAACGCCGCAAATCCTCGAGCGTCGCCTGTTTGCAATCTCGCAAATGCTTCAGCAGTTGACGTCAGACCAGGGATAAAGCACCGGCCCAGACGCACAGGAGGGATATATGAAACCCTTACTGATCATCTTACTGGCTCTCGCGCCGCTATCAGCCCATGGCCAATCCCCGCTGAGCGGGGTTGATATGACGCTGCCCAAGATGACCGAAGCGCAGATGACCCGCGCAGAGGTTGTTGCCCGGCTCGACGCGGCCACAACCGACGCCCCTGCCGATTTCACCAGGGTCTGGTTGAACAAGCTGGACCTGTCCGAGCTGGATTTCAGCAATGCAATCCTACGGGCGACTTCATTGAACGGCGCAGATTTGTCCGGCTCAACTCTGGATGGCGCGATTCTGAGCCAATCCTGGATGATAGGTGCAAATCTTTCCGGCGCTTCACTTGTCGGGGCGGAGTTGTTCCAGACCCAGCTGGGCAAAGCCGACCTAAGCGACACTGACTTCACAAATGCCAGAACCGCCGCGGATTTCACCAAGGCAAACCTGACCCGCGCAATATTCAAAGGGGCAGATTTCTCGGCTGATATGCGCAATCAATCCATGGGGCTTATGCGCGGTGTCCTGACCTCAGCGCAAGGCACAGACGTCGATTTCACCAACGCGCAAATGTCCCGCGCCGATCTGGAATTTGCCAAACTGCCAAACGCGAATTTCACCGGTGCCGATATGTCGATGGCCACGCTAGGCGGGGCAGACCTGACAGGGGCCATCTTGTCTGGCGCAGATTTCACAGACGCCGATCTAACCGCGACGCGGTTAACGAATGTTCAGGGCGCAGATCAGGCCAATCTGGACGCCGCGAAGAACCTGAACCGTGCCATTCGCTGACGCAGCTATTCCCATTCCAGTTCGGTAAACGCAACTGTTGCATTGCGTGGATTGTAAGCCTCGAACAACTCCCATTGTCCGGCTTCCCCTTGCGCGATTGTCTCGACCGCATCGCCCATACGCTCGCCGCTGCCGATTGCCGCACGAGTATCGGTTTCAAGCACATCCAGATAGCGCACCATGTCTTCAGCGCCGTCGGGCCAGGCCAGGATCGGCCCACCATGGCCGGGTACGATTTGGGTCACATCCAGCCCGGTCATCCTTTTCAGAACGCGCTGCCACCCGATCAACTGGCCATCCAGAGCAGGGGTATGTCGGTGAAATACAAGATCGCCCGTGAACATGACGCCAGAGTTCACATCTATCACCGTCAGGTCATTGCCAGTATGCGCTCTGGGCCAGGCCCGCAGGATCAGTTTGCGTTCACCCAAATCAATCTCTTCTTCGGTCTCAACTGCAAGGTCGACCTTGATCGGTCCAACACCCACATAGGCGCTGGGCCCGATCACAGCGCTCAGGCTTTCGACGTAATAGCCCAGCCGGTCCAAAAGCGCCCTCTCCAGCCCCGCATGGCCAACAACCTCTGCTCCCGCAAGGGTCAAAGGCCCCGCCCCAAGCGTATGATCGGGGTGCATATGGGTCAAAATAACGTGACTGACGGGTTTGTCCGTCCTTGACCGGATGGCGCGCCAGATGGCCTCTCCTATCCAGGGGGCCGTTCCCGTATCGATTACGGCAACACTATCTTGGCCGATGACAAAGCCGATATTCGACACATCCCCCAGATTGTCCGCATTGGGTTCTTCTATCCGGCCGCGGTGCACGAAAAGACCGGGTGCTGCTTCTTCGAATTCCAGTGTCTGACCAATGGGTTGGCAAATGGGATCACTGCTGCGCCCGTCGGAAAGCTGTGGAGGCATCATCTGCAATCTCTGCTCGCATCCGGCCTGAGACACAGCTTCGTAACCCGGCAAAAGCTGCTCTCTGCAGGGCTCGGTCGCAACCTGGGCGCATAGCAAAATTACGGCTTCGAACATGGGAATCCTCCGCCTCGAAGACTGGCACAGATTTGTGCCAGAACCACACCGCCTTTCGTCGGCATGTATTTTATTGGCGTTTTGTGGCATATTCTGTGGCACCGGTTGCCGGAGGAGATAGCATGGCCAGAGCAATAGCACCCGCAGCGATCCTTTCACTTGCGCTTTCCCTGCCCGCATGGGCGGAACAGCCGGTAAAGAATCCGCTCGTTGACAGCGAAACCTGGCAGGATCTGCAATATGATGTGGTGGGCGACGCCCAGATCGGAAGCGCTGACCTGCTGCTTGCGCTGGATGCGCCCTATCGCGCACACGATGCTGCGACGGTGCCCATCGTTCTGAAACAGCTTGATCCCGATGCTCAGATTTCTGCGGCAACGGTGGTGATCGACGAAAACCCAGCCCCGATTGCAGGCGTTTTCACCTTTTCCCCAGCCATGGGTGAGTTGGATTTCGAGATGCGGGTTCGTGTGAACCAATACTCGAATATTCGTGTGATCGCAGAGACACCAGACGGGCTTCACATGACGGGCCGTTTTGTCAAAGCCTCAGGCGGCTGCTCGGCCCCGGCCAGCAAAGACCCCGAGATCGCCCTAGCATCTATGGGCAAAATGAAGCTGCGAAGCTTTGGGCAAGAGGCGCAGATTTCGACACCGCGCCGCGAAGCGCAGATCATGATCCGCCACCCGAACTATTCCGGCCTGCAACGCGATCAGGTCACGCAACTGTTCATTCCTGCGCATTTCATTGACCATATTGAGGTCTGGCAGGGGGAAGAACTGTTGTTCACCATGGACGGTGGTATTTCGATCTCGGAAAATCCCGCTTTCCGGTTTGCCTATAACGACAATGGCTCGACCATGTTGACGGTCAAGGCGAAGGATACCGAAGGCAACATCTTCGAGAAAGACCTTCCCAAAGCCGCGGCCAGCTAATCAGCACCAGCGTTTAATTCAGAAACAGACAACTTCGGCTTCGGCCTGCGCCCGGCGCAGGTCGGCCACCATGTTTTCGGCAAGCACCGCGCTTTTGAAAAACGCCATGCGCTCGCCCCCGACCCGGCGCATCGACAGAACGGTTTCCGCCTGTACGTATTGCTCATAAGGCAGGATCGAGGCGATCAGATCAATCGAACACGAGCACCGATCCAGCATCTCGCGCGTTTGGCCGTTGGTGACCATACAGGCGAACACATAATCCGCGCGCGCTGCTGTCGGATAGTCGTTCAGCCTGTCTGCAATGCTCTGGGCGGCCGCAATGGTTGGTACTGTCAGACAGGCCACAACAACCATGGCTGCAACGGTTGCGCGGCCCCGTTCCCATATTTGGCCAGGGGCTGTCATTCACGATCCTCCTGCAATCCTTCAAACTGCATTTCTGATCGGTAAATAGCCGTATCCCGGCCCTCGGGCACAGCTTCCGCCACAAGGCTCAGATACCATCCCGGAATCTTTTCTGATACAGTGACGCTTAGGACGAGATCTCCGAACCCTTGCATACGGTCCCGATTTGGATCCTCGGCAAAAGGACGCATCAGGATGGTCTGCACGGGAATGGTTTTACCGTCGAACACGGCCTCGCCCTCAACCACCTCGGCGGGTTGAACCAGAGCATCCTTGACTCGGTTTCGGATGTAAAACGGACTTCCACCGGCAGACTCGGCCATATCCCGGATGGCACTTTCGTAGAATACCATGATCATCGGATTGCCGACGCTGGCCGGGAAAACACCCATCGCGCGGTGTTTGTTTTCCTGGCGAAACTCCAGATGCGCCATTTCGGTCCCATCGTCCTTAAAACTGAGCGCTATGTCGCCGGTATCCCGTTCTGCCGTATCGGGCCTAAGCTGGTTTGTGACCGTGCGCTGATAAACCAGTTCCTGGTCGCGGGCGATGGTGTCCAGAACACCATTCTGGAAAAGCAAATCATAGGCCTGCTCGGCATCAAGCGACGCAGCGGATGCCGGATTCAAACTCAAAATCGAAATTGCCAGCCCACAAAGAAACATTCTCATGATTTGGTCCTCCCTTGGATGAGAGTATGGGCTACTCGCCCCATGTCACCGCCGACTTTTGTCGGTGTTTGGTGCTTGAGTGGCCAGCGCGCGCTGAATCTTCCAGATTATCATGGACCGAAGCCGTTGCAGCTTCACCGGTTTCGTCATAACTGAAATCTCATGCCGCAATCCGTCTTGACGCAAAGCTTCGCTGCGATCCGCCGTAATCAGAATTGCAGGTACCTGAGCCTGCGTCATCTCTCGGATCTGGCGAATGGCCTTTACACCGGTTTCTCCGTCATCCAGTTGATAATCGGCCAGAATGATATCCGGGGCCATCCCTATATCTTCGACAAATTGCATTGCTTCCTGCGGCGACTTGGCTGGCAGAACACTTGCCCCATTCTGTTCCAGCCACTGGGTTGTTCCAAACAGAACATCGCGGTCGTTTTCTATGACCAATACGATGAAATCCAAAGGCACATCGCCCGAATTCGCCAAAAGGTCCAACGGTTCAACGGCGCTTTGCGCCGCTTCGACCCTGTCCATTTCGATGCTGAACACCGATCCGATACCGGGTTTGGACCGAAGCGACAGCTTGTGACCCAAAAGCCGGCAGGCGCGGTCCACCACTGACAATCCCAGTCCCATACCGGAACCAAATGGGACGTTTTCGGCCCGTGTGAATTCTTCGAACACACGCTCTTGATCCTTGCGTGCAATACCGATGCCTGTATCCCAGACTTGCAAAACAACCTTGTCGCCACGCTTGCGGCACCCCACCAGAACCCGGCCTCCGGGCTCGGTATACTGGATGGCATTCACCACCAGATTCTGTATGGACCGTAAAAGGTAAACCGGGTCGGAGTTCACGATTTCCGAACTCAAAACCACGTCAAGCTGGACATTCTTGTTCTCGGCAACCAGCGTCTGATCCCCTTGTATCCCGGCGATCATCGAAGCAAGGCTAACATCCGTCGGAGACACCGTATCCGGATCGGCCGTATCCAACCGCGAGATATCCAGCAATGAGTGCAACAACTGTTCGGCAGATCCGAATGCGCCATCCAGCCGCTCCATCATCTCGTGGAACTCGGTTTCGCGCGTAATCTCCAACAGGGTCGAGATCATCAGTTTTGCCGCATTGATCGGCTGCAGCAGGTCGTGACTGGCCGCCGCAAGAAACCGTGTCTTGGAAGAAACCGCAGCTTCGGCACGTTCCTTTGCAATCCGCAGCGCTTCCTCTACCCGCGCCTTTTCTTCGTATTCCTGCACAAGTTTGCCGTTAGCATGGGTCAGCTCTGCCGTACGTTCCATAACCCGGTTTTCCAACGTCTCGGTCGCGCGCGCTTCAAGCGTTACGTCTTTTAGCTCGACGAGAAAGCCACCGTCCGGCAACTGGTTGACCTGTATATCCAGCACACGGTCTGAGCCATCGCGCACGCGTTTGCGCAGCCAGCCACGACTTTTAAGCTCGTTTTGCCACTCACCGATCTTGAGCTCATCATCTGCTTTGATCAGCCCGCGCGCGCGCATCAAATCCAGAAGCGTCTGCACAGATGTATTTCCCTGCAGCACGGATAGCGGCAGGTTCAGAATTTCCCGGAACCGCGCATTGTGCATCATAATCTGGGCATCAAAAGAAAAGGTACAAACGCCCGAACTCATGTTTTGAAAAACCGCCTGAAGGTAATCTTCTTGCCGGTCGATCAGAGTTTCTTTTTCGTCGCGATTCCGCCGGACAACTGACGTGATATCCGTAAGCAGAATGACCACGTTCTGAGGAGATGTGTGTTGCGCGCTGAATTGATACCAACGGTCGCTGCGCAATTCGATCACGTCACTAGACACCATGCCCGTGTGACAGTTGCGTTCCAGCGTATCCAGCATATTCGATATGCCATTGTCGGACGACACGAATTCAGGGCTGTTCTGCACCAGCAGGAAGAACCGCCCCAGGCTGAGACCAGGCCGGACAACGTCGGACATGTCGGGGAAAATCGCCTGAAACAGCTCGTTACACAGGTTCAATTCACCATCGGTGAACAGCGCGAACCCTTCTTCCATGGAAGACAGCGCTTTGACGAGGCTCTTGCGGGTTTGCTCGCGTTCGTATCTGGCGCTTTCCAGTTCGGTTGTAGCGCGTTCCAGATCACGGCTCTGCTCCATTACCCGCTGCTGCAGTTCGATCGCCGACTGAAAGGCCAAGAACGCAGACGGGCCCACATCTTTCTGGCGGTTTGCGCGCCGCATCAATGCGTCAATGATTTTGGCTTGTTTAGAGACCTGAAGCTCTAGCGGATCCTCTGGATTAAGCATGGTTAGCTCAGATCCCGCTTCTCTGGCTCAAAGAAGGCAACACCAACAAAGGTCTGGTTCATATGTACGCCGGATTGCTGCTCTCCGTAAGTATTGAAACCAACCACCCGGTGAGACTGCAAAACATCCGAGACCTGATTGCTCAGTTGTTTCTGTTCGACCTCCAATTTACGTAGAATGCAGTCGAACCCAAGGATGAAATCCGGCGCTGTCCCGGCATTGTCCCGCACGTCCAGACCGGCTTTGAGCGTTTCGATGATTTCTTTTCCGCGTCCAAGTGTCATTATAAGGCCGTCATCAATCGCCGCGAGAAAAGACAGAGAGTCCCCCTCCATCGGTTCGCGAATGGCGCGCACGTAGTAGTTCAGATTTTGCCTTAAAAGCAGAGGGTTTTCAGCAAACACCAACGGCGAAAGATCTTCGGCCGCGCAGCCAACAAGACGCGCATATTCCTGTGCTGCCGGGGCGCCATTAATCTCATATACCACACGTTCTTCCGGATCGGCATCGGTAATGATGATCTCGGTCCCGATCGGCAAGAAATGGTCGAATCCGATGCCCTGAAAACCAAGGTTGGTTTCGATCAACAGCAGGACAGCGGCATTGCTGTAGGCCTTGCCACCATGAAAGACAAACGTTTCTTCAAATTGCAGGCCATCTCCGGCAGAGCCGCCAAATATCGGCAACCCGTCCAGAACGGTCTCCAGCGTTGAGACCAGCAAATCTTCCTGCTTGGACAAGCCGTCCGTAAACACCAGCGCAAGCCTGTTCCACCCTGCCGTATGACGGAACCTCTCAGCCTGCCTCTGCGCGGTGACGGCGATCTCTGTTGAGTCCAGCGGCCTGAGTACTTCGTACAAAATGGAAGAGCATCGAAAGTTGGACTTTGGGAATGCCAGCAGAAGAAGAGCGTTTGACTCGTACCCTGATTGCGTAATTTGCCCTGCAGTGGTGCAGCCGAAAACAGGTACGCCCGCCAGTTTCCGATTCAAACAGCGCGACACTTCTGCCGGGTCAAGATTGCTGGGAATGAAGGCCAGGACAAAGCACGACAAATGGCAATCGATTTCTGCGCAGGCTTCTTCAACAGCAGTCGCCGAGTCCAAGGCAACAGAACGGCCTATGGCAATAAAATTCGGTCCGTGCTCAAGATCCCGCATGTGTGCCCCCTAGTGTTGAAGAAAGGACTTAACCTCCGGCTCATGTCGCGACTGACGGGCGACAACCGAGTCTACCAGAACGGCGGCCTGGGTCCGGTTGCGTACCCCAAGACGGCGCAGCAAAGCGGTGATATGCGCCTTGACCGTTGCCTCAGCCAGCGACAGCTCATATGCGATCTGTTTGTTGGACTGGCCCACACAAATCAGCTTGAGAATTTTGACCTGTTGAGGGGTCAGAGAGGAAAGCTCGGGACTGGATTGGTAAACTGCGCTTTCCGGAGGCTTCGTCTCTTCAACGCGGCTGTATTCGGTCGGCACATATTTGCGACCAGACGCAATCTCTTGAATCGCGAGCTTGAGCGTCTGCGCCGGAGTGTCTTTGGGTAGAAACCCCATCGCACCGTGATCCAGCAGAGATCGCACAAGCTCACCAGATGCCAGCGAGGATATCACCAGAACCGGCACCTTGGGACAGCGCTGTCGCAGCTGTTGAAAACCCGAGATACCTGTAACGTCGGGCAATTTGAGGTCGAACATGATCAGATCAGGTTTGAAGCCTCCGCCAAGTATCGCGAAGGTCTGCTTAAGCGTATTGGCTTTTTCAATCCGGCAGTTCTCGAAACTCAGTTTCAAAGCTGCAGCCAATGCATCGCTGAACAGCGGATGATCATCCACGATAAGCACGCTGGACACTTGATCCACAGGTTTAGTGCATCCCACGGTATGCATTTCGTCTCCTCCGATGAGAAAGGTACAGCATTTCCTGATCAGTTCAACACTTTCGTTTTCGCGCAGGCGAAAGATACTATAAATAACAAAAGCTTGATAACTCTGATCTTCTAGTTTCGAAGGAATCTCGCAGCAAAATCCGTCAGATCAGGTGCGGACGCTTTAGGGTCGAAAATCCGCCGATCTAATTCTCGTATTTGTTCGACACGCCCGGAAGATGGCCCGTCGCGGTGCAGAATCGCGACGGCAGCTTCCCGCAGCCCGCCGACGCCACCGGTTTTGGCACTACGCCGCAAATCACGAACCAGTGGATCAAAAATGCCAAAACGCTGCAGCGCCTTTGACGCGGCCACTTTGTGACCGGACATGCCCAGCGTCAAACCAGCCAGAAAAACGACGCTGGCCAACGCGAATGCAGGCCAGCCCAACAGTGTTACAGACGGCGCCTGTGCGTCCGTTCTACTAACAGGCACTTCTCCGGTAACCGTGCCGTAAGCTATGCGCTGAGGCGAGATGGTGACCTCGTGAGTTTCCCGCGCCACGGTGTCAAAATAGCTGAACTGCAAGGGCTCGACGATACCCGATGTTTCGTTGGAAGGGCGAATGGTCCACCGCCAGAACGCATAGGTTACGGGCCCCTCCGGTGTCAGTTCGACCAGGCGTTTCTCAGGATGGGCAAAGATCAGGGCCGAGGGCGACTTCAATTCAGGCATCGGCGGGATCATATCGGGCGTTGCACCCAAAGCCTCTAACCGGATAACGCGCAAGACACCCTCGCCAGGTGCAAGTTGATCCGGGGCGTTCGACCACTGGTCCGATATCTGCAATTTACGCACCGGAAACCACCAATCCTTGGTGGCCGGGGCTTCGGTTACTTTAATGGTCAACGGCTCCGATTGAATCTCGTGCTCGAACCAGTCGTCATTTTCGTCGGTCAGGGTCAGCCGGTGAATGAACGGACCAATTTCAAGCTCGCCCGCGTCGACAGGATAGATTGCCATGCGACGGGTAAACACTTTGTACTTCCGGCCATTGATCCGTTCCTCCGACCAACTATCCGGCCCCAGCTGCGTCCAGCTAAAGCCTTCGAAATCAGGTTGGATCAACTCTTCCCGCGTGATGTGCCGACGGTAAACACCCCGAATCGTCAAAAGCACCATCTCACGGGTGAAGGGCACATCGGCGGTGTATTCAACGCTTACTTCTATCGACACTTCGGATGGCAGCACTGTCTTTGACTGCGCCAGAACCTGAAGCGGGAAAGCAATGAGAAGGAATACCAGCCACCTCATTCCGGGCTCTCCGATGCCGGAGGCGAAATTCCAAGCTTCACCCTGCGCTTATGTTCCTGCGCAATCCGAGCCGCCATGAACTCACCCGGAACATCCGACAGCTGATTGAGCCAGCGTTGGTCGGCCACCATGAACTGATCGTCAAAGATGCGCCGCACACCCAATCGCCCGCGGCTGTCCAGTTCAGCCAGCCCCAGCATCGTGTTCGAGTTCGTGACCTCACTTCCGGTTCCGGCCGCGCGCGCATTGCCGCGCGCCACAAAACTGTCGGCCTTTGGTCCCGACTTGCGTTCGGGGAACAGGCCCAAAGCCTCAGGGTCAATCTGTTGCCCTGCATAATAAGCCGCCAGCACGTCAAAATTCGCCTGAGCGTCCGGGTTCCCTTGCCCAATGGCTTGATCATAGGCCTCTAGCGCGGCAGCCAGTCGACCATTCTGTACCTCGGCATTGCCGAGATTGTAATGGTCCCCGGCGCCTTCGAACGCTTTTGCAGCTTTGTCGAATTCCCCGGCTCGATAGAAAGCAACACCTTGCCAGTCTGGGTCGGAAAAAAGTTTTGCAGCTAGTGGAAACAAACCAACTGCCAGAGCAACACGCCCAAATGAGGCGGCCCCACCCAACGCAAGGGCAAGGGTGATGCACGCAGCACCTGCTATCGCAAGCCATCTCATGCCCGTTCCCTCCAGAACAATAACAGCACGGGGAACAGTCCAAGAAACAGCAGATACCGCCCCAGATCTTGCCAGAACAGCACCGGATACTCTGCCCGTTCCAGCCGGGTTGCGGCATCATCTGCCAACCACAGCGCCAGGTCATCTGTCTGATCCAAGGTGAAGACGGCACCCCCGCCAACACTCGCATGGGTCTGCATCTGCGCTGTCGGAGATTGCAACGACACCAAGGACACACGCGCGCCGCGCGCGGCAAGCGCGGCGGCCTGTTGCAGTGAGGTTGATCCTAATCCTTCGCCGTCGGTGAATACCACCACATCCCCGGCCAAAATGCCCGCCTCTTCTATCCGCTGAAGTGCCAGGGCCAATGCGCGTTCGGGTCGCGACCCTTTGTCGGGAACGGTTTCTCCGTCGATCAGCGAGAAGGTTTGCCCCAGTTGCCGGTGATCGGTTGTCATATCTGTTGCGACATAGGCATCGCCCGCGAACACGATTATCCCACCGGGACGGGAACCAAGCGCGCTGACACCAAAGCGCCCCATGCTCAGCATTTGTGGCCAGCGGTTGTGCTCTGCCACGCTTTCTGACGCATCAACAAGGAATAACACGCCATCCAGATTGCGATAGGTTTGCGCATCACGCCGTTCTATGGCCGGGCCAGTCAGAGCAATCGCGATGATCCCCGTGGTCAACAGTAAGGCAACCGGTGTCAGCGGGAACGAGCCACCTTCGATCCGGCCAATCGCCGCCATTGCTTTCATAAGCTGCGGATCGGTGACCTTATCCCAGGCTCCGAACCCCCCGGAGCGAGACAGAATCCACCCGCCAAGTCCGCAGATTGCGAGCAAGGCGAGCCCCCAAAACGGCCGGAGCAGAGTAACATCCAGCGCGCTCACTGTGCTTGCCTCCACGCCGCCAAGAAGGCGAGTGCGGCAGCCAGCGCTGCGGGCCACGTCCAATACGCCCTATAAATTTCCGCCGTCAGGCCCGCGCTGTCCGTCGCCTCCAATCGATCCAGCGCCTGTGTAACCTCAATAAGATCATCGGTGGTTTTGACGCGAAAAGCCTCACCACCCGAGACCTCAGCAATCGCGCGCAAGGTGGCTGCATCGACTACTCCTCGTTCACCGACCTCGGCGCTTTGCAGGTCCTTGGGGCCAAGCGCAATCGTATGGACCCGCACCCCCATCTCAGCCGCCAAATCCGCCACACCACGGGGGTTCGTGGCACCGGCATTGTTCACCCCGTCCGACAACAGGATGACAACCCGTGACGCTGCCTGACTGTCCGCCAGACGTTTCAGAGCAATGCCCAAACCGTCAGAGATGTTGGTCGCGCGGCCGGAGATACCGATCGTGGCCTCTTGGATCCGTTGCGCGACAGCCTCGGTATCGAATGTAAAAGGTGTGGCGAAATAAGCCTCGGACCCGAAAACGATCAACGCGACCCGATCGCCAGCACGGCGTCGGGCAAATTCGGCCCCAACGCTTTTCACTGCCTCCAAACGGGTGATCTGGCGCCCATCGAGGTGAAAATCATCCCGCACCATTGATCCCGAAAGATCCAGAGCAATCGCCAGGTCTCGCCCAGAAACTTTCAATGCGCTGACCGGCTGCAGCTCACGCGGGCCAGACAAGGCAAAAACAATAAGCGCCCAGATGATCCATAAGACGAACCGATCAGTCAGACGCCGGTTTGCGGTGCCTCTTTGCGGGCTGGCTGCCAGAAGCATCACGCCGATGCGATCCGGAACCGGAAAGCCGCGTTCAAACACGGGCCTCGGTCTCAGCAGGAACACAACCACCAGGGGCAGTGGCAACAGCAGCAACACCCAGGGATCAGCAAGCTCAAACACGGCCCGCGACCTCATTCTGCAGGGTCTCCAGATCGGGACCGCCGCCGGGTTGATAGAGATCACTGCGCAATTCCGCATACCGCGCCGGATTCTGATCCCGCAATCTGTGCAGCAAGGCCACTCTGCGCCGGTCCGCAGACCATTCTGGTCGTTCAGTCGATTGATCCGATGCTGTCGCGGGGAAGTTGGCGGCGCTCTTCACGCTCAGAAATCGTAAGACGGCGACGCTGCCAACAGAGGCCAGCGCCGCGATACCAAAAACAACTGCATATTCGGCAAGCACCCCACCTACTGCCTCGGCGGGTAAATGGATGTCCCGTAGACTGGCCAGCATTGCGGCCTCAGAGAGGGCTTTTTCAGTCATGCCACGTATCCGACCGCGAAGGCCGACGAGATGCGGCGAGATGTGTTTTCCACCGGATCGCTGGCATTCACGACAAGTGCGGGGTGCGTTGCGATCTTCTGATAAGTTAGCTCATTCAAAGGCTGTGCCTCGGCCAGATAAACGCGCCTCTGTTGCCCATCCGACAGTCGGATCGGATACCAGCCTCTTGGCATTTCATGCGTCTTGCTTTCGGTCACAAGAACAAGTCGCGGATTTCGGCGATGATCAAGCCGGTCCAGCAGGTCTGAAAATCCGTCTCCCCGCTGATCAAAACCCGACGCGATGATGACCTCGGATCCGATGGGGGTTAGCCGTTCCACTCCGGCAAGTGCCTGTTGCAACGTCCAGCCCTCATCCTCGCCGTTCTGCAAGGCGGTCAGACTGCGGGCATGGGCCTGAACCAGACCGCCAATCACATCCAGCATCCCGCGTGTTTTGCCGCGCGGAGGAACAATGACGGAGGTTTCAGTCGTAATCGCCAGCAGACCCACGCGCCCGCCGCTCTCAACCATGTGCCACCCGATCAAAGCCAAAGCCTCGGCTGCAGCAACCGAGAGAAACGCCCGCTTCAGGCCCCAGAACATCGGCGCCCGGAAATCAGCCACCAGCAGGGCGACCCGATCCCGTTCCTCCTGAAACTGACGGACATGCAGGCGCCCGGTGCGGGCGGTGGTTCCGCGATCCAATTGACGAATGTCATCGCCCGCCACATATTCACGCACATCTGCAACCTCGACCCCCTGTCCACGCTTTCGTGTCAGAAAGCCTCCGGGCAAGGCCGCCATTGATGGATTGTCGTGATCCGCTAATGCAATGTGCCGCAAAGCGATCAGGGCATCTGTTGTCAGGCTTACGCCTGCATGTCCCAGTGCATCGGTCACAGCGGCTCGACCGCATCTAGAATATCGGCCACCAGTTCGCGCGGCTTTTTCCCATCCGCAACGGCTCTCCAGGTCAGCACCATGCGGTGGGCCAGCGCATCCGGAGCAACAGCGGCCACGTCCTCGGGCAAGGCAAAATCGCGACCACGCAGATAGGCACGCGCGCGCGAGGCCGAGGCCAGCGCCAATGACCCACGGGGTGAGACGGCATGTTCCACATGTTCAGCAAACGGGCCTTCGCGCGTCGCGGTCACAAGCCGCACAATGTAATCCCGCAACTCTGGGGCCACATGAACAGCCTGAGCCTCGGTGCGGGCCACCTTCAACTCGTCTAGTGTCATCTGCTGCACTTCCGGCGGGCCGTCCTGCGTTTCGGCGATGACCAGATCAAGTATCTGACGCTCGGTTTCCAGGTCCGGCAGAGTCAGCACAACATGCAATAAGAACCTGTCCAGCTGCGCCTCAGGCAAGGGAAAGGTTCCATCATGCTCAATCGGATTCTGGGTCGCGATGACCAGAAAGGGATCTGGCAGAGCGTGCGTTTCATTGCCAACCGTAACCTGATGCTCTGCCATGGATTCCAACAGAGCAGACTGCACCTTGGGTGGCGCGCGATTGATCTCATCAACCAGAACAAGAGTGTGAAACACAGGCCCCGAAACAAACTCGAAGCGGCCTTCTTGAGGCTGGTACACAGGCGTTCCGGTCACGTCAGACGGCATCAGGTCCGGGGTACACTGGATACGGGCAAAACTGCCCTCGACCGCATTCGATAACCACTTGACCGCCCGTGTCTTGGCCAGCCCCGGCGGTCCTTCAACAAGAAGATGGCCACCTTCCAGCAAAGCGATCAGAAGGGATTCCACCAAATGCGCGTGGCCGACAAGCCCCTGCGACAAGTACCCGGATAATCCCGCAATCGGGCGCGACGGGTTTTCAGGCCTTGTGTCCATATGTCCTCCCATCGACCCCGAGGGCGCAATACCTGCATGCAGGCTAACCGGATTCACCCCTTCAGCAAAACACACCAGATGGTATTACCTGGACACACGGACCGATGTAGTGCAGCCTTCGTCAAACAGGGCTGCAAACTGCGGATCAGCCAGCGTTTTATCCGTCTGCGCCCAGAGGCGATCATATTGGCTGTCAATGTAGTCGATAAAGCCGGGGTCAATGGTCTGATCAACCGGGGATTGTGCAACCGCATGCATCATGAAGATGTCAAACGCACACAGACCGCTAGGGTTCGAACTCAACAGCGCGCGCATGAAGTCGTGGGAACTCCAGGGCAGGCGCTGTAAATTCACCGGCGTCTCCTGCAGTTTGGACAAGAACCCTGCTGACTTGTCATACAGCAGGATATCCATGCCGAATGTGAAGGATTGAAACAGCTCTTCCAGCAGGATCGATTTGTGAAAGTCTATCTCAAGCTTGCCCGGCCGGTCATGGGCCGGCTGCTTGACCACGATATGAGTTCCCTGCCCCCGGTGGCCAAAGAAGGTCTGCGCCATTGCCGGAGACGTCACCATATAGGTACGTCCCGCAGGCAACCCGAGCTGATGCAAATCGCTAAGCCAGTCGATATCCGCGGACAAGTCCTGGTTGGGCGGGTACCCGGAATACAACCGCAAAACCACAGTCCGCCCGGTTCCGCAGTTCTGCGCAGAAGGACCAGCATAGCGCATGGGTGTCGAGTGCCCAAAGCTGTGTTTCAACAAATCTCTGAAGGCATTCAAAACCACCAAAGTCTGCGGATGTGGCCTTTCACCGACTAGGCACAGGGCTGCCCCCACCAGATCACGCCCGTTAATGTGAACGGGGATTGCCATGTCGCGCCCCAGCATGGTCGAGCGCAACTCGTACCCCCACCCTTGCCGGGCAAGTTCAATATAGTCGCGCTTTTCCGCATGAAGCGCGCCTGCAAACACAATTATCGCTGCTATCTGTAAGAATAGATAACGCATGCAACTCCTCGTAAGGTGAGGCACATCGTATCTGGAATACGCGCACGGTCCAAGAGTATCGGCATTGTCCAATCCAACCCAAGCACTCCGGTCACCTCGCGCGAGGACAAGCGCGCGCGCGTAAATCTGCCACACGGATTGATGAGCGAAAGTGATCCCTTTGCGCCGCCCGAACTTAACTGCAAAATCTGCAGCCGTAGTGCATAATTGTAGTTTGAAGTATATGTCATTAAAAATCATATGTTTGCATATGATTATGACCAATATCACCATTTTTTGCGCGTTATATCGGTGGTTGTGAGGGATCTGTTGCGAAGATTTTTCTGGCGACAGCGATAGCATTTTACCGGCGGGCTAAGCGGCCAGCTCTGCAAATTGCCGAAACGGACAGA
>NZ_JBQFVE010000014.1:0-117092 GCF_056539605.1 Ruegeria sp. BA2 | reverse complement strand
GTGTATTGATTTCGTCCGTTGCTAAAGGATCTGCTACGAGCGGTGCGGGCAACAGGAACGCAATCAGCGCAAGTGTTCTCAATTCGATGTCCATCCAATCCGAGAGTAAGCGCATTGCCTCTGGCGGTCTCTGTTACAAGGTTTCGAGGGTGACCAGTAGCGGGGGGCGCATAGCACATTGATTATGATTAATGTCTGTTCGTCCCTTTGCAAGTATGGCCAACAATACGTTTCAACCGTTGCGGGGCCACTCAGTCGAACATTGAACGGTTTCCGCCCCCCAAGGGCGATAGGAGACACAGTAGTATCGCGCCTCCGTTCGTGTGTCTTTTGGCGCGCTTCCCGACCAATCGTTATGCTCCTCACCACTAACCCAGATATTGGCAAATATCTTCTGGGGATTGGACGGGATTGGTGTCTCGTGAGACGTCACGCGCAAAAGCTTTCGTCCATCAGCGTACCAGGTCAAACTGTCCGGCAGCCATTCAAAGGCATAAATATGTGGACCATCGGCGGCATCAAAGCCAAGATTTACGGATCGGGCTGACAACCTTTCTCCGTTTACGAACATACCAAGCAAAACCTCGGTTGTGTCGCCGCCCAAGAACTCAAAATCGATTTCATCATGGGGCGCATCGAAGTGCGGGCCGGTATACGTGAAGAACGACGAAATTACTCCTTCACCGCGCGCTGCGGTCATAACAACCTCATAACGACCAAAAGATCTTTGCCCAGTACGCTGCACTTCACCGCCTTCGAAACGTTTAACCGCTCCGTCTACTGTAGGGTAAAGATTCAACACTAACGCTTCGTCTTTGATATCGTAGCGCACTGCGTCACGGCTCCAGGCGGTATCAATCCATGCGGACTGGTTTTCGTATTTTGAAAAGTACCATTTCTCCGACCTTAGATCATCCGAATGTGAAACAAAGCCTGAAGACTGCATTTCAGATGCATCAACTACAAAGACAGTCAAAAATGACGCCACCGCGAACACTGTCATGAAAAATTTGAAAAAGAACATCTCATAAACTCTTAACGGAATTTAATACACATTTAACTCACAAATTACTTACCCACCTAAAATTTTCCATATTGCTTGAGCATATCTTGTTTAGGAGAATTTGTATGGATATAAAAGTAGCAAAAGATGCCCTGTGTTCGGCAAACATCTTGACGGAAGCCTACAAGTCCAATGTGGGAGATAACCCTTGGGTCCGGGCGAATCCCGAAATTGCAATTGCGGTGGAAACGGCCGTTCTGGCAATGGAAGCTGCGGGTGAAGCAATCAGGCAAAAGCAATCAGAAGACCGGTGCAACGCAACTTCAGAAGAACGCCTGACAGGATGATTCAGGAATTGTTTTAGGTTTGGTCGCAGAAACGGACAGCGGAAACCGGCTAGACTAGGTGCGACGCGCTGAACTCGTACCCCCTCATAGAAATCGCTAAACCCCATCATGGCGCGCCGCGCTTTACTGCTAACCTCGCGGCATGAAGCAATTTAGACCCTCTAGTGGAAAATTCGCGCGAGTGTGACCGCAAAAACCGCGTATTTCGCCAGTTGTCGATGTTTGATACGGGGTGACACGCCTCACTCATGACCCCCTCTTTTAAAGGCCGTAAACCAGTACGTGCTAAAATACAGTCGTGCCACCCACTGTGAGATAATCGCATTTGAGGCAAAATTGTGTCCACGATTCATTGTGAAACTTACCGTTCACAACTTGGAAACAAAGCGTTTCGCCCTATTTTGGGTCATTACGGGAATCCCCCAATTACGGACAACGCACCATCGGGTTAGAGTGGTTTCAACGGAACAACACTACCTCACCGTTTACCCCCTCGAGAGAGAGGGGCTGGCTAAGACCCCCTCGTCCAGCCCCTCACCACCTTCACTCTAAATCATTCGTGAGTCGGTGGGTACTTCCACTACTCCCAGAGCCGGTTCGGTCATTCGATAGCATAGAAACACGGTCGATTCAGCCCGCTATAAATGAGGGGGCGGGGACCAAACGTCAGAAAGCTATGAGTTCTGCGTCATTGCACCGATTTGGTTAGATGTCGGCTGTGAGCCCATCTTGACCAATGCTGCGCGGCGCACGAACGGGTGCGAAACACCTTATACCGCCATTGGTTATGGTTAGTACGGTCCGAAAGAACCAATTGGCACCCGCCCACAATGTTGCAGTAGCCCGCATTGCGGGCATTCACCTTGCATGCAGCAAAGGGCCGCAGTATTTGTGCCTGCCATTTTTCCTCAGTCAAAAAAAATGGCAGATACAGTTTCAGAGCCAAAATGAAACAGAAACACAAAGGCCGGTAGACGGCTCAAAGCTGTGCAGTTCGAAAGCTCTCTTTCCATCGGCACTGAATTTCTGGAACGAGTCCCCGACACGAAGAACTGTCATGCAGCGATAGCGCCCCTTGTCGGCGGCCATGGAAACGCAAACCTCATCTGTATCGGTGATGGCAAATGCGCCGGCACCAATCCAGCCACCGTTCGTGAGCTCTTCGCTCACAACATTGTTCGGGTCATAGAAAAAGCGAAATCTCTTCTCTCCGGACGTTGCTGTGACAGTATTTCCGATCAGAAGCTCTGCGATCTGATCGGCACTAAGGCGCTCGGCGCCCTTATCCAACGCCACCTCAAGATCCGTTTCAGCGAACGCAGTGCTTCCCATCAGAGCGACTGCGACCGCCACACAAAATGTTCTTAATAGTGCCATAGACGACTGCACGACTTGGAAATCAGGTTTTCATCTGGGCTTGAGGCGCAAAACTCCGACCCGCCTTTGCAATGCATAGCCAACCCAATATCGCTTGCGGTAGCTCGCGTGCCGATCTTGGCAGCCAACTGCTCATCAGCTTCAGTTTTTTTGGCGGTTCGCTCTTCGGATTGTGCGCTCGATTAGTTCCGTCACCTGGCCAGGCGTTTCAATGGAAGATGAGTGGCCCGCTCTTCGAAACACCACCAGTTCAGAACTCTTGATTTCTCGATGGATGCGCTCGGACCTTTCGGGAACTGTCGCCACATCTTCGTCCCCGACGCCAATCCCGACGGGAACTTTAATGTTGGCGAGGAGGTCAATGCAGCCCGCCCGTTCGATCACGCCTTTGACTGCACGTGTAATGCCGATCCGATCATTTCCCGTAATAGCCTTGGACCATCTGGTTTTTTCCTCAGCGCGTTCAGTGTCCTCGAGAAACGTGCGGCCAAACACAATTGGCATCACCCGTCCAATGACAGCCCATAGTCCAATCCATCGTGCCACAAAGTTCAGCATTCTGTAGCGCGGAGCGTTTTGGGAATCTTCAGGATCGGCGCTTGTTTCAAGCAGGGTCAGTGTTTTGACCAGGCTTGGCTCCCGCGCGGCCAATCTCATCCCGACAAATCCGCCCATGCTTAGTCCAACAAAATGGCACGGCTTTGCATCCAGATGCTTGATCAGTGCAGCTGCGTCCGAAGTGAGTGTGTCAATGTCATAACCGGCATCCGTAACGCCACTCCTGCCTTGCCCTCGATGATCGAATGTAATGCACCTATAGCGATCTCGTAGTTGAGAAACCTGCGCTTCAAACATCGCTCCACTGAACAAAAGGCCATGAGAAAAGACGACCGTCTCTCCTTTGCCTCCCGTATCATCGTAGTGGATCTGTGCACCGTTTAGGCTAACCGTCGGCATTGAATTCTCTTTGCTTAGGAATGACGAAAATAACAGAAATCTGGCGAAAGTTCACTAGAGCGTTCCAAATTTGGTTCGCAAAGCCTTTTCCCAAGCCCTATCCAATGGACTGTTTGCAGCCCAAAGCGGGCATTTCCGACTGGACTTTGCAAATTTGGAATGTCAAAGTTGCAAGATATCGAAAATCTGTTTTGCATCAAATCACTTAGCTAGCGCTTCTGATATGCGTTCAACTAACGCCTTCTGAACAACGGCAAACCTTGGGGTTTGCGCAATTTCCTCTAGCGTCGCGACCCACAACGGAACCTCAATACTAGGACATACGACCTGCGACCTTTTAAGGCGGGTATCCACGTCGCCAAAAAATGACGGCAGAAAAGTTTTACCAGCTCCTGAGGCAGCCATCTGCTGTAGCACCAGAAAACTGTCTGCTCCGTTGGTCATTTCGTCAGAGTCCACATTCTCCGCTAGCCATTTAGCTGGGAGGGAACGGCTCAACGCTCCGTCAAGCCTCATCCACTTGCGATTGGGGCAACCATCGTCAAAGACGCCAAATGACAGCGTTCCCGCGCGCTGCCCGATCAGTCCTTCCCCTAGCTTTATCGATGGGCGCACAGCAATGTCTGCTGTCAGTCGGGAAAGATCATGGTGGCTGTTCTGGCTTAGCAGAGTCAGTTTCAAACCTGGGTAAAGGACTGAGATCTCGTTTATGATGCGAGGGAGAACAATCTGACAAAGACTATCGGTCGATGTAATGCGCACCTGACCCATAGGAGAGCGATTTGCTCCGACAACTGCCCGCTCCACCGACAGCACGGCTTCTTGCACGCTTTCCATGGCCGAAAAGATCGCACTGGCTTCGGGGAGAATGGAGTATCCTGACGGGCTTTTTTGAAAAATCCGGCAGCCATTGCGCTCTTCGAATGCGGCCACTCTGCGCAAGACTGTGGCATGCGTGACGCCCATGGCCATCGCCGCCGCGTTCAACGAACCGTATTTGCTTACGGCTAACGCGTATCGAATATCATCCCAGTTTTCGTTGTTCATAAATTAACAAGTGACGACCAATAACAAACAATTACAAGAAAATTCGTTCAAGATAACATTCGGAGCATTGAACAGGGAGACACATCATGATGAAGCAGTACTCAATCTTCGCGGTCGGTCTTTTGTCATTGGCCGCAATTGGCACAGCCATCGCCCATGAAAGTGAAAACCCGGCTGTGAAGGCTCGAACCTCGATCATGCAGCTCTATGCCTTCAATCTTGGTACACTTGGCGGCATGGCCAAAGGCGAGGTGGACTATGATGCCGAGGCCGCAACACGGGCTTCAAACAACCTTGTTGTGCTAACGCAGATCGATCAATCCGCAATGTGGCCCCCGGGATCTGACAATGTTTCCGATCCGTCCTCCCGCGCGCTCCCTGCGATCTGGGAAAACTTCCCTGACGTTGGTGCGAAAGGGCAGGCCATGGCAGACGCCGCTGTTGCGATGCAGGCTGCGGCTGGCCAAGATGTTGATGCCCTGAAAGCGGCTATGGGAGATCTGGGTGGAAGCTGTTCGGCATGTCACAAAGCGTACAGAGCACCGAAAGACTAAATGGTAGAAAGCTGTGAAGCGGTTTTTCCTTTTCACTGCTTTCGCTGCACTTTTGGTTGGGTTGGCCGGTTTGGTGCTGACCCGACCACAAAGAATGGATCAATCTCGACTTGACGATTTGAACCCAGATCTCGCCAGAGGTGAAATCGTTTTCTACGCCGCAGGATGCGCATCCTGTCATTCAGCGCCGGATGCGGTTGGCGAGGACAAGCTCATGCTCTCCGGTGGTCGCCGGTTTGAGACGGAATTCGGCACGTTCATTGCCCCCAACATTTCCAGTCACCCAGAAGTTGGTATTGGGTCCTGGTCTGCCCTGGATCTGGCCAACGCCTTGATCCATGGGACCGGACCTAAAGGGCAACACTATTTTCCAGCGTTTCCCTATACATCTTACGCCAACATGTCAGCGGACGACGTCGATTCGCTTCACGCATTCCTCGGCACTCTGCCACCAGCCACAACTGCAAGCGTTCCGCATGAGGTAGGTTTTCCTTTCAATGTACGTCGTGGATTGGGGGGATGGAAACTGTTGTTCATGACACCAGGCTGGGTAGTCGAAGGTGATTTGACCGACCAACAAAGCCATGGCAGATATTTAGTCGAGGCGCTGGGTCATTGTGCTGAATGCCATACCCCGCGAAATGGTCTAGGTGGTTTAAAACGAGACCTTTGGCTGACGGGTGCACCAAATCCAAACGGGAAAGGTCGCATCCCCGGCCTTACCTCAGACCAGCTTGATTGGTCCGAGGCTGACATCGCCGAGTACCTGAAATCCGGCTTCACGCCGGACTATGACAGCGCAGGTGGTGAGATGGTGGACGTCATCGAGAACACATCGCGTCTTACGGATGAGGATCGTTTGGCGATTGCCGCCTATCTCAAAGCTGTTCCTTTTTCTGCGGCGGGGCTTCCATCAGAGTAACAGTCGTTCGGCGCCATGCTGCGGGGACCAGATGCTGTTGCCGGTCGCCAGTAGGAAGCCGTGAGGCCTATTCCCTTTTCACCAAACACCTGTTTTACGTTTTGAACATCGGAGCTCACCAATCACCCGAGTTTCTGTTCATGATTGACTGAGGGTCGCGGCCAAATGACACAAAAAATCGCTCTTTGGTCCATTCCAATATCCATTGCGGTACTGGCCCTAAAACTGTTGGCTTGGTGGCTGACGGGCTCAGTGGCTTTGTTGTCGGACGCAATGGAATCTACCGTGAATGTCGTTGCCGCGCTGTTGGCGTATTTCGCAGTTCGGGTCGCGAACAAGCCCCCTGATGAAAACCACCCGTTTGGTCACAAAAAGGCCGAGTATCTTTCCGCTGTCGTCGAGGGCGTGCTGATTGTGCTGGCGGCGTTCTTGATCATCAGAGAAGCTGTGCTGGCGCTCCCAAACCCGCATCTGGAGGATGCGCCGCTGCTCGGCATCATTGTCAATGTCCTTGCAACGGGTGTGAATGGCGCATGGGCCTACCTATTGCTCAAAATCGGCAGGCGGGAGGGGTCGCCTGCTTTGGAGGCAAGCTCTCGGCACATTTTTACGGATGTCCTGACTTCAGTTGGTGTTATCGCAGGTCTGCTACTGGCGCTTGTCACCGGCTGGTTGATCCTCGACCCGATCCTGGCAATTCTTGTTGCGCTGAACATCTTGTGGGAGGGCTGGAAAGTTATTCGGGTATCCGTCGATGGCCTGATGGATGTGACACTTTCGGACCATGACTTGCAGACCATATCAGATGCAATCGAAGCAAACCTCGGTGCCGCCTTAGAGTATCACGACCTCAAAGGGCGCAGATCCGCGAATGTCATATTTGTGGAGTTTCACCTTGTTGTGGACGGCACCATGCCAGTCAGTGCCGCGCATGATATATGCAATGACATCGAGGAAGAACTGGATCGTTTGTATCCGGGTTCCGTCTTTGTCATTCACCTCGAACCAGATGACGAGTTGAAGGGTGACGGGGTTAGTTCCCACTAAACTGGGCAAATGGCTCAGCAAAAACTCTATTGGTTTGACTGATCTGACTAAGACGTTCGGCTTGATATTCGTCAGACCTAAGCCCGATGTGGGAAAGCCGAACCAGAAGTAACCTGTCTCCAACGTCACGAAGCGTGTTGCTCAACATTGGAGGCGAAAATGAAATTTCAAAGAAAGCTGGGTCAACTTCTTAGTGCCGCGGCGTTGGCTTCGTTGATCGCGGCGACGCCTTATGTGCCAGCGTTCGACGCCGATAGTCGCCTACATTTTGAACCGTCATATGTCTTTGCCAAGAGCGGCAGGGGAAGCGACGGGGATGGTCGCGACGATGATCGGGATGATGATCGTGACGACGACAGAGACGATGATCGCGACGACGACCGAGATGATGATCGTGACGACAATTCAGGATCAGGCAAAAGTGGTCGCGACGATGATGACGACGATGACGATGACGACTCGAAACGCTCCAATAGAGGCAGCGGAAAGAAGGATCGGTCTCAAACAGGGGGCAAACCGTCGGGTTCGGCTGGGATAACGAAGGTCGAAACAAACGCTAACGGCATTGAAGTGCGGTACGCCGACGGAACCAAGGAGGAGATCGAAAACGGGCGGTATGAGAGAAAGAATGCTCAGAACCGAACTGTTGAGGAACGCCCCGCGACCGGCGCTGACGTCTCAAGGCTTCGGTCTTTGGCGAATGGTATCTCAATCGACAACGTGCGCTCTTCTAGGCAAGGCGGCACTGCTGGAAGTCGACCCACGAAAGTCGAACGCCAGGGCAATAATATCGAAGTGGACTATGCCAATGGTTGGAAAGAGGAGATCGAGTTTGGGCGCTACGAGTTGAAAGACCCGTACAACCGGACTGTTGTTGAAAGAAACGCAACGGCGTCTGATCGCCGGAGGTTACAGTCGGTTGCCAACTGAACTGAAACTTTAGTCAAAAATCCGTTGGCGGCGTCTCTTAGTGAGGGGCCGTCATCGTCGTAAAAGAGACCGAATTTAATCTCCCTTGTTCCAAACATCATGGGCAATGAGCGCGGCCTCTACCCGATTTCGCGCATGAAGCTTGGACAGGAATGCCGTCATGTAGTGCTTCACGGTCTTTTCCTGAAGGTCTAACTCATCAGCGATTTCACGATTGCTCAGTCCTTTGGCCACATGTCTAAGTATTTCTTCCTCACGATGCGTAAGGTCATCGAGAATGCTGCTGTTAGTAGACATGCCGGTGTCAGCGTTGATTTGAAGCAATACCCGCGAGGCCAAGCCCGGAGAAACGAACCCTTCACCTGCGGCGATGCTGCGTAAGGAAGCGGTTAGTTCGCTCGCGGTTACTCCCTTCACGATGTACCCAATCGCGCCCGCCTCCAAGGCGTCCGCGACATCGCTGCTGTTCTCTGAGACTGTCAAGATTGCAATGACGGGCGGATTTGCCATCGCTGCAATTTTACGTGTTGCGCTTATCCCGCCACCGGGCATCGAGAGGTCAAGAATAGCTATGTCCGGCTGATGCGTGCCGACCAGCGATACTGCCTCTTCAGCACTGGACCCAGCGGCTAAAACTTCGAAGCCATCAGCTTCATCCAACGTGCGTTGCAAACCATCCCTGAATATCGGGTGATCATCGGCTATTACGACAGATGTAGTCATGATGTGCCTAACTTTCTGGGAAATAGTGTCATAGCAATGGTGGTACCTTCGCCCGGTCTCGATGCGACTTCGAACCTGCCACCAATACTCTCGACCCGATCTCGCAAGCCCATAAGCCCTTGGCCACCATCATCTCGCAATGCGGTTTCTTCTGACCTGTCAAATCCAGGTCCGTCATCTTTGACCTTAACAACTATGCAGTCGTTCTGCGCTTCAGAGATAACCGTGCACTTGGAATCTGGAGCATATCTCGCGGCATTGGAAAGCGTTTCCTGAAGGAACCGAAAAACGCACAGCTTGTCCGACAATGACAACTCTGGGAATTGGTTACCTTGGAATGAAATATCTGGTCGCAACGGGCTGTGTTCGGCATGATCCTCTACGGCTCTCTTCACAACATCGACGAGTGACAGACTGTCGATATCTGGCGCGGACAGCCCTCGCGATATTGCACGAATTTCAGCCAGAGATTTTTGCAAAGATTGCTGAATTTCCTCTGCTTCTTTAGGCCTTTCGGACTCTTTGGAAAACGCCGCCTCCAGTCTAAGGGCGGCGAGCGACAGGTATTGCGCAGGGCCATCATGTAGCTCAGCTCCAAGATTCTTGAGGAACCGATCTGTTTGCGTGGTATATCTTTCTGACGCCTCGACCACACGCGACCGCAGCAGCGCATTCTGCTCAGCCATCTTCTCACTTTCTTTCAACCGCTGTTTAAGAAGAGACCCCTGTCGTCGAATTGTTTTGTCGCCAATTGCGACAATGGAATACAGAACAATAGTACTTGCCAGAAATGCGGAGCCGACGATCAACCAACTTGTTCGCCTGGCCTTGGCCAAATCTATCTCCAGCTGATCGGCTCTTTCGTTGAACTCCGCAACTGCGATGATATCGCCGGACCAGAGTTCGCGGATGGGGCTGTAAACTTCAAGTAGTGGTATCCCTAATGCCGCCTCGGCGGCGCTCTCGGCGTGATCAAGCTCTTCGAAAGAGCCGGAGATTTCACCGCTCCACGCCCGCCTTAGATCATCCGTTGGATTGAAACGTTTTCCAATGATGTCTGTATCCGAGGCATGCGCAATCACACCGCCTTGCTTCCAGAATTTGTAGGAAACGATACGGTCACGCATTGGCTGGGTCATGAAAATCTCGTCCAACGCCAGGCTCGCCTGGTCTGAAAAGCGGTCGCCATGTGCCAATTCCTGACTGAGCGGGGATACCACGCTTTCCATATACAGCGCTGCGGAGTTGGCGGAGTTTTGGACGACTGCGTTCTGGATTCGATTTGACACCCAACCCCACGATGCCTAGCGACGTATTTTGATTTCTGCTGTTGTTGTTCATTTTGCGACCTTTGAATTTGCCGCCCGGCACAAGGTCGTTTGCATGTTGACCGCTGTCAGGGGCAGCGGAAAACCAATGATAAATTGCCCGCAGCTATCGAAGCTGAGGATAATAGTCCTGCGATGCGAAGGACGATTTCACCATGAGGTCAGCGATAAGGCAACCAAAAGCGTAGAGTCAACGATATTGCTGCCTATAGGCTATTGGCTATGGTGCAGCTCTCTGTAGGAATGGGCTCAATCCGAACATATGTCGCCTTCTGAACGAATTGCTGCTTCAGATCGCGAAACTACAAAGGCTGCATAATGCAAAGTTATGCGCAAAATTCAATACTATGGGTACACCTACAACTGATGTAGGTATGCTCATAATGCTGCGCTTTCATCACTGATTTCATTGAAGAAAACCCTGAGTTTTCGCCCATAGATTTGCACAGTGTTTGCGCAAAACTTTGCACGATTGGCCCAAAAGCCTGCGCTCCAACTCGAAAGCACTCTGGCTTCTGTCCTTTGATGCCCGAAAAAGTGACCCAAAGCCAACGCCTAAAAGCTTTTAGCGCATCTAAAGCAGCATGTCTCAATGCTGAGTTGCAGTAAATACTCTAAAGGCTTTCGGCAACGAACCTGAACCGATGTCCGGCTTAAGACACCAATTACTGCGCAGCTGTCTAAGCGATTAGCGAAGGTCGACCGGATGTCGACCCTGTGAACGTCATCGAGCACAAAGGCTTCAAGCCAAGGCTATGCTTTGTGGGATACTCGAAGCAACGCTTTAACAGTTTCCGATCTTCTCGTGCTCGTTCTTTAACCGTCTAAAAGAACTGATTGTTTTGACATCCCTGGCACCCAGAATACTTGTCGGACACGGTAGTCAGCAATGGCGCCCGGCTGTTCTAGTTTTCTTTTCTCCAAGTCACAAAACCAGTCAACGATTCCATTGGGGTTGATTTAATACGATTTCGTATTATTTAGTTCGATATCGCACTAATGGAGAGTCAAAATGCCAATTCGAAGACGTTTTCTCAAGATTCTAGGCGGAGGCACAATTCTGGCGGCAACTGGTGCGGTTGGGTTCCTCGCTACACGCACGCCGCATGACGCGTTGGCTCCTTGGACGCCGAGATCTTATGACGACCCACGCAAAGCCGCCTTATCCTACGCGATTCTCTCCCCCAATCCACACAACTTGCAACCTTGGCTGGTCGAGTTGGTTGGGCAAGATAAGGTACGTATCCACCGTGATCCTGATCGCGAGCTTCCAGAAACCGATCCTTACCACCGCCAGCTCTATATTGGCCTCGGCGCATTTGTTGAGACGATGGTTCTGGCGGCAGGTGCACAGGGATTTGATACCGAGGTCAAACTACTGCCAAATGGAGATGACGGACCAATCGCAGAAGCAGTGTTTGTCCCTGGCGGAGCGCCCGATCCACTCTCAGATCAAATCCTCAACCGACATTCCAACAAAGAACCGTACACTGAACAGCCACTTTCTGCCGATCAAGTGTCTACGCTTGGCAACTATGCAACTTTGATTACCGATAAAGATTTGGTGGCCCGTATTCGAGACCTCACGAAACGCGCTTTCGAAATCGAAATGCGAACACCGCAGACCCTGAAAGAATCCGTCGACCTGATGCGGATCGGGAAAGCAGAAATCAACGCCAACCCGGACGGGATTGAATTACGTGATCCCATGCTGGAAACGCTGCGCCTTACCGGCCTATTGGACAATGAGACCCTGATGAACGTTGACCACCCAGGCACTCAGTCACACATGCGGGGCTACTTCGCCATGCTAGACGCGACGCCGCAATACGCAGTTCTCACGACAGCCACAAATACGCGAAGCGATCAACTCGATGCCGGGCGTCAATTGATGCGTTTTTACTTGAAGACAACCGAAATGGGCCTGGGCGTTCACCCCGTCAGTCAGGCACTTCAGGAGTATCCTGAGATGGCCGATGAATACGCTCTGGCGCATGAGCTTCTTGCGTCACCGGGCCACACGGTGCAAATGTTGCTGCGTTTGGGGTATGGACCTGAACCAATTGCCACACCCCGCTGGCCGCTGGAGACACGAATTCTGAATGAAGCCTAAAGATGAGACCAACGAAGTCTACCGGTTCTTCACCGAGGTCGGGATCATCAATCAGTTGATCTCGACCAAGCTTGAGGCATTCTTACCTGGAAGAATGACCGCAACCCAATTTGGCATATTGGGCCACCTGGTCCGGCGCCCCGAGGGGGAAACTCCACTACAGCTATCGAACGCTTTTCAAGTGCCTAAGACCTCGATGACGCACATGCTCGCGAGCCTTGAAAATCTTACCCTAATTACCCTTGAAGCCAACCCCAATGACAAGCGTTCGAAAATTGCTAGGTCTACTCCGCAAGGCGCGGAGTTTTTGAAAGCTTGTATGGAGCGGATGTCGACAGCCCTAGATCCGGTGTTGTCCGAACTCGGGTCTGAACCGTTTCATGAAACACTCCCTAATCTGACGCTCATACGCGAAACTTTGGACAGCGAGCGCGACTAGCGGAAACCTGCGTCGACCCAAGCAAACAGAAAAGCTCTCAGAACATCATGCAATCCGCGCCCGGCGGCAGCGGCGGTGATCCTTCAGGTAAAGTGGGCGTGTAGTCAAATGTCACAATCTTCGCGCCGCCGTCGAATGCCACGAACAGTTGGTTAGATCCCGGCCTAATGGCGATGCCTTCCGGGTCAGTTCCGAATTCCAACAGACTTTGCTGGGCGAGCAGTTGGCCATCTGCCGTGAACTCATACAGGCTGTTTGACCCTTCCCAGTCATCAACAATCAACATGTGACCGGTGCGTGGGTCAATCGCGATGCCCTGTGCCTCACTCAAGGGCGGAGAGAGCTTCATGGTATCCAACCTCGCTGCCAGAGTGCCCTCGGTGGTGAACCAGGACAACCGTTCAGGGTCATCTTCGACAGTCACGATCTGTCCCGCGGCGTTGATTGCAATTCCTTCCGTATCCGCAAACCCACCTTCCAATTCGAAAGGCGCTCCCAGGGGTGATCCATCCTTGGTGACACGTTGAAGACTGCCGAAACCATCACCCAGCAACAAGTGATCCCCTTCAATAGCAATTGCTTTGATCCGAAAGAGATCGCTGGATATTCGGCGCAACTCATCACCTTGCAATGTAACGAGAATTGCTTCGGGCCCCTCGTTGGCAATCCACAAGCCACAAAACGTTGGATCATAGTCAAGGCTTGCGGGTTGGTTGAGCTCGTAGCGCCCAGTTTCGCGAAGCTCCAATGCCGTGGCCGGAGAAGCCCCAGCGCAGATCAGTAAGGCTATGGTTCTTGCAAACACTCAGGATGCTCCCGGAAAGGTATACTGTTAAAAAACTATACCTGATTATTGCGCCCCTTCAGTGAGAAAGAACAGCTCTATGGGCTTAGCAAGGCCACGTATTTCGTGATCCCCACAGCTAACGAACATGTTAGGTGCAGCACTTGCAACGGCTAACGTCGCCAACACTCTCTGACCAATTGATTTTGTTAAGTTTTCAATTCGGCTTGCGACGTTCACCGCACCGCCCAAAACCGTAAAATCAAGCCTGCCGGGGCTGCCGATGTTACCGTAGCTGACCTGCCCAACGTTGATCCCAATTCCAATGTCCAAGGGCGGTTTTTGGAACTCGTCTCGTCTAGTGTTGAGAGCTTTCAAACCACTCAGCACACTCTGCGCTGCAAGAGCCGCCATTCTGCAACGGTCGGCATGTTTTTTTTGAGCTTCAATAGTGAAGATCGACAGAATGCCATCACCCATGAACTTGAGGACGTCTCCACCGTTGTCTTCCACGGCGTTGACCACCAGATCAAAATAGTCGCTGAGCGTGTCGAAAACTTCTTCTTCCGTCGAGGTTTCGGAAAGTGCCGTAAAGCCTCGCAGATCAGAGAACATAACCACGGCGTCCAGAGTTGTTCGCTCACCGCGCTTGATGTTGCCGCTCCAGACTGCCTCAGAAGGTCCATCTCCTAAATAGGTTCGAAGTAGACCTTTAGACGATTTTCGCATCGTCACAGGTTCCAAGGCGCAAGAAAGGGCCGGTAAGACCGCTTCAATCAGCCTCAGATGTTTCGGCGAGAAACCATCCGGCGCCTGTGTAATGAACGTGCAACCATGCAGCGATCCATCACCGTAATAAAGCAAAGTAGCATAGTAGTCGGTGCCGCCTTGCTCTGCAAATTCCAAATAGGATGAATGCTCTGTTTCTGAGTCCAGTTGCTGGAGACTTTTGTGAAGCGGCTTTCTATTTGCCAGAATATACTCGAATGAGCTCCCAACATAACCATCCGTCAACGTTGTCTCATGGGTGACATCGTAGCTGTCGGTGCCGTTGGGCGTCCAAACCACGCCCCAAGCAATAAGCAGTGGATTGGCAAAGCGCTGGCCAATGTTTACTCGCCACAGCGGAACTCCGGCTTCGACCAAGGAGGAACAAAACTGAGACACCACCTTTACGGGATCGCCGGAGCGACGACCTTCTGTGATCATCCATTCGGTTAGACGAGTGACTTCTTCCATGGACCCAAGTTACTCGCATGGAAACGATGAGCAAAGACTATTGGATTGGCAACGTCGCTTGCGTCTTTTGAGTCGCCTGATCTGGCTGGTTCAACGAAGATTGGAGCGCTGCGCCCGAGCGACCTTCAGTAGAAACCAATCTCGCTGACATCTACGCTGGCCTCATGATCGCGCCCGAAGGCTACGACTCCGACGGAGGTGATTTCGTCAGCAACGGGAATAGCGCGCAATATAGCACCTGAAGCCTTGAAGCCTGACAGAGGCAAATAAACTTCTGTCCACTCGTTAGAAGTTGCGAACGCGGCCTGATAGTATTGCCACGGAAGCACCGTGCCACGTGTTCTGAGGTGGACGAAGTATTGTTCGCCGTTGCCCCGGACCAATAGCCTGACGCCTGATACACCCGTACCTGGCCGATCAGGCAACTTGCGTCGGAACTGGATGAAGCCGCCGTTGTTTACTGTACTCACGGTTCCGGTCAGCCGCGCGAATGCAACATTACCTTCCGAACGAAACTGCACCTGCCCTGAAGAAACCCCTCCCATTACGGTGTCGGCAACGTAGTCCCAACGCGTTTCCGGAGACTTGGAGAAGTCTTCAGTCAGTTTTACATCAGCCTGCGCCATCATGCATCCGATGATAACAAAACCTGAAACAAGCCCAATGAAGTTGGCACGCATATCGATCCTTCTCAGTTCAGTATCGCAATGGAAAGGTTCAGTGCCGTGGCAAATGCGACCCATGCAAAATACGGCAGGAAGGCCAGTGCGGAAACCCGATCTGAAGTCCTGACCTGAGCGATGAACATGACGATGACAGCCAACAACGCGACAATGACGACAAAGGCAAACCATGGCAGTTGCAGTACGAAAAAGGTTGGGGACCACAAAAAGTTCAGACCCATCTGCGCCCACCACAGCTTCATGGCGGTCGAGCTTCGGTCTGTTTCAAACTGACGCCAACCAACCATAGCGATCAAAACATATAGCGCCGTCCAAACCGGTCCAAAAATCCAATTTGGTGGATTGAAAGCCGGTTTAGAAAGCTGCGCGTACCAATCGCCGGGTGCGGTCAGTGTCCCGATCAGGATGCCGCCTCCCACCATGAGCGCAAGGAATGCTATGCGGATCAACCAGTTCGACATTGCAGGATAGCTTTCAGCAGTCCTTGGTTGTCACGTTCACAAGTGCTTCGGAAGAGAAGGTCGCAGTACTGGTCTCATTCGCATCTGCATATGACACTGTGGCGCCTTCGATCTCGGACCCGGTTACGGTGATTTCGCGTTGCCCGATAGTGTCATCTACATCGATGGTAAAGACGAGTTTGTCCCCGGCTGCGAGAGAGGCGATCTCAAGTTCAATTGTATCTTGCCCATCCACGACCGCTGGAATTTGCCGCAAAGCATCCGCACCCTCAACGAATTCAAGAGGTTGGAACACCTCCACACCCGCGCCTTTTTCGGAAACGTCGAAGATCAGACGTCCGGCAGATTGCGACAAGTCAATTTTGACGGTCGAGGCTTCTACTTCGCAAGCTCCGACATTTGTCAGAACAAAACGGTCCTTGGGTGCGCCTTCGATAAAGCGAATTTGGACTCCGGCCTGAAGGGAAGTAGCTGCGAAAAATCCCACGGTTGCCGCAAGAATGCTGGTCGGAAGCATATTTATCTCCTTGCTATAAGGTTTCTGATAAATACGCGTCGGCGGGTTTCTTGGATCAGACTTATGCCCTTTGACTATAGTGGTTTAGCAGACAGGAGCTTCCTAAGTTCCATGCTCCGCAGTCAGAACGGCGAAGTCAAAACATGCCATTGTCATTCTCGCTGTTTGCTGGAATTTCCTGAAGAACGTCCCAGTGCTCGACAACCTTACCATCAGCATCCAGGCGAAAAATATCTATCCCTGCGTACTCGAGACCATCAGGCCAGATTTGGTGGCAATGCAGAATAACGTGATCGTCTTCAGCAAACGCTCGTTTGATGTCCACTCGCTTTCGCGGATATTCGGCAGCCATGCGCTCGAAATATTCGATAAACGCTTGCTTGCCGTCGCCAACATGCGGGTTGTGCTGCGTATAGGTATCACCAACAAAGGTTGCTATGGCCTCGGCAGGTCGACACGCGTTGAACATCATTTCGTAGAAAGCGATGACGTTTTTCTTGTTTGTTTCGAGGTCCGGCATGCTGATCTCCCAATCGACGTTTGCACCGCAAAAAAATGTTGGTCCACGTAGCTCTTGGAAGCAACCCGGCAAGGATCTCAACCACTAACCGGCAAGACGTAACGAGCTTAATTTCGCGTTCCGACTATTTCGAGGGTCAGTCACTTACTCGGTTTCTTCAAAGTCTATGTGAATGTGATTTCCATCAGGATCGGCCACATGGATTTGCACTATTCCAGCCCCCGGGACATCAGTTTTGCGATACTGGATTTGACACGAGATCAGTTTTTCTTCGAATGCTCTCAACCCTGTGGCTGAGAGCGCAAAATGCTCGAGCTTGAGCTTCACTTCGGAGCCGATATCAGGCGTTCCCTCGTGACCCACAAGGTGAACCACGGCGTGATCACCCGCATACAACCAAGCTCCAGTAAACGGAAAATCAGGGCGGGCCCCGAGATTTAAACCCAAGACCTCTTCATACCAAGTAACCATCTCAGGCAACCTAGTCGTCACGATATTCACATGATCCAGCCGCTCAATTCTCATCTAAAAACCCTCAAGCACGAGCTTTCCTTTGGCCTTCCCGCTTTCAAGGATAGCATGCGCTTTCATTAAGTTTGTAGCATTGATCCTACCAAGTGTATCGGTCGCTGTGGATCTGATCTTTCCGTCATCTATCATCCCGGCGACCTGATTCAGGATTTCGCTTTGACGGTTCATATCTCCAGTCCCAAAAAGCGACCGAGTGTACATGAACTCCCAATGCAATGAGATCGATTTGGGTTTGAACGGCGCGATGTCGAAGGTTTCAGGATCATCAATCAACCCAAAGCGACCTTGAGCTGTCATCACCTCTCCAGCTTGAGACGCATAAAGCTGGGAATGGTTTGTTGAATAGACGAAATCCACACTTTCGATACCGAGAGCCTCGAGTTGTGTGCCAAAATGTTCTGCGTGGTTGATGACATGGTGTGCGCCCAGCCCTCGAACCCAGTCTTGTGTCTCGGGTCGGGACGCCGTCGCTATCACTGTCAATTCAGTGAGAGCCCGCGCCAATTGAATGGTGATTGACCCGACACCGCCTGCGCCACCAATAACCAGCAACGTATTGGTTCCGCCGGAAACGGCATCTTGGACTCGCAATCGGTCGAACAGCATCTCAAAAGCAGTAAGCGTCGTTAGCGGCATCGCCGCAGCCGCTTTCGCCGGTATGGACTTTGGCGCGGCTCCGACAATACGTTCATCCACCAGATGAAACTCGGCATTGGTTCCCGGTCGGTTTATTGCCCCGGCATACCAAACTGTATCTCCCGGACTGAAAGTCTCAACCGTTTCGCCAACTGCTTCGACGATCCCTACTGCGTCCCACCCCAGAATATCAGGTGCTGGACCCGCAGGAGCACGTTTTTGCCGAATTTTCGTATCAACCGGGTTCACTGACACGGCCTGCACCTTCACCAACAAGTCACGCCCCTTCGGCGTCGGTTTGTCGGCCTCGAAGTCGATCAAGGCGTCCGCCCGATCAATTGACCCTGTCTCGCGGTATCCCACGGCTTTCATAGCGTGCTCCTTTGTTCGGTTCTGTATCAACCGATGACTGTCATTTCATTCAACGTGAATTCTGCAACGGCGCCCTCTGTTGCTTCCAGATAAGCCGCAAGGTGCTGAGCACCCATGTGGGTTTGCCAAAGCTCTCGGCTTTCCCAGTTTTCGTAGAACACGAAATGAGCTGGGTTGTCGTTGTCCTGGTGCAGGTCGTAGTTAATGCAACCCTCTTCAGCACGGGTTGTGTCGATGAGCTTGATCAGCTCACCTTTTACGAGGTCGATCTTGTCGGGGTTGGCTTTGATGTTGGCGAGGATTGTCAGCTTGGCCATTGGAATACGTCCCTTGTGTTCTTGAGCGATGCGCAAGATTTACGCCGCAGTACTTTCGGGATAAACAGGTCAGGATCGAACATATAATCCGGAATTTCCGTTTAATGCTTTTAGACAATCTTCGCTTGTTTCTGACCATAGCCGAGAAAGGCACTCTTGTGGCTGCGGCGCGCGAGATAGGGATGTCGAGCACGACAGTGTCCGAGCGGCTCGCGGCTCTGGAGGCACATTACGGTGTGGTTTTGTTCAACCGCACCACCCGTTCCATTAGCCTGACCGAAGAAGGCCGGACACTCGCTGACGGAGCAAGAAGCTTACTCAGTGAGGTTGCGGACCTGGATACGCTTGTTCGGCACGGCGCTGAAACTCTGTCTGGTCCAATTCGCATAAGCGCGCCGATTGACTTGGGACGGAGCATTGTTTCCGAGGTTGTCGCCGAATTCACCGAAGAGAACCCTGCCGTCTCAATCGAACTATCCCTCTCGGATGGCTATGTTGACCTAGTCGGCCAGGGTTTCGACCTCGCAGTTCGCTTCGGCAACATCACAGACAGCTCGCTCAGGTTACGAAATCTAGGAAGCTACCAACGTTTCGTATGTGCATCCCCAAGTTATCTGGCCTCATTCGGAACGCCTGAAAAACCAGAAGATCTATTAAACCACAACTGCTTGGTTATGAGGTTTGGCGACATGATAGACAACGTTTGGGAGTTTAGATCAGGACCAAATGCCAAGCGCGTATCAGTAAAGGGAAATCGAATAGTCAATGATGGTTCACTCATCCGCGATTGGGCAATCGCAGGCCATGGGGTCGTCTTGAAGTCAGAGCTGGATGTCGGCGACGATGTTCGATCTGGCAGACTTGTTTCTGTCTTGCGCGACTTCCTCCCACCACCGAAACCTTTGCAAATGATGTTTCCGCCGAGCCGAGCCCAACCACGTCGCATAACGGCCTTGGCCGAGCATTTGCGTCGCAAATTTGGTGTGAGTTGAGGCCGCAGGGGAAGACACTAAATTGATAGCCGCTATGTTTGCTCAATGAATTTCAAAGTCGCCTGTGCTAGCTCTCTGCCAGCATCTTCTTGAATGAAATGCCCGGCTTTTGGCACAACGATATGATTTTGACCAACTGCCCCAGGGATCGACCTTTGGAACAGTTTGTCTACGCCAGCCATGACCCTGTCATCTTCTCCAAAAACAGTCAGAAACGGAGTGTTCAGGGTCTTGAGGGTTTCCCATGCGGCTCGGTTGGCTTCTGAAGCTGGATTGTCAGGTGTGTCGGGCACCAACACTGGAAACTCTCGAGCGCCTGCCAGATAGCGCGCATCCGGGAATGGTGCGTTATAGGCTGCAACCTCTTCTTCTGAAATTTTAGATGTCGTGCCGCCGAATACGATGCGTCCCGAATTAAATTCAGGTACGGATTGTGAGTATTCCCGCCATGAAAGAAATGCCTCACCCAAGGGCACGTCACCGGTGGGCAAGGCCGTATTCGCCACAACAACACTAGAGAAACGCTCGGGCATACTTGCAACCAACCGCAAGCCAATGAGTCCGCCCCAGTCCTGGCAAACCAATGTGATGCCCGTCAGGTCAACTTTCCGCAACCATTCGGACATCCAGTCCACATGGCGTTGGTAAGTGTAATCGGATCGCTCAGTGGGTTTGTCAGACCGTCCAAACCCAATCAAATCAGGAGCCAGAATTCGATGACCCGCATCTTTGAATAACGGAATCATGTGCCGATACAGGAAGCACCAGGTTGGCTCTCCATGCATCAACAATACTGGCGGTGCCTGCGCCGGTCCCTCGTCCAAATAGTGCAGTCGGAGAAGACCGCCCTCGGTATCATCCACATCAAGATAGTTCGGGCCAAAGTCGAAATCTGGCAATCCGTCAAACTGGTGGTCCGGTGTACGAAGGAACTTCATAGTGAACTATCCAAAATTGCCGACGGTCTTAGTCCGACAACAGTGATCGATAAAACTAAAACGGTCCAGTTCCAGCGTATACCGACTTCAGGTTTGGTTGACTTCGACGCATTGCTTCGGTCCCTCGCGGAGGAGGCCCTTTTTGCAGACGTTTTGAATCCGCGCCAAAAAATTTGGTCTCAAAAACCTTATATTATGAGTTCATCTGTACGGATCGCCGAGAGGCGGCTCAGAAGAAAATCGCAAGCCCGGTCATTGAGACAACCAAGAAAAGGAGAGTCATGATTCCGCCCGAGCGAACAAAATCGACCACCCGGTAGCCTGCTGGTCCCATGATCAACGCGTTCACCTGGTGGGTTGGGATCAAAAATGAGTTGGACGTTGAAATTGCCACTGTGAGAGCAAACACAGCCGGATTGCCACCCGCGGATACGGCAATAGAAACTGCTAGCGGCACCAGCAGGACAGTTGCGCCTACATTGGACATGACCAGCGTGAACGCCGTTGCCAAAACGGCTATTCCCGCTTGCAGCGACCATATCGGCCAGCCCTTCAGGAGGGCCAACACATGCGCGGCAATCCAATCCGCAGTGCCAGTGTTCTGAACGGCCTGACCCAACGGGATCAGCGAAGCGAGTAGAAAAACTGTACTCCAACTAATCGACTCGTAGGCTTCGTCAATCGAGAGAACCCGGCTCAACACCATGCCAATAGCGCCGATCAAAAGGCATAATGACAAGCGCAGATCGGAGAATAGAATTAAGCTCAACGCTATCAGGAAGAAGGCGAGCGCCCATCCGACCTTGTGTGGCCGTAACTCTTCCTGGGGAAAATCCGAAGTTACGACGACAAAATCCCTGTCCGACTTCAGTCGTGTCAGACGGTCCCACTGCACATGCACCACACACGTGTCGCCGGCCTGCAAAGGGACTTGCCCGATATGCGTGGCTGAATGATCCTCGGTTTCAACGTGGCTCAGTGTTTCTTCTCCGCGCTGAATGGCCAAAAGAGACAAACCATGTGTCTGACGGAGACGCAAATCAATCGGAGTCTGGCCGATCACTGAAGAACCGGGAGGAATAACAACCTCGGCCACCCCCGATTGGGTCGCGGCAAAATCATCCGCAAAGACATCTAGTTGGGGTAGGATCTCTAATCCGTAAGGCTCAGCAAACTGATGCTCAACCACCCGACGCAGGCCAAGCACTGCGAGCCGCGCAGGGGCTTCGATCTTGGTATCCGCCATTGGCGCAATGACCTTGTGGCCGCGATAGGATGTACCAAGAATGTACATGTTATGGGCAACCATCAGATCCGCAAGCGTTTGCCCTATGATGATCGAGCCTTCAGGGACACGTATCTCGAACATATCGGCCCTAAGCCCATAGGTGTTTTCTACATAGGTCTGCATGGACCGAGCTGAGCTTGCGTCTTCTCCACGCTCTCGCTGCGCTGGAAGGACCCAACGACCAAAGAGCACAAAGTAAAGCACCCCTGTCAGCACCAGCATCACACCGATAGGCGTGACTGAAAACAACCCAAATGTCTCCATTTGTTGGTCAGCCGGAAGGGATGAGTTTGCTGAAACAATCAGGTCATTCAACAGGATGAGGGGCGACGACCCGACCAATGTAATTGTACCACCCAGAATCGCGCAAAACCCCATGGGCATCAGCAACCTACTCATCGGGATTTCCGTACGTGCTGAGATACGGCTAACAACGGGTAGAAAGAGCGCAGCAGCTCCTACATTCTGCATGAAGGAGCTAATGACACCAACCGTTGTTGATATGATTGGGATAATCCGGGCCTCTGTCGTGCCACCATTCTTGAGGATCAAGGCCGCAACCTTTGACATAAGTCCAGTCTTATCAAGCCCAGCCCCAATTACCATCACCGCGATAATGGACATTACAGCGTTGGAGGAGAAACCTTCAAAGAGTCTGGAGACATCGGCAAGATTACCCAGCCCCGGTAGATAGCTCAGTGCGCCAAGCAGCACCATTACGAGAATTGCTGCGACATCGATCCGTATAATCTCGGTAACAAAAAGTAAGACCGTAAAAGACAATAAACTCAATACGGCTATCATTTCGTACGTCAGTGCTGGTAATTCCATATTGTACTCCAAACCTAACGTTACCTGACTACCAGCAAATACGAAGAACCAACTCTTCGCGTTAGATAAGGCCAAAATCCATCAGGCCGACTCACGCGGCTCGTTTTCTCGGGCGTGGTATCTGCTGAAACCTGGATTTCTCCAACCCCGAGAGCCGCTGATCACAAACTCATATGCCTCTCTTGAACATCGCAATGCGAAATGAACTTTCACCATGGCTAGAGTACAAGCACATTAATTTTCGTGTCCTCATCATTCATATTCGGCCAACTTTAATTGCTAAGTCGGGAAGGCTTTGTGAAAGCCGCTACGAGGACAGGTGCCAAAACAAGCGCCGCCAAGACCCTAAAAATATGATGCACGCCGACGAACGCAACATCGCGACCAACGCTCACCGCTATGATTGACATCTCCGCCAAGCCTCCAGGTGAACAGCTCAAGACGGGTGACGCCGCAAGGAGCGACGCCACCAGTTGATGTGGGCACGCTTGCCCACCGGGAGATCCAATCACGCCGGGATCGTTTCCTTGGCGACCATTTCGGCCACAAGCGTCCCGAAGGTGTCGGTGTTTACGGTGCCACCAAGGTCACGGGTGCGCTTTGCAGGATCATCAATGACGGCATCAACTGCATCCGCAATGGCTTGCCCAGCCTCCATAAGCTTCGGACTACCCTTCTGCTCGCCGAGCCAGATGAGCATCATAGCGGCGGAGAGAATAAGTGATGTCGGGTTCGCAACGTTTTGCCCTTGGATGTCCGGGGCAGAACCATGCTGTGCTTGTGCGCAGCATAAGCCCGTTTCAGCGTTTGCATTGATCGACCCAGCGAGCCCCAAAGACCCTGACAGTTCAGAGGCAAGGTCCGAGAGAATATCGCCGTAGAAGTTAGTCGCGACGATAACATCATATTCGTGCGGTTTTCGAACCAGCAGCGCTGCAAATGCGTCGACAATCAACTCTTCGGTTTCGACTTCAGGGTAGTCCTTCGCCACCTCGCGGAAACATTCCAGAAACAGGCCGTCGGTCATGAGAAAAGAGTTGGCCTTGTGTATCGCGGCGACTTTCTTCTTACGTTGCATGGCCAGTTTGAAAGCCTCTCTGCAAATCCGCATTGATCCGTGTCGCGTAATTTTGCGAACCGACAACGCCATGTCCGGATCGGGCATCATTTCTCCGACGCCTTTGTACATGTTGCGGTCAGGATAGAATCCCTCCGTCGCCTCACGCATGATCACAAGGTCCATTCCGGGCGCTTTGTTCGGTAGAAAGTCACGGCTGCGGGCCGGCCGCACATTCGCATAAAGATCGAGCCCGATACGGAATCCGGCCGAAACGTTGCGACCACCTTCAACGACTGGCGGGTAGTCCATATGGGACTGCGTCCCTAAAATGACTCCATCGAACTCAGTTCGTGCACGTTCCAACACGTCGTCACGCAGAGTGATACCGTGGTTCCTAAGGCCGGTAAAACCGGACTCTTCTTCTTCAAACGTCAATCCCAGATCGTACTTCTTGTTGGCGGCCTCAACGACTTCCAAAGTCGCCGCCATGATTTCAGGTCCGATGCCATCGCAGGGCAATGTCATGATACGCATCTTTTGTCTCCTTGTTGGCCGAAGCCAGTCATTCTTGAAATCCGGTGGGTTTAATCCCCCACCGATGCCTCTTCGTCATGGCGCTGCGCATCCATGCGGTCCTTAACCCGACGGCCAACAAACATGGGCAACACGAAACCGGCGATTGCGATAAGCCAGAGGATTATTGCGAGGGGACTTCCCACTAGCGCCAACCAATCCCCGTCCGAAATCGTCATTGCGCGGCGAAGGTTCACTTCCATCTGGTTGCCAAGAAGGATATGCGATTGTAGGTTTGATGATGGGATGGCTCGGCGCCGAGGCTCTAGCAGCACACCAGATTGTAAACGCACTGGCCGGGTTGGCTTACATGATCCCATTAGGCATGGCGGGAGCTGCTTCAATCCGTGTAGGTCTAGCAGTCGGAGAGGACGCACAATCACGTCTCAGGCCAATCCTCAAAGCCTCCCTCGTCATGGTAACGCTTTGGCAAACCATCGCTGCGATAATTTTTGTTTCAGCCGGCCGTTTCATGGCAGAAACAATGTCGGACGATCCTGCTGTCGTGGACTTAGCTGTGCTGCTATTCTTTGTTGTCGCCCTCTTGCAGGTCGCAGACGGTGTTCAAGGAACAGCGTTAGGAGCGTTGCGGGGAATGTCAGATATGCGGTTCCCCACCATCATAACACTGACAGCTTACTGGCCACTGGCTCTCCCGGCGAGCTACATTATGGGTTTCCTCTTAGGTTACGGTGCAATCGGCGTATGGCTTGGATACACGCTTGGGCTGATCGTTGCGGCTGTTGCTTTGCCCGTTCGGTTCTGGGCATTAACGTCGATGCCAGAAGTAAAACACGTCAGGACTTAGCGTCGTGTTTCACAATGCCAGGACATCATCGGAACCGTTGAGGAGCGTCAATTTTTCCGTTCACTTGTAGATCAACGAGCGGCGACAGCTGGGCTCAATATCGTCGTTCGTCGGCCTTCGAAATTTGACCTGAGGTAGTCCAAAGTGGACCTACATCACTAGGTGTTGCAGCTGTTGCTTTGCAGGATTTCTTGACGCCCTTGTGCATCGTCGACAGGTTCAGAGACGACCAAAAGCAGACCTTGCACTCCAGAATTCGAGGACGCAAATACAAATACTTGCTGCTCGCGATAAGCTTCAAGCCTCACACGAAAGGAGTTCATGTTCAGCTGTGTAAGGACTTTAGAAAAATATATGAATTAGGGGAAACGCCCCACTCACTGTCCGCGCCAACTACAGGTCGAAGAATGACATTAATTCGAACAAAGATCACCCCAGAAGGTGCAATCATGGTCTCCGATATCATGCTTAGCAACGATCAGCCTTCTCCGGACACAAAATCGATGTGGCTTATCTCAGAAGGTCAAGTTGACGAAGCCAATTACTCGACCACTGGCCATATTCAGAAAACTATTCTGTTCAACCGAAGATGTCTTTTTCAGTGGGCCGGGCAAATGATTGTTGCTCGTTCAATCTACAATTTCTTGAGGCCACACATCAAAGCGCCGTTTGAAACGATAGAGAGACTTCTATCCCTCGAGTTCTCCGCCAAAGAACTCGATGCGGTCGCCTTCAGTTTAGTCAGGATTAACCGCGGGAGGATAGAGTTCTTCGGTCATCATGGAGAGCATGTTTCGCAGGGCGACACAATGAATTGGATTGCGGGAAGTGGCGCATACATTGCCGATCCCCAAAACCATCCAGCCGATATGACTTTCAGAGAGATTATCACAGGCAAAGAAGTAGTCGACGACGACACATCAGACCTACTTATTCGCCTCTACAATGGGGAGGTGGGCGCGTACGTGTATGACCCTTATCGAGCTGGCGGATGGTACGAAATCATTGTTATCAACGATCAGCTATTTCAACGAATACCTTATGCCGTCTGCTACTACGATCTGGATCAAATTGAGAAGACTGGCTCAAAAGATCCGACTTTGGCAATCTTCTCCAGATACATGAATGACCGGTTACTCATTCATCGTGTCTGGGGAAACAATTCATCGTCCACTATCAATGTTGTTCGGAGCTTCAAAGACCGCTTCGACGGTGAGGTAACTGAACCTAGCCGCTACTTCTTAGGAGGCTTGAACAACTGGAAGCTGGTAATTCAAGTAACGCTAAGATCCGGGAACCAGGAAGTTGTGAGCCGTGTCGTTCAAAATACGACCCCAATCGATGATGTTGAAATTTTGGACCTCAACAACCCTAAGTTTTTAGCGAGCAAAGAAACTGAAGAGTTTCTTCAAAGTCAACTTGAGCGACTTCCATCTAGCCTATCGGACGCTTGAACTCCGGTCATTGGTGCGGAGCGCAGAATCCGACAGTTTGGGCACACTGCGGATTTTCGTTATTCTTGATGCGAGTTACTGCTCTGGGGATCAATACCGACGTTCCAATTCGATGCAGGAAATTCTACGTTGCTTGATGGATAATGTCGAATTTCATTGGGCGACTTTGGGAATATGAGTGATTACTGCCTTTTTTGCCGAATTGCTGCCGGAGAAATCCCCACGCATCAGGTGTTTCGTAACGACCGCATCTTGGCGTTTATGGATACTGGCCCAATTCGGCCGGGTCATCTCCAGATCATTCCGACGGCTCATATTGAATACTTTGAAAACATCCCTGAAGATATTGCCTGCGAAATCATGTTGCTAGGGCAAAGACTGGCGGTCGCTCAGAAGAAGGTTTTTGGCGTTGAGCGAGTGGCCTTTCAATACTCGGGTGGTGATGTCGCCCATGCGCATGCGCATCTGATACCGCTTCTTGAAAAGCACGATGTGACATCGCGGCGCTATATCGAACAAGAGGGAATTACCTTTAAACCAATGCCGGATCCGGGTAACAACGAGCTCCGAGTCTTTGCCAAACTTATCGCGAATGCTCTCGACCGTTAAAATGACTTTTGGCACGAAACGGAAGGTCTCCGTGGCTGTTTGATTGGGGGATCCGGTTCAGGCTTTGGCGCACAGCTGCAGGTTCATGTTGTGATGAAGCCTGGACGTTTCTCAGCAGTCCCTAACGCAATTGTCTTTAGGATAGGGTCGTCCTAAGCAAGAGCATGGGACAGTTTTCACATGAAAAGACGCGCGGGAACGCACATCGCGCAATCGCACCAGTAGAAAAACCGCGGTCGGCGAATTTCGGTTCTGGCGATCTGAAGGTCTTTAGAGGAATACCTCACAACGAATACTATCTCATCTTCTTGCTTCTCGTGGACCTTCTTGGCTTCAAGTATAAGGGTCCATTTGAGAAGGTCGCTTACATAATCCCGATTGAGTTTAAAGGTAGGCTATATTCCATAGTATACGCAAAACTTGGGATGAAGATTGAATACTCTGAGGGTGGAGACGGTGCGGCCGTCTACGCTGCGTTGAAGAAAGGGATGAGAGCAGCCAAACCCTATTATCTTTGGAGAGCAGAACAGGCATCAATCTCTTCTGACCTTAATTTAATTTCAAAGTGCCCACAGCTCTGGGACAAGTATGCCTTTCTCAAGGAACAAAGCGAAACCTTGATGAAGAAATTCGAAGCAGAAAAAGACAACGCAGTAGTGGAGAAAGGCTACAACGAAGACGGCTCATTTAGTTGGTCTTCAACATCTTACCCCGCCTATGAGTTTCGTCGTCAATCCTTATGGCTACACGAAACAGCGGTAGACGCCTTCTTTGCTTGGTGTGAACAAGCCCTTGTTCATATAGCTGTACTGATGGGAAAGCTCACTAATGGGCAAGAAATTGTTGAGCTTCTAAGGCTTGAATTCGGAGAAAAGTGCAAACTGGTATTCGATCTTTCAGAAGCTGCTGACAAGAAGTCTTACGACGATATTTTAGAACTGAGAGTTCAGTTGCGAAACTATGTTGCACACGGCTCTTTTGGAAAGGACGGCTCAACATTTGATTTCCACTCTGGTGTGGGAGCGGTGCCATTAAGAGTTTTGGACGGCGGTAGTCGATCTGGTTTTGCATTTGGCACTGATGGTTCTAGGGACTGGGAAAGCGACTATGCTCGAATTGACAGCTTTCTAAGCCAGCTTTGGTCAGGAGGAAGGTTACCTGCCAAACAGTACATCGAAACCGGTTTCCCTTGTGTTTTGACGTACGCGACCGACGGGACATACCAGAGAGCGATGCAAAGTGAGGATGAAATGAGAGCGTTTATCGAATACTTGTCGAGGAAAATCGACGATGCGGCCAACATGGATTTCTAGGCCACCCTAATAGTTGGTCCGATAGCGTTGACCACTAAATACAAGCAACTGTAACGGATGGGTTTTACCTTCCAAGTCGTAGAGACAGGCATTCGACTGAGTTGGTAAAAGCGCAAGTCGGGAGGCTGCTTCCGATAGAGCATCGATCCGAAATTGGTAAGTCAGGCTGAATACGTCCAGTCACGTCCTAACTGTCAAGGTTATGCTTTGCGTGTTCAGACGGAAGATAAAGACGTTCTGTCCAGCTTAAGCAGACCTGGTAGCTCATGCAGGTCTCAAGTTTCTTTTTTTTGAGCGTCGGGTTTTCGTTCTTCCGCGGCCGTGTCTTCTGTCGTTTGGTGCGGCTGTTCGTTTGGTGCGACTTCTATATCTTCCGCTAATATAGTTTCACTGCATTCAAACACCTTAGCTGTCCGAAGTAAGTGAAATTGGGCACTCAAGCGTCGTTCTAGCGGCAAAACTATAAATTACGCCTGCGCCGGTTAGCTGGATTAGCTGGTCTGGTATCCCCTGTAGCAGATGTAGCGAATGTAGCAGGGGGTCATGCTCAATTCTGAGTTTTTCGCAGTTCCCCGAATAACCGATACCCACAACGCCGGTTAATACTGGCCCTGTTAATACAGGCGAAATACAGGGGCGACGGGAGGTTAAACTGGATTGACAATCCACGTTTAGCGCAGCCCCAGGGTGAAAAACAATCAGTGTATTTAAGCCGTATCTATGGGCCGAGTCGTGTGTGCGCGTGAAAAATTAAATCGAATTCTCCCGCAATGCACATAGCAAAAAGGTTAGGTTTAGAGCGCGCGTATAAAGTAGTTTATTGCCAGACGGCTTTCGGTTTGTTGCCACTTAAACTAATTGGCAAATGGTGTTTAAAAAAACACATCCTCCATGAATCCTGTGAACTCGTACTCAGCGGGCGCTTCATTGGGCAAGTCTTCGATGCCGAAGGCAGTTGAACGCAGCGACTGAAATTTTGCTTCGCTATTCGTGACACTTGGCACGTAATCTTCGTCTAAACCCCACCTCTCTACGCTTGTAGATGAGATGTACAAGTTTTCTCCAATGTATTGTGCATCCGCTTCATTGATATTGTTGAAAAGAAATTCATCACCAGACATCATCCATTACCTTTCACTGATAGGCCCTCACACAAATCTTGGGCCGGTGAAATCGCACGTTCGAAACTCAAAATGAACGCAAATCTGTTAGTGAGGTAAGGGTGGTCGATTCTTGGACATGTGTCAGTGACGCGCTTCACAAGAACTTAGAACTAGCTTTGGAGCGAGTTAGCGGTTTTTAGCAGGGGTTCCTTACCTGTCTTCGCTTCCCGGCGAACTTCACAGTATTACCTTATTCGCATAGGATTTTTACATGCCTGATTTTCGACCTTTGATACGGGAATCTCTCCGTCCGTTGGCAACGCTTAGTGTGCACGACGAACAAGCTACATTTGTTGCATCGAACCTTATGACAATGGCCCAATCGATGTTTGAGCCGGGATCAGAGATTTATGGCATTTGGGAGGATGAAACTCCCGTCGGATTGTTGGCAATCGTGGATATGTCACATCCCGATGCGGATCTGGATGAAGGTGACGACCCGGATGGGATTTACATTTGGCGACTGATGGTCGACCAAGCCTACCAAGGGAAAGGTTATGGGCGTTCTGCTTTGGAGTTTGCGTCGGCTTTGACTCAGCAAAAAGGTCGTGCAAATCTGGTCATAAGCGTTGTCGATGAACCGGGAAGCGCGCTGCCGCTCTATGAACGGTTTGGCTTTAGCCCCACAGGTAGAATTGTCGACGGCGAAGTTGAGATGCTCATGACGATACGTCAGAGAGCAGATTGAAACAGTCGAAGCCTCGGATCGTTGAAATTTGTGGTGCTGCCAACTGGCGCAGAGGCCCTAATTACGTCCGTCAGACGCTCTAAAACAAGCTGAACCGCCCAATTGTTAACTGAACGTTAACGATGCGTTTTTCATGCCTTAAACAGGATTGTTGAAAGGTGAACTTCAGCCGAATCCAACGTGTGAGCATAAGAGATTGAATGGCAAACTACATTCTGAACATTTCGGCTGCTTCGACAATAATACTCTCGGCGTTTGTTGCCGTCGTTATCCTTTTGTAAGAACCAACACACCCGTCACCACCACTGATTTTTAGCCATTATCCATACCGTCGAAATTAGCACCTCCAAAGAAATAGGGGCGCACCCACCACAAGCGCGCCCCAACAACAGGGAGAAAGTGAAAATTTGCAGTATTAGCTCGGACAAGGATCAGGGTCGATGGAGCCGTAGTCATCGCACGAGCAGGATAGCTGAAGCGAAACGCAGGCCTGCATAAACGAAGCACAGACTGACTGCCCCCATGGGCAGTAATAGCAACACCTTAATCTATGCTGCAAGACAGCCGGATCGTAAGAACAGGTGCAGGTAGCGTAATGCCATCGCCGCCAGTTAGAACGCCTTCACGGCACGTGACTTCCTCTGTGTTAATCAATGGAGTCACTGTCCAAATGGCGGGAATGGGGCCATTGAGATTTCGCGTAGTCCCCAAAGCCGATAGTATTTCTGGACCACGTCGTGAGGACAGGGTAGCTACACTGACGGGAATGCGTGAATCGTTGAGAACTTCCACAATTTCGACGCTGGGACTTCCAGTCAAAGGTCGCGGCATTTCACGAAAATCCAAAGTGATTGGGTTACCCAGGCCTTGGCATTGGGCGATTTGAAACTCAACTGAGCGTGACACTGGTGGCAGGTCCCGATTTGGCACGACTGTGGCGGTTTTAGTCCCCAATCCCAGAGTTTCGCTGCCAGTACCGACAGTCATTCTGAAAGTCGTTGTTTCATCGACTGTAAAATCGCGTTGACCACTCTGTGAGGTGAATTCACTACGCGCTGGGGATCTGCCAGACTCAAGTCGACGTGTAATAATTCCTGTTACACTACGATAGCAGCCCTGCCCGAAATCAATTGTGCGGGGATCAAGCGAGGGATCAATACATAGCCCATCGACACAACCTGCACCAACCGGGCAGGCACCGTCGGAAGTGCATGTCATACGCGGGCTGAAACCACCGTCCGGGTTATCACAAAACTGACGACCACGCTCAACCTCTTCAATTTCCCAGGATACCTCGACGGTTTCTCCTTCACAAACATAGGTTGGTTCGAGGCGCCATTCGCGCCCACTGGTAAGAGCACGAAAATTTAACGTGCACGCAGCGACAATTACCAACAAGACGAATAGAAACTTTGGGCGATGCATTTGTTTCTCCCTAGCTGGGATTAGCATTCAATACGTTATCGGGCCTTTGCGACAATAACGTTGCTCCTAACTATTGGTAGCAGCTTTCGGCGTGATTGCGAGAATCGCGAATTTCCGTCGCAAATCGGTTGAAAGTGCAATCAAGTCCCAAATCATCGTCATTTGGTGAATAAACTCTTCTGCCAAGTGCTTTGCAGCTTTCACGTTACCCGGCTGGCCCTTGGGTTTTCAGTGCAAGTTGCACCGAAACGTCACGACGTCGTGACAATCTGCCAGTTCAACCCATAACCCCGGATAATCCGGCATTTGCGGATCACCTACATGCCGCCGTTTTGGTTTTCCTATTTCGAAGCCGCCCGAGTCAGCCAGTCAACCAGTCAGCTTGTAACCTTGTTGATTTCGTTGCCAACCACCTGAGTACCATAGCAGAGGGAGCTTGAGGGAGGGAAAGAGGCATAGGACGACCAGCCCTAGCACTTGGCTAGAGTTGGTCCCGCTGCCTTGCTGTACCATAGCGTCGGTCGCCGTCGGTCAGTCAGAGGCCCGTTAGTCGCAGAGGGGAAACGCCGCCGGTCGATTGCTACTTGCGAAAGCCTTCCCTGGCTTCCGGCAACCCCGCTTCAATCTTTCGGACTGCGGTTGGGATTTGGTTGCGCCCATTGGTATCCCGTTCCCAAGTGAACCTGTTTCATTGGGACTGCGCAGCCACCCAACACTGGCGCGCCGGGGGTAGGTGGACAACGTTCAAAGGTAAGCCGCGCAGCATAAATTATGAAATCAGAACGCTTTGGCCTGCTTCTACCCCTGAGTGGGGGCAATCTCGAAAGTCTGCGCCCTCCCCTGTAGTGCTCGAGAAAATTCAACCGATATCAAAATTGACCCGACTCGGAACTGATTGTGTTCTGCTGAAGTTGTATAAGGGCGTACTTCCCCCGGTCAGCACGCCCTATTCCCTTTGAAACATCGCTTCGAAAAACATTGAAGCAAGTTCACGAGACACAGCCAACATGCCTGAAGCTAATTGCGGTGTCAGTGATGCGGGTTACACTATTGGCACGAAATTGAGATGGCCATTTTGCTTAGAAGCAGTTGGCAACTTTGTCCCGTTCGGCACGAATGTCTACACCGAATGCTGTAAATAGTTCGAGATAGGGGCTCACCGCCTTTTTCTCAGATACATAGCTGCGAAACTCGGGCAGGCTTGGATGACCACTCAAAGATGCTTGTAGCGCATCAAAACGCTGAAACGACGACAAGTTATCCGGATTTGCTTCAAGCCACTTGGTCATGTCGGCGTCACTCCAGGTGAAGGCCCACAAGTCGTCAGGAACGGATAGTCGGCTGGGTTCCTCGTTCCACAGCCACGCGATCCGGGAAAGGCGCATTTCAAAGTTTATCTTGGAGACATCCGCACCTAGCTGCGCGACGTCTGCGAATTCTGGACGTTCAGCGGACACCAGCTCTGCGAAGTCGTCTTGAAACATTAGTTTGCGATTAAGCTCTTCTTTGAGTGCGGGTTGCAAACATGTCCAATCGGGATTTGCCAACAACATGCTTGGCGCTATCGACGCACCGAGCATGGAGAATAGTAGCAATTTGAGAAGACGCTTCATTACGAGCCTTTCTTAGTCTGTACCACGCCAACCCCATTGGCCGTATCTCCCGCGTCCAGAAACTGAATGCCTTGGGCTTCGTACCATGCTTTAAGCACAGCAATTGTAGCTGCATTTGGTCCGCGCCCGCTTTGAGGTGCCTCTGCTTCGGTCCGTGAAACCGTATTTGGAGTCACACCAGTTTGGGTTGCGACTTCCCTAACACCAACCTTTAGAATTGCCCTTGCTGCCCTTGCCTGTATCGGCGTCATTATGGATACCTTGTATCTTTTTAGCTTCTCTGTATTGACAAGTACTCTGTCCACTAATAGATACATTGTATCGCTTTTAGGGGCAACATAGCCCCAGCTATTTAGCCAGGAGGAAACAGCAATGACAGAACAACGCGCCAGCGCGAACGGAGAAGTTGTATCTTATCCCAGAAAGAGCTGCACCCGCGCTGAATTACAGCAAGAGGCGTTAATCGTTGAGTGCCTGTTGGACGCTGCCACCGCACTAATTGGCGGCAATGACGGTCAGGAACATATGGTTGAAGTCATGGCTATGGCGCAGGAGCGAGCAAACAAGCTCAACATTGCCTTGGACACAGCCAGCGAACCGGAGTTGACATCATGATTAACGCATCTGGGCTTTATGAAAGTCAAATCGAGCAAACTGCTGAAGGCAACTGTTACGCAATCTTCAATCTTTGCCGCGTCGGGATTGCGGCTAGCGATTCCGCGATGAACATCGACCTCGCTAATAAAGGTGGCTACGACGCACTACTTGAAGCAATTGCGGCGTTAGCGGCAGATGCGATTGAACGAATTGAGACTGCTGGAAGGGGCCCCAAGGCTGTACCTGAAAAGGCAGCCTGAATGAAATTTAAGCTGGGCGCGGCATTTTCTGCGCCCGCTTTCATTTGTGAGATTTGATATGAGTTTTTACAGCGTCAACCGGCACTGGTCGGACCAGTTTCTGCCCGAGATAAAGAGCATCATCGGCAATCACATCCTACAGGCCGCGCCCGATCCATTGGACCATTTCCAGGCAACTGACCTGTTGATGTTGGACGCCAAGGACATGCGCATTGCAGCTAGGGTGAGGCGTCACGGATATGCCACCAGATACCCGCATCAATTTACCATCCGAGCCAAGTTACCTACAGGGGCCGAAACGGAGCTATCCAAGATAGTGAACGGACACGGAGACTGGATGTTCTACGGCCATGCAGGGCCAGACGGGCTATCTATCAATGCTTGGTGGCTGATTGACCTCAAGGCGTTCAGGGCAGCGTTGATCCGGCATATGACCACGGGCTCAAACCTGCACATGGGGAACATGCGCAACGCAGACGGGACGTGGTTCAAATGGTTCGACATCCGGTCGTTTCCGACGGAACCACCTTTGGTGGTAGCGAGAGGTTAGCCTTTGTTCTTTCTAGCCTTTTTGGGCCTCTATATCTTGTGTTAGTGTGCTTGATTCAACCAAAAATGGAAAATGACGGTTTTTAACAAGGCGCTGTTTTTAAATGATATTAAGTTGATAATAGGGGTTGACACGATGTTTAAGGAAGAAAAATCACCCCCTATTTTGTAGTGACCATTTTGGTACATAGCGAGCGTATTTTCTAGATGCTCCAACGGTAGGGTCCGGAGCAACAAACCCCGCTTCTACGGTAGCTTTAATTATTTTGGAAACGGTTGCCTTTCCCGAATCCCCCAAACCGAAACGATTACACATTGATTCATTGGTCATGTGCTCTCTCATAACCCACTTGAGCACGCTATGTTGGTAGCAAGCTCTAACCTTGTCATCAGATGTCATCTTCTGAAACTGTCGTGGTCCATGCACCACCACCAGAGTAGATTCATAAGAGGAAATAAACTCAGGCGCTGGTAACTGGTACACTTCCGCCGTTTCAACAACGCGATCAATTCCGCTACTGCGCTCCTCACAGATTTTAAGCTGCCGCATCGTCCAAGCTAGGAGTTCGTTTCTTGAACCATGACCATCAATAAACCGTTCAACTGGAACCATTGAATTTCCTGGGTTAGAAACTTCAACTCGATTTGGATAAATTTCCAGTAGTGGTCCGCTTCCCGTGGCCCAAAAGTCTTGATGCACAAGGGCGTTCGCAATTATTTCTCTCATAGCCCTTTCAGGAAACAGCGGAACAGTCTTTCTCAGAGCATCTTCAACCACTTCGTTCTGGGGCATATGCTGCATACAAAGCCGCACCAAACCCTGAAAGCCCACCGCATAACCTCTTTGGCCAGTAATATCGACACGAGTGTCAAGCTTGTTATTGCCATTGTAGACAATGAGGCGTGGTGCTTTTCTGCTAAGTTCTGGGAAATTATTTAGGTCTTTGGCCAGCGTCACCGCTGCAGCATTGGTCAAGGAGAAACTTTTTCCATTTTTAGCCGCAAGCCTAAGAGCGACTAGCTTCCCAACAGCTTCATCTTCATTTGCGGGTAGCGGCACATCCAGAAACCTGTGCAGCGCCTCTAAATCTAATTCCTCGCAAACTTCTGCAGCGGATAAGCCTTCTCTCAGGGTTTCAGCGTCCCATGAACGGCTCTCACTAAAAATCTCTCTTAGTCGATCCTCTGACATTGGAACCAATTCAGAGCCGCATCTCATGAAATACGCGCCTTTGTAATTGTAAGCGGTCCCATTTGGGCGGCTAGGAGCGCGAATTACCAACAAGCGTTTTTCGCTTATGAGTTTCTCGAAAACTTGAATGCTTAATCCTGTGTTATCTCGCACATCGGATTTAAGGTCTTGCGTATTTCGGAATGCACTTGTGCCCACAACCTCTCTGGGCTTTTTATCGGTCATTCCGAGCACGAGGTGGCCACCGCCTTCGTTTGCTAAGGCAACAACATACTTGAATAGCTTCGCTCGGTCGAAGTTGTTCTTTGCCTCTTTGAATTCGAGACTTTCACCTTGCCGCATCCGAGTGTTGCCAAGAAAGAATCTGCTGCTCTGTAATCATGTTTTCTTTTTCCACTATTGAACGCACGATAGCTGGCGCAGATGTTGGTCACAACTATTACAATCGTATTGCTGCAATCATCGAATTCTGCTGATGGAGCAGTATTATGAACACGGCTATCGAATGCCTAACCACAGTAACCTTTGCGTCTCTCCCAGTGTGCCACAGTATTAGCCCGTCGCGCGACGAAGTGGTATTGGCCTCGCACCAATTTAATTGGATTCAAGAGTGACTAGTTAGTTCTGGACATCGGTTAGTAGAGGGGCCGACAATTATCGGTCTCAAAGAGACTAAGTGATGCTATCGAACTATGAGATTTGTCCCCCATGAGTCCCCCAGTCGATTCGAAATGACCCGCTAAAAGAATTATCGTGCCGGATTTCTGGCGGATAACTTTTTGATTTTACTATATAAAAAAAGTGGTGAGCCGTGCAGGATTCGAACCTGCGACCCACTGATTAAAAGTCAGTTGCTCTACCAACTGAGCTAACGGCCCACTCTTTTGTTGGATCATTTAGATCCGTGGCGCTCTCTAGAACTATTCACCGCTCAGGTTCAAGCCTAAATTTGCGCCTCGTTTCGCCGGTATTTCAATCATATCCGGCGTCCCGATAGGCGGCCTAATTAGGCAGGTGGCGCGGGGGGGTCAACCCCTTTTTTGAGGAATCTTACGCACAGGGTGGATTCATGGTCTGACCAAGGTTATATGCCCGCCATGCAACGCCAAAACGATACCGGTTTGCCCTTCATGAAGATGCACGGGCTGGGCAATGACTTTGTCATTGTCGATGCGCGTGCGCACGATGCCTTCATTACTCCTGCTCTGGCAAAGGGAATCGGGCATCGTCAATTCGGTGTCGGTTTCGATCAGTTGGCAGTGATCGAAAACGGAAGCGCGGATGCGCATTTGATGTTCTACAATGCCGATGGATCGACCTCGGCGGCTTGCGGTAATGCCACACGCTGTATTGCGCGGTTCTTGATGGAAGAAACGGGTAAGTCCCAACTGACGCTCACAACTGAACGCGGTGCCTTGCAAGCACGAGACATGGGCAACGGGCTGACCTCGGTGAACATGGGACCTCCTCAGCTTGAATGGCACGAGATTCCGCTGTCCGAAGATGTTGACACGCTTGAGCTGCCCATCGAAGGCGGGCCCAGTGCAACGGGCATGGGCAATCCGCACTGTACCTTCTTTGTTGATGATGCCGAGGCTATCCCATTGGCAGAATTTGGTGCGCGCTACGAACACCACCCGCTGTATCCTGAGCGAACCAATGTGCAGGTTGCGCAAATCACCGGGCCTGACCAGATTCGCATGCGTGTGTGGGAGCGGGGCGTGGGGATCACGCTGGCCTCTGGGTCCTCGTCCTGTGCCACAGCCGTGGCTGCCGCGCGGCGCGGCCTGACAGGGCGCAAGGTACAGGTGGATCTTGACGGTGGAACCATCTGGATCGACTGGCGGGATGACGGCGTCTGGATGACCGGACCCACAGCCCATGTCTTTTCGGGCACTCTAACATCGGAATTTCTGAGGTCACTGGGATGAACCCGCCGAAATTCAGCACTTTGGGTTGTCGCCTGAACGCCTACGAAACCGAAGCGATGAAAGAGCTTTCGCAGCAAGCCGGGCTCAGCGATGCAGTGATCGTGAATACCTGCGCCGTGACAGCCGAGGCCGTTCGCAAGGCGCGTCAAGAGATCCGCAAGCTGCGGCGCGAAAACCCCGACGCCCGCCTCATCGTAACGGGTTGCGCCGCCCAGACCGAGCCCGACACCTTCGCGCAGATGGACGAGGTTGATGCGGTCATCGGCAATACCGAGAAAATGCGTCCCGAAACCTGGAAAGGCATGGCTGCAGACTTTATCGGACAGACCGAGGCTGTGCAGGTGGACGACATTATGTCTGTCACCGAAACGGCTGGTCATCTGATCGACGGGTTTGGCACAAGATCGCGCGCTTATGTGCAGGTCCAGAACGGTTGCGACCACCGCTGTACCTTCTGTATCATTCCTTATGGCCGCGGAAACTCGCGCAGTGTCCCAGCGGGCGTTGTAGTGGATCAAATCAAGCGGCTGGTCGACAAAGGCTATAACGAGGTCGTCCTGACGGGCGTCGACCTCACTTCGTGGGGGGCGGACCTGCCTGCCGCACCTAAACTGGGCGATCTGGTCATGCGCATTCTAAAGCTGGTTCCCGACTTGCGGCGCCTTCGGATCAGCTCAATCGATTCAATCGAAGTGGATGAGAACCTGATGCAGGCCATCGCGACCGAACCACGCCTGATGCCGCATCTGCACTTATCCCTGCAACACGGCGACGACCTGATCCTGAAGCGGATGAAACGCCGCCACCTGCGCGACGACGCCATCCGCTTTACGGAAGAAGCCCGCAAGCTGCGCCCGGATATGACATTCGGCGCCGATATCATCGCAGGCTTCCCAACCGAAAGTGATGCTCATTTCGAGAATTCAATCAAATTGGTAAGTGACTGCAACCTGACTTGGCTGCATGTCTTCCCCTACTCAAAACGCGAAGGCACCCCTGCCGCCCGCATCCCGCAGCAGGTAAACGGGAGCATCATCAAAGAACGCGCCGCGCGCCTGCGCGCCGCCGGAGAAGAGCAGATCACCAAACACCTATCCGCGCAGGTTGGCAAAACCCATCACATCCTGATGGAAAACCCAACGATGGGTCGCACTGAACAATTCACTGAGGTGACATTCAACTCAACCCAAACCGAAGGCCAAATCGTTACTGCAACGATTCAAGCGCACACTGCGACCCAGCTAACAGCCTGATCTGCCCTTCATCTGGCCAAAAATATCCCAGGGATGAATTGGCCGCAGGCCAAGAAGGGGCTGGCCCCTTAAATACTTCGGCAACAAAAAACCCCGCTCCAAAAAGGTGCGGGGCTGTTATCAGGATCGCCCTGGCGTTAGTCCAGACGTTTACCCTTCACAGGCGCCCACAGGCGCTTGTTCACAAGATACAGCAGAACCGACAGAACGGTCAGGAACAGGACGCCGACGAAACCGGCATTCTTGCGCTCCATCATCTTGGGCTCGGCTGTCCACATCAGGAAGGCCGCGACATCCTCGGCCATGTGCTCGACCGAGTTCGCGTGACCATCGGCAAATTCGACTTGTTCATCTGACAGTGGTGGGGCCATCGAAATCCAGCCGCCAGGAAAGGCGGTGTTTTCATACAGAGTCGCGCCCGCTTCGGTCTTTTCTTCACCGGTATAACCATCCAGCAGCGAGGCGATGTATTCCGCACCACCCATACCTTTGATCAGCTGGTTGATGCCCAGACCGTAAGGGCCGTGAAAGCCCGCGCGCGCTTTGGCCATCAAGCTGAGGTCCGGCGCGTTTTCCAGGTTCGACGTCGGGAAATGGTCGGTCGGGATGGCCGGGCGGAAATCATCCAACTCGGGGTCGAACACTTCGAAATTGTCGGCCGCATAGGTGATAACCTGCTCTTCCGAATATCCCAGATCCTCAAGCGTCCTCAGCGGGATGTATTGCAGACCATGGCAGGCGGCGCAGACCTCAGTATAGATCTGCAGACCACGCTGAAGCTGGTTTTGATCCCAGGTTCCGAAAGGTCCCTCGAAGGAAAAGTCGAAGTCCTCGACATGCCCTTCGCCACCTGCTGCGAAAGACGCAGCAGGGGTAAATGCGAGGGCAAACGCGGCACCGATTGCAAGTTTCTTGAACATGTTTCCGGTCCCTCTTCTTACTCGGCCGGCGTGGCGTCGGCGTTTGCCTTGCCATAATGCGCGTTGAAGTCTTCTTCGATCGTTTCCGGCTGGGCATCGGGTTTTTCGATGACACCCAGGATCGGCAGGATCAAGAAGAAATAGGCGAACCAGTAGGCGGATGCGATCAGCGAGAAGGTCGCATAGGGCTCTTCCGCAGGCATCGCACCCAGCCACATCAGGGCGAAGAAGTCGATGACCAGCAGGTAGAACCACCATTTGAACATCGGACGATACTTGCCCGAACGCACGGTCGAGGTGTCCAGCCAGGGCGCCAGTGCCATCGCCAGGATCGCGCCGAACATGGCCAGAACACCAAAGAACTTCGCGTCGATGATGCCGCCGGTGATGAAGCTGGCGAACTGAACGACCCAAACCTCACCGGTGAAGGCGCGCAGGATTGCGTAGAAAGGCAGGAAGTACCATTCAGGAACGATGTGCGCAGGTGTGACCAGCGGGTTCGCTTCGATATAGTTATCCGGGTGGCCCAGGTAGTTCGGCATGTAGCCCACGATGGCCCAGAACACGACCAGGATGACCGCCAGCGCGAACAGATCCTTAATAACGAAGTAGGGCCAGAACGGCAGCGTGTCTTTCTCGGCCTCGGCTTTCGATCCACGACGCACCTCAACACCCGTGGGGTTGTTGTTGCCGGTGGTGTGGAAAGCCCAGATATGCACGATCACCAGCGCTGCAATCACGAAGGGCAGCAGATAGTGCAACGAGAAGAAGCGGTTCAGCGTGGCGTTATCCACCGCAGGTCCGCCCAACAACCAGGTCTGGATCGCATCACCCACAAACGGGATCGCACCAAACAGGCCGGTGATAACTGTCGCACCCCAGAAGGACATCTGACCCCAGGGCAGAACGTAACCCATGAAGGCGGTGCCCATCATCATCAGGTAGATAAGCATCCCGATGATCCACGTTATCTCACGCGGGGCTTTGTACGAGCCGTAGAACAAGCCACGGAAGATGTGAATGTACACCGCAACAAAGAACAGCGATGCGCCGTTCATGTGCAGATAGCGCAGCATATAGCCACCATTCACGTTGCGCATGATGTGTTCGACGCTGGCGAAGGCCAGATCGACATGCGGGGTGTAGTGCATCACCAGAACGATGCCGGTGACAATCTGCAACGCCAGGCAGAATGCCAGAACGATGCCCCAGATCCACCACCAGTTCAGGTTCTTTGGTGTTGGAATCATCAGGGTGTCATACAGCAGGCCGACAATCGGCAGGCGGCTGTTCAGCCACTTTTCGCCGTTTGTCTTCGGCTCGTAATGATCGTGGGGAATTCCGGACATTAGTTAGGTCTCCCTTAGCCGAGTTTGATGGTGCTGTTATCCACCCACTCAGCGGGCGGCACAGGAAGGTTCTCGGGCGCGGGGCCCTTACGGATACGGCCCGCCAGATCGTAGTGCGAACCATGGCAGGGGCAGAACCAGCCACCGAAATCACCGGCGTCGCCCAGCGGCACACAGCCCAGGTGGGTACATACGCCCATCTGCACAATCCAAGCACCCGGCGCTTCGCCTTCGGGCGACGGCATGACGCGGTTAGCGTCGGTTGCCAGTGCATCAGCTGCGATATTGAAGTTACGGGCCAATGGATCGGGCAAGGCATCAATGCCTTCAGCATCCTGGTCCTGAGCTTCCTGAATCTCGGCACCGGTGCGGTGGCGGATGAAAACGGGTTTGCCCAGCCACTTCACGGTCAGCTGCGTGCCCGGCTCAACACCGCTTACATCCACGCGGATCGAGGACAAGGCCTGAACGTCTGCCGAGGGGTTCATTTGATTTACCAGGGGCCAAACGGCAGCCCCGGTGACAACGACACCTGCGCCGCCAGCGACGTAGTAGAGGAAATCTCTGCGGGTGCCTTCGTGGTCTTCAGCTTGGGACACGAGGTTATCTCCGATTTTCTGGCGCCCGCGAACGGGCATAAAGCTCGCGCACCGCATGAACTGCGGCGTCTTAAACGGGGTATCTATCGGGGAGAATAGAGTTCGTCCAGCGCTGTTAAACGCGCATTACGCCGCATCTAAGCATTCATGTCACGGTGAGAAGGCCAAATTTCAATCTCAAATGCAGATTTTGACGCTTTGAAGCAGCAGATCGCCGTGATCCAGACGCGACCTGATTCGCAGGAATCACCTGCGTGAACACATCTGAACAGTCTTGGATTCCCCTACGGCGCAAACCGTCGCCCTAATTCAAAGCTGCATCTAGAAGATAAGGCCATATCTACTTTGAAGAGACTCAAATATCTCTAAATTGTTCATTTAAAACAGATATTTCAGTTACGTGATCTCTGCATGAATTCTGTTGCACTTTAAACGGGAATACGTGAAAGGCCAGCCAAGCAAACTTTCCAACCCGAGATGTCCAATGCCAAAGATAGCAACAACTGCAGTTTTTGTTTCGCTTCTAACTTCGTCACAGGTGATAGCGGCCGGTGATCCAGCAAAGGGCGAACAACTCTATAACCGATGCTCCTCGTGCCACGCGATCATCAAAGATGGCGAAGTTCTGGTCAAAGGTGGCATCACAGGGCCGAATCTCTTTGGCGTGATTGGTCGCATCGCAGGGACCGAGAACGACTATCTTTACGGGAGTGAGCGTTTGCCCATCGGCATGTTCACCGATGACATGATCCGCGCCGGGCAGGAAGGGCTGGTTTGGACCGAAGAAAACATCGCTGCATATTCCAAGGACCCGGTCGGGTTCATTAAGGAATATCTGAACGATGACACCGCGCGCCCGAACATGACCGTTAAGCTTAAGAAAGGGGCGGATGACATCGCTGCCTATCTCGCGACCTTCGTGGCGCCGTAATTCCGTCGATGTCTACCAGAAACTTCAAGCTTCGCGCATGAGCGAGGCCAATTGCGCCACCTCAGCCCCGACCCCGGCAGATTGCACATGATCCGCAGCGTTTTGGCGCGCGGCATCCGGCTTGTTCTGGTTCAGTTTCCAGGTACCGTCGATCTCTGAGATCATCAAACGGCACGGTACGATCATACGCATCATCCGTTCCAATGCTTCAGGTGTCATCTTCGACGCTAGCCACGGGGGCTTGGGCTGCAGGCGATTCTCAAAATCAGCCGCCTGCCGATCCAACACGCCGCGCAACTCTTCTGCCGGGCGAGTCTCTAAGGTCCCTGTCAGATGTACCGCCACATAGTTCCAGGTCGGCACCTGATCATCAATGCCATACCAATCGGGCGAGATGTACCCATCGGGGCCCGAAACGGCGATCCGCGCTGGCTGCGGCTGCTTAAGCGCACGCACAATAGGATTGGAACGCACCAGATGCAGGTCCAGCCAGGTGGCATCCTCATTCAGCAGGAAGGGAACATGGCTCAGCAAGGGCGCGTCCAAGGTCGACACCGCCAGAACACCAAATGCACGAGTGCGGGCAAAATCAATGTGGCGAGCCTGGGCTTCGGCCCGAAAAGCGGGATTGGGGTGCATTTTGTTCCTCCTGCCAATTCCTCTTGCAGAAGCGGCATCTGATTGGCAAGGTCCACCTCGTTCTCAGGGCGGGGCGAAATTCCCCACCGGCGGTATGCGGGCATGACCCGTAAGCCCGCGAGCGGCCCAGCAGTGTCCACGATCCGAAAAGTGGGAACCGGTTTTCGGACAAGTTGTGGAACCACCAAAGGGTGTCAGCAGATCTGGTGAGAGGCCAGAGCCGACGGTTACAGTCCGGATGAAAGAGAACGTGCAGCGCGCCGCAGACCGGCGCGGCTGCTCGTGATCGCCTTGGGTGACGTGTCTGCAAACCAAGGAGATCCAAATGACACACACCCGCTATGCTTTCATCAAAGCCAATTGGCATTCCGATATCGTGGATCGCGCGCTGGATGGATTTCTCGAACTGATTCCCGCCGACCAAGTCGATGTATTCGACGTCCCCGGCGCGTTCGAGATGCCCTTGTTGGCTCGCGATCTGGCCCAGACCGGGCGATACGCCGCCGTCGCTTGCGCCGCTTTTGTTGTAGATGGGGGCATCTATCGGCACGATTTCGTTGCTCAGGCCGTAGTCGATGGCCTGATGCGCGCAGGTATGGACACCGGTGTCCCAGTCCTCTCGGTGTCGCTAACCCCACATCAGTACCAGGAGACCGATCATCACAACGCGATCTACCGGGATCACTTCGTGCAAAAGGGTCGAGAGGCCGCCCAAGCCGCACTTAAGGTGACCGAGACCCGGAGAAAGATTTCTGCAGCCGCCTGATCTTCATCTTTTTTGCAATAACTCAAACGCACCGCCCACCGGGCGGTGCAACCCCACCTCAAATGCAAATCCGCTTGAGGCCAAGCCCCGCGACCGCTAATCACATCGCTCAAAGGAGCATGCCCCATGTCGATGAACAGCTTTGGACACCTCTTCCGCGTCACCACCTGGGGTGAAAGCCACGGCCCAGCACTTGGAGCAACTGTCGACGGCTGCCCACCGGGTGTTACGATCGACGAGGCGATGATCCAGCAGTGGCTCGACAAGCGCAAACCCGGGCAGAACAAGTTCACCACCCAGCGGCGTGAGCCTGATCAGGTGAAAATTCTGTCTGGCGTCTTCGAGGGGCAAACGACCGGCACCCCGGTGCAGTTGATGATCGAAAATACCGACCAGCGGTCGAAAGACTACGGCGATATCATGGACAAGTTTCGCCCCGGTCATGCCGATATCACCTACTGGCAAAAATACGGTATCCGCGACTATCGTGGTGGCGGGCGCAGCTCGGCGCGTGAAACCGCGTCTCGTGTGGCGGCAGGCGGGCTGGCCCGCGAGGCGATCAAACAGATCGCTCCAAATGTGCAGATCACAGGCTATATGACCCAGATTGGTCCCCACAAGATCGACCGTGCCAATTTCGACTGGTCTCAGATTGAGCAAAACCCGTTCTGGACGCCCGACGCGAAGGCCGCCGAAAATTGGGCCGACTATCTGGACGGTCTGCGCAAGTCTGGCAATTCGGTCGGTGCGGTGGTTGAGGTGGTCGCTCGCGGCGTTCCCGCCGGGATCGGGGCGCCCGTTTACGCCAAGTTAGACACTGATCTGGCCGCCGCGATGATGTCGATCAACGCCGTTAAAGGTGTTGAAATCGGCGAAGGCATGTCCGCCGCAGAACTAACCGGCGAGGCCAATGCAGACGAAATTTTCATGGGGCAGAACGGCCCTCAATACAGCTCGAACCATGCGGGCGGCATTCTGGGCGGTATCTCGACCGGGCAGGACATTGTGGTGCGCTTTGCGGTCAAACCAACCTCGTCGATCCTGACCACCCGCAAAACCATCACCAAATCAGGCGAAGAGACTGAGATCATCACCAAAGGTCGCCACGATCCCTGCGTCGGTATTCGCGCGGTGCCCGTGGGTGAGGCCATGATGGCCTGCACGATCCTAGACCATCTGCTGCTGCATCGCGGCCAAATCGGTGAGAACCGTGGACGGATCGGCTGATCTGCGCAGCCGACTGCGCGGCGTCGTCGTGCAGCGGATGAAAACTGACCCCGCCCACGATCTGGCCCATCTGGATCGCGTCTGGGTGAACGCCCAAGCCATTGCTGATACGCAAACCGACATGACTGTGTTGCAGGCTGCCAGCTATTTGCACGATCTGGTCAACCTGCCCAAAGATGATCCTGATCGGCATCTGGCATCACAACGTTCGGCTGTAGAATCAGAGCCTATTCTTGCCAAACTTGGCTTTTCGGCCTCAGACATTCGCCGCACACAACACGCCATTTCAGCACACAGCTATTCCGCCAACATCCCACCCGAGACGTCCGAAGCGCGTATTTTGCGAGATGCGGATCGTCTGGATGCGCTTGGCGCGATCGGAATTGCCCGCAACTTCTCGGTCTCAGGTGCGTTGGGGCGGGCGCTGTATGACCCGGCAGATCCGTTCGGCAAATCCCGCCCAATGGATGATCTTCAGTTCTCGATCGATCACTGGAAGATCAAACTGCTGAACCTGCCACATGACATGTTGACCGAAAAAGGCAGGTCTATCGCGCAAGAACGCGCGGCGCGGATGATCCGGTTTTTGAATGACTTGTCGGACGAGATCGGCACCCCATTGCCACCGGACTGGGCGGCACACTAATACCCTCTCATAGAGCAGGTTGATCTTTCCCACGCAAAAGAGCAGGTTCGCGCCATGGCGAAATCCTTAACATCGCATCGTCCGGCATTGGCCGTGGCGCTGAAACTCAGTGCGCTTGTGCTGTTTACGGTGATGTCTGCGTTGGTAAAGGCGTTGTCGGAAGATTTCCCCCCAGGCGAGATGGTGTTCTTCCGCTCGCTTTTTGCCATTCCGGTTATCATCGCTTGGTTATTCTGGCGTGGAGAGTTGTCGCACGGATTCATCGTCAAGAAGCCGATGGGCCATTTCTGGCGCGGTGTTTTGGGCACGTCGGCAATGGGGCTGACCTTTACCGGCCTCAGCCTGTTGCCTTTGCCGGAAGTCACGGCCATCGGTTACGCAACCCCGATCTTCACGCTGATTCTGGCTGCAATCATGCTAGGTGAGCGGATAAGGATGATCCGTATCGGTGCCGTCGCCCTTGGCCTTGTCGGAGTTCTGATCATGATCTGGCCGCGACTGGGATCAGGCACGGCTGAAGCTGCCGCAACACTTGGCGCACTGTGCGTGCTGGCAGCCACGGTCGCCCGCGCCTTTGTGCAGATCCATATCCGCCAGTTGGTGCAGGTGGATCATCCCGCCGCGATCGTGTTTTATTTCTCGCTCACCGCAACCTTGCTTTCGGGCCTGACTGTGTTTTGGGGCTGGGTCCTTCCTAGCTGGGAGCAAGCAGCCCTGCTGGTGACCATCGGCTTGATTGGTGGGGTGGCACAGATTCTCGTGACATCCTCGTACAAGTTCGGCCAGGCATCGATGCTGGCACCCTACGATTACACCACAATGCTTTTCGCCATAATCATCGGCTATATGTGGTTTGATGAGCTTCCAACCCTGGTCATGCTGGCCGGTGCGGCCTTGGTGATCGCCGGCAACGTCGTCGTTATCCTGCGCGAGCGTCAGCTAGGTCTGGATCGCACCAAGGCGCGGTCCGTGACAGACCCCAAAGCGTGACTTTACCTTTCGCAAACTTCCCCTAGTTTGGGGCGCGATAAGGCTATGAGGTTTCCCGATGAGTGACGCACAAAACCACAAAGAAAAGATGCAAGAGGTGCAGGCCAAGCACCGCAAGAAGGTCTCAGAAGCGGTCGATCCTGGTCGGGGGCTGGTGCTGATCAATACCGGCAAAGGCAAAGGGAAATCCTCTGCCGCGTTTGGTGTAGTGATCCGGGCCTTGGGCTGGGGTCAGAAAGTGGCCGTGGTTCAGTTCATCAAGGGCAAGTGGAAAACAGGTGAACGCAGGTTCTTTGAGGACCGCGATCTGGTTACCTGGCATACCATGGGCGAAGGGTTCACTTGGGATACGCAAGATCGCGAGCGCGACATCGCGGCTGCGACCTCGGCTTTCAACAAAGCCTGTGATTTGATGAAAAGCGGTGATTACGATCTGGTTGTTCTGGACGAGATCAATATTGCGCTGCGATACGAATACCTTTCAGTAGACACTGTTATTGAGGGACTTCGGGCGCGCTCGGACAAAACCAGCGTGTTTCTGACAGGGCGTGACGCACCACAGGCCCTGCGGGACTATGCGGATCTGGTAACTGAAATGACCGAAGAAAAACATCCGTTTCAGGCCGGCATCAAAGCTCAACGCGGAGTGGATTTCTAAGCCCGCGTACTGCTCTCATTCAGTGACCGTATCGAGGGGCGTCCGATCGCATGCCCTCTGACGGCTGAGCGTTCTTCAAGCGCTCGGCACCTTTCGGCATTGCAGGTTTTTTGATCTAGATAGACGGCGACATCCGAGGTGAGCGCGTCGCAGTCACACGATGCGCAGCAGGGATCTGCCATCAGTTCTTCGAATCGATCGCGCACTCGTAGGCTCCTTTAATCGTTCCCGAGGCGATGGCAGGCTATCACATCTCATTTGCTGAGCCCACGGATCGCCCCGGAACAGTATGCTAGATGGTATCATCTGGCCTTGCCTTAAATCTGATTATTTTTATCAGAATTTTCAAGTCAAAAAAGCTGAGGCGGTTTTTTTGCACGAAATTCTATATTTAGTGTCTGATTTAGATCGGGCCATGCAAAATTTTGCATGGCCCGATCATATGCTGTGATCCTATTGTGTCGTCACGCAACAACGTCCTGCTCGGGCGCGCTGAGCGATATAACCGCGACAACAGCAGCCCCGTTGACCCAGTAGAACAGGGCATCTAGACCCGAGAATCCGAATAGGCTAGGCGCAAACAGGAACGTAATTCCGACAAGCAGATCGACTGCCAAATGGAACTTGTAGGGCAGCACCCGCCAGATCCCCAGGTGGTGATCCGTCAGAACGGTCAGCACAAAGGCCGCGGCACCTGTGACGACCGACAGCCATAGCGCAAGCGGGTTTGACTGGCCCAGCCCCAGCACGAAGGGTAGGACCATTAGCGCGACGGCAACAGGATAGTCGAGATAAGCGTGGACCGATCGGGTAACAAAACGCAGAGACATGAGAAGTTCCTTTTTTCTATCAGTGATGATCAAAGATTAAGGAGCAGATCTCGTACGTTGAATTCCAGATCGTTTAGCAAACATTGCAGATCGTACACATTATGCGAACGATCAGTGCATCGCCCGATAAGCGGCTGGCGACACACCAACCTGCTTCTTGAACACACGAGAGAATGCAGCCTCTGATGCATACCCGACCTCGGCGGCGGCATCCGCGATATTCCAGCGGCTTTCGGTCAGCCCATGACAGGCAATCTGCATGCGCCAATCCGTCAGGTATTGCATAGGCGTCGTTCCCATCTTTTGGGAAAAGAGTTGCGCAAATGCCGTGCGCGACATCGCAGCCTCGCGGGCAAGCGTCGCAACGCTCCAATCCTTTGCCGGGGATTGATGAAACGCCGTGAGAGCCCGTGATATGCGCGGATCGGCAAATCCGGCCAGCGCAGCGTCATCCGGGCTTTGATGTTCAAGATAGGCGCGGATCGCTTGGGCGAACAGCACTTCGGACAATTTCATCGCGATCAGATCGCCGCCAATGCGGGCACCTGACACTTCTGATCCGATCATGCGCAGAGTCGCTTCGATCCACGATCCCGCCTCTTCGCCATAGTTCTGAATCAAGATAAAGGGCGGCAACCTATCGATCAGCATGTGCCCTGTCCCATTCCGCCCGGCAGGGCCGCTGAACGAGAAGTGGCCGCAGATCAATTGCGTGTCACGCTCTTCCTCTGTACCACCGTAAACCAATACCCCGTCGCCCTGATAACCGGATTGGTCCAGGACCTGCTCAAGCGGCAAAGCATCAAAGGGTTTGACCTCGTTGCATAATAACGCATGTGGGGCGCCATGGGGGATCAGGATCAGATCACCTTGCCGCAATCGCAGCGTTTCACCTGTCGCGGACAGGTGGACCTTCAGCTCACCGCGTTGAACAAAGTGAAATCGCGCCACGTTTTCAAACCCCGGTACCTGAACTCCAAACGGAGGGGTAAAGGAGGTCCGAAAATAGAACGTGCCGCGCAAGGACAGGCGCGTGAGAATATCGCTGAGAAGATCCAACATGCACCAAGGATACGGTTTGGCGCAGCAACGTCCATATCATCGGACGATCTGCATGGAAAATCGCACGATCTGCAATCAAAGCCCCCGCCTGAGCGGGGGTTGAGAGGCTTTCAACTTAGGCGCGGACCAGCTTTTCGTAGTCTTCAGCGATCTCGCGGGTCAGATCTCCGACCTCAAACGTATAGTCGCCGATCTGCCCGACCGGAGTGACTTCGGCTGCAGTGCCGGTCAGCCAGCATTGTTCGAAATCGGCCATCTCCTCGGGTCTGATGCGGCGTTCATGGACGGTGACGCCTTTGTCTTTCAACATCTGAATGACCGTCTGGCGCGTGATGCCGTTCAGGAAGCAATCGGCCAGCGGGGTGTGCACTTCGCCATCCTTAACGAAGAAAACATTCGCACCCGTCGCCTCGGCCACATTGCCGTTGTAATCCATGAACAACGCGTCCGAGCAGCCTTTGGCCTCGGCCTTATGCTTCGAGATGGTGCAGATCATGTAAAGACCGGCTGCCTTGGCATGTACTGGAATGGTTTCCGGGCTGGGGCGCTTCCACTCGGCGATGTCCAGTTTAGCGCCCTGCATCTTGGCATCACCGTAATAGGCACCCCATGGCCAGACAGCTATCGCCATCCGAACGGGGTTTTTGGCGGAAGCGACACCCATATCCTCGCCCGAGCCACGCCAGACCAGCGCCCGCACATAAGCATCCCGAAGGCCACTGGCTTTCAGTGCCTCATCCTTGGCTGCCTCGATCTGATCAACAGTGTAGGGCATCGGCATATCCAGAGCCTCGGCTGAGGCGATCAGGCGTTCCGAATGTTCGCGGCTTTTGAAGATTTTGCCATTATAGGCGCGCTCACCCTCGAACACCGAGGACGCGTAGTGCATTGCATGGGACAGAATGTGCACATTGGCCTCGCGCCAGGGCACCAGTTCGCCATCCATCCAGATGACACCGTCGCGATCGTCATATCCCGCCATGCGAAACCTCCTGAACCGGGCAATATTTCCGAATGTTGCGTCGATTAAGTCCGCATCGGACATAATGTTGCGCAAAAACTGCGATTCGATACCTGCGCGCTCTTGGAATGTCAATAAGGCTGACATAAAGTCAGACCATATCGAGTAATGAGGCCCGACATGTCCGACATCCGTCCCGCCCCTGTCTTTGGCGGAGAAAGCCTGTTGTTTCTGACAGATGAGCAACTGAGGCAAGGTATCGAGGCCATGTTCTTTGCTTATCGCGGATTTACCGCCGATCCTGATCGCATCCTGACCGAGATGGCCTATGGCCGGGCCCATCATCGGGCGATCCACTTTATCAACCGTGCACCTGGGACCACGGTGAATAATCTGCTGGCGATCCTGGGGGTCACAAAACAGTCTCTGAACCGTGTATTGCGCAGCCTGATCGATGACGGGTTGGTTGAAAGCAGGGTCGGAACAGTGGACAAACGCGAACGCCACCTATTTTTGACGGATAAGGGCAAGGCGTTAGAGTCCAAACTCTCCGACGCCCAGCGCGCCCGAATGCGCGCGGCCTACAAAGATGCGGGCCCCGAGGCGGTTGCCGGGTTTCGCAAAGTGCTTGAAGCGATGATGGATGCTGATATGCGTCGTGCATATACGAAACTGCGGGATACGACTTCATGAGCGATATGGACGCCCATCTTCTGATCGTTGACGATGACGAACGTATTCGGGATCTGCTCAAGAAGTTCCTGATGCGCAGCGGGTTTCTGGTTACGTCAGCACGGGATGCAGCCCATGCACGGCGGGTTTTGTCCGGGCTGGATTTCGATCTGATTGTGCTGGATGTAATGATGCCCGGTGAGGACGGCGTGAGCCTGACCCGTTCCTTGCGAGAAACGCATACGACCCCGATCCTGCTGCTGACCGCCAAGGGCGAGACCGAACATCGGATCGCCGGGCTTGAAGCGGGCGCCGATGATTATCTGGCAAAGCCGTTCGAGCCCAAAGAGCTGCTTTTGCGGATCAATGCCATCTTGCGCCGAATGCCGGAAACGCCCGCGCAGGATACAGCGGCGAAGATTCTTCATCTTGGACCCATTCGCTATGATATCGAACGCGGCGAGATGTGGCAGGGCGAAGACCCGGTGCGCCTGACAGCGACAGAAAGCCAGTTGATGAAGATATTCTCGGCCCAGCCCGGCGAACCGATCAGCCGGGCCAAGCTGGTTGAGGATTTGGGGCGCGACAAGGGTCAGGCGCAGGAACGCGCGGTGGATGTACAGATCACCCGCCTGCGGCGAAAGCTGGAGCAGGATCCGAAACAGCCCCGGTACCTGCAGACCGTTCGCGGTGCCGGCTATATGCTGGCGCCGGATTGATATAGCCGCTGCGCGGCGATTTTTGCCTTCGGCGAGGATATTTTTAGCCAGATGAAGATGGGATCCTGATGAAAACTGCCTTGTTGACCCATGCGGATTGTCTGAACCATGTGACGCCAGAGGGGCATCCCGAACGCGTGGCGCGGTTGGAACATATTCTGCATGCGCTTGAAGGGCTGGATGTGCGGCGTGTGACTGCACCGCTGGCCGCAGATGATGATCTGTTGCGGGTTCATCCGCAGAGCCATATCAGCGACATTCTTGACCACCGGCCTTCGGATGGGTTCACACAGATCGACGGGGATACATTTATGTCCCCGGGCTCGGTCGATGCAGCCTATCGCGCGGCGGGCGCAGTAGTACGTGCGGTTGATCTGGTTCTGGGCGGAGAAGCGCCAAACGCGTTTTGCGCCATACGGCCACCGGGACACCACGCCGAGACTGAGACGGCTATGGGATTTTGCCTATTTGGGAACGCCGCGCTGGCTGCGAAACATGCATTGGATCATCATGGGCTTAGCCGCGTGGCCGTGGTGGATTTCGACGTACATCACGGCAATGGAACGCAGGATTTACTGTGGGATGAGAAACGCGCCCTAGTGATCACCAGTCAACAGATGCCTTTGTGGCCTGGTTCGGGTCGCCCGGATGAGACTGGGGCCTTTGAGACGGTCTTGAATATGCCCTTGGCCCCCGGCACGGGCGGAGCCGAGATGCGGGCTGCGTATGAGACACAGGCGTTCCCGCGCCTGCGCGCGTTCAAACCAGAGCTGATCATCATCTCAGCCGGCTTCGACGCCCATCAGGATGATCCGCTGGCCAACCTAAACTGGTCTACCGGCGATTTCGCCTGGATCACTGCAGAACTGTGCAAGATTGCCGATGAAGTTTGTGATGGCCGTATCGTCTCGACTCTGGAAGGTGGGTATGATCTGAACGCATTGGCCGAGGCGACACGCGCCCATGTGGAAGAACTGATGAAGGCAGCACGATGACCGATACTCCAGTCGAACAGATGACCTTTGAACAGGCGATGAAAGAGCTTGAGGCCGTGGTCGGCCAATTGGAACGCGGGGATGTGGCGTTGGATCAGTCGATCGCTTTGTATGAGCGGGGTGCGGCGCTGAAAAAACGCTGTGAGGATGAGCTGAAGCGTGCCGAGGAAAAGGTGGCCGCGATCACTCTGGACGCAAGCGGCAAACCAACCGGAACGACACCTGTCGAAGGTCAGTAAATGTTTCGTGAAAAGCTGGCGCAGGATGCCGCGCTGATTCAGAGCCATTTTGATCTGGTTCTGGGTGCGCTGGATGATCTGGATGTGACGCGGGCGATGGCCTATGCCACCGAAGGCGGCAAGCGCCTGCGCGGGTTTCTGGTTTTGGAAAGCGCGCGTTTGCATGGCATCGATATAGCTCGGGCAATTTGGCCAGCAACCGGGATTGAAGCGCTGCATGCTTACTCGCTGGTTCATGACGACCTGCCTTGCATGGATAATGATGACCTGCGGCGCGGGCGTCCAACTGTGCACCTGAAATGGGATGACGGAACGGCCGTTCTGGCCGGGGATGCGCTGCTGACCCTAGCGTTTGAGCTCTGCGTAAGGCCAGAAGTTGGAAATGCTGAAATACGCGCCGATTTGGCTCTAACACTGGCGAAAGCAAGCGGTGCGCAGGGTATGGTGCTGGGTCAAGCGCTGGATATCGCGGCAGAGACCGCAGCAGAACCGCTAACACTGGATGAGATTACGCAGTTGCAAGCAGGCAAGACCGGCGCGTTGATCGAATGGTCGGCTTGTGCAGGCGCGCGATTGGTGCAGGCCGATCCGACCCCCTTGCGCCAATTTGCCCAAGCGCTTGGGCTTGCCTTTCAGATCGCTGATGACATTTTGGATGTCGAAGGAGATGCCGAAAAGGCCGGAAAGCGGCTGCAGAAAGATGCAGAAGCAGGCAAAGCGACCTTTGTCTCTCTTATGGGTCTGGACGCCGCTAAATCCCGTGCGCTTGAGCTTGTGGATCAGGCTTGCGATGCACTGGGCGAATTTGGCCCTGCCGCAGAAACCTTGAAGCAGGCTGCCCGCTTCGTTATTGCCCGGGACAGCTAAGCCAGGAACGCCGAATGTCTGACCGTCCGAATACGCCTCTGCTGGATCTTGTGAACCGCCCTGCGGACCTCAAACAGTTCTCGGACGTGCAACTGCATCAGATCGCACATGAATTGCGCGCCGAGACGATCTCGGCCGTGTCCGTCACAGGTGGACATCTGGGCGCAGGCTTGGGTGTGGTCGAGCTAACGACGGCGCTGCATGCGGTATTCGACACACCGCGCGACAAGATCGTCTGGGACGTAGGCCACCAGTGTTATCCGCACAAAATCCTGACCGAACGCCGCGACCGAATCCGCACCTTACGCATGAAGGACGGATTAAGCGGATTTACCAAACGCAGCGAAAGCCCCTATGACCCGTTTGGCGCAGCCCATTCCAGCACGTCGATCAGTGCAGCATTGGGCTTTGCCGTAGCCCGCGATCTGGGCGGTGTGACGCCCGAAGGGTTGGGCGATGCGATTGCAGTGATTGGCGATGGCTCGATGTCTGCGGGCATGGCTTTTGAGGCGATGAACAACGCAGGCCACCTGAAAAAGCGCCTGATCGTGATCCTGAACGACAATGAGATGAGCATTGCGCCGCCGGTTGGCGCTTTGTCCAACTATCTGTCGCGCATCTATGCGGAAGAGCCGTTTCATGATCTGAAAGCCGCAGCCAAAGGTGCGGTGTCGTTGCTGCCGGAACCCTTCCGTGAAGGCGCCAAGCGCGCCAAGGACATGCTGAAAGGCATGGCCATGGGCGGGACGCTTTTTGAAGAGTTGGGCTTTTCTTATCTCGGCCCCATCGACGGGCATGATCTGGATCAGTTGCTGCCGGTTCTACGCACGGTCAAGGCAAAGGCAACCGGCCCGATACTGATCCATGTGCTGACCAAGAAGGGCAAAGGGTACGCTCCCGCCGAGCAAGCCCGCGACAAAGGCCATGCGACCGCCAAATTCGATGTGGTGACGGGAGAACAGAAAAAGGCACCCTCTAACGCGCCGTCTTATACATCGGTCTTCGGCAAGACATTGGTCGAAGAAGCAGCCCGGGATGACAAGATCGTCGCGGTGACTGCTGCGATGCCGGATGGCACCGGGCTAAACCTGTTTGCTGAACGCTACCCCTCGCGCTGCTTTGACGTGGCAATTGCCGAGCAGCATGGCGTGACCTTCTCAGCCGCGCTGGCAGCGGGTGGAATGAAGCCATTTTGTGCGATTTATTCGACCTTCCTGCAACGCGGCTATGACCAGGTGGTACATGATGTGGCTATCCAACGTTTGCCGGTCCGTTTTGCCATCGACCGCGCGGGTCTTGTTGGCGCCGACGGTGCGACCCATGCGGGATCGTTCGATATTGCCTTTCTGTCCAACCTTCCGGGCATGGTCGTGATGGCTGCGGCGGATGAGGCCGAATTGATGCACATGGTTGCAACCGCCGTCGCGCATGATGATGGCCCGATCGCGTTCCGCTATCCGCGTGGCGAGGGCGCCGGAGTCGATCTGCCCGAGCAGGGCGAGGTGCTGGAAATCGGCAAGGGTCGCCTGATTCAAGCCGGCGCACGTGTGGCGCTGCTATCTTTTGGTACAAGACTGGCCGAGGTTCAAAAGGCAGCCGAAGCTTTGTCGGCGCGCGGGATCACCCCGACCATCGCCGATGCCCGCTTTGCCAAGCCGTTGGATCGTGACCTGATCCTTGATCTGGCCGAGAATCACGAGGCACTGATCACAATCGAGGAAGGCGCGATTGGCGGGTTTGGCAGCCATGTGGCGCAGCTTCTGGCCGAAGAAGGCGTATTTGATCGGGGTCTCAAGTACCGCTCAATGGTGCTTCCGGACATCTTCATCGATCAGTCCAGCCCAGCAGATATGTATGCGGTGGCGGGCATGAATGCCGAGCAGATCGAAGCCAGAGTGCTGTCGGTTCTGGGCGTGACGTCTATCGGTGAAAAACGCGCCTGACCTATCCATGATCTGACGCTCCAGTATCTTGATATCGCCCGATTTCTTGGCGTTATTCAGCGTTCGCGCTGAAAAACTAAGCGATGCTGAAATGATATAAATCAATTTCTTGTTACCTGTGCTACGCTAACACCCGAGTCAGGCAGGCCAACCCCTGCCGGGCACTCAAAGGTCGCAAGCGTATGAACAAGCTAGCAAGCCGACGCGCATTCCTGTGTGGCAAAACGCTACGCGAGGTCAGATCAGCCATCCGCCCCCCCGGCGCGATGGAGGTGGAGCTTTATGATCTGTGCACCCAGTGCGACGACTGCCGCGATGCCTGCCCCGAGGATATCATCCATTTCGATGCACAAGGCTGGCCCGTTGTTGACCTGAGCGCGGGCCCCTGCACCTTCTGTGGCGAGTGCGCTAATGCTTGTTCGACCGGTGCACTAACGCCAGAACTTGTAAATGAGTGGCCATGGCGCGCCTCAGTCACTGCATCCTGCCTGTCAATGAACGGCGTCAGTTGCCGTATCTGTCAGGACGTCTGCGATCAGGGCGCGATCCGTTTCAAACTGCAACTCGGCGGTCGCGCCGAACCCCAGCTAGATGCCGATAGCTGCACCGGCTGCGGTGCTTGCGCCAGCGCCTGCCCTGCCGGATCGGTCAGCTTCACACGCCAAACATCACCAACCCAGGAGGTTGCCCTATGAACATCTGTGGTTGCCTTGTCCATGTGACCCCCGAAACGACGCAAAGCGCGCAAGATGCGATTGCGCGCACAGACGGGGCAGAGGTGCACGCAGCAGCCGAAGATGGCCGCCTTGTTGTTGTGGTCGAGGATACGCCTGAGAAAATGGCCTCCGAGACGATCATGGATCTGCACCAGATCCCGGGCGTGATCTCTCTGACCCTGACTTATCACCATTTCGAAGACCTTGCGGAGACCCGTCCGCATCTTAACGCTTCTCGCCAGATCTAAAGCCGGAGACCCATGTCATGACCATCTCTGAATCCCGCCGGACCTTTTTGAAATCAACCGCCGCTGCTGCAACGGCCTCGGCAGCCGGTCTGCCGCTTGCAACCGGGCAAGCCAGTGCACAGATCGGCAACCCTGATATCCGCTGGGACAAGGCTGCCTGCCGGTTTTGCGGCACCGGCTGTTCGGTCCTGATCGGCACCAAAGACGGGCGCGTAGTCGCCACTCAGGGTGATCCGGATGCGCCGGTGAACCGCGGGCTGAACTGCATCAAGGGCTATTTTCTGTCCAAGATCATGTACGGCAAGGACCGCCTGACGACACCGATGCTGCGCAAGACCAACGGCGAATATGACAAGAACGGCGAGTTTGAGCCTGTGTCATGGGACGAAGCGTTCGACGTCATGGCTGCCAAATGGAAAGAGGCGTTGGCCAAGAAAGGCCCGACAAGTGTCGGCATGTTCGGCTCGGGTCAGTGGACTGTCTGGGAAGGCTATGCCGCATCCAAGCTGATGAAGGCTGGCTTCCGGTCAAACAATATCGACCCGAACGCGCGCCACTGCATGGCCTCGGCCGTTGTCGGCTTCATGCGAACATTTGGCATTGATGAACCAATGGGCTGCTATGACGACCTTGAGCACGCGGATACCTTTGTGCTTTGGGGCTCTAACATGGCGGAAATGCACCCGATCCTGTGGTCGCGCCTGACGGATACGCGTCTGACCAAACCGGGTTGTGAAGTGCACGTGCTGTCGACCTTCGAACACCGCTCGTTCGAACTGGCCGACAACGGCATCGTATTTGCGCCGCAGACCGATCTGGCGATCCTGAACTACATTGCCAACTACATCATCCAAAATAACGCGGTGAATGAATTCTTTGTTCGGAATCACGTCAACATCACCAAAACCGCGACCGATATCGGATACGGCCTTCGCGAGACCAACCCGCTGCAGCAAGAGGCCGCGAACCCGGACTCGGGCAAGCTGGAAGAGATTTCGTTCGACGAATACGCCGAAGCAGTTTCGGAATACACGCTGGAATACACCTCGGAACTCTCCGGCGTCCCAGAGGCCCAGCTTGAGCGTCTGGCGCAGCAATATGCCGACCCGAACCGCAAGGTCATGAGCCTTTGGACAATGGGCTTCAACCAGCACACGCGCGGATCGTGGGTGAACTCGCTGATGTACAACGTGCACCTGCTGGTTGGTAAGATCTCGGAACCCGGAAACTCACCCTTCTCTCTGACAGGTCAGCCCTCGGCCTGTGGCACGGCGCGCGAAGTTGGCACCTTTGCCCACCGCCTGCCCGCTGACATGGTCGTTGCGAACGACAAGCACCGCGAGATTTGTGAGACCGCGTGGAAAATCCCTGCGGGCACTATCCCGCCCAAGCCCGGCTTCCACGCCGTATTGCAGCATCGTAAATTGAAAGACGGCGACCTGAACGCCTATTGGGTGCAGTGCAACAACAACATGCAGGCGGCCCCGAATATCAACGAAGAAGGCTACCCTGGCTACCGCAACCCGGAAAACTTCATTACCGTGTCCGACCCCTATCCGACCGTGACGGCTCTGTCGGCTGACCTGATCCTGCCCACCGCGATGTGGGTCGAAAAGGAAGGCGCCTATGGCAACGCCGAGCGTCGCACCCAGTTCTGGCGGCAACAGGTCAAGGCACCCGGTGAGGCGAAATCGGACCTGTGGCAGCTGATGGAATTCTCGAAACGCTTCACCGTCGAAGAGGTCTGGGGCGAGGAGCTGCTGGCCTCCATGCCCGAACATCGCGGCAAAACCATGTACGATGTGCTTTACGCCAATGGCACCGTTGATCAGTTCCCGCTGTCCGAAACCGCCGAAGGGTTCGACAACGACGAATCCGAGCACTTTGGTTACTACGTCCAGAAAGGCCTGTTCGAAGAATATGCCGAGTTTGGTCGCGGCCATGCACACGATCTGGCCCCGTTTGAAACCTACCACCAGGCACGCGGCCTGCGCTGGCCGGTCGTAGACGGGAAAGAGACGCTTTATCGCTTCCGAGAGGGCTATGACCCCTACGTGCCCGAGGGCGCGGATGTGAAGTTCTACGGCCATAAGGATGGCAAGGCCAAGATCATCTTTGCCCCCTACGAACCTGCCCCCGAAGTACCGGATGAGGAGTTCAATCTGTGGCTCTGCACCGGTCGCGTGTTGGAGCACTGGCACTCAGGCTCGATGACCCGCCGCGTGCCTGAACTGCACCGCGCATACCCTGCCGCTGTAGTTTACATGCACCCCGATGATGCACGGGACCGAGGACTGCGGCGCGGGCAAGAGATTGTTCTGTCTACCCGCCGCGGCGAGGTCAACAGCCGGGTCGAAACTCGAGGCCGGAACAAAGTGCCGCGTGGTCTGGTGTTCATGCCCTGGTTCGACGAGGGCCAGTTGACCAACAAGCTGACCTTGGACGCGACCTGCCCGCTGTCGAAAGAGACCGACTTTAAGAAGTGCGCCTGCAAGGTCGAGCGCGCGTAAAAGGCTGGCAAGGCAAAGGTCGTCCCCATGTCTCGTGTTGGCATACCCCTTTCGCCGCAGCGGCGCCGGTTCCTGCAGGACTCGGCGCGTGCAGCGGGCGGCTGCGTGGCGGCCGGGTCCTTGCTGGCGTGGCTGGCACGAGACGCGCGGGCGTTACCGGCCGAGGCATTGCGCCCACCCGGTGCCTTGCCGGAAAAAGACTTCCTGTCCGCCTGCATTCGCTGCGGTTTATGCGTGCGGGACTGTCCCTATGACACGCTGAAACTGGCCGAACTGGGCGTTGATGCAGTGGCTGCCGGCACGCCGTATTTCACCGCCCGTGATATCCCTTGCGAAATGTGTGACGACATCCCCTGCGTCGCGGCCTGCCCGACCGGGGCGCTGGACCCCGGACTGGACAATATCGACGACGCCAAGATGGGTGTCGCCGTTCTGGTCGATCAGGAAAGCTGCCTGAACTTCCTCGGCCTGCGGTGCGACGTCTGTTATCGGGTCTGCCCCGTCATAAACGAGGCGATCACGCTGGAAACCGAGCACAATGCCCGTTCGGGCAGTCACGCGATCTTCATTCCGACCGTTCATGCCGATCACTGTACCGGCTGTGGCATGTGCGAAAAAAGCTGCGTTCTGCCTGAAGCCGCAATTAAGGTTTTGCCCGCCCGTTTAGCCCGTGGCAGCAGCGCAGATCACTACCGCAAGGGCTGGGAAGAGAAAGAAGCCAAAGGCGCGCCCCTCGTCGAAGGCATCATCGATTTGCCTGACCGCCTACCGGGACCGGGCACCGATAACCTTGTCGCACCGGGCGGGTTTGAGCCCAGCTTTAAGCTTCCGGAGGTCACCCAATGACCGCCCGCACAGATATGCCGCTGGGGCAAGAGGCCATCGCCGCCAAAGGCTGGCTGGGTGCCCACAAGTACCTGCTACTACGGAGGGCTAGCCAGCTGTTCTTTCTGGTGCTGTTCCTGCTGGGCCCTTGGTTCGGGATATGGATCGTGCAGGGGACTCTGGCCGGGTCGCTAACGCTAGGTGTGCTGCCCTTGACCGATCCGTTTGTCTTTTTGCAAAGCCTGATAGCCGGGCACTGGCCCGAACTGACTGCCGCCATCGGTGCCGCCATCGTTCTGGTTGCCTACGCGTTGATCGGCGGTCGCGTCTATTGCTCGTGGGTCTGCCCGATTAATCCGGTGACGGACGGCGCGCATTGGCTGCACCGCAAGCTGGGCCTGCAAAAAGGCTGGCTACCCAAACGTGGCACGCGGCTGTGGATTATGGCGACGGTACTTATCGTCTCTGGCCTGACCGGTGCCATCGCGTGGGAACTGGTCAACCCGATCACCATGCTGCATCGCGGACTGATTTTTGGTATGGGCTTCGTCTGGGCGATGATCGCCGCGATCTTTCTGTTCGACCTGTTTGTCTCGCGCCACGGTTGGTGCGGCCATGTCTGCCCGGTGGGCGCGTTCTATGGTCTGATCGGACCCAAAGCGCTGTTGCGGGTCAGCGCCGCCAATCGCAACGCCTGTGACGATTGCATGGATTGCTATGCGGTCTGCCCGGAAAACCACGTGATCTCTCCGGCACTGAAAGGCGATGACACGCCGCTGATCCTGTCACCCGACTGCACCAATTGCGGCCGCTGCATCGATATCTGCGCCGAAGACGTATTCAAATTCACCCATCGGTTCGACGCCCTGATCGTCGCACCACCGGAACCAACCGCCGCGCCCCAGCCGCGCGCCTCAAGACCTTTTTGAAGGAGTGAGAAGATGAAAAAGCCGATCCTTGTGGGCCTTGCCCTGATCCCGCCGTTGCTCCTCGGCGGCTTAGCCCTCGCGCAATCTGCCGGAGTCACAAGCCTGCGCGGTGCCGAGGTGGATGAACCTGTTCGTCTTGATCAAGTTCACAATACGGTTGAGGGTCGCATGCAGCGCAACTATCGCCAACAGCCGCCATTGATCCCGCACTCGATCGAACAGTACCAGATCGATCTGCGAACCAACCAATGCCTATCGTGCCACGACTGGACCAAAGCCGGTGAACGCAACGCGCCGACGCTGTCGATGACGCACTATCTGGACCGCGAAGGGCGCGAGTTAGATCAGATCGCAGGCACACGGTATTTCTGCAACCAGTGTCACGTACCGCAGGCCGACGCGCTGCCGCTGGTCGACAACACGTTTCAACCTTCCTCCGGAAACTGAACTCAGGTCGAAAAGGAGAGCGCGCCATGTCCGACTCCCAAGAAAAACAAGGGCTCATCCGACGCCTCTGGACCTGGTTCTGGAGCCCGATCGCTGTCCTCAGCGTTGGTTTCACTTTGCTGGCCGGGTTCCTGGCAGGCATCCTGTTCTGGGGTGGGTTCCACTGGACTCTGGAACTGACGAATACAGAAGAGTTCTGTACCTCGTGCCACACGATGGAAGTCAATCTGGGTGAATACCGCGAGACGATTCACTACAACAACCATTCGGGCGTGCGCGCGATCTGTTCGGATTGTCACGTCCCGGACGAGTGGAACCATAAGATCAAGGCCAAGATCATGGCCGTGAAGGATGTCTATCACGAACTGGCGGGCACGATTAGCACGCCTGAGAAATACGAGGATCATCGCCTCGCCATGGCCTCCGCCGTGTGGAAGAAAATGAAGGAATCCGACAGCCGTGAGTGCCGCAACTGTCACAACTTTGACTATATGGACTTTACACTTCAGGAGACCCGTGCCGCCAACGAACACCAGCGTGCGATTGACACAGGCATGACCTGCATCGATTGCCACCAAGGCATCGCCCACAGCCTGCCGCCAAATTATCTGGAAACGTATCAGGAGATCGCGAAAGAGGTGGGCGGTGATGTTCTGCAAGAGCACGCGGCCGCATCAGGTGACGACATCCGCGCGTTCTTGAACAAAAGCTCTGATTAAGGTGGGGGCAGATATGTTAGAGATACTTGGAACCATCGGTGGCAACGTACTGGGCTTGCCCGGTATTCTTGGTCTGGCACTGGGCATGATGACCCGCCAATATTGGCTAGGTGCCTTGATGGGCGGGTTGATTGGCCTGACCGCGCCCCTGCTTTTTGCCAGTTGGCAGTTTTCCCATGTGGGAACGATGGCGCTGTTGATCGCAGTAATAGTCGGCCTTTGCGCTGGCAGCCTCGGCACTGCCATTCGCCGCAAAGGGGCAACGGTCTAATCGGATCAACCCGGCTTGAGACCGAAGATCAGCATGGAGAAGACTGTAAGCACCATGATAAACTAGTGCAGTTCAATTGAATAAGCTCAAGTAGACGCGCAGCATGCTCTGATTGACGGATGGGTCGTGTGTGTTGCTTTGGACAGAGCGTCGAAACCAATTATAGAGTTATGTCTTCGCGCACTACGCTCTCTATGCGCAGTTTAACCAGTGTACTGACTATCAGGGCTGGATCGCCCTGGTGCCTTAACGAATGTCAACACTGCGAAAGAGTGGCGTCAATCGTCCGGCAAGCTGAATTGCAACGCCCCACGAATACCGTATTGGTGATACCGTCCTTTGAAACGCCCTTTTTCCGCATGTCGGGAGAGCTTCGAGTTGTACATCGGTCAGGAAATACCCTGGTCAGACAACACCACGGAATGGCTCGGAGACGTTGATCCAGCACCGGACTACAGCGACTTCAAACGGGATCGAAACGAGCCGTTTTAATATGGGCAATATAGGCAAACGGAGTGGTGCTTGCCGCCCCGTTAAGTCGCACCTTTGGCATAAATTTCAACTACCTATACCCCCCATACAACCCATACACTTGCGGCTCACTGCCCTTCAGGAAGCGGGGAGGACCTGCTCTTGCGATTTTATCAAGGGTCTGCCTGGTATAGGGATTTTACTGAGAAGAATGGTGCCGCTGAAGGGACTCGAACCCCCGACCCCATCATTACGAATGACGTGCTCTACCATCTGAGCTACAGCGGCTTCTTGGACCCTACTATGGCCCTACTAGTTCTACTCCTTTGTCGCGAACTCCTTGGTTTCGCAAGCCATTCTCGCGGGGACCCGCTAATTACGAAGGACCTGCTCTACCAGCTGAGCTATTGAGGCGACGCGGAAGATCGTTTAGCGGCAGGACGCAGGCCATGCAAGTGCGGATCGCTTGGCTTGCGCTGTTGACCCCTTCTCGTTCATCCCGCATCTTGACGCCGATCTGATCCGCGCGCCGGGTTGCGGTGGTTTATCATATATTTGGCAAGGTCATTTGAATGTCCGGGAATTCGCAGAAGTCTTATGTGCTGGATACCCACCGGCTGCGCGACCCGGAAGAGACTCTGGCCATTGTCAAACCCTTCCTCAAACAGATGGGAATCACGCGGATTGCCAACCTGACGGGGCTGGATCGGATCGGGCTCCCAACTGTGATGGTGACGCGACCCAACTCGCGCTCGGTTGCGGTGTCATTGGGCAAGGGTTTGTCGCTGAGTGCGGCGCAGGCCTCGGGCGTGATGGAGGCGATCGAGTCGTGGCACGCCGAGCGGATCGAATTGCCACTGCGGCTGTGCAGCCATGCTGATCTGGAACGGGGTCATGTGGTAGATGTCGAACGCCTGCCCCGCGTGACCGGTGGGCATTTTGATCCGCATGGCGCGATGCTGTGGGTGCAGGGGCGCGATCTTAAGGCGGATGTGGCCTGTTGGGTGCCCTATGAGATGGTGGATACCGATTACACGACCTCTCCGGTCGCGGGTCAGAGGGCGTTTCCGCGCACGACTAATGGATTGGCCTCAGGCAATGATGTAAGCGAGGCCAGCTGCCATGCGATCTGCGAGTTGATCGAGCGGGATGCGACCACGTTGTGGCATCATCGCGGACTAACGCCGCGCGTCGACCCTGAAACGGTGGATGATCCACGCTGCCTACAGGCGATGAAACAGATTTCGGCAGCGGGATTGGATCTGGGGATCTGGGACACGACCTCGGATATCGGTATTGCCAGCTTTCGCTGCTTGATCTGCGAGGCCGGAGAGGCAAATGGCCATATCGGCATCGGTGATGGCTGCCATCCCGACCGCGCCATCGCCTTGCTGCGCGCGCTGACCGAAGCGGCGCAGACACGGCTGACCTACATCTCGGGCGCGCGGGATGATCTGGACCCTCAGGAGTTTTCGGACGAGGCCCGCACTTGGCGCAGCCGCTATATCCGCGAACTGATTGACGGCGCTGAGGTAACGGGCCGCTTTACCGATTGTCCGTCGCATGTGACCGAGTCGTTTACAGAAGACCTTGATCTGCTGCGATCCTGCCTGTCCATCGCCGGAATGGATCAGGTGGTAACGGTTGACTTGTCCCGGCCGGACTTCGACATCGCCGTAGTCCGCGCGATCATTCCGGGGTTGGAGGCGCCGCATGACGACCCTGATTATGTCGCGGGTCCAAGGGCAAGGGCGGTATCGGCATGAGCGTTGTTATCTTCGTTGGCCCGACCCTGCGGGCCGAGACGGTTCGGGGCCTTTTGGACGCGACCATCCTGCCGCCGGTTCAGCAGGGTGACGTGTATCGCGCGGTGCGTGACAGGCCGCGCGCAATTGGCATCATTGATGGGTATTTCGACGGCGTGCCCTCGGTCTGGCACAAGGAAATCCTGTGGGCGCTGGAGCAGGGCATCCCGGTCTTTGGCAGTGCCAGCATGGGCGCGTTGCGGGCGGCAGAACTGGCCGATTTCGGGATGATTGGCGTTGGGCGGGTGTTTGAGGATTACCTGAGCGGTACAATTACCGATGACGATGAAGTTGCGGTGCTGCACGGTCCGGCAGAGTTGGGCTTTATGCCACTGAGCGAGCCGATGGTTTCGATCCGCGCAACGCTATCTAAGGCGCAGATGGCCAAGGTGGTATCTGACATGGAAGCGCAGGCTTTGCTAACCGCTGCCGAGGCCTTGCACTATCGCGAACGGGCTTGGGACAATGTGATTGCGGCGGCTGGCGACGGCTTGGCGCTGGAAGAATTTCAGAACTGGCTGCCCGGCGGGCAGGTTGACGCCAAGGGCGATGACGCCCGGGAAATGCTGGCGCAGATGGCGCAATATCTGGCGGCGGACTCTGATGCGCCCGAAACGCCCCGGGTAGAACGTACACTGGTCTGGCGTGAGCTGCAGGCACGAGTTGATGCCGAGACCGCCTCGCTGGATTCAGAGACGAGGGCATTGGTGGATGAGCTGCGGCTGGACCCTGACCTTTATGCTGAACTGCGCGACCGCGCGGCGTTGAACCTGCTGGCGCAGGACGAGACCCGTCGGCAAGGGTTGGACCCCGACAAGGACGCTGTGGTGCGGCAGATGAACGAACATCGCCTTGACGCCCGACTGCCGCGCCATTCTGATCTGATCGAATGGCTGAAAGAAAACGACCTGACCTTGGCGCAATACGAGGCGCTGTTGACCGACCGGTCCCGTGTCGAACTTGCTGTCGCAGCCCTGGCCGAAGGGTTGGATGCCGCATTGCTGGCCGAGCTGCGGCACACGGGCAACTATAGCACATTGCGCGAGCGTGCCGATCGTAAGGCCGCGCAGCTTGCTGAGCGGAACACCCCCAACAGGTCTACAACCCGAACGCAGGCTCTGATCTGGTATTTTGAAACACGTCTTGACCAGGCGGCGCCGGATGATCTTGACTCATATGCAATCGGGCTTGGCCTGGAAGGGCGCGAGGCGTTTTTGGATCTGATCGAAGCCGAGTTCATATTTTGCAACGCCAGTTACGATCCGGTTGATCGGGTGCCCGGCTTGTCAACAAGCCTGCGCGCCGGCGGATAACGGGAGGGGAAATTGGCGATCTGGCCCGACTATTCAGAGAATGATCCCCCCGGTACGCGGTTCCTGCTTTACCCGCAATCGCCCTTTTTAGAGCCAAATTCCAAGCCCGAATTGGTCGAAATATCGGCCCCGCAAGGCACCATCGGTCCGGGCCCGTCCGGGCCGCGCATGTATGCGATGTACCCGGTCGACAAGACCACCCCGTATGGCGCGATGATCGAGGGTGAGGACGGCCCCGAGATGTATCTGCCCGCCTGGGACGGCTATATCCTGCCACCGCCCGAGCCGGATGAGTTCGGCAATTTCATCCATATCGATCCCGATGATCCAGCCTTTGAAGCCGCGCATCTGTTCGGCGCCGCTCATTTCACCATGGATGTGTGGGAGGGCTATTTTAACCGCCCAATTCCCTGGCATTTTGCACGCGATTTTGAGCGGCTTGAGTTATCGCTGCTGCCCAGCCTTGACAACGCGCATATCGGGTGGGGGTTTTTGGAAACCGGCGGCACCCGTGAAATCGGTGACGAATACCGCCCCTACAGCCTGAACTTTGACGTCGTGGCGCATGAGATCGGCCATGCCATCATCTACAGCGTGGTTGGCATGCCATCCGAAGAGGATGCAACAGGGGAATATTACGGCTTTCACGAATCCGCGGCCGATATGGTAGCACTGCTGGCGTCGCTGCATTTCGGCTCGGTCGTGGATGAGCTGCTGAAAAACACGCGCGGCAACCTTTATACCTATAACCGGCTAAGCCGCTTTGCCGAGCTGTCGCAGAACTCACAAATCCGCATCGCCGCGAATGACCGGACCCTGTCCGAGTTCTCGCATGGCTGGTCCAGTGAACACGCGTTGTCGGAACCGCTGACCGGGGCGATGTTCGACATACTGGTCGATATCTACCACGAACGGCTGGTCGCCCATGATGTCATCGACCCGGAGATGGAAGAGCTGTCGGATGAACTGGAAGGAACCGACGAATATAACGCAATCATGCAGGATCTGTTTGACGAACACTATGCCGCCGACCCCGAAGGTTTTCGCGTTGCCCTGATCGAAGCGCGGGACCTGCTGGGATCTTACCTTGCGGATGCGTGGGAAAAACTGGACCCCGACATGCTGAGCTACTTTGGCGTTGAGCGTGCTTTGGTCATGGTTGATCACGAGGTCACAGGCGGCGCATTCCGACAAATCATCGAAGGCAATTTCCGCATGCGAGACATCGGATTGACATCGCCGGGACCTCGGTTAACCAAGCCGGATGGATCAAGCCACGCGGCGTCGGTTCGAACATTGTCACCCGAGGTCGAAGACCCCTAAAGTCTTTGTTTTCGCCTCAGTATTATGGCAGGTTGTGCGCACGGGGTGATAAGAGTGACAATCAACGCGCAATAAACGCGCAAACCGGGACAGGCGAGGCAATCGGCAGCGTCAACCCCCAATAGGGAGAAAGCGATATGTCTGAGTCCTTACTCAGTTTTTCCGAGGTATTACTGTTTGGGCGAGAGTTAAGCGATTTAAAACTGAAACAACGTTCGGTCCGTTTGGCCGAAGAGGTCGACGCAGACCACGACTTCAGTAAGAAATTCACAAAAATCGACGGCGTGCATGTCCGGGAAGACGATCGCGTCCTGGTGCAGGTCGGGGATGCGGCGAATGAAAAGTCCGGCATCTACAAGGTCGTCAAGGACGGCGACAAGTTCAAATTCGACAAGCGCAAGAAGGTCCCGCACGACTCGTTGGTCTATATCCGCCGGGGCCGCCAGTTCAAGCACACCCATTGGCAGCAGGTCGCAAACCGTCACTCAGAGCAGTTGTTCATCGAACAGGATGGCCGCCGGAGGGGTCGCGGCGTCAATAATTTCATCGGGGACCAGTTCGGAGGCGATGCACGGCTGGCCCGGATCTACGGCTTCGCCTATGACGGCACTTATTACGAAATGCCCGAGCCCACGATCTTTCTGGTGCATGGCGAAGGCGAGAGCGCGACGGGCGGCAACCTGCCCCACGGCTTCAAGCTGCAAACCAGCAATGATGCCGACGCGCCGGACACCACGCAACAGGCCGCGCGCGCGCCGCTGAACCCTTCGGTATCGGGTGTCGCAGCAGCGGACTATCAGATGGCCAATGATATCCGCGTCTGGAATTACGACCAGGCCGATTACACCATCCGCATGGATATCGCAGCTGGTCAGATCGAAGACGTGCTGTTGGACGTCTATTTCGAATATGACGCACCGATGATGTCCGGAGCAAAGGTATCGGGTGCCAAGGTGAGCGGAGCCAAGGTATCAGGTGCGAAGGTCAGCGGGGCCAAAGTGTCGGGCGCCAAGGTGTCGGGTGCGAAGGTCAGCGGTGCAAAGGCGCGCGGCGAATAAGGCCGGTTGAGACGAGGCGTCTTTGAGTTGAGCCTGATATGACAATTGTTGCTGATCACATACGTGCAAGTGTGTGGACAGCAACAGCTTTATGGTTGCGTTGAGCCCAAATTATTAACTGAACATCGTTATCTTCTCTCTCGAGTTTGACCACCAGTCAGCCATGCGTCGTTACCTTTTGCACATTACAATTATCGTCATTCTCACTTTGCTTACCCAAGTCGGCGGTGTTGCTTGGCTATTTGCCTTAGCATTCCGAAGGACATTGCTGGCGTTCGCTGTGATTTATTTTGCCCTTTCAGTTGTTACTGTCTGGGTCGCGCCGAATTTCGGCAGGGTTGCGCTGAGCTGTTTTGAGAGCCGGCCTCTGGAAATGCAGAGTTGGATGTACTGCGCGTTGAACCGCAATTACGTGACGCCCGAACTCGCCCAGGTTCTAATTGATACAGCCGAAGAGATGGAACGACGTTATCCAGGCACTAAAACCCTCGTTCTAGACGCAAACTTTCCCTATTTTGATGGTTTTCCATTGCTGCCCCACCTTTCGCACGATGATGGTGAAAAAGCAGACTTGGCCTTCTATTATGCTGATGCCTCTGGGTACTTACCAGGAGCAGTACGGTCCCCAATTGGGTACTTCGCGTTCGAGCAAGGCCCCACGCACTGCCAACCAACTTGGCCAACGCTTCGATGGGATTTTAATGCTGTCCAATCGCTTTGGCGAGATTACGATCTCGATCCGGAACGTAATCGTGCTGTTCTCGAAGTGTTATCTAACGACCCACGGGTGGGTAGGATATTCGTTGAACCACATCTCGTAGAGAGTTTAGAAGCCGGAAGCGACCGCATCGGATTTCAAGGGTGCCGCGCCGCACGCCACGACGATCATATTCACATGCAACTTCGCTGAAAGTCTTTTGGCACTCAGCCAATGGTGGCTTTGTCCAGAAACTTGATCCTTCGATGGAACTCTGCCTTCGTGCTAATCTGCGATAGTGCAAACATCGTCTTAACTTCAGACAGTCCGTCGCTGCATCGGACACGATGATAGATTAGTCGCGCCAACACAAACCTCGCCGGTTCTTCGCACTCAGAACCCGGCCTTCTTCAGCCCCTCGACAAAGTGTTGCGTGTCATCGGACAGGCGGTCAGGTTGCACCTTGGCCCAGCGCGACAGTGAGAAATTGGGATGCACCGCGCGGTGTTTATCGGCGATCTGGCGGGCCATATCTAACTCGCCCTTATGGGCATAGCTGGCGGCCAGCACGCGCTGCCCTTCGGTTGGATTGTTCATCTTGTTCACGCATGAGATCACATCGTCATAGCGTTTGAGGTTGTAATAGGCCCCCCCCAGATGCCACAGGTATTGATCCGGGAAATAGGGGTTCAGGCGCATGGCCTGCTGCAGATGTTTGATCGCGGTTTCATTGTCACCCCAATGGGCCAGAGCATCGGCGTAGTCCGAGTGCATATCCGCATCGTTGGGGTTCAGCTGCAGCGCGCGTTTGTAGGATTCGATCGCGGAATCAAACTCTTTTCGATAAAGCTGCACATAGCCCAGCTCTCCGAACCCGCGCGCGTCGGTCGGGTCAAGCTCCACGGCGCGTTGGGCCAGCTTTAGGGCCTTGTCCAAGGCACTGTTTGGGTCTTCCGTCCACGAATAGCGCCAATCGATATTGAGCGTGCGCGACAAAGCCGCCGCAGCCCGCGCATACCCGCCATCCCGTTCAAGCGCGGACTCGTAGCAATGCTGCGCTTTGCGATTGTCGTTGCGGGTGTATTTGAAGATATGGTGTTGCCCCTGCAGAACCGAGCCATAGGCCCGCAGGTCTGACGGGATGGCCTGCACCATGCGCTGCTTCTCGTGCGACTCGATCATCACGGCCGTGGCCGCGACGATGCATTCGGTCACTTCGTCGAGAATGTCGAAGATATCGTCGAGTTTGCGGTCAAACCGTTCGCCCCAGATGGTGCGTTCGGTATTGGCGTCAATCAGCTCGGCCGTGATGCGGATGCGGCTGGACGAGCGGCGCACGCTGCCGCGCGCGATATAGCGCACATTCAGGCGCCGCGCGGCCTCTTTCGGCGGCATCGACTGAGCCTTGAAGAAGAAGGATGAGTTGCGGGCAATGATGAACAGGTTCCGAAACTTGGACAGGTTCATGATGATGTCATCGGTCAGCCCCTCGGCAACCCAACTGTCATCTTCATCCCCGCCCTGACTGGAAAAGGGCAGCACCGCAACCGATGGGATATCGGGCCGTTCCAGCACCTCAAGTTGCATCTCCGGGCGCAAGGTGGCGGCCATAGTGGCACCCTCAACCTCGGTGCGGACACAGTAGGTGGCGACCGGAGACAGGATGTTCTTGAGCTGCTTCGGGCCAAGAAATTCATAGCCATAGCGCAGGCGGTTGCGGATCTGTTCATACACGGCGGCGCTGACGTAAACCCGCTCGGGCTCGGCAATCTCTTGCAGACGAGCGGCGATGTTAACGTTGTCACCATGGATGCCGCGCTCGTCCATCAGCACTTCGCCCATGTGAACACCCGCACGGAACTTGATCTTGTGCTCATCGTCCCGCGTCTGATTGTGCTCGGCTGCGATCCGATGCAACTCGATGCTGAATTCAACCGCGCTGGTCGCAGTGTCGAACATCGCAAGAACACCGTCACCGCGCACTTCGATGATCTTGCCTTGGTATTTCGAGCACACGGATTCAAGCTGCGAAAGCAAGGACTTCAACGCGTTATACGTATCAATCTCATTCTCGCTCATCAGGCGGGAATAACCGACGACATCGGCGAATAGCACCGCGCCAAGTTTCTGCTTGATTGATGTGTCCAAACCGGTCGTGTTCACTGGCAATACTCAATTGTGTTGTCATGTCGAATCCGACACGACTGTTTTAGCAAAAAATAACTCGAAATACGTAACATTTTAGGTATCTACGCCGGATCCGGCGGCCAGGACCAGCCAGAAGCGTCAAAACTGACCAAAGTTTCGGGGCCAAGCTCTTTTGCCAGCACCTCGCGCCGGACCCGCCATTCCTGTTGCAACATGCCAACAACGACCATGTCGTGGAACTGCCCATCCGCAAACCAGGCCTGACGCATGGTGCCTTCTATCTCGCAGCCGATCCGTTGAATCAGATCGCGGCTGCTGTGATTATCGGCCCGGTAATACGAGGTGATGCGGTTCATTCCCAATTGCCGGAATGCAAAGTCCAGCATTAGGGCAACCGAACGCAGCGCTACGCCATGTCGCCGGATGGATTTGTCGACAAATATCGGAACCACGGCATCGCGGTTGACGCTGGAAATCGCTTCGAGACCGGTTATTCCCACCAGATCACCGCTGTCGGATTCGATTGCGAACCAGCATTTGCAGCAATCTTTTGTGCCGCTGATCGCCTCCTCCCAATACTGCTCGGTCTGTACCAGATTCTGAGGGATGCGCGTGGTGCGATCAAACAGGGCCAGATCCTGGATATCCTGAAACCATCGCGCAACAGTTCCCAGGTCCGCTTTTTCCAGGGGGCGCAGTCTGAACAGCCGGGGTGAGCTATCGGGCAAGAGAAAACATCCTTCGAATACAAATCTGAAAATCTATTCGCCCGATACTAGCACGAAATTTTCAGAAACAATAAGAGGTTGTTCACACAAAATATGCGTCGGCCACGACCCGCTGACACAGGCTGACAGATCGGTAAATGTGCCTGATTGCCTAGCGGTTTTCGGCGCGAATCAAGAAGATATTGCGCAGGTAGATCGACAGGCCCATCGACTGACCCAAGATAAAGACCGGATCGCGGCGGTAGATCGCATAGCTCAGCAGGATCAAACCGCCGCCGATTGACAGATACCAGAACGCCATCGGGATGACGGATTTCTTGGCCCGTTCCGAGGTGATCCACTGCACGATGAAACGGGCGCTGAACATCAGCTGCCCGGCCAGACCGATAAAGACCCAAAGCGCCTCGGTCGGGCTGTCTACGTGCAGGATTTCCAGAATAGTCTCTTTCATGACCGCGACGCCTCGGTTGCCGAAACGGATTTGGCGCGACGGGTTAGCCAGACAACGCCGAACAAATCCCAGATACCAACCATAGCCCGCCCGAAATTGGTATATTTGGATTCGCCCGACAGACGCTGCTGATGCGCCACATCCACCAGCGCGATATTCCAGCCATAGGCTTTGAATAGCGCGGGCAGGTAACGGTGCATGTGATTGAAGAAGGGCAGATCAAGAAAAGCCTGTCTGCGGAACGCCTTGAAGCCACAACCAGTGTCGCGGGTGCCATCTTTTAGCATCCAGCCCCGCAGTGCATTGGCAAAGCGCGAGGCGAGCTTTTTCGACGCGGTGTCTTTGCGGCCAACCCGCTGCCCCGCCACAAGGCCGATTGAGGCATCGTCACCCGAAACCAGCGGCGCCCAGATCTTTGGCAGCTCTGCCGGCGGATTCTGCCCGTCGCCATCCAGCGTACAGCAGATATCGGCGCGTGCTTCTTTGACACCGGAATGCACCGCAGCGCTTTGGCCGCCTGCTGTTTTGTGCTGCAGGATGCGCAGTTGCGGGCACTCTTTTTGCATCTCTTGCAGGGCTGCAAAAGTGCCGTCGGTCGATCCGTCATCCACCGCAATGATCTCAAACGCGGGAAGGTCAGCAGCGGCTGCGCTGATACCCTGAATGAGACCTGAAACCGCGCCTTGCTCATTATGCATGGGAATCACGATCGACACGGTTGGTCGAGTATCAGCGGTGGCATCATGATCAGCTTGCATGGTGAAAAGCTTTACTTGTTTCAGTCTCAGGGCTTTTGCGGGATCAACGGCAAAAATTCAAGTGGCCACGGCAGCGCAAGCCAACATCTGCGCAACTTGGCAGGGCATTGTGCTGCGATGGCGTAGATTGCGCCGCTTCGCCTATTCAGAGGCAGGTGTGATGCCGATTGCGGACCAATAAACCAGACCTTCGACAGCAGTGGGCTGCGTCTCGAGCCCGATCAGGTCCGGGGCCAGCACAGACAGCTCGCCTTCCGAACAGAGCCCACGCAATGGCCCAGAGGTATAGCCGAACCTCTCGAGGTATCTGTGCAGCTCAAGCCGTCTGAGATAGACAAAGCGCCTGCCATTTGACGCAAAAACCGATGCGGCACCGGGCGGTACGCGCATTTTGCGGTCATACGCGCAGAGCAGCAGAGTTTCATCCGGTTGCAGCATTGCGCCCAGAGGGGTCAGAATCTCGGCCTCGGGCACGCCCAGACGCACGCGGCCCTTGCCCAGATCGGTGGCGTCGCGGTCATAGAACAGGCCGCCGGACACAAAAACCAGACCCAGCGCTGCGACCATCCCCGCCCAGCGCAGGCGTTTGACCGAGAACAACAGCCCGGTGGCGGCCACCATCAGCATTGGCAGAATCAGCAAAGTGTAGCGGGCATAGACCTTACCGGCAGCAGCCCACATCATAATGACGAAGAAAAGGGCAATCCCCGTCGCGGCTAGCAGTCGGGGACGCTTTTGCACGAATGGCAGCGCACAGATGCCGACAAAGCCCAACAGGCGCAACCACGGTTCGCCCGCGATAATCAGATCATAGAGTTTCCCGAAGCCGCGATCGCTGAGCGACGGGCGAAAGCGGTCCAGCATTTCGCCCTTGATGTTGCCGTCCAGCGAGTCGCCAAAGAGAAACCGAAGCTCCTGCAGGATTGGCCAGGCGAAGGCCAGCGGGATCGCAATCTTGAGCGTTCGGCGAAACGTGCGGTTCTGCCAGACCTCGCGGAAAGGCACCGTCTGCCATTTGTTGGTCAACTTAAGCGTCAGCAGCGCCAGCGCCAGAAAGGCCAGCGGGGTGGGGCTTTTCTGCAGGGCGGCCAGCACCAGGGTCGCGCCGAAATAGGGCCAGTATTTCGGCTTTTCCAGCGCCGCCAGCAGGGCCGCAATTCCTAGAATCGAAAAGAACACCGCGCCGGTATCCAGCATTGCGGATGTAGCATGTTGCCAAAACTGCAGTGACGTGGCCACCAACAGGACCGAGGGCAACATGGCCCAGGGGCTATCGGGGATCATCACCCGCGCCAGAACGGCCGTTGCCATCAGCGCGCCCAGCGCAAAGATCATTGAGGGTAGCCGCAGGGCCAGAATATCGGACACACCGAATTCCATCAGCAGCGCCGACATCCAGTACTGCATAGGCGGCTTTTTCAGGCTGGGTTCGTTATTGGAATAGACCGCCAGCCAATCGCCATTGCGCGCAAACCCGGTGCTGCGGTCATAGGTGTAGAACTCATCATAGTGATAGATGTTCCCCACACCAAGATCGGTCAGATACCAGGACCAGACCAGAACCATCACCAATGCGGTGGCGATGTAGGGAAGCGATCTTAGCCAGTTTGGGGAAGTGCCAGTCATGCTGTCCGTGGTCCTATCGCGTCATAGAAATATGTGGTTTTCATCCCGCCGGGCCCGATCTGCAACGGCCGCGCGACGCGCCCCCATTATTGCCTCACCTACCCAAGAGCAAGAAGTTTAAGGGACAACGGCGTTTGTCAGACTGCAGGCTCGGCCTGGTCGGGCAACATAAGGCTCAGCTCGCCCTCTCTGAAGCTGTCGAAGGACAGATCCCAGCCGGCCCCGGGCCACAGCAGTTGCAGCTGCTTTTTCGCGGGTCGATAGACCGCCGTATAGAGCGTTCCGAAACCTGATTTGAACGCCGTCGAATAAAGCGGCGGGCGCAGGAAGGCATCAATAAATCGCTTTTCGCTTTCCGGGTGCTGGTTGAGACGGTTGAGCAAGAACCGCTCACGTTCCACAGTCGCGGTAAAGCGCGCGTGTTTGGACCATTCCACATGGCCCTGATGGTTTGTGGCCACCGGCGCGTCCGAGATTTGCGGGTGCCGGTCCGGGGCGAGATAGACCGTGTTGTAGTTATACTTCGCGTCCAGAATGGTGACGTTATAGCTCATATGGCAGGGGATGCGGCACAAGCAGTCGACCGCTTCTGCTGTGGTTTCGCAGGTTTGCAGGACATAGCGCAGGATCAGCGGAACGCCAAAGCCGTCACCGACCTCGCGCCGTCCACCAAAGGTCAGTGATACGGTCAGACCGGCATCGTTGATCCCATCGAGCAGGCCAAGGATGCCATCGCTCATTCCGATCACGCCGCGCCCACCCCAGGTGGTCTTCAGCAGGGCCGCGTCAAAGGTTTTGGGGTGGTAATCGTAGTTACGCACCAGAAAGGGAGATTTCCCCTGCCAGATCGCCTGACTGCAGCCCGACAGGTATTTCGGCGGGCAATAAAAGCTGAGAAAGCGGGCCTGACTGTCGCTGCCGCCGACAAGCTCGACCACCTCGTCATAAAGCGGCAAGAATTCCGGCATGTGCCGCTCCAGCGCACGCAAACATTCGCGATAGGTGGGACGTGCCGTAAACCCTTCTTGCGCCCACCATTTCCGATAGGCGGGCCAGTATTCGGCAAACAGCCCGGCCAGCTTGGGACCGGGCTGCGCTTCGTCAATTGAGCGAAAAACAAGCGTCATAGGGCTTTCTACATGATTTTGAACGCAGGGTCTTGCATCGGTTGCGCGGCAGGCAGCGGTTCAGCGGCGTAGGCCGAGGTGATGCCGTGAATCCACTTCTTCGACTTGTCAGTCAGTTTGAAGCCCTTGGTCATCGACCGCCCGCGCGTTACCAGAATTCCGAGGTCAGCGCCTTCATAGCGGTAATCGCCCACGTTTGAGATGCGCAGGAAAAATGCCTCATTCTCGCCTACCGCACGGCGGTGATAGTCGAAGCGGTCAAACACCACGCGGCCATCTTCCAGCATCTTATAGATGCCCGATTGTGGGGCCTGCGTGATACGATCCACACTGTCATCGGTGTGTTTGATCACCATCTGCGACCAGCTGTCGATCATATCTGGATCCGCCCAGCGGGCGTTCAGCTCTTCGACATCCAGCTCAAACGGTTTCTTCGAGAATTCAAGCAAATGGAACAGGAACAGCGGCGCGTCGGCATGGGCAAAGGCCGCATGGTTAGTCATCGAACTGGCACCGGTGATGCGGGGGTTCAGCTCGCCTAGCCACAGCTCATCGGTTTTCTTGTCGATCAGGAAGTCGAGCTCGAAATACCCGCGATAGCCGGATTTGCGCAGCTCTTCCCCGAATTGGAAGGTTAATTGCCGCGCCTGTTCGCGGGCCTTGGGCGGGAAGGCGGTCGAGAAAATCTCGTTCCCGCACCAGCCACCACGGTATGGGGTAAGCTCTTTGAAGCCCACAAGCTCGGTCATCAACGGTCCAACGATAGTACCTTCCGAGGTCGCACAAGCCTCGATCGCCGCCCCGCGACAATCGATCCGCTTCATAATCTTGATCTCACCTTCGCCGATGATCTCGTCTTTGTGCTTGTTGAAATCGGCCTCGGACTTGATGAAGAACGTCGTGTGGCCACTGTCGCCAAAGGCCGATTGCAGCACCAGATCGTGACCCAGCCCGGCCTTGTCGCAGATTTTCTGTAGGTGATCATAGCTTTTGACCACGCTTAGGGTATTGGGCACGGACGGCACACCCGCCTTATTGCCGATGCGGACGGTTTCGATCTTGTTGTCGCATTTGGTGCGCAGCTTGGCCTTGGGAAACCACAACTGACCCCCCAGTTCCTTGACCAGCTTTTCAGTCGTCTCGTCAAACATCAGGAATACAAATTTGGGCTTGCCACCACGCCGCTTGACCAGATCGATGACCTCTTTGTGCTGCAATAGATAGTTGTTGATGTCTTCTATCGACTGGAACTCATCATGCGGCATCTCAGAGGGCACGAACACGTTCGGATGTCGCCCGTCAAAGCAATCCATGTAGCAGATATAGGTAAAATTCATCACCCATTCATCCAGCCCCAACAGGTTGAAATTGGTCGCCGACACGAAATAGATCGGGTCCTTGTTGGTATGAAAATACCGGCGGATTTCCGAGATGTTCTTGAGAACCTTCTTTGGCATGTGTTCCTCCCAGCCCCTTATTTCTTTTTGACTGACTTCAAAGCGTCTTCGGTAAATATGCGCAGGCCAAGATCGGCGCGGAACCCGTGAATTTCCGAGACGTCCAGTTCCTGCATGAATTTCAGAATTTCAGGGCTGATCACCTGCCCTGGCACCAAAATTGGAAAGCCCGGCGGATAGGGGATCACGAATGTGGCCGAGACCATTTCCTCTCCGGCTTTCAGCCTTTCCAGCATCTCTTTGTCGGGTTCTACATAGTCGCAATTGTCTTCGTCGTAAGACAGGAAGAATGCGGTGCGAATGTCCCCCGCCTCGGTCCCGGTTTCACAGCGGAACGCGTCGTGGAAGCGGCTGAAATCAGGCAAAGGCGGAAGGTGTTCGCTGAGGTTACTGACCCGCTTGTCAAAGGCGCGCTTTTCCATTTTGGATGCATCGTCCATCAGATCGTCCAGTTCCTTGGCGATCTCGACCAGAACCTCGATCAGATAAGCGACCGAGCTGCGTGTGGTGCCGATATTGGTCATGAACAGCACGGTATTGCGCGAGGTTTTGTTGATCTGGATACCGTATTTATCCATCAGGATCTTGGTCTTGAACGTATCGCCATCCCAGCCCGTCGCGCCCACATGCAGGGTGATGCGGGTGGCATCCAGCACGAATTCATCGTTAGCCCAGCAATCCCAGACATCGGCCCAGCCCTGATCGGGATCGAAATAGCTGGACATGCCGCTTTCGCGGTACTCTTCGGGGATCATGTCGCCCGCCGTAACCAGCTTGAAGTACTTTCTGAGCAGCGGATGGGTCGTCACCGCCCGGCGGATGGCCATCGCGCTTTCGACCTGTCGTTGGACAAATTCATATCCTTCGATTTCAACCTGCCTGCGGCCAACATCCAGCGAGGCAATGATCTGGTAGTTGGGCGAAGTTGAGGTGTGGGTCATATAGGCCTCGTGAAACGCCTCTTCGACTGCACCTTTGAACTGCTGATCATTGACGTGGATCATCGAGCCCTGCCGCAGCGCGGTCAGCGTTTTGTGCGTGGATTGCGTGGCATAGACCCGCACCCGCGCATCCGGCGGTGCGATTAGGCGGGTATCGAGCCAAGCATCATCACCCTTGCCTTCAAGCTCTTTCTGCTGAGCGGCGTAGGCCTCGGCATGGTCCGTCGTCCGGAACTGTTCGCGCAGAATGTTGGCCGAGCGCATGGCGGTGCGCACGCGGGTGTTGGGCGCAAAGCGGGCATAGCCAAACCAGGCTTCGTCCCACAGGAACACGAGGTCTTTCTTGATTGCCAGGCATTCCTGCATCACCCGCTGGACGTTGTAGACGATGCCGTCAAATGTGCAGTTGGTCAGCAACACCATGCGCACGCGGTCCAGCTTGCCCTCGGCCCGCAAGGCCAGCAGTTTATGTTTGATTTCACGGATCGGCACCGCGCCGTACATCGAGTAGTCATGCAGCGGGTAGCTGTCCATGTAGACGACGCTCGCCCCAGCCAGCACCATGCCGTAATGGTGCGATTTGTGGCAATCACGGTCGACAAGCACGATGTCACCCGGCCTGACCAGCGCCTGTACCACGATTTTGTTGCAGGTTGAGGTGCCGTTAGTGGCGAAAAACGTCTGTTTAGAGCCGAAAGCGCGGGCGGCAGCCTCTTGCGCCTCTTTGATCGGACCGCGCGGCTCCAGCAGCGAATCCAGCCCGCCCGAGGTGGCCGAGGTTTCGGCCATAAAGATGTTCGATCCGTAAAACGCACCCATGTCCTGAATCCAGTGGCTGCGGCTGATCGATTTGCCCCGGCTGATCGGCATGGCGTGGAACACGCCCGTGGGCTGCTTGGAATATTCCTTGAGCGCGGTGAAGAACGGCGTCTTGTACCGCCGCTGCACTCCGCGCAGGATGTTCAGATGCAGTTCCAGAAAGTCTTCCTGATTGTAGAACACCCTCCGACACAGGCCCAGATCAAGGCCGGCAATATCCTCGGCCGAGCGATCGGTGATTAGATAAGCGTCCAGCTCAGGGCGCAGCATGCCGATCCGTCGGCAGGTTTCCGGCCCGTATTCAGAGGGCGACAGCGCATCAAGGTCAGCGCCCTCGCCATAGAGGCTGATATAACGCCCCAACACATTGGTTTCATTCTTGGATTTCAAGCTTAGGCCCGGGCGGACGATAACGGCCTGCACATTCTGGTTGAAAAGAACGCCGATCAGGGCGTCCTCGACACTGGGAACGACAACGGTTTCGTAGATGAACGGGTCTTCGCTTCGGCGCATGCGTTGCAGGCTGGATTGCAGGAACCGTTCCTGATGCTCGTTGACATTGTCGACAATCATTACCTCGAAATAAGGACGGCCCAGCGCGCGCGCCTCATGGCTTTGGGCCGCTTCATCCTCGAACTCATCACCTTCGGTTTCATCCGCGATCAGGGGGATCGAACGGCGACGATACGCCCCCGATGTAAGTGCACGCGACACCCTGCGCACGGCGGTCGAAAAATCGCCAAAGTTGCCGTGATCCAGCAACCGGCGCAGATAGTCGAAGGCCGACCCACCCGGAAAGGCAAAATACACCTCGATCGGGGCCAGCGCCTGCAGCAACTGCCGTGCCCGGTCCCGATCTTTTTCGCTACCGCCCTGATCCAGAGACTCGGCCGTTTCCCTTAGCGCGCTCCATCGGTCTGCCCTCAGCTGTGAGGCGCTGTAGTAGTCCGAGATGGTGTGGAGCTTTTCGCTATCGGAAATGCCGTGCATGAAATTTTTCCTTTCTGCCGATACCGAAAAGCTGCTTCGGTATCAGTCTGTGCCAGAGCGCCCTTTGTATAGAAACAGATTGTCAGGTTTGGTCGTGGCGTCTTCGGTATATCCCAGCGCAGTTCTGGGATCGGAGGCGGCAACCCCCGCGACGTCGCCTTTCTGTGGTATCCGCAATGGGCCAAGCGTGTGCAGATAGGCATCTGCGCCGCTGGAGCGGTCATAAACAGGGAATTCTGCCTCGCGGTCGCGGAAGCTTTTGAGAACCTGCCCCAAACCTTTCAGCCCGACCTCACGCTGGCGGCGGACCTGATCCAGATCGATCTCGATAGGAAAGATGTCCTCTTGCCCCGCAGACTGGTGCAGCACGGTGGCCGACGGGTCGACGACCAACGAGCGGCCTACGCCCCCGGCGGCTAGCCCGTTCACGTCGAACACGTAGCATTGGAACTGTGCGGCGGTGGCTTTGGCGATCGACAACTCGGCCTCTCGGTCGGTTGTGCCGGTCAGAACCGGATGCAACAAAACCTCGACCCCCTGGCTGGTCAGGTGGCGGGTGGTTTCGGGAAACCAGATGTCATAGCAGATCGACAGACCAAACCGACCCACATCCGGCACGTCGAAAATGCAGAATTCCGTGCCCGAGGCGATGTTCTGTTCATAAGGCTTGAACGGGAACATCTTGGAATATTTCGAGACGATCTCACCTTCCGGGTTGATCACCACAGATGTGTTGAAAATCCGCCCGTCCTCGCGCTTTTCGAACATCGAGCCGGGGATCAGCCAGATTCCATACCGCCGCGCCGCATCCTGAAAGCGCGACAGGTCGTCATTGGGGAAGGACTGTGCAAACCGATCAAGCGGACCGTGCGGCGCCAACTCACTGAACAGGGCCATCTGGGTCCAGGGGAACCGTGCCATCATGATGTCGATCCGGTGCAGCATCGCGTCGACATTCGACTGCAATGCACCGACATGCATCTGGATTCCGGTTATCGCAAAAGGGGTCATTTCTTGTTTCTTCTCATTTTCTTGCCGATTGCGAACGCCGCTTTGATCTGGCGTTCTTCATCGGAACACAAAACCGTGTGCTCACGCAAGCCTGCTGTCCTCAGGCCATGGTTTTTCGGAAATTCAGCCTTCATAGAGCCGCTTCCTCGGTCACGTCGTCTGCTAGCGGTTCAACAAAATCGATGTCATTGCGGACCCAGAAAAAACGGAAGCCACAACTGCGCAGCCATTTCTCAAGCCGGTCCAGGCTGGACCATTCGCGCCGCAACCCGCGCGTGGATTCCACCAGCGCCCACTGGCCATCGACCAGAAAATACACTGTCCAGGTATTGGGATGGGCCGAGTGGTTGGCAAAGCCGCCGCTGACCACCTCGCGCGCAGTGCGTACAGCGACAGGATAGTCGCCGATGCGGCCCTCAGCCGCGAGGATAGCCAGATCGTTTTGACGGATCGTGAATGTTGGAAGCGGGGCGTCGCTCATGCAGCCTCGGGCTGTGTGGCGTTGTCCAGCGCTTTGCGTCGCTCACTGATCTCTGCTGGTTTGAGGTTTTCAAGGCGGGTTGCCAGTGTCCAGACATGACCGAACGGATCGGCGATCGTAGCGCAGCGTTCGCCCCAATAGGTATCAGATGGTTCGGTGATCAGGCGCGCGCCGCTTTCCAGCGCGGTTGCCAACGTGGCGTCGGTGTCTTCGACATACATGTGATGCCCAACAGGTGCGACCGTTCCTGGCACCATTGGACTATGCGCGCCCCAACCAGCGGTGATAAACATCATTGAATTGCCGATTTTGATCGAGGCAAAACCGGGTGCTTCATCATCGTCCGATGCCTGAACCTTGGCGCCAAAGGCAGCCTTGTAAAAAGCCAGCGCAGCGGGCACGTCAGAAACGGCAAGCGACGCAGTACAAGTGCGATAGCCACGTGGCAGAGTGGCAGGTTTCTTTTTCATTCCGGTACTCTCCGAATTGGGCCGGGGGCCGCCCTAAGGATATGCAGGGTAATTCCTGCACTATGCACCATACTGTGGATCAAACCAGAAGATACTGCAACACTATGATGCATAGTGCTGCATCTTCACCGTCAGTGCTTAGAAAGTAGGTGGTGTGCAGGCGCTGACGATCCGGCAGACCTCGGGCCCGACCTGACGGAATCGGTGCGGTGTGCGGCTGTCAAAGTAATAGGCATCGCCCGGCCCCAAAACTTTGCGTTGATCCCCTACGGTGACTTCGACCCGGCCTGAGATTACTACGCCGCCCTCTTCCGCGTCGTGTCCGTACATCACGCGGCCGGTATCAGCGCCCAGATCATAGGTTTCCTGCAGGATCATCATCGCGCGACCGTGCAGGTTTGAGCCCACCTGCCGCAACGACAACCCGCCTTTGCCGATCTCGGTTAGTTCTTCAGCGGCATAAAAGACGGTCTGCTCAGGCTCGATTTCGAAGGAAAAGAAATCAGACATGCCAATCGGTATTCCCTGCAAAATCCTGCGCAGCGCACCAACCGAAGGGTTCATCTTGCCGGACTCGATCAGCGAAATGGTCGAGTTCGGCACATCCGACTTTTTGGCCAACGCCCGCTGCGATAGGCCCGCCCGTTCGCGCAGGGTTCGCAGGCGCAACCCAAGGGTCAGATCCTCTTGGCTGGTGTTTTTCATGTTCAATATCCGCAACACTTGATCGTGCCGGGACGGTAAATCAACGGCTTATGAATCACAAGAAACAGGCTTTCGCTTGCAGGCGCAGACACTACAGTCGCGCAGTCGAACATACGGGCGCTGCGCCCGATAACCGGAAAGGACGCAAGATGCTGAACGCTCAGATTGCTGAACGCCGTAATTCCTCAATCGCGCAGGGTGTGGGGATGCAAACACAGGTCTATGTGGACCGTGCCGTGAACTCTGAGGTCTGGGATGTCGAGGGCACGCGATATATCGATTTCGCCGCCGGTATCGCCGTTGTGAACACCGGGCATTGCCATCCCAAGGTAATGGAAGCGGTGCAAAAACAGGCCGCCAATTTCACCCATACCTGCCATCAGGTGCTGCCGTATGAAAACTACATCCATCTGGGCGAACGCCTGAACGAGAAGGTGCCGGGTGATTTCACCAAGAAAACCGTCTTTGTCACCACCGGAGCCGAGGCGGTTGAGAACGCCGTCAAGATCGCACGCGCTGCCACGGGCCGCCCGGCGGTGATTGCCTTTGGCGGCGGATTCCATGGCCGGACGTTTATGGGCATGTCGCTGACCGGCAAGGTTCAACCCTATAAGGCAGGTTTCGGCGCGATGATGCCTGACACTTATCACGTCCCGTTCCCAATTGAACTGCACGGCACTTCTACCGAGGATTCTCTGGGTGCGCTGACTAAACTGTTCAAGGCCGATCTCGATCCGGGTCGTGTTGCTGCAATCATTATCGAACCGGTGCAGGGCGAAGGTGGTTTCTACCCCGCGCCTGCGGAGCTGATGCGGGGCCTGCGGAGCCTGTGCGACGAACACGGCATCGTTCTGATCGCCGATGAGGTGCAGACCGGCTTTGCCCGCACCGGCAATCTGTTCGCGATGGAGGCCTATGACGTAGCCGCCGACATCACCACCATGGCCAAAGGTCTGGCCGGTGGCCTGCCGCTGGCCGCTGTTACCGGACGTGCCGAGCTGATGGATGCCGCACATCCCGGCGGTCTGGGCGGCACCTATGGCGGCAACCCGCTGGGCATTGCCGCCGCCCATGCGGTGATGGACGCAATCGAAGAAGAAGACCTGTGCGCCCGCGCCAACGAACTGGGTTCACGCCTGAAACAGCGGCTGGAATCGATCCGGGCGCGCACGCCGGAAATCGTCGACATTCGCGGTCCGGGTTTCATGATCGCGGCCGAGTTCAACACCGCAGATGGCGGCGCCCCGAACCCCGATATGGCCAATGCCGTGCGCGCCGAGGCACTGAAGCGTGGATTGATCCTGCTGACATGTGGCGTATATGGGAATGTAATCCGTTTCCTTGCACCATTGACGGTGCAAGACGAGATCTTCGCCGAGGCGATGGATATCCTCGAAGCCTCGATCGACGCTGCCAAAGGAGCCTGAACATGCTGGATACCAAAGTGACCAAGCTGGAGCTGAAAGATCCCAGCCTTCTGGAAACACGCGCCTATATCAACGGCGCATGGGTTGAGGGTGAGACAACCTTTCCCGTCTATAATCCTGCTACCGGTGATCTGATCGCCAACGTGACCGATGTCAGCATCGAAGGCACCGCACAGACCATCGATGCAGCTTATGCCGCGAAGAAGGAGTGGGCTGCACAGACCGGCAAGGAACGCGCTGCGATCCTGCGCAAGTGGTTCGATCTGATGGTCGAAAACGCCGACGATCTGGCCACCATCCTGACCGCCGAAATGGGCAAACCCTGGCCCGAAGCACGCGGTGAAATCCTGTATGGTGCGTCCTTCATCGAGTGGTTCTCGGAAGAAGCCAAGCGCGTTTATGGCGACGTCATCCCCGGCCACCAGCGCGACAAGCGCATCGTGGTGCTGAAACAACCCGTGGGCGTAGTGGGATCAATCACGCCGTGGAACTTCCCCAATGCAATGATCGCCCGCAAGGTTGGCCCGGCGCTGGCCGTGGGCTGCACCTTCGTGGCGCGCCCTGCAACTCTGACCCCGCTGTCCGCACTGGCGATGGCGGTTCTGGGCAAACGTGCGGGCATTCCGGCAGGCGTGTTCAACGTGATCCCGGGCACTGACAGTTCCGGCGTGGGCAATGAGCTTTGCACCAATGACAAGGTCGCCAAGATCACCTTTACCGGCTCAACCCGCGTGGGCCAGATCCTGATGCGTCAGGCGGCGGGCACCATCAAGAAGATGTCGTTGGAGTTGGGTGGTAATGCGCCGTTCATTGTCTTCGACGACGCCGATGTGGATGCTGCCGTAGACGGCGCGATGATCGCCAAATTCCGCAACAACGGTCAGACCTGTGTCTGCGCCAACCGCATCTATGTGCAAGCAGGCGTCTATGATGAATTCGCTGCCAAGCTGGCCGAGAAGACCAAAGCCCTGAACGTTGGCAACGGCTTTGGCGATGGTGTCACCACAGGCCCGCTGATCAACGACGCGGCGGTTGCCAAGGTCGAGGAACACATCTCGGACGCGGTATCCAAAGGCGCGACGATCACGCTGGGCGGCAAACGCTCGGACCTAGGCGGAACATTCTTTGAACCTACCGTTCTGACCGGTGTCACCCGTGACATGGTGGTGGCGAAGGATGAAACCTTTGGCCCCGTCGCGCCTCTGTTCAAATTCGAAGAAGAAGACGACGTGGTTGCCATGGCCAATGACAGCGAGTTCGGTCTGGCCTCGTATTTCTACAGCCGCGATTTGGCCCGCGTCTGGCGTGTGGCCGAAGCATTGGAATCGGGCATGGTGGGCATCAACACTGGCCTGATCTCGACCGAGGTCGCCCCGTTTGGCGGCGTCAAGCAATCGGGCCTTGGTCGCGAGGGTTCGAAATACGGGATCGAGGATTTCCTTGAGATGAAATATCTCTGCATGGGTGAAATTCAGTAAGCACCCGATGCATTGAACTTTTGACGCACTCGCAGCCCGCTGCGGGTGCGTTTTCGTTTCAGACCGATGCGTGCCCGCGCAGGCGGAACACAAAAGGCATCATGATCAACACCAGCGCAGCCGAGAAGAAGTAGGGCGCACCGGGCAAATAGATGCCCTCACCATCGACGGATGCCTGAAAGATACCCGTCATCACCAAAGGCGACAGGACGGCCGCTACAGATGAGAGCGACGCAATCACCCCCTGAACCACGCCCTGCCGATCTTCATCGGCTTGGTTCGAGGCCATGGCTGTGATCAATGCAGGCACCAGGTCAGATAGCGCAGCCACCAGAATGAAAATCGCAAGTGCGATGACCGTTGTTGTAAAACCAAACCCAATCAGCCCGATCAGCGCGGATGTCATGCCCAAAAGCAGCGTCCGATAATCGCCGATCAACCTGATAAAAAGCGGCATCAAACCCGCCTGCACGAAGGCCAACAGCACCCCGTATGCGGCCAGCGACAGCCCGATATAGAGCGTGGACCAGCCAAAGACCTCACGAATCCAGAAGGCCCACAGGGTGGGGTAGACCATGTTGGCAAACTCAAAGATGAAGATGCACAGCAGCGGCACAGCCAGACCCGGAAAACGGAAAGCATCAAAGATCGATTTGAACGGATTCAGATCGCGTTTGCCAAAAGGGCGGCGCTTTTCCGGCTTCAGGCTCTCTGGCAGCACGAATACTCCGAACAGGGCATTCGCAGCTGATAGAACGGCGGCGATCCAGAACGGCGCGGTGATGCTGATCTCGGCAGCGATGCCGCCGATCGCCGGGCCAAGCACAAAGCCGATCCCGAAGGCCGCTCCGATCAGACCGAAATTCGCCGCCTTCTCGGTCGGTTTGGATATGTCGGCGATGTAAGCTGTTGCGGTAATATAAGTCGCCCCGGCAAGCCCCGCGAGCGTCCGCCCAAGCAGGAGCAGCCAGAACGTTTCGGCCATCGCCATTATCACATAATCCAGCGCCAACATGGTCAGCGCCGCGATCAGGATCGGCCTGCGACCAACCGCATCCGAAATGCTGCCCACGATAGGCCCGCACAGGAACAGCGCCGCGGCATAGGCGGCCATCAGCAGCCCGCCCCAAAAGGCCCCTTGCCCGGTGTCACCCGCGCCAACGCGTTCCATCAGATCGGGCATGATCGGGAAAACGATGCCAATGCCGATTGCATCGATCATCAGCGTGATCAGGATAAAGGTTATAGCCCGGTTTTTGAACATACCGCCCTATCGGACGAGTACGTTGACAAAGCAAGAGAAAAGGGCTGCGTGGTACAATTGACCGGCAGCCCTTTTGCAGTTTGCGTTTATTGGCCCAGTGCCACGCCTTCGCGACGCGGATCGGCGGCACCGATCAGCTGCCCATCCTTGATCAGGATCGCGTGCAATCCGCTGTTGAGATCGACCTGTTTCACCTCATGCCCCTTAGCGGTCAGGGCATCGGCGAATTCTGCTGCAGAGGTCCCCTGTTCCAGATCCATCGAGGACCCGTTGCGGTGCACGAAATGCCCGGTTTCGATGGCGTCCTGCGGGTCCATATCCCAAACCACGATCGCGATGATCGTTTTGGCCACATAGTTGATGATGCGGCTGCCGCCGGGGGAACCGATCAGCAGATAGGGTTCACCATCCTTCATCACGATGGTTGGCGACATCGAGCTGCGCGGGCGTTTACCACCCTCAACGCGGTTGGCCACCAACCGGTCGCCATCCATCGGCGCACGGTCAAAATCGGTCAGTTCGTTGTTCAGCAGGAAACCCCGCACAAAGACCCGGCTGCCAAAGGCGGTCTCAATCGTGGTCGTCATTGACAGCGCGTTGCCGTATTGGTCACGGATCACGATATGGCTGGTGCCGGGGCGGCCCGGGTTTTGCGAGGGCGCAAACAAGGCGGTGTGATCACGCGGCGGCTCGCCGGCCTGACGCTTTTCACTTGCCGCTGCCGGGTCGATCATTTCCGAGCGCAGCTTTAGGTAATCCCTGTCCAACAGGCCCTTGACCGGCACATCGACAAAATCACCGTCAGCCATGTAAAGGGCGCGGTCCGCATAGGCCAGCTTGGCAGCTTCGGCATAGAGATGCGCCATCTCGGCGTTCCAACCGGTGCCTTCGAGGTCGAAGTTGCTGAGTATCCCCAGAATCTGCCCGACGGTCAGGCCGCCGGAGGTTGGTGGGCCCATTCCGCAGACATCGTAACCGCGATAATCGGCGCAGACGGCAGGGCGGATTTTGACGCGGTAGTCGGCCAGATCCTCAAGCGTGATGTTGTTTTCCACCTTGGATGTGGCATCCACTGCAGCCACGATATCTTCGGCGATGGGACCGCTATAGAAGGCCCCTGCGCCCTGATCGGCCAGAATGCGCAGAGTTTCGGCAAATTCGGGGTTCCGTAGCAAGGTTCCGGCCTGCAGCGGCGTGCCATCTTCGTTGAAGAAATACGCTTTGCCCGCCGGGAACACACCGACAGAACGCTCACGTTCAATCGTGCTTTGGATCGAGTTTGCCATACGGGGCGAAACCTCGAACCCCTGCTCGGCCTGATCGATGGTGGACTGGAACAACGAGGCCCAGTCTTTCTTGCCATAGAGGTTATGGGTCACTTCCATCAGGCGCAGAATGCCTGGAACGCCAACGGATTGTCCTCCTACAACAGCTTCGGGCCACGGCATCTTTTCCCCGTCCGGCAACAGGAACCGTTCAGGCGTGGCTTTCGCGGGGGCCTTTTCGCGCGCATCAAAGGTGGTCAGCGATTTAGCCGATGCATCCCAATACAGCATGAACGCCCCACCGCCGATGCCCGAAGATTGAGGCTCGACCAGATTGAGCATCAACTGCACGGCAATCATCGCATCTGCGGCTGTGCCACCTGCGGCCAGCACGTCATATCCGGCCTTGGCGGCGATGGGATTGGCGGCAGAGACCATAAATTCGGAGCCGGTCACCGAATTCTTATCCTCCCAGCCATAGCCGTGTTCTGGTGCAGGGTCCTGTGCATGGACCGCGCACGCAACTAGCGCCAGCGCCAAGGCGGCGCTGGTTCTCATGACAGTCTTCATCATAAAAATCTCCCGGTAAGGATCTGCGTGATTAACTACTGAGTACCGAAATTCAAATGGCAGATTCGTACCTTAGGTCGCTTCCATTCAACGCACAACATATACCGAGGTCTGCGAATGACGCACGACCCGGGCTGCGTTTGGACCAAGCAGATAGTCTTTGAAATCAGGCTTGTGCGCACCGATCACGATCAGATCCGAACCCGCGCTTTCCGCTGTTTTGAGGATCTCCTGATAGGCGCTGCCGGTCGCCACCACGTGGCGAACATTGGCGTTGCGCTCTTCCCCCAGCGTGGCGGCGCAGAGGGTGACCAGCTTTTCATGAGCCTCTTCAATCACCTTTTCGTGGTGGTGGGGCTCAAAAAAACTGCTGACGAAACCTTCGCCATAATCCGGTGTCACGGTCACGACATCCAGCCGCGCGCCATCCATTTCGGCCAGCGCTGCGGCGCGTTCAAGGACAGCAACATCAAGATCGCCATTGCTGATATCCACGGCGCATAGAATGGATTTGCTCATGCGGGTTCTCCCTGTTTTGCGGCGCGGCCGCGCTGGAGGAAGGCGACAAGACCCAACAGGATCAGCGCCGGGATAAAGATCAGCTCTTTCGCGGGCTGGCTTTGCGGGGCCTGAATGCTCGTAATGCGAACGGCATCGTCAGCATAATAGTCGAACATGTCCAGCTCATCCGCGACCGGTGTGCCGAACAGCGGTTCGTCCAGTTTGACCAAACCATCCTCTTCCAGAGTGATCAGACCCAGTGCATCAACGCGTGCCGCCCCATCATCCCCTTCCGGGATATCCAGAACCACAGTGGTTTCGGTCATGTTGCCGGTGTCAAAGTCCGGGCCCGCGACCTCGATCCGCATGGTGCTGCCTGGTGCGGCGTCACCCACGGCCTGTGTCAGCTGTGAAGGTTCGATCTGCGCAAAGGGTGGTGCGATCCGGTTCATGAAGAAGTCCGGACGGAACAGCGCAAAGGCAATCAGGATCAGCGCGACGCTTTCATAGATACGGTTTTTGGTTAGGAACCAGCCCATGGTGCCAGCGGTGAAAATCAGGATCGCGATGGTTGCAGAGACGGCCACCAAGATGCCCTGTACCCAGCCCACATCGATTAGCAACAGATCGGTGTTGAAGATGAACACGAAAGGCAGGGCCACGGTGCGCAAGCTGTAGAAGAAGGCGGTGAAGCCGGTCTTGATCGCATCCCCACCCGAAACGGCGGCGGCGGCAAAGCTGGCCAGACCCACGGGCGGTGTTACATCGGCCATGATGCCGAAATAGAACACGAACAGGTGTACCGCGATCAGCGGCACGATCAGACCGTCCTGCGCGCCCAGTTCCACGACCACACCGGCCATCAGCGAGCTGACCACGATATAGTTCGCCGTGGTCGGCAGACCCATCCCAAGAATGAGGCTCAGCAGCCCGACCAGCGCCAGCATGGCGATCAGATTACCGCCCGACAGGAACTCGACCAGATCGGCCATCACCTGACCCACACCGGTCAACGTCACGGTGCCCACGATCACACCCGCAGTGGCGGTGGCCAGCGCGATACCGATCATGTTGCGCGCGCCGTCGATCAGCCCGTTCCACAGATCAACAACACCGGCCATAAAGGCATTCGCAGTGTCACTCTCACCCCGGAAGATCGACTTGAGCGGTTTCTGCGTCAGCAGGATCACAAACAGCAGCGAAGTTGCCCAGAAAGCCGATAGGCCCGGAGATTTCTGCTCGATCATCAGGAAGTAGACCAGCACGATGATCGGCAGCAGGTAATGCAGACCAGCCTTGTAGATCTCGGCGATCACCGGCAGTTCGACCTCTTTGGCGTTGGGGTCATCCGGAACCAAGTCCTCTACTCCGGAAGCCAGCCATAGCAGGATCAGATAGGCCAGCACAATCAGCGCCGACAAGACCAGCCCCGACGCGTCGGGCATGAGCACAACGATCGCCTTGATCGGGTACTGAATGCCGTAGCACAGCCCGGCAAAGCCCACGAAGAACAGCGCCATGCCGCCAATCGTACGACCCATCGAAACAACGCGGTCGCCCAATGTCGGCATGTTCCGCTTCACCGCCTCAAGGTGCACAATGTAGACCAGCGCGATGTAGGAGATTGCAGCGGGCAGGAAGGCGTGGGTGATCACCTCGACATAAGAAATGCCCACATATTCAACCATCAGGAAGGCGGCCGCGCCCATCACCGGCGGCATGATCTGGCCGTTCACGGATGAGGCAACCTCGACCGAGCCCGCTTGTTCACTGGAGAAGCCCACCCGCTTCATCAGCGGGATGGTGAAGGTACCGGTGGTGACAACGTTTGCGATGGATGACCCCGAGATCAGGCCTGTCGCTGCTGAACCAACAACCGCCGCTTTGGCCGGGCCACCGCGCAGGTGCCCCAACGCGCCAAAGGCCATCTTGATAAAATAGTTGCCCGCGCCCGCCTTATCGAGCAGCGCGCCGAAGAGGACGAAGAGGAACACGAACTTGGTTGATACGCCCAAAGCGATGCCAAAGACACCTTCGGACGTGATCCACATATGGCTCATCGCTTTTTGCAGGCTGGCGCCCTTCCAGCGGATCACCTCGGGCACCCATTCGGATGAGCCGAAGAAGACATAAGCCAGGAAGATTGTCGCGATGATCGCCATTGCCGGGCCCAGCGCGCGGCGCGCGGCCTCGAACAACAGCAGCAAGCCAACAAGGGCAAACCACTTGTCGGTATCATCCGCCAGACCGCCAGCATCGACGATCTTTTGATAGAAGAAATAACCATACAGCGCCAAAAACGCGCCGACGATGCCCATGATCCAATCCTGGATCGGAATGTAATCCCGCGGGCTGGATTTGAGCGCCGGATAGGCCGAAAAGGCTAGGAACATCGCAAAAGCCAGATGGATCTGGCGCGAGTTGTTCACCACGCTGCCCGGCAGCAGATAATTCGACAAGGGAGAGGCCAGAACGACCTGAAACACCGACCACAAGACCGCAACAATCGCAAGAAACACCCCAACATTCCCTGCCGGATCACGCGCGCCTGCATCTGATGAGGCAACCAGTTCCTGAAGCTCTTCTTCGGAAAGAGGGCGGTTGCCCTGTGTGTCGGAACTCATGCTGAAGTCTCCCCGTCCTTGGCCTTGGTTTTTATCGGCCTTCTTGTCACCGGTTTATCCCGGATGTGAATCGGGGCGCCTTTTCAGGCGCCCCGCGTCAGGTCTGGATTACTGAATCCAGCCCTTTTCTTTATAGTATTTCTCGGCTCCCGGATGCAGCGGTGCCGACAGGCCGTCCGCAATCATCTCTTCCGGTTTCAGGTTGGCAAATGCCGGGTGCAGCTTTTTGAAGTCGTCGAAATTCTCGAAGACCGAGCTGACAACGGCGTAAACCGCATCGTCCGACACGTCTGCCGAGGTCACGAAAGTTGCACCAACACCAAAGGTCGATGTGTCACCGTCTGAGCCACGGTACATGCCACCGGGGATGGTTGCAGTACGGTAGAACGAGTTGTCGCCCACCAGCTTGTCAACCGCGTCGCCGCTGACATTCACTAGAACCGAGTCGCAAGCTGTGGTCGCTTCTTGAATCGAACCCGAGGGGTGACCAACGGTGTAAACCATCGCATCGATCTGGTTGTCGCACAGAGCTGCGGACTGTTCAGCCGCCTTTAGCTCGGTCGCCAGTTCGAAATCATCGGTGGACCAGCCCATTTCGCCCAGCAGAACTTCCATGGTGCCGCGCTGACCGGAACCGGGGTTGCCGATATTGACGCGCTTGCCCTTCAGGTCTTCGAAATTCGAGATACCCGCGTCGGCACGCGCCACAACCGTAAACGGCTCTGGGTGTACCGAGAACACGGCACGCAGGTTCTCAAACGGGCCGGCTTCTTCGAATTTCGAGCTGCCGTTGAACGCGTGGTACTGCCAATCCGACTGTGCCACCCCAAACTCAAGCTCGCCTTCGCGAATGGTGTTGATGTTGTAAACCGACCCCCCAGTCGACTCCACCGAACACCGGACCCCGTGCTCTTTCCGGCCCTTGTTGACCAGACGGCAGATCGCGCCACCCGTCGGGTAATAGACACCCGTAACGCCGCCAGTTCCGATCGTAATAAACTCTTCTGCATATGCCGCTGGTGCCATCAGGGCCGCCGCGGCAAATGCGGTGATTGAAGTTTTCTTGAACACTTTGACACTCCTGCTGTCAGTCTTTTTTTGATCTGTTGGGGCGCCTGAAACCGTTCAGAACACAACAGAAAAAATCGCACTGGAATCAGGCCCCCCGATGAATAAGAGAAAAGCGAAACCAAACAGCAGGTGTCTATACGGTTGATTACGTATAGGCTTGGATTCAAAGATAGGGGAATGAGGGTAACTGGTCACGGTTCAGGGCTGTGGCACCGACCCGGACAAAAGGTCGTTTGGACAGGAATTGAACTACGCAGGGCAACAAGAACTCCGTCAGGAACAGGCCGAACCTGCCCGCAGGCGCCGGTCGCTGCGTGCGACGTTGGCCTTGTGTCTTGGCGGGTTGCAGTTCATCGCGATCCTGTCGGTGATCCTGTCGACCTTCGTCAGCTCGGAAAACGCGTTGCTGCGGCAATCGCGGACATCGCTGAATGAGGTCAGCGTCAATGTCATCGGTCAGGTCAAAAGCTTTCTGAATCCGGCGCGGCAGGCCTTGGATGCCACCCGACGGCTTGCTGAAAATGACGTACTGGACATCAGCGACCCTGACATTCTGGAAAGCCATTTCTTCCAGCAGCTACAGGTCGCGCCGCAGCTTGCGGGCATGTATTTGGCTGATGATACGGGCAGGTTTGTCTATGTCATGCGTGCGGAAGAGCCCGGTCGCTATCGCACCAAATACGTTCCGCCCTTCCCACGGGGCACTGCCGAGCATCCCGCCGATTTCCAGTGGCGCAATGATCAGTTCACGTTGCTTGAGACAGACACCACCGAGACCGATACGTATGAGGCGCGTAACCGGCCCTGGTTCCGGATGGTGAGTGAGGCTAAAGCGCCGATCTGGACCGAGCCTTATATCTTCTTCACCACGCGCCAGCCGGGTATCACTTATAGTGTTCCGATATTGGACGATGACGGAGATATCCGCGCCATTTTGGGTGTCGATATTCAGATTGACGCCCTGTCGGGGTTCCTGCTGGACATCTGGTCGGAACGGCGCGGGGCGGCGCTGGTTCTGAATGAAAATGGTGCGGTCTTGGCGCATCCAACACTCGTGTTGATCCGGCAGGAAGCGCATATGGAAGCGCCCGAGTTGACACTTGTGGACCAGATCGCGGACCCCATCGCGCAAAAGGCGTTCGGAGATGTGGTGCAAACCGGTCTTAGCAATGCGCAGGGTCCGGTTCATACCGATTTCCAGTTGAATGGTCAGGACTACGTCGCGATGCTGATCGAGGTCTCGGAACCAGGGTTGCGTTGGCTGATCGGGCTCTATGCGGCCGAGGACAATTTTATCGGCGAGATCAAGAAGAACCGAACCCAGGGCGTCTGGATCGCGTTGGCCATCGCCATTCTAACCGGTGCAATCGGGCTCGCCCTGGCCGACCGGATTTACGCCCCAGTCCGCACCTTTGCCAGCCAGAGCCAACAACTGTCCAGCGGAGAGATCACCCCCGAAGAAGGCCTGCATAGCCCCTATCGTGAGCTCGAAGATACCGGCGCGACGCTGACGCAGGAGGTCCGGCAACGGCAGCGGTTCGAAACAGCCTATGGCCGCACCTTCGATCTGGCTTCACGTGGGATGGCGCAATTCTCGCCCGAAACGGGTCAGTTTCTGCGCACCAACGACCAGTTGTGTGACATCATGGGATATCAGCGGGATGAACTGGAGACGATGACGCTGGCTGATTTACTACCGGAAGACGGTCAGCAGATTGCGGTCATATTCCGCGAAACCCTGTTGCAGGATTCCGAATTCATCGCCGAGAACCAATTTGTTCGAAAAGACGGATCTCTGATCTGGCTACGGGTCAACGCGATCCTGATCCGCGACGAAAGCGGCAAGCCTGACCACGCGGTTGCCATCATCGATAACGTGAGCGACCGCAAGCAGGCCGAGGATGAAGCCAGCCGTCTCAACCGCGATCTGGCGCATGTGGCGCGGGTCAACCTGATGGGCGAGATGGCATCCGGGCTGGCGCATGAACTCAACCAGCCCCTGAGCGCAATTTCCTATAACGTCGACGCCGCCAAGCTGACGCTGGATGAAATTGGTGAACCCGATCCTGAACTGACAGAGATCTTATCGGATATCGACCGCCAGTCACGCCGCGCGGGCGACATCATCCGAGCACTGCGCGAGGTGGTGCGCAAGGACCGTGGCCGTCAGACTCCGTTTGAATTGAACGGGCTGATCCGGCAAACCGTCAGCTTGATGGAGTCCGAGGCGAAGCTGCACAATATCAGGCTGCTGTATGAAGAAACCGAAATTCCCCCGGTCATCGGAAACCGGACACAGATCGCTCAGGTGCTGGTCAACCTGTTGCGCAACGCGATTGATGCACTGGCCCGCCAGCCGAATGGCACGGGCCAAGTCACCATCACCACAGTAATCAGCGATGAGCTGGTCGAGGTGCGCGTGGAAGATGACGGGCCCGGGGTCAGCGACGATGTCACCTTGTTCAACACGTTTGACACTCAGAAATCTGATGGGATGGGGTTGGGCCTGTCCATCTGCAGAACCATCGTCAAAGCCAATGACGGCACGATCTGGTACGAGCCGACCAGAGCGAGCGGCGCGCGTTTCTGTTTCACGTTACGCCGCGACCAGTCAGGAGAAGAACGCGCATGATCCTTGAGCCGCAGGTCGTCTATATTGTCGATGACGACGAAGATGTGCGCATCGCTCTGTCGCGATCGCTCAGCAAACGCGGCATGCGGGTCGAACATTTTGGCGATGCGCAGACCTTTCTGAACCAGGTCCATGAGGACGCCAATGGCTGCCTGATCCTGGACTATGGCATGCCGGGAATGGACGGGCTGGAGCTGCAGGATCATCTGAACCGGCGCGACTCGACCATTCCAATCATTTTCATCTCCGGGCATGGCGGCATTCCGGAATCTGTAAGGGCGACCAAGGCTGGCGCGATCGATTTTCTTGAAAAACCCTTTGACCTGAGCGTACTAATCGAACGGATACAGGCTGCGTTTGATATCGGCACCGGGCTTCGTGCTGAAAAATCGCGGCGCAAAATGCTTGCGGATAAACGCAGGCTTCTAACAGAACGTGAGGAACAGGTGTTGCAGCATATCCTGACCCATCCGGCGCGTACCTCCAGCAAAGAGATCGCCGCCGCACTGGGCATCAGCCCCCGCACCGTGGAAATTCATCGCGGGCGTATTCAGCAGAAGGTTGGGGTAAAAACAACGATTGAGCTGTATGAACTGTTTGGGCAGATGCAATGATCGCAAACCTGATGATGTATGCGCGCCCACAGCTAGATGAGGCGCATCAGCGATACTGGGCCCTGATCCGCGCAAGTCTGAGCGATGCAGGGATCAACGCCCCCGAAAATCTGTCGCAGGACGCCGAGGAATTCGCGGTCTGGCGGCATCCGGAATTGGTGCTGAGCCAGACCTGCGGTATGCCCTACCGAACATGGCTGCACGATCAGGTCACGTTGGTTGGCACGCCCGACTATGGCCTCGACGGGTGCCCGCCCGGCTATTACCGTAGCGCATTGGTGGTGCGCGCCGATGATCGGCGCAGCGATCTGACAGCGTTTCAGGATGCGGTTTTTGCCTATAACCAAACATTCTCGCAATCCGGTTATGCCGCGCCTTATTGGCATCTTGAGCCACATGGGTTCTGGTTCGAAAACCGAGTGCAAACCCATGGGCACCTGAAATCGGCACAGGCGGTCTCTGAAGGCCGCGCTGATATTGCCGCGCTGGATGCGGTCTCGTGGCGTCTGATGCGCGTCCATGAGAACTTTGCCTCGGAACTGCGTGTGCTGGACTGGACACAGCCAACGCCGGGCCTTCCGCTGATCACCGCACAGGGGAACGATGCCGCGGCGATCTTTGAGGCGGTCCAGACGGGCATCGAACGACTCGATCCTTCGGACCGGGAAGCCTTTGGGCTGAGAGGGTTGGTGCGGATACCCAAAGAGTCATATCTCGCAGTACCAAACCCTCCTGAACATGCCTGATTTCATGGTTTAACAACCAGTTTCGGTGCTTTGTATAGACCCCAAATGCAACGAACAGGCCCGGTTTTCCCATGCCCAGTATTTGTCGTCAGCAGAGTGGCTCATTACGAGACGGTTTGCTCCGTGACCACTTCTCCAAATTTGGTGAAAAACTTACCTGAAAGCTTCTTGGCTGTCCCAGCAATCAATCGACTGCCCAACTGAGCAATCTTGCCGCCGATATCAACCTTGGCGGTGTAGGCTAAGATGGTCTCGTCCCCATCTTCTGTCAGGGTCACATCCGCCCCGCCCTTGGCGAAACCAGCAGCACCCCCTTTGCCTTCGCCCATTAGCGAAAACCCGTTTGGAGCATTAGACGTATCCAGCGTTACTTCGCCAGCGAACTTTGCCTTGACGGGTCCGATTTTCAGCACGACCTTGGCCTCGAGTTGATCCGGGCTTGCCTGAGTCAGTTCTTCACAGCCGGGTATACACTCGCGCAATACATCCACGTTATTCAGCGCTTGGTAAACGACATCGCGCGGGGCGCTGATGCGGATTTCGTCACTTAGTTCCATTCCTGTTTCCTTTTGATCAACAACATCTTGGATAGACGCGCAGCGCCTCTTCAGCCGCTTCTTTTGCACTCAGTTCCGGACGCGCCGGCCAAAAGCGTCGTATCCAACTACGCCATTTTTTCATCATCAAAGCTCTCCTTTGAGGTATCGGTGTTCCGCCAGCGCACGATCTCGGCAAGGATGGAAAGCGCTATCTCATGAGGATCGACCGCATGAATATCCAGCCCGGCAGGTGCCTTAAGCTGCGCAGCCCGGCCTTCGTCCAGCCCGTGCTCGATCAGCTTTTCACAGAGCACCTTGGCCTTGCGTCGACTGGCTACCATCGACACACGGCGTGATGAAGATTCCAAGGCCGCTTTTAACGCCGGGCCATCCCCATTGCCTTGCGACGCAACAACAACGAAATCTCTGGGTTCAAGACCCAGCGCTGGCAAATCATCCGGATCAAATCCGATCTGATCAGGTCCTTCAGCCCCTTTTGGCACGCAGACCCGCAAACCCGCCAAGGTGGCGTGCGCAGCCAACGCCGACGCGATTGGCGAAGCGCCAAAAATCACCAACCTCGGCGCGTGCTGATAAGGTTCAACCAACAGGTCCACGGTCCCACCGCTGGGACATCCGCTTTTGTAAGTCTGCACACCGTCAGGATCCGTCATGGCCACCACCTTGTCCAAAGGTTTCACGCGGATAATGTCTGGTTGGCCGCTTTCAAGCGCGGCTTTGGCTGACGCCCTGACGGCCCGCTGTACGCAGGCCCCGCCGAGATGTCCCAATATTCGACCATCTCGCGTAATCGCCGCCTTAGCTCCAGCCTTGGCCGAGGTCACATCCGCAGTGCGCAACACAGTGGCGACGCAGAAACTGTCCCCGCTCTGGCGCAGATCTTCGATTGTGTCGAATATGTCGAAACCGGGCATGATGGTTCCTTTCACAATTTGCGAAACTGAGGTTCCAGCGCGGCCAGCGCCTCAAGCGTATTGGCGGGCAAATGCGCATCGAGATGTGGCTGAGCGACCTGCATCGCGGCGGCAACGGGTTCATAGCTGGCCCAGCCCTTAAGTGGGTTCAGCCAGACGATCCGCCGCGCCTTGCGTCTGATCCGTGCCAAAACAGCACCCAACGCCTCGGGCTCTGAACTGCAATAACCATCGGACAGGATTAGCACGATCGTCCGCCCATTAAGCGCCCGCGCGCCATAACCGTTCAGAAAGCTTTCAAGGCTACCAGAAATGTCGGTGCCGCCCCCAAACCCTTCGGCCATCAGCGATAATCGCCCTGCGGCCCGGAGCGTATCATGATCGCGTAGCGCGTCGGTGACGCGCATCAGCCGAGTGTGGAACAGATACGCATCCGCATCGGTCCCACTGCCGATCAATCCTTTGAGGAAGGCCAGAAACACCCGAGAGTATACAGTCATCGAACCGCTGACATCACACAGGGCCACGATCCGCATCGGGCGCGGCGGTCGGGCACGGCGGTACAGATCCATGGGCTCACCCCCGCGCGCCAGACTGGCCCGCAGAATACGCCGCATGTCCAACGCAGGCCCACGCTGTGCCTTCTTGCGCCGCCGTGAACGACGATCCCGGATCGCGTTCGCGATTCTCATTGCGGCCATTTCTGCTTGTTTTAGAGCCTGTTCATCCATCAACTCCCTCAGATCCCGGCGCGACAGGTTGGCTGTTCGGGTCGCCATAAGCTTCCCATCGATCCCTTCGGCCTCAGCATCGCCGGGATCAGGAGTGGTGGCGTCCTGAACTGTATCGGTCTGAGCGTCTTTCGCGTCCTGATCGTGGCTCTGCCAGATCATCGGTTTCGCGGATTGCACACGCACATGTGTGTTCTGCGCCAAACCCATGCGCTGCTTTCCTGCGTTAAACCAATAGGCATTGAACAACTCATCAAAGCGCCGCCAATCTTCGGCATCCCCAGCCAGAAGCGCGCATAACGCCTGCCGGGCTTGGTCAGCATCCGTAGCGTGAACGACGGATAAAGCTGCCAGAGCATCCCCGGTCTCCTTTGGCCCGACACGCAAACCGTTCATGCGTAAATGTGCAATGAACCCCGACATGCGGTCTGAAAGACCTGACGCGCGAGTAGGAAAGCGGGTCACCTGCATTATGCGACCTTCCCGATCAGGCGATCCATCACCTCAGGCGGGGCGGCATCATAATCTGCAGCGGTCTTCAACAGACAAACCAGTGTCGCTTGAACCTCTTCCCGAGACTTGGCCAGATCGTTGACACCAAGACCCGACAAAGCCGCCGCCCAGTCCAACATCTCGGCGATACCCGGTGTCTTCTCAAGGTCTTCTTTGCGCAGCGCTTGGACGACCCCAATGATTTGACGGGCAAGGATTCCTTCGATCTCAGGTATCCGCGCTTGCAAAATTGCCATTTCCGCTTCTTTTGAAGGGTAGTCGAGGAAACTGTACAAACACCGCCGGCGCAGGGCGTCCGACAAGTCGCGGGTTCCGTTGGCCGTCAGGATCACGATCGGTCGTACCCGTGCTTTTACCGTCCCAAATTCGGGAATCGTGATCTGAAAATCCGAGAGAATCTCCAGAAGGTAAGCTTCAAACTCTTCATCCGCCCGATCAATCTCATCGATCAGAAGAACAGGTGGTTCTTCTTCAGATATAGCCTCTAACAAAGGCCGTTTTAAAAGATAACCATCAGAGAACAGCTGCGCCTCACCCACGCCACCCTGCGCTTCGCTTGCACGGATTGCCAGAAGTTGACGCTGGTAATTCCATTCATAAATGGCGTGGCTGGCATCCAACCCTTCGTAACACTGAAGCCTGATGAGGCGGGTATCGCGCCAAGCGGCCATCGCCTTCGCAACCTCGGTCTTTCCCACGCCCGCTGGCCCTTCAAGCAACAATGGCCGCCCCAGCGCCTGCGCCAGATGCAAAGCCATGGCCAGCCGTTCATCCGCGATATAGCCCTGCGTGGCCAATCCCTTTTGTACATCGCTCAAAGTCAAAACCAGGATCCAATCTTCATCCGGCTGTAAATTTCCCATGGGAGGTCAGGAGTGGGCGTCGTCCTTTGTCTCTCGGACCAATGGCGCGACAATGAACGACCCCTCCGTTCGGTCGGATCGGCCTCAGCCGGTTCGAATCCGATTACCCGTGCATCCCCAGCCCATTGGCGATCTTCCAGATCCGCCAGTGATCATGCGGCATATGGCTCTGCACCAAGCCAAAAGGACGGAACGCATCATGCACCGCGTTCGAGAACGCAGGCACGCCCCCCACATTCGGGCTTTCCCCAACGCCCTTCGCGCCAATTGGATGATGCGGAGACGGCGTCACCGTGTGGTCGGTGGTGTAGTTCGGCGTCTCCCACGCCGTCGGGATGAAGAAATCCATCAGAGTGCCGGTCTTCACGTTGCCCATCTCATCATAGGCGATTTCCTGACCCATCGCGATGGCCAGCGCTTCGGTCACGCCGCCGTGGACCTGCCCTTCGATGATCATCGGGTTGATCCGGGTGCCGCAATCATCCAGCGCATAAAACTGCCGAACGTCCCATTCGCCGGTATCCACGTCGATCTCCATGACACAGATATAGGCGCCGAACGGATAGGTCATGTTCGGTGGGTCGTAATAGCTGACGGCCTCCAACCCCGGTTCCAGCCCCGATATGGCCTGATTATAGGCGGCGAAGGCGATTTCTTTCATCGTCTTGAACCGCTCAGGTGCGCCTTTAACGGCAAACCGATCCACATCCCATTCGACGTCATTGTCATGAACCTCAAGCAGGTAAGCCGCGATCATCTGCGCCTTGGCACGTATTTTGCGGGCGGCCATCGCCGTTGCCGCACCGGCCACGGGTGTCGACCGAGACCCATAGGTGCCAAGCCCATAAGGCGCGGTGTCTGTGTCGCCTTCTTCCAGCGTGATATCGTCGGCGGGCAGGCCGATTTCGCTGGCGATGATCTGGGCAAAGGTCGTGGCATGGCCCTGACCCTGGCTGATCGTCCCCAGCCGCGCGATGGCGGAACCGGTTGGGTGGATACGGATTTCGCATGAGTCGAACATTCCCAACCCAAGGATATCGCAGTTCTTTACCGGCCCCGCGCCGACAATCTCGGTGAAATGCGTCAGGCCAATGCCCAGCAGCTTGCGGGTCTTTCCAGCCTTGAAATCCTCGATCCGCTGCGCCTGTTCCGCCCGCAGACCGTCATAGTCCACGGCCTTCAGCGCTTTATCCCAAGCGGTGTGATAATCGCCCGAGTCATACTCCCATCCCAGCGCTGACTGGTACGGGAATTGATCAGCTTTGATAAAGTTGATCCGGCGCAGCTCGGCCGCATCGATGTTCAACTTGATGGCCAGAACTTCGATCATCCGTTCGATGAAATAGGCAGCCTCCGTCACCCGGAACGAGCAACGATAGGCCACACCGCCCGGCGCTTTGTTGGTGTAGACGCCATCCACAGCCAGATAGGCGGTTGGGATGTCATACGAACCGGTGCAGATATTCATGAAACCGGCTGGAAACTTGGTCGGGTCGGCACAGGCGTCGAACCCACCGTGATCCGCAGTCGTATGGCACCACAGACCGGTGATCTTGCCTTCCTTGGTCGCCGCGATCTTGCCCTGCATCCAGTAGTCGCGGGCGAAGGCGGTGGACATCAGATTCTCCATCCGGTTCTCGACCCATTTCACCGGCTGGCCGGTGACAATCGAGGCGACGACCGAGCAGACATAGCCCGCATAGGCGCCGACCTTGTTGCCGAAGCCACCACCGATATCGGGGCTGATCACCCGGATATTGTGCTCGGCGAGGCCAGAGATCAGCGACACAACGGTCCGGATCGCGTGGGGTGCCTGGAAGGTGCCATAGAGCGTCAGCTTGCCTGTGACCTTATCCATAGAAGCGACACAGCCGCATGTCTCCAACGGGCATGGGTGGGTTCGATGATAATAGACCATCTCTTCAGCCACGACATCGGCCTCGCCTAGAACCGCTTCGGTGGCGTCTTTGTCGCCCTGCTCCCAAGTGAAGATGTGGTTGTGATGCTTGCGAGGTCCGTGTGCGCCCTCGGTCTGACCTGCAAGGTCTTCGCGCAGAACAACGTCCGATTTCAAAGCCTCGAAGGGGTCGGTCAGGACCGGCAGTTCTTCGTAATCAACTTCGACCAGCTCAGCAGCATCTGCCGCGATGTAGCGATTTTCAGCGACCACATAGGCAACCTCCTGGCCCTGGAATAGAACCTTGCCATCGGCCAGCACCATCTGCTTGTCGCCCGCTAGCGTCGGCATCCAATGCAAACCCAGCGGAGCCAAATCTTCGGCGGTCAGCACGGCAACCACACCGGGCACAGCCAGCGCCGCATCCTTGTTCACACTGACGACACGTGCATGGGCATAGGGTGAGCGGACGAACGCGCCAAACAGCATCCCATCCAGCTTGATGTCATCGACATAATTACCCTTGCCTTGGGTAAAGCGCACGTCCTCAACGCGCTTACGGGCGCAGCCCATTCCTTTGAGATTGGCGGCGCGTTCTTCGGGGGTCATTGTTTGATCGTTCATTCCGCAGCCTCCTTCTGAGCATTCAGCATATCAGCCGAGGCTGAGATCGCCTTGACAATGTTCTGGTACCCAGTGCAGCGGCAAAGGTTGCCAGCCATACCAAAGCGGATATCTTCCTCAGTCGGGTTCGGGTTTTCCTGCAGCAAGCGATGCGCGCGGGTGATCATGCCCGGCGTGCAGAAACCGCATTGCAGCCCGTGATGTTCGCGGAACATTTCCTGCAGAACGCCAAGGCTACCATCGTCATTGGTCAGTCCTTCGACGGTGGTGATATCGGCTCCGTTCACCTGCGCCACAAAAGTCGTGCAGGATTTGACCGACTTCCCGTCGATATCCACGGTACAGGCACCGCAATGGCTGGTCTCGCAGCCGATATGGGGGCCGGTGATTTTCAGATCTTCCCGCAGGAAGTGAATAAGCAGCGTGCGCGGTTCGGCCAGACCTTCGACCTGCTTGCCGTTCACGGTGAGTTTGACGTGCATTTTTGACATGATTTCCCCTCCTCAACCCGCGCGGCTTTGCGCACGGTCGATGGCGCGGCGCAGCATCACGGCGGCCACGTGTTTTTTGAATTCGACAGGGCCGCGGTTGTCAGCAACCGGGTCGATCGCTTCGAGCATCGCGGCCACGCAGCCGTCGACGTCGCCACCCGCCAATGCGGAGCTGGCAGCATCGGACCAGATCGGCGTGTCAGCCAGATTGGTCATCGCGACCGACGCTGTGCCACCCCCGACCATGACCGCCGCTGCTGCGGTGGCGTAATCGCCGATCTTGCGCTTTTGCTTTTCATACGCCTGGCCAACGCCTGCGCCCGGTACGGGGATCGAGATTTGGGTCAGGATCTCTTCATCTTCACGGGCGGTGAAATAAGCCGCCTCATAAAATTCCCGCGCTGCAACCTCGCGCGTGCCGTCCGGGCCGGACAGGTGGAACGTCGCGTTCAGGCATTGCATCAACCCCGGCATGTCATTGCCCGGGTCGCCATTGGCCACGTTGCCGCCAACGGTCCCCATGTACCGCACCTGAGGGTCAGCGATCTGTAAAGCAGCCTCGCGGATCAGCGGGATAGCAGCAGCCAGCCCGTCATGAGTGATCAACTCGTGCTGCGTGACCATCGCACCCAATGTGACGGTGTCGGCGCCAACCTCGACACCTTTCAATTCATCGATGGCCTGAAGATCAACCAGATGACCCATCTCGGCCATGCGCAGCTTCATCATCGGGATCAGACTGTGCCCGCCTGCGATGACGCGCGCCTCGTCTCCATGTTCTTGCAGTATGCCGATAGCCGAGGCGATATCGCCTGGCCGGTGATACTCAAAACCGGCTGGTATCATTTTCTTCCTCCCTGGGTCCGAGCGTTATGCCTTGGGGAACCTGGGGTCAGGAAAGAGCGGTGGGCTCAGGCGTTCCAGCCAACGGAAACAGGGCGCGCAGCTTGTTTCACGAAATGCGAATTGGCTGCACGAGATGCGATCAAAGGCCAAGCGCCTCGCGAATGTCTGTTAGACGGGATCGGCTGACCGGTACCTTTGTCAACGCGTCGACGCCGTCGAAATAGCAGGTCCCATTATCCTTATGACGCTCAAAGCTCGAGACGTGCTTGGGGTTCACCAGATAGCTGCGATGGGCCCTCAGAAAGCCGTCAGGTTCCAGGCGCGATTCAGCCTCTGTGATCGACCAAGGGCAAAACAGTTTCTCGGCACCTAAATAAAGAACGGTATAGTGCCCCTCGGCCCGGATGGCGGCGATGCGGTTGGGTTCGGCGAAAAAAGTCTGGCCCTCGCGCTCGAATGGAACACCGGCACGCAGGACTGTTGGTTCTGTAATGCGTTTGGGTGCAAGTGGCTCATTTGGTTCGATGAACGAGATACCCGTCAACAGGAACGCTCCGCAAATCAGAAAAACTGAAACGGTAACACCCATCGCCAAAACCTGATTGTCCAGCGCAGGTCCCGCGCCACCGGCGCGATCGCTGGCGACAAAATCAGTCAAGCCGGTGGCCACAAAATGCATGGTAAAGACGGCCAGCCCAAAGCAGACCGTGCCCAAAAGAATATTGCGCTGCGTGCGATTACCATAGGCGACCCAGATGGCCGCAACCGACAGTATCACTGAAGCCAACGTCGCCAAAACCACATCCAATGCGCTATAAACCGGGCGGCACAGCTGCATTCCGGCCATTCCGATATAGTGCATCACCACGATTCCAAGGCCCACGATCACCCCAGACCCAATCATAATCTGGGGCGTGCGCGGTCGAAAATGCAGAAGCAATAGCGCCAGTCCAACCATCAGGATCGCGACCAGAGCAGAAATCAGTGTGATCAGAGCGTCATAGTAGAACAGGATCGGCAGCTGCAGACCCAGCATGGCGACAAAATGCATGGACCAGATGCCGCCGCCCAGAATGACTGCGGCTAGAGCAACCACAAGTTTACGCTTCTGACTGTCAAGACTGGAGGCGCCATGGGTCAGATACAGGCCAGTAAATCCGGCCATCAGCGCGACAGCCAGCGAGGCCGCCACTAGCCAGGCGTTATGCGAATAGTCCAGCATCTAGGTGTTTACGCCCTCCCCGACGCGTGGGTGACGTTAGCAAACGCGTTCGCCCGCGACAATCGGCACTGACGCTCCTACTGGATAACGGCGTTTTCCCAGGCAGAGATGAACTTTCTTCGCTTCAGAACATCCAGATAAGTCAACAAAGCCGGATCTAGACCAATGGCCTCCTGCTCACCTTCACCCGACTGCGATAAAACTGGTAATGGCGTCGTCTCGAGTGATTGCGACGTGCCGGTCACCAGATAACGAACAAACAGTTCCGCAGCTTGGGGCTTCTGTGTCGCATCCAGGGCCATAACCGTGCGCATCATCGTGGTCTGAAAATCAGAGGGCAATATGATTTCCAGCGCATCCTTACCCTCAGCCTGAACCGCCGCGTAACTGCCCAGAACGTTGTAAGCGACCAGAATGGTCCCATCTGCCAGATCGCGGATCATTTCACCGGAACAGCAATACAAACGGACGTCGAGGCTGCCAATAACCTCCATCAAGCGCCAGAAGGTTTCCGACGCGCGCGCATCCTGCGTGGCAAACAAATAGCCTAAACCGGATTGCCGCACATCATATGTCCCAACCTTACCGCTAAATGTCTCTGGGCGTTCGCGTAGCGCTTCGATCAGGCCTTGCCGTGTTTGGGGAATGGGTTGATCTTCGAAGGCCGTGCGATTGATCACAATGGTTGCAGGCTCAGAAGTGAAGGCAAACAGGCTGTCGTGCCACTGCGCCCAAGGCGGAGTGGGGATATCGTCCAGAGGCAGCGCAAAACCGTCATTGGCGAGTTTCAGCTGCAGGTCCATCGCGCTCGAGATAACAACATCATAGGCGTCGGGTGACGCGCGCACGCGCTCGTAGATTTCTGCAGTGCTGGACACCAAATATTCGATACTAATTAAGGGATTTTCGGCAACAAAATCTTCAATAAGTGGCGCGAACAGAACGGTGTCAGTGCTTGATATGACGCGCAGAGGTGCACCATCGAATTCTTCGTTAAACAACCTGCGATCTTCCCAGTCCTCTGCAGAGCCGATTTGCGGCAACAACGACAGGATCAAAGCGATAAGATAACGCATGCGCCGCCCTCTGGTTGGTTGGTTAAGACAAGCGTGCCGCCATGCGCAGTCGCCACGTCCTGAGCGATCGTAAGACCCAGACCCGAGCCGATGGTTCCGGTGGCGTTCTGGCCTCGCTCAAACCGGCGCGTCAGCATGTCAATCTCATCGGGCGGAAATCCCGGTCCTGAGTCTTTTACACTGATCTGGAGTTGCGGCGTTGCGGTAACGTTGATTTCAACCGTGCTGTCCGGTGGCGCGTATTTCAGCGCGTTATCGACCATGTTACGCACCGCGTTCTGCAACAGGATCGGATCACCCGAATACAGAACAGAGGCATCGCCAGTCAGAGACAACGACAGGTCTTTCATCTCGGCTATGGGCGTCAGACGCTGCACAAGCTCATGGGTGAGGACAACAAGATCAAGGTTCTCTCGTTCCAGATGATCTGCACGGAAAGTGATCATTGCATGATCCAGAAGCTGGCCAGCCGCACGAGAGCTTTCATCAATGGCTCGTACCATCGCACGCAGGGCTTCCCGATTTTCTTTCCGTTCAACTCGCTGCAATGTTGCTTCAGCATAAGATCGGACGGTCGCCAAAGGTGTGCGCACCCGATGTGCCGCCTCAGCTATGAAATCCTCTGACTGGCTGAGCGACTGATCCAGCCGCCCCATCAGAGAATTCAGCGAAGATACCAGAGGGGCCATTTCCCGCGGCACCGGTTTCCGGAACGGACTCAAATCCTGCGGCCCGCGACGAGTGACCGAGGTCGTCAGCTTGTTCAGCTGTCCGATTGTTGCGGAAGTGACCCAAAAAGACAAAGCCGCGGTCAGCACGAAGAAACCAAGGCCCAGAAAGGCTGCGTTACGAGAAATCTGATCCAGCGTTTCAGCCAGAGCATCCTGTGTCTGCGCAAGCGCGACCTCGATCTCTGTCTGACGGCCCAGACCAACCAGCGTGCGACTGGCGTTAACCTGACGGATGCGCTCACCTCGCAATTCGCCAGCCCCAAAGGTCCAGTTGCCGTCATCGGCGCCTTTAGCAAGCTGTAGGTCCTCATACCCCGAAATGAACGCTCCATCCTGAAAAATCGCATAGAACACCCGGTCATCCGACGGTGTCGCCAGCATCGAAAACGCCGCATAAGGAATATCAATCTCAAGCTGCCCATCGCGCAGCGCCGCCGCGTCGAGGATCGAGGCTGCAGATGCTTCAAGAATGTTATCCTGCCCCTGCTGCGCCACCTGTGCAGCATAGTTTCGGACAGCAAAGAACAGCAGTATGGCCAGTAAAGCCGCGCCACTGATCAACGTCAGCACTAGCCGGTTTCTGAGCGAACCTGAGACAGCCGGGCTAACCGTCATGGTCCAACCTGTAACCCAACCCGCGCAGTGTTGTGATTTTCAGCTCGGACTTTTCAAGGTGCCTACGCAGCCGACCTACATAGACCTCAATCGCGTTGTCCGAGATGTTGTCGTCATAAGAAAACAACCTGTCGGCCAGCTTCTGTTTCGAGAACACCTGACCGGGCGCGTTTATGAATAGCTCCATCATTCGCAGCTCACGGTTACGCAAGGATATCGTTTCACCCCGGACGCTCAGATGGCCCGCGACAGGGTCAAATACGATCCCGCCGACCTCAATCCTTGATTTTGCAATCCCGGATTTACGGCGCAGAATGGCCCGACACCGGGCCTCAAGCTCTGCATGGTCAAAGGGCTTTGTGACGTAGTCATCCGCACCAAGATCGAGCGATCCGATTCGATCTGAAACCTGACTGCGCGCCGTCAAAACGATGACCGGAGTGTCAGGATCACGGGCCCGATGTCGCTGAAGGAAGTCTCGTCCATCGCCGTCGGGCAGCATGATATCAAGCAGGATCAGATCGTATTCTTCAATCTCAGCATAGGCCGTCGCATCATCCAATTTTGCTGCATGATCAATAACATGACCATCCTGACGCATGCGGGTGCACATCGCGTTAGCCAGATCCAGATTATCTTCGATCAGAAGGAATTTCATGAGGTTCGGAGCGTATCCCAGCGCGTGACAGGTTGATGTCAGGTTCGTGTGTTTAAACTTCGGAATAATCTGAGCCGCCCTGCGGCCGGATGTCAAATGGGAGGACATCATGACAACATTCAAACTGGGCCGTCGTGCCCTGATCGCAGCTGTGGCCGCAGTCGGCCTGACAGGACCCGCGTTGGCGCAGGACCAGGTTGTGGATAGCATCCACTTTCTGATCCCCGGCGGCGCTGGCGGAGGCTGGGACGGTACAGCGCGTGGTACGGGAGAGGCGCTGACAAACGCAGGGCTAGTCGGCACCGCGTCTTACGAGAACATGTCAGGCGGCGGTGGTGGTAAAGCCATCGGCTATTTGATCGAAAACGCCGAAAGCAATCATGGAACTCTGATGGTCAATTCGACGCCCATCGTGATCCGGTCTCTGACAGGCGTGTTCCCGCATAACTTCCGCGACCTGACCTTGGTATCGGGCACGATCGGCGACTACGCGGCAATCGTTGTCGGCAAGGATAGCCCAATCAATTCCATGGCGGACCTGCTGGCAGCCTATGACGCCGATCCGGGTTCAACGGCTATTGGCGGCGGTTCAGTTCCGGGTGGCATGGACCATCTGGTGGCTGCCATGGTAATGGAAGCGGCGGGCAAAGACGCACTGGGCGTCAAATACATTCCTTATGATGCAGGCGGTAAGGCAATGGCAGCGCTGCTGTCCGGCGAGATCGCTGCATTGTCGACTGGCTTCTCGGAAGCGGTCGATCTGGCCAATCAGGGTGAAGTGAAAATCATCGGCGTCACGGCCGAAGAGCGGGTGGATGCGGCTCCGGATGCCCAGACCATGAAGGAACAGGGTATCGACACTACTTTCGTCAACTGGCGCGGGTTCTTCGCAGCCCCCGGACTGCCAGAAGACAAACTGGTCGCCTATCAGGACGCGATCACCAAAATGTATGATACGCCTGAATGGGAAGAAGTTCGTGCACGCAACGGTTGGGTAAACATCCACAACTCGGGCGACGACTTCTCGGCCTTCCTTGAAGAGCAAGAGAAGCAGATCAGTGATCTGATGAAAAAACTGGGCTTCCTTTAAGGGCAGCATTGGCAGAGCGGGCCGCCGCTCTGCCCCAAAATTCAAAAAACTAAGACGGGAGGGGACACCATGGCGCTGGATCGCTGGATCGCGCTTGTTCTGCTGGGGATTTGTCTAAGCTATGGTTATGCGGCCTGGTTCACGATGGACGGCAGCCTGCCCCCTTTCATGCAAAGAAACCCGATATGGCCCAGCACCTTCCCAAAGGTACTGTCCATATTGGGGATCATCGCTTGCACAATCATCCTGCTGGGATTTGAGAAAAGCGAGATAAAAGAGGCAGATATCGATTACCGCCGCCTGGGTGACTACCACCTTGGGCAGGCGATTTCGCTGCTGGTTCTAATGGTTGTCTATGCTTTGTGCTTGCGTCCGGTCGGCTTTCTGATCGCAACATCCGGTTTCCTGATCCTCGGTTCGTACCTACTGGGCGAGCGCAAGTGGCACATAATGGTGCCTGTCGCCCTGATCGCAACCGGAGTCGTCTGGTATCTGGTTCAGCAAGTTCTTGGAATTTACCTGCGCCCCCTGCCGGGCGTGTTCGGAGGCTGACATGCTCGAAGGACTTCTGATCGGCCTGCAAACGGCCTTTTCGCTTCAAAACCTGCTGATGGTCATTGCGGGGTGCCTGATCGGTACTTTCATCGGCATGCTGCCCGGGCTGGGGCCGATGTCGATCATCGCGATCATGATTCCCGTCGCGATTTCGATGGGAGATCCATCCGCTGCTCTGATCCTTCTGGCGGGTGTCTACTATGGCGCGATATTCGGTGGCTCGACCTCGTCTATCCTGCTGAACGCGCCGGGGGTCGCGGGCACGGTGGCCTCAAGCTTTGATGGCTATCCGATGGCGCGGCAAGGCAAAGCCGGTAAAGCGCTGACCATTGCCGCGATTGCCAGTTTCGCGGGTGGTACATTGGGTGCGATCCTACTGATGGTGTTCGCCCCTGCCCTGTCTTCGGTCGCACTGTTGTTCCATTCCGCCGAGTATTTTGCGCTGATGGTTGTTGGCCTGTCCGCCATCGCCGCCTTCGCGGGATCTGGACAGGTGGCCAAGGCACTGATCATGACCATCCTTGGCTTGATTATGGCAACCGTTGGCGAGGGTGCGTTGTTCAACCTGCCGCGCTTCACCATGGGCATTATGGACCTGCAATCCGGCTTTGGTTTCATCACACTAGCCATGGCGATGTTCGCCTTGCCCGAAGCGCTGTTTCTGGTCCTCAAACCCAAGGACCTGCAAGGTGATGACGGAGAAATCAAGGACCTGCGCATCACGAAAGACGAGGCGAAGGCCATCGCCCCGGTCATTGGACGCCAATCAACACAGGGGTTCTTTATCGGAGTCCTACCTGGCGCGGGCGCGACGATCGCCAGCTTTCTTGGTTATGCGGTCGAACGTAACATTGCGCCGAAAGAAGAGCAGGAAGAGTTTGGAAAAGGCTCTATCAAAGGGCTTGCTGCGCCTGAAGCAGCAAATAACGCGGCTTGTACGGGTTCTTTCGTACCGCTGCTGACGTTGGGCATCCCCGGTTCTGGCACCACCGCCATCCTGCTTGGCGCGCTGATCGCGCTGAACGTCACACCCGGTCCGCGTCTGATGATCGATGAGCCGCAGATTTTCTGGGCGGTCATCATGTCGATGTTCATCGGCAATCTCGTCCTGCTGATCCTGAACCTACCGCTGATCCCGTACATCGCCAAGGTGCTGGCCGTTCCGCGGAACTATCTGATCCCGTTCATTCTGTTCTTCACCCTTATGGGGGCCTATATCGGGCAGAACAACGCCACCGAACTGCTGATACTCGTTGGGTTCGGGGTCTGCGCGACCGCGTTGAAGTTCGCGGATTATCCACTTGCTCCCTTGCTGATCGGCTTCATTCTCGGCGGCATGATGGAAGATAATTTCGCCCGCTCCATGCAACTCTACGACGGTATCGCTTTCATTTGGGAACGCCCGATGACGCTGGGCTTGCTGGTCATCGCCGTGCTTTTGGTCCTGCTGCCAAGCTACCGCGCACGTCGTGCAAAAGCGCGTGCAGCCGGGATCGCAGATGGCGACTGAGCCACTCTCGGGGGTCCGCGTCCTTGACCTGACCAATGTTCTGGCGGGCCCCTATTGTTGCTATCAACTAGCGTTGATGGGGGCCAAGGTCATCAAGGTTGAACGCCCCGGCACTGGTGATCTGGCCCGGGTGCTGGGCGCGGACCCCGACCGGAATAAGGCCGGAATGGGCATCAGCTTTCTGGCTCAGAACGCCGACAAAAAATCCGTTACGTTGGACATGAAGACCGAGCAGGGAAAAGCTCTGCTGAAAAGGCTGGTTCAAAACGCCGACGTTCTTGTTGAGAACTTCCGACCCGGAGTGATGGATCGGCTGGGGCTGGGCTTTGAGAATTTGCGTGCCGAAAATCCCAACCTGATCTATTGCGCGATCAGCGGATTCGGTCAGAACGGGCCGCGTCGCAACGATCCGGCTTATGATCAGATTGTGCAAGGCCTCAGCGGTGTCATGTCCATTACTGGCGCGCCCGATACGGCACCTTACCGGGTCGGATATCCACTGGCAGATACAGTGGGTGGCCTGACCGCAGCCTTTGCCATCAGCGCTGCCTTGAACGCCAATCCACGCGGCGCATTTCTGGACATTGCAATGACCGAGGCCGTTGTCTCGACAATGGGTTGGGTCGTGTCGAACTACCTCTTGGGGGGCGTTCTGCCGAGTGCCCATGGCAATGAAAACACGACCTCGGCCCCATCCGGAACCTTCGCAACATCCGATAGCCCGATCAACATCGCGGCCAACCGGGATGAGCAATGGCAGGCCTTGGCAAAACACCTGGAACGAGAGGATTTGCTGTCTAATCCCGACTACCAAACGCGCGAGGATCGCAAACAAAACCGGCATGCTCTTCGGCAGGAACTCGAACACACATTGATCACCCGACCAGCCACAGATTGGGTTCGCGAATTGAACGCACTCGGCGTACCTGCTGGGCAGGTTTTGACGGTGCCTGAGGCTCTGTCGGATGATCAAATGGAGGGCCGGGGATTGATCGGAACTCTCTCGGCTTACGGTGAAAACATGCGTCTGGCTGGTAGCCCGGTTGTTATGAATGGCGAACGCAAAATGCCCCAGAGTGCGCCACCCTCACTTGGTGCCCACAATGCAACAATCTGGTCTGAGCTTGGTTTGTCAGACGTTGAGCTCGAGGCCCTGCGGCAAGAGGGGATCATATGAGTGACGTAGCCGATTGGTGGCAGACGGCCATCATTGATATGGAACCCGGGAAGATTGCTCTGCGCGGTCAGCCGATTGAAAACCTGATCGGCACAGTTGGATTCGCAGAAATGATCTGGCTGATGATGCGGGGTGACAGGCCTACACCTTCGCAGGCACGATTGTTCGAAGCAGCTTTAGTCGCAGCTGTGGATCACGGCCCGCAAGCCCCCTCAATCGCGACCGCGCGGATGGCGGTGACCTGCGGTCTACCTCTGAACAACGCTATGGCCAGCGCGGTCAATATGCTCGGGGACGTCCATGGCGGAGCCGGAGAGCAAGCAGTCGAACTCTACCAGTTCATTGAAACACAGTCCGAGGATCTGGATGCCGGATTGGATGACTGGATCGCGCGTAACGGAAAGATTCTGCCCGGCTTTGGCCACAGGTTTCATACGCCGACCGACCCGCGCGCGCCAAAACTGATGGACTTGGTTGAAGAAGCGGTTGACGCGGGCGCGTGTGAGGGGCGGTACATGAAAATCGGACGCGACGTGGAAGCGGCGCTCAGACGTCGAAAGGGCAAGCCTGTTCCGATGAATATCGACGGGGCCACCGCCGTCATCTATGCCGAGCTGGGCTTTGCACCACCTCTGGCGCGTGGTCTGTTTTGCCTCTCGCGTTCGGTCGGGATTTTAGCGCATGCGTGGGAGCAGATGCAGCAGGGCGGGCGCAACAAAGGCCCGACCCCACCTCAATATCGCTGGACTTATACGGGCGAAACGCCGTAGCGGGCTAGACGCGCTTCTCGTCCTCGACTGTCACAGGCTCAGCGTTTACCTCAATCACATCTTCTGCCTCGGGCTCTTCTGCTTCCGATTCCTCTTCAGCCTCTGACTGATCCTCAAGTGCTCCGACGATCAGAGGCAGCATGTGCACACCCGTCGCACTTGCAATCTCAGGCGTCTGCGGTGTCTGCCAGCTAAGCGTATCGAAACTGCCGCAGTTCTGACACACTGGGCCCCATTCGGGCTGAATGTCGTGGCAATTGGTGCAGACCCATTGCGGCCCGCGCGGTGCGTTCAGCGCCTTGGCTAGCCAACCCTGAACCACCGCGTCCGTGGCGCCCTCGCCCCGTTCGATCGCGGCCATCAGCGTGTAGGCCCGTGCATCTCCTTGTTTTTCAACCACATCACCCAGCGCGCGGCGGGCTTCGGGGAAGTCTTCGGCGACAATATTTAATTCGGCTAGGATCAGGCGGGTTTCCATGTCCTGCGGGTGAATACGGGTCAGCGCTGTGAACCGCTTGATCCGCTGTTCGGGTGTTTCGTCCGGCGCGATTTCGGCAAAGGCATGGGCCAGATCGGGATGCGGTTGAACCTCCCACGCCTTTTTCAGGATCTTGGTCGCCGCACGCGGTTTGCCCTTTTCGATATAGGCGCGCGCGGCCATGGCGGCGGCTGGTACCAGATCGGGGGACAGGCGGTTTGCCTCAATCGCGTGTTCCTGCTGTTCAACGGTCGCCGTGTCATCTAGCAGCACCTTGGCCTCGGACAGGGCTAAGACCGCATCACGCCGCTTGAACACGTCGCGCGGCAGATACCCGGCCTTCAGCTTTGATGTCAGCGTGGACCGTGCCCCGGCCCAATCCTGCGCCTTGGTCTGCAGGTTCAGCAGCACATCCTGAGTCTCTTCGTGCCGGGGTTTCAGAGCCAATGCCTTCTCAGCCAGTTTGCGTGCGGTTTCATCGTCGCCCTCGGCCAGCTTTTGTTTCATGATCCCGCGCACGCCAACAAAACGCGTGGCATTGTTGGTGACCAGCTTCTTGTAGGTCTCGGACGCTTTCTTGGTATCACCGGTCATCTCGGCCGCTTGTGCCACCAGCAAATTGGTAAGCTCGGGCTTGTTCAGCAGCTTTTCGGCCTTGCTGGCCTTGGTCATGGCAACGCGCCCTTCACCCGAGGCAAGCGCCATCAACCCGTCGGCCAGCGCCTGATATCCGCGCTGTTCACGGCTGCGATCAAAGTAGCGCGACAAGGCGGTCTCATCACCGTTGAGGAATTTCAGCGTCGCAATCAGCAGCGTCAGAAGTTTGAAGAACAGCCAGACCGCAAACACCAACACGCCCAGCGCGATCACCGATTGCAGCGGCCCCAGCGTGTATTCGGTGCCGGCGACGGTGATCTGTACGCCGCCTGATGATTCCATAAGAAACCCGGCGCCCATGGCCAGCAGGCCGATAATCGCAACAAAAACAAGGATCTTTAACAATGACCACAGCATGGCAGGTCCTTCAGTTCGAGTTCAGGCTTGAAGCAAGCGTGTTTGCGGCCTCGACGGTAGAGACCCGCGTCTGCGCCGCCTGCTCCCAATCCGCCAATGCAGTCTGCGCCGCCTCTGGTAATGCTTTCAGTTCGGTCAACGCCTTTGCGACGTCTCCATCCGCCAAGGCCGCCTGCGCGCGCGACAGGATCGCATCGGGGTCATCCCCCTCTTGCGGCGTCACCGACCGCGCGCCCGTCTGACGCTGCAGGAAGGCCATCAACCCGGTGCCTTTGTCGGCATCACGCGCATCCGCCAGCGCCGTGCGTGCTGCGGGGGCAAATGCGCTGCGCAGGGCTGAAAGCGTCTCGACCCCGTCCTTCGCGGAGGAGGCCAGGGTATCCGGCACGTCGACCCCACCGGCCTTCAGTTCCGAGACCAGATCTTCATAAGGCTGACCGGCGTCCAACTGGCCATGCAGACGAGACAGGATGGCCGCGTTGGTTGCAGCGCGGGCCTCGGCCGAGGCTTTGGATTCAAGCGCCTGCGCATCGGAAACCATCTTTTCCACTTCGCTACGCTGTGCGGCCAGAGAATCCTGCAGTTTCTTCAACTCGGCCTCAAAGGCTGCCGTCGCCTCGGGCGAGACATTTGCCTCAAGCGGTTGCTTCTCAAGCGCGCTCAGGCGTTCCTCCAACGGGTCGACCTTCCCGGTCAGGCCATCAACGCTGGTCTTTACGGAGCTCAGATCGCTTTCGACCGGCGATAGCTTGTCTGACAAAGCCTTGATCTGATCCGAAAGGCCCGAGACATCGGGGCCATCAGCAAGAGATTTTGTCAGTTGGGCAATCTGATCGGATTGTTCCGACAGCTTCTTTTCAAGCGCGGCAATTGCGTCCGAGCTTTCTGCCCCACTGGACAAATACCCGCCGCTGCCCACGGCAAACCCAATTCCAGCCGCAACAACGCCGCCCAGCAGCGCCGGAACAAACCCGCCGCGCTTTTCAACGGTGCGTTCGATCACCTTCTCTTCGGTCGGCTCGGCCCTGTTCAGGGCTTCGGCTTCGGCTTCGGCTTCGGCTTCGGCTTCGGCTTCGGCTTCGGCTTCGGCTTCGGCTTCGGCTTCGGCTTCGGCTTCGGCTTCG
>NZ_JBQFVE010000013.1:0-119561 GCF_056539605.1 Ruegeria sp. BA2 | reverse complement strand
CTCCGTTCTTCGCGAACTACCGTCCTCAGTTCTACTTCCGTACAACTGACGTGACCGGAACCGTGACCCTGGCGGCTGGCACCGAGATGGTTATGCCCGGCGACAACGTGTCGTTCGAGGTTGAACTGATCGCGCCGATCGCGATGGAAAACGGCCTGCGCTTCGCCATCCGCGAAGGCGGCCGCACTGTCGGCGCCGGCGTCGTGTCGAAAATCGTCGAGTAATCTCGGACCCAACCGTTGAACGAATTAAGGCCGTCCCTTGGGGCGGCCTTTTTAAATGTTACCTCGGATTTGCCTGAGATTATTCGTCGAATATTCTCTGACAAGTTGAGCCCATGGCGCATAATAGTGATCGATTGCGCTTTCTTAATCTAGCGTCCACTTCATCCCAAGACTGAACTCCCAGCTATCCCTTGCAACAGCAAAGTAGGCCCGCACGAAAAGCGGCCCTGGCGATCAAGGGAGAATAAGATGTTTGGTTTTGAGTTTCTGAACTATGGAGCACAGATCCTTCATAGTAAGGATCTGGACGATATGCGGGCAGCCATACTTGGCGATAACGAACAAGAAATTGATTGCAATATCAGCGACTTTTGCCGAGAGCGGAAGCGCTTTGACGTCAAGCTTGCCGAGTTGTCAGACGGTTTGGCAAGCCGAGCGACCTCGGTCAGAGCCAGTGTAGACGCTGCATAACGGTGTAGTTGCCGTTTCCCGTCGGTTTTGGTTCACACATCCTTCGCCCAAGGCTCACGTCCGACCATCTGGTCGGCCTCGGCGGTGATGTCGTTCATGTGCTGCTCAAGGCTCAGCCGAAGGGCCTCAATCTGCTCTTCGCTGGCTTTGCGCGGAACTGGGACGGTCCATTCGCGGCACAGAAACACGCCTTCATTGCGCCAGGGGCGCGGCATGAGCAGGCGATCCCAGGTTCCGGCTTCGCGACCATGCCGCGCAGAATAGGTAATGCCGAATACGCGTTTGCCTGAGGTGCGGGCCCAAACCAGCGGAACTGTGGATGAGACACGCTCGGGCCCGCGCGGGCCGTCCGCGGCGATACCGATCGAGATACCTTGCTTCATCTTGCCCAACACCTCGCGCGACAAGGCGACGTGGCGTTTGCGGCTGGACATGGCAATTGTATCCATCCCGAACAACTTCTGCACCCGCCCCACCATGCTGCCCGCGCGTGCGGCTGAGGTGATCGAGCAGATGCGGCCTTTGTCCAAAGGGAAGAAATAAGGCGATTGCGCCAATCTCTGGTGCCAGAGCACCACGATGACCGGTTCACCCTGTTCTGCCAGTTGGTCCAGTTCTTCATATCCGATGCGCTGCCAGCGTGTGTTGCGGTGAACCATCCGAATATAGCTTGCGATGCGGCGTGCGACCCAATTCAGCAGGGCTTCGCTGTCGGCTATTCTCTTGCGGATGCTCAAGGCTGCGGTCCTCCTGCTGGCCGAGCCTTGTCTTAAAGAACTGCGCGCCGGGCGCAACTTTTTTGTCAAACGCAAAGAGTTCGGAAAACTGAAAAAGCCTCTTGAGTCCTCTGCGCCACTGTCATATCTGATGGCCCAGCTTAGGGGTATAGCTCAGTTGGTAGAGCGACGGTCTCCAAAACCGTAGGTCGCGGGTTCGAACCCTGCTGCCCCTGCCATTTTTCAAAGCGACAGCGCAATTCATGCAACAACTAGCGGGATCGACACACACGGTCTGCGCAATTCACTTGACGCGCTCGTCAAGAAAGAAAAAGCTTGATCAAGGCTGAAGGAAAAGCCATCAGGACCGTCCACCTAAATGGTCAAAGTCTTTGGGCTTTTGTGTCAATATGGGCAAGCCTGACCGGGTAGGGGAACCCGGAGACGATCGGGGACAATGGGGATAATGACAGAGATCGACGCATTCCTTGAAGAATACGGGCTTTCGAAATATGCGCCGGTTTTTGCGTCAAATGAAGTCACCTTTGCCGATCTCGCGCATCTAACTGAACATGATCTGATCGACCTTGGGCTGCCGCTTGGGCCCCGGCGTCGACTCATGGCCGCTTTGGGGCGGACGAGGGATGCCAATCCGGCGCCGATTCAGGGCAGTGGCAAGATCGTGGCGGAACGGCGGCAACTGACTGTAATGTTTGTCGATCTAGTTGGGTCGACTGCTTTATCTGAGCGGTTGGACCCGGAAGATCTGGGGGAACTGCTGCGCCGGTTTAAAGAGATCTGTTCAACCTCGGTGGCCCGGTTTGGTGGCCATATCGCCGACTTTATGGGCGACGGGGCGATGATCTATTTCGGTTATCCGCACGCGGTTGAGGATGCGGCCTCACGCGCTGTTCTTGCCGGTCTGGATATTCTGGAAGGTCTTATCCGGATGGAAGGTCAGGAGCGTCTGACCGCGCGGATCGGTGTGTCGACTGGTCTTGTTGTTGTGGGTGAAATCCACGGCGAGGGTTTTAGAGAACATGACGTGGTCATGGGGCGCACGCCGAATTTGGCGGCGCGTTTGCAAGGCTTGGCCGAGCCCAATACCTTGATCATTAGCCCATCAACTCGAAGATTGGTGGGCAATGCTTTTGAACTGCAAGATCGCGGGTCATTCGCGCTGAAAGGGTTTTCGGAACCGATACAAGCGTGGATCGTTACAGGCCAGGCCCGGATTGAGCGCAGATTTGACATCATGCCGGATGCTGGGGCTGGCCGTCTCATCGGGCGTCATGCTGAATTCCGCAAGTTGATCGGCAAATGGAACGAGGCAAGTCAGGGTGCCGGGCAATCGGTTCTGGTCTCAGGTGAGGCGGGGATCGGTAAATCGCGCTTGATTGAGGGGCTCAGTCAAGAAGTGTTGGACCAAGGCGCGCTTCGCCTGAATTTCCAGTGTTCGCCGCTTCACGCCAACTCGGCACTTTACCCGATCATTCAGCATCTGGAACGTGCGGCGGGATTTGCATCAACGGATAGCGACGAGGATAAGCTGGGGAAACTTTCGTATCTCTTGCGCCATCATCCGGTCGAGCACGTACGGTTGATCGCCGACTTGTTGAGCGTTGATGCTGATGCAGTACTTGGGCCTCTCGATCTGCCGCCGCAGGTGAAGCTTGAACAGACGCTCGAGGCTGTGACCGAACAGCTTGCTGCGTTGGCGCGTGAACGTCCGGTGTTGCTGTTGTTCGAAGACGCCCACTGGGTTGATCCGACCACCTTGTCTCTGACAGATCGGGTGATTGAACATATTCGGGACCTCCCTGTATTGATCGTCGTGACGGCGCGCACCGGTTTTGATCCGGGGTGGGGCCAACACAACAATACATTGCACATACCACTTAAACGTCTGACCAATCGGGATGTCGCCGAGATTGTGGCTGAGGTTGCTGGTGGCAACGCGGTACCTGCCGAGGTGTGCGATCTGATTGCAGCCAAGACGGATGGTATTCCACTCTATGTTCAGGAAGTCACTCGTGGCTTGCTGGAATCCGGGCAATTGCGCCTTTCCGACAAGGGGTATGCCCTGCGCGGGCCGCTGCCTTCGCTGTCTGTTCCCAGCACGCTGCAAGATTCGCTGATGGAACGCCTTGATCGTTTGGGTAAGGCCAAAGAGGTGGCGCAGACCGGCGCTGTTTTCGGGCGGCAGTTCTCAATCGCATTGCTGGCTTCGGTTTCGTTCCTGTCTCCTACAGTTCTGCAGTCGGGGTTAGAGCAGCTTTCATCTGCCGGGATCATTCTGCAAGCGCCGGATGCGACAGAGGATGAGTTCATATTCCGGCACGCTTTGATCCGCGACATGGCCTATGACAGCCTGTTGCGGACCGAGCGGCAATCCTTGCACGATCGCGCAGCCGGGGCGCTGTTGGAAAATCAGCCGCAATTGGCGCAGACCCAGCCCGAAGTTTTGGCCCAGCACTACGCGTTGGCGCAGCGCGCAGAAGAGGCTGTGATGCATTGGCAAAGCGCAGGGCGTCGCGCGATTGAACGCTCGGCCCAGGCCGAAGCGCTGACCCATCTGACGAAGGCACTAGATCAGCTGACTGATCTGCCCAAAAGCCGCGAACGGGATTTGCGGGAAATCGACATCCAGATTCTGCGCGCTGGTGTTTTGCGGTCAACCAGTGGCATCTCGGGGGATGCGACCGGCGAAGCTTATGGGCGCCTGCGCGAATTGTGCCACCGGGCAGATGAGACCGAGCGGCTATTTCCTGTGCTCAACGGGCTATATGCCTTCCATCTGGTGCGTGCCGAATACCGGTTGGCGCAAGAAGTAGCGGCCCAAATCCTCGATTTGGCGGTGAATAGCGGCAAGACAGAACACCGGATGGTGGGACATCGCGCCATGGGGGCGGTCCAGCTGCATTTGGGCAACCTGCGCGAAGCGCAGAGTCATCTCGAGCAGGCGTGGACGCTCTATGATTTCGAAATACATAGCCAGTTGGCCTATGTCTACGGCACGGATCATGCCGCGATCACGTCTGCATTTCTTGGCACATGTTATTGCCTAATGGGTCGACATCAGGATGCCTTGCAGGTGCAAAACACCGCGCTGGAATGGTCCAAAGAACTTAAGCATGCGCATAGCGTAGCGCAGATTTTAGTCTATATGTGCAAAGTTCACCTGCTGGCACGCGACATCCCTGCCTTGCAAAAGGATGTACAGGCATTGTCCGAAGTCGCCGAAGAACATTCGCTGCCCTTTATGGCTACAATTGCGCGGCTTTGGGAAAGCTGGGCAAAAGCGACCATTACCTCTGAAGTTGAGCATATCGAAAATCTGCGTCTAGCGTCGGAAGATTGGTGGTCGGTCGGAGCTGGAAACTACAAGGCATTCTTTCCTTCGCTGATCGCCGAGCTTCAGACAAATGCCGGAGATCACGAGGCGGCGCATCAGACCATGGCACACGCCAGAAATGTTCTGAGCGAAACTGAAGAAAAATGGGCCGAATCCGATCAGTTGCGCATTGAGGCTGCGCTGGTTGCTAAAACCGGTGGTGACCCGGAACCACTGCTCCTGCGCGCGATCGAAACCGCTCAGATGCAAGGCGCCCGGCTCTATGAACTTCGTGCGGCGGTTGCCCTGGCTGAGTGGCGACAGCGCAACGGAAAACCCATTGGTGAGACGTTGAATACTGCCATGTCGCATTTCCAAAAGGATGCGCAATTGCCTGATCTTAGGGACGCACGCGCGTTGATGGAAACGACCACTTGACCCGAGCCCCCCAATGCTGCCAGCTTGGGCGCGGGCAGAGTTGGGTTGATACCTAAAATTCGAAATTTAGGCGCTGGAACACCAGTCCAGCGCCCCGGCTCTTGTGGTTTGAGGAGACCCGATGAAAAAGATCAGCAAAACCCTTCTGGCCAAAGATATCGTGGCGCAAAGCCGCACTGATCTGGCTTTGCAGCAATATCACTCGATTTCAGCCGATGAGATACGCGCGTTTGAAAAGAAGCTGATCGGAACAGTCACCCTGCCAACCGACACGGAATACAACCGCGACCGTCAGGTCTGGAACCCTGCATTTCAGGATTATCCTGAGATTATCGTCTATTGCGAAACCATTCAGGACGTGCGTACCAGCCTTGAATTTGCCGGTAAGCATGACTTATGGGTCGTTGCGCGATCGGGGCGGCACAGCACGGCAGGATACTCGGTCAACAACCAGATGGTGCTGGATACCAGCCGGATGCGGTATGTCACAGTCGATCCCAAAGTGCCGATGGCCTATGTGGGGCCGGGCACGCCGTTCAAGATGCTGAATTCAGAATTGAATTCTTACCATCTGCATGTGCCAGGGGGCGCCTGCCAGGACGTCTGTGTCGCGGGTTTCATGATGGGCGGCGGCTATGGTTTTACTTCGCGCAGGCTTGGGATGGCTTGTGACAGCGTTCTGGGTGTCACCGTGATGCTATGGGATGGCAGTATTGTTGTTGCCGACAAAGACACCAACCCTGATCTGTTCTGGGCCATCCGGGGCGGAACCGGCAACAACTTTGGCGTGTTGTTGGAAATTCGGTATCAGCTACACCCGCTTTACAAGGTTTGGGGTTGTCACATTACCTGGCCTTTGGACAAAGCCGCCAAAGCGCTGGAGTTCCTGCAGGCTAACTATATGAGCACCTGCAAGGATGACCGGTTCGGAGCTTATATCTTTCTGGCCTATCAAGGGGATCGAAAGGTGCTGCTGGTTTCGGCGCTTTATGATGGCAAGCCCGAGGAAGGCAAGGCGTTTATCAAGCCTTTGCTGAGCGATGAAATTGGCGGCGAGATGGGTGAGGATGACGAGAACTACGGCACCTATCAGGAAATCAACTCGTGGCTCTATGACGACAAGTACGACATCCCTGTCGTGCCGGATCAGGCGCGCGAGGATAAGCAGGCTGGATACATCAAACGCCAGCTCAGCGAGGCCGAATGGCAGCGCGTTGTGGACTACCTTGACAGTACACCTAATGCCTATGGCGCTGTGGCAATTGAACCTTATGGCGGTGCGATCAACCGGATGCCTCTGGGCAAAGAGGGCAACGCCTTTATCCACCGTGACGTGTCGCTGAACTTTTACGTCGATGTGTTCTGGCTGTCGGAAGAAGAAAAGGAGATCGTGGTGCCCTGGCTCGACGGGTTCATGAAATTGATGACCGACGAGGGTTATTTTATCGACCGCGTCTATCAGAACTACCCGCGTCGCACGCAAAAGAACTATCGCTGGCAATATTGGGGTGAATATTTCAACTCGCTGCTGTTCGTGAAGCAGAAATTCGATCCGCATAATTTCTTCCATTATCAGCAGAGCATTTCTCCGCTGCCGGACGACGCGCCGCCGGACATCATCCGAGATACGTCCAAGTCGATCTTTGACGACCCGACCATCACATACGAAAGCTATTCGAACCCCTGAAAGCAGGGGCAGCCACGGCCAAACGGGAGAGGGCCCAGCATGGACACGATTCAGGAGATTTTCTTTCTGCCACCCATGGCAGTTGCCCGGTTAGGGCCGGGCGAGACGCCGCTGGAAAGTTATGAGTGGCAGCAGGATATGGATGCGCATGGCAACAACAAGACAGTCGTCCGTTCAAACATAACCCTGCGCGAAGTCGAAGATGGCAGTGTCACCGCCTATCTTCCCGACCCCGACACGATCCGCTTTCGTGACGAAGGCGGCGCGCTGCGTCCGGTTGCTCCGTTCTTTGAGCTGTGGGCGCGGATGCATGATGCCGAGACGGGTGAAGAATATGAGACGCCGGTGACGCTGGACCTGCTCGACGATCAGGGCCTGTCACTTCAGAACGTGCGTTATTCGATCACCGTCGGAAATACCAAGGCCGAGCGTCGGACCGGTGATGCGGCCTGCGGATTTCGCGCACGGGTCGAGATTGCGGGGCAGGATTTCACCCCGAAACCGCTGCTAGCCTTTAGCCCCTACACGTCCGAACAACAGCCGATGGTCTATGAGCACAACCCGATCCCTCTGGGCTCGATCCGTGCGATGCATCCGGTGCAGGGTTATGATGAGCCGGTTGAAGGTGAGTTCATCGACCGCAGCATCCTGCGTCTGCGCTTCATGCCTCCGAAAGGCGAGGTCTATGGCCCGCCGGATGCTGCTTATGGTCCGGCGACGTTGGCGGTTCCGGGATATCAAAACGACCCACCGGAATCGGAATATGGTCGCATCCATGAAATCGTGCCCGAGCAGAATCGCATCCTGAATCCAGACACGCCGTGGTCGAAGTGGATCATGATGTCCGGCACCTCGGACGACCCCGAGCCGCATGACAGCTATGATGGTGCCCGCGTCGGCAATGACCAATCCTGGGGCGTGGCCGATGACACCAGCGATGGTATAATTGAGGCGACGCTGGCTGTACGCGGCGAGCGTCTGACCGCGCGCGCTACGATCATGACTGGACCACCCGATTTTGCACCTGACGCGCGGCCCTTCTACAGCCTTGAGGATGATCTGGCCGACCGTGATCTGTCGCTGATCTCGGTAACTGAGGAAAACTACACACAGGCCAAAATCGAAGTGGTCGATATCTTCCGTCGTGCGTTCGAAACCAACAGCCTGATCAACCTTGACGATATCCGCGCGCAAGGATTGAAGGACAATGCAAAACTGCAGGCTAAGACCGGGATTTCCCCAACACCCGGCTTGCCCTCGACTGACGCAAAATCCATGACGGAAGAGGATGCAAGGCCGCCAGACAAGATCGATGAACTGATCCGCCCGCAGCCAATCTCGGTCTTTTCCAACTCGGTGCCGAATGACCGTCTGCCCTATACAGTGGCGACGAAGTTCGTGCATGAGCAGTTGATCGACGAGGCCAACCTGCTGGATTTCCTGCGCCGCCGCCCGGATTTCGTGAAAACCCTACTGCGCCCACCCTATGGCATCCTGACCGAGCTTGAGACCGACCCGAACCCCGATCAGGACCCGAACCCGGATTTTCGCGACCCGCGGATCATCCGCGACTCAATGCATGACGCGCGGATGCCGCCCTATATGCGTGATTCCAACTATTACCCGCTGTCCCTGTCGCGCAGGCAGTATCATCTGGTGATCTCGTTCATCGACTATCTGGTCGCACAGGAATTGGAGGCTCAGAATGTCTGATCAACCCGGCCAAATCCGCGTCAAACCGCGCAACCTGACCGCCCGCGCGGCGTATAAGGTGCCGGGCAACCCCGACAACACGCGACTGGACGGATCGGTGGGCAATTGCTTTCCCGGTCTGGAAATGGATGTACGTAACCTGGACCGGCGCTTTTTCCCCGGTCTGGTGTTCAACGCGGCACGGGTGCCGCTGAACCCCGTGCCCGAGGCGCCGAAAAATTCGCAAGGCTTCCATCTGGTCTTTGTCGATTATTTCTACGACCCGATGCTGCCCGACAACAGTCCCGAAGAATGGGTGCAGACCTTGCTGGAGGCCTACAGCGGCGACGTGGGCGCAAAGCTCAGCCAGGGGCGCTGGTTCCTGTCATGGGTCGAGCAGAGCGGTAAGCGCATCACTTTCAAGGAGGAAGACGGCACACCCTATGACGGGCTGATGATCTGGCGGTTTATCCGCAGTCTGGAACATGGCGATGACAAACCGGTCAGCATTGCTCTGGAACGGCGCAATCATGAGGGCATCGTGGATACCGAGCAGGTTGTCTTGCACGGTTTCCGCCGCCAGTACCGGACCGAGGCGGGTGTCTTCAGCGAAGCCTATGACCCCGGTGAATTGACGCAGAGCCTGTGCAATCCGTGGTCCCATGATTTCCGTGACTGCGGCTGCCACTACTGGCCTTCGAACCACCCCGATGTGGTGATGGCCGAGGTAGCCCATGACGATCAGCTGCCATCGGGCCAGTCGAAAAATCCGATCGAGGCCGAGACCTATCTGGACTGGCTGCGCTCGGATAAATCCCCGTCCGGGAATGTCGCAGCGCTGAATACGGTGGAACAGAACCGCCCCTATCAGATCGACCACTATCAGGTGAATCAGATGTGGAGCGAGTTGCCCATCGTCGTCGAAGGCCGCGAAACGGGCGAGGTTTACGAGGTTGATCCCGAATTGCCGGGGGTCGAGCCCTATGACAAGCCCGAGGCGATGATCGAGGACCTCAAGACACGTCTGGCTGCGATGGAGATGACGCTGAGCCTGCAGTATCTCTATGCCTATTTCTCGCTGGCGGATCCAGAGTCTGCGGACACCAAGAAATGGCCGACGCTTAAGGACGATCTGATCTTTGCCCGCCGTTCGGTGCTGGAGGTCGCCATTGGTGAGATGACGCATATGCGCTGGGCAAACCAATTGTTGTGGGAGCTTGAGCCAGAGGGGTATGAACCAGTTCTGACCCCGTCAGAAACCCTGCCAGCGGGCAAGGGTAAGACGCAGCCACGAGAGTTGCGGCCGTTGACGGCCGAAGCACTGGCAGATTTCATTGAGATCGAGCGCCCCGGCGGCACCATCGACCGGGCTTATGCGCAATGTGTCGCGACACTGGAGCAAGAGGATTTGTTCCCTGAACGCCGCCTCTATGCACTGGCGGTTCGGATCGACACGGATGGGGACGAGCACTTTTTGCGGTTTAGCCAGATGAAAGACGTTCTGTCCAAATACGACACGGGCGAGGACACACCCGCATACTTGCGCCCGATTGAGGTCGGGACCGAAGCGCAGGCCAAAACGGCATTGGATCTGTACGCCAGGGTCAAAGATGGGTTGGCCAAGGCCTATACGCTGGAGGCAGACGGCAAGTTCGAAGAATCCCAGACCTATATCCAGCAGGTCCGTGACGACATGAAGCTGTTCCGTGTCGAGGGCGAAGCGTTGGCTGCAAAAGGGATCGGTATTCCGTTCTGGTCGGAGGGCAAGGCGTGACCCCAACCTCCGCGCAGGTGCATTTCTTTGACACCGGGCATGGGGATCACATGCTGGCCGTCGATGGCTCGCGCGTGTTCGATGTACCAGCAGGGACTGCGGAGCGGTTTGCGGTCATGGGTGAGCCCGACCAAAGCGCGTTCCTCAGGTCGATGGGGTTGGATGGCACGCCATTCATCGATGATGCGCCGCCACAGGACATGCCGGTGCGTTCGCTGTCGCTCGCTGTCGCTCAGAAATGCAATCTGGCCTGCACTTATTGCTATGCAGCGGGTGGAGAGTTCGGTGGCCCGGCGCGGAATATGGAATGGGAGGTTGCCAAAGCTTCGGTCGATCGTCTGATTGCCGAGGCCGAGCCAGGAGTGCGGATCAACCTTGCCTATTTGGGCGGGGAGCCATTGATCAATCGCGATCTGGTACGGCGCACCACGGAATATGCTTTGGAACAGGCGCAGGCAAACGGGTTAAGCGTGGGGTTCTCGATCACGACCAACGGCACCTTGCTGCGCCCCGAGGATGCGTCATTCTTCGAAGAACATGGCTTTGCCGTCACCATCAGTCTGGATGGCGTGGGCAAGGTCCATGACAAGTTGCGACCCAATCGCGGTGGGCGCGGCAGTTTCGATACAATTTTGAAACGGGTCGAGCCCTTGCTGGCTGTGCAGCACTGTATGCAGGTCGGTGCCCGGGTGACGGTCACACCACAAAACATGAACCTGCCCGAGACGCTGGATCGGTTTGTCGAGATGGGTTTCCATTCGATTGGGTTCTCACCGATGCTAGCCTCGCCCAATGGTCAGCACGAGCTGAATCTGAACGATCTGCACGAGATGCTGACTCAGATGATACGCTGCGGCGAGGTATTCGAGGCGGCGGTGATCCAAGGGCGGCGCTATCCGTTCTCGAATATGGCGGCCGCGATGCAGGAAATTCATCGAGGCACGCACCGCCCCTATGCCTGCGGCGCAGGTGGAGGTTATTTCGGCGTATCTGCCGATGGCGGCCTGTTTGCTTGTCATCGCTTTGTCGAGGACGAGGCCGGTGCCATGGGCGATGTATATGATGGCCCAGACCTGCGGCGCGAAGATTGGCTGGCAGAGCGCCATGTGCACACGCAATCGCCATGCACCACCTGTTGGGCGCGGTATCTATGCGGTGGCGGCTGTCATCACGAGGTTATTCATCGCGGGCGCCCGGCCTGCGACTACATTCGCGGCTGGTTGCATTATTGCCTGCAGGCTTATGTGCGCCTGTCGGAGGCGCGCCCCGACTATTTCGGCGCGCCCGCACAGGCAGCATCAGCCTGATCAAATGATGACAGAGACCGAAATCTGCGTGGTCGGTGGCGGCCCAGCAGGCAGCGCGGCTGCGCTGAGGCTGGCACAGTTGGGCCGCCGCGTTTGCCTAATCGAGCGTGAGGCGTTCCCACGCCAACATGTTGGTGAGTCTCTGCCCTCTTCGATCTGGCCAATCTTGAACCTGCTTGGGGTCAGTGAACGAATAGCACAAGCCGATTTCCTGCGCGCCAACGGATCGATTTTGCATTGGGCTGGTTCGTTCGAACGTCGCGGCATCGACGGTGATCATCCCGGTCTTCTAGTGGACCGGGGCCAATTCGATATGCTCTTGTTGAACGCGGCCCGGGCGGCAGGGGTTCAAGTGTTCCAACCTGCGCGCGTTTATCGTCCGGTACGTAGGCAGTCCGGTTGGGAGATTCCGGTTCGGACCAATACGGATTCCTATCATATCCGGGCGCAAATTCTGCTGGATGCCGCAGGACGGCAAGCCGGTCTGGGTCGCCGATTTCGCGCATCCTCCCAACCACTTTTAGCGCTTTATGCTTATTGGCAGAGCCCCCCGGGATTTGGACCGCAAGCGCGGGTCGAGGCTGGGGCGTCGCACTGGTATTGGGGAGCTCTACTGCCCGATGGCATGGTCAATGCAATGGTTTTCGTCGACCCGGATACCTGCATCGGGCTTTCGCCTGCTGACCGGCGCGATCTCTACCTGAACCTGTTGGCACAATCGACCTTACTGTCGCCTTGTCTCGAACAGCGCCGGACCGGGCCCGTGCGTCGTGCGGATGCGACCAGTCGGGTTGAGACGACACCTCCATCACGCGATCTTTTGCGCGTTGGAGAGGCTAGTTTTTCGGTCGATCCGCTGTCATCGCAAGGTGTTCAATTGGCGATGGGGCAGGCCATGCAGGCAGCAGCGGTCGTAAACACAGTGTTGGAAACTCCAGAACATAGTGAAATGGCGTTATCGTTCTATTCCGAACGCCAAGCTGAGCGCGTACAGACCCATGCGGCGCTCTCGGCTGATTTCTACGCCCGGCAGAACGCAACCAATCCGTCGCCCTTTTGGGCGGAACGCGCGCAACCTCAGGATTGGTTGAAGCCGGCTGAGACAGACCCAAATCTTGAGGATTTGCGCGACGATCAAACCTTGAGCCTTTCCACAGAGGCTACGCTAATCACGTCAGGTGTGCAGGCCGCCTCATGTATTGAGCCGGGTGTGGTTGTCACGCATCCGAACCTTTCACGACCGGTGGCAAATCTGGAAGGCGCATCGCTGGGCCCTCTGCTACAGCGACTGGATGGTGCGGCCACCGCACTGGAGATTGCCACACGTTGGTCCAACGTCGTCGATGCGCAACGTGCGCGACGCATTCTGCGCTGGCTCTGGTATCACCGTATCCTGATCCCTGCCGCCGAACGGTCGTAATCGAGGTTCCCTCGGCGCATCGAATGGCATAAGGTTCGCCGCAACGCCAACCGCCAAGAAACAAGAGGTCGCATGTCGCGTTTTGATGGGTATTTCCTGCGGCAATTGCTGGTGCTGTTTGGCTTTTTCACTCTGGTACTTGTCGGGGTTTTCTGGATCACGCGTTCGGTCAGCCTGTTTGATCGCGTCATCAGTGGTGGCCAATCGGCGATGGTGTTTCTTGAGTTCACAGCGCTGACTTTGCCGACACTGATCCGAACGGTCATGCCTATGGCGGTGTTTGCAGCGGCAGTCTATGCCACCAACCGCCTGAGCCGCGAAAGCGAGATGACGGTGATGTTGGCAACTGGTTCCAGCCCTTGGCGATTGGCACGTGCCGTCCTGATGTTCGGGCTTAGCGCAGGTCTGATGATGGCCGTCATCAGCGTTTTCCTGCGCCCTGCATCGGTTGATCAGTTGGAACAGCGACAAGACGAGGTCGCTGGGGACGTCACAGCGCAACTGCTGAACGAGGGTGAGTTCCTGCACCCGGCTGACGGTGTGACAGTCTACATCGGTGGCATTGATCTGGATGGAACGCTCCGAGAAGTGTTCGTTTCAGACCGGCGCGACGATATCAACCCCGTCAGCTATTCCAGCACCACAGCCTATCTGGTCAATCAAGCCTCGGGCATTCATCTGGTCATGTTGGATGGTGTGGCGCTGAGGTTTGATGAAGCTGGAAACACGCTGTCATCCACGCTGTTCGAAGATGCGTCATATGACATTTCCGAACTGACACAGAATTCAGAAATGGGCCACCGAAGCCTTGAGGCTATTCCCACAGTGGAGCTTATTTGGGACCGGGAAGCGGTTGCTGTGAAGGATGATCACAGTGTCGGACATCTGATCGACGAGCTTCACCAGAGGTTTTCCTGGATCGCAATTTGTATCGCTGTTGCGCTGGTCGGGTATTCTACGCTTATGCTTGGCAGCTTTTCGCGATTTGGGCTGTGGCCTCAGATTTTGGCCGCGTTTACGATCCTTGTATTGCTCGAAGGCGTGCGGGGGTTTGTCTCTCCTCTGGTGATTGAAAACCCACGATTGTGGATATTGTTGTATCTGCCTGCGGTGTTGGGGGTCGCTCTGTCCGGCGTTTTCTTGTCCATCGCCGGGCGGCCTCTGATGCGTCGCTCAGCGGCTAACAGAGGTAGTGCCGTAACCACGGCGTGATTTCAGGCATTCGCCTAATAGAATTCTTTTGCGTTGCAGGCCGGTTTGGGTAACTTGAGCTGGCTAGCAGCCATAGGAGCGCGCCGTGCTGGACAAAAGCCACAAACCCACCTGGACCAGTTTTGAAGAGGCGACCAAAGCGGATTGGGATGCCGTGATGGAGTATGAAGAGGCCTATAACGCGGCCTTGCCGGATCGTATTCTGGACGCCATCCGCTCGTTGGATGAAGAGTGGACACCCTATCCGGTGAACCGCTATCAGCACAGTTTGCAAGCCGCGACGCGGGCTTACGAGGATGGCGCGGATGAAGAACTGATCGTTGCAGCCCTGATCCATGACACGGGTGATATCCTGTCGCCCTACAACCATGGTGAGCTGTCAGCGGCGATGATGAAGCCTTATGTCAGCGAAAAGACTCACTGGATCCTCAAGCATCACTGCGTGTTTCAGGGGTATTACTACAATCACCATCTTGGCGGCGATCGTAACGCGCGCGACAAGTATCGCGACAGCCCATATTGGGAAGATTGCCGCTATTTTTGCCACGAGTATGACCAGAAGGCGTTTGATCCGGACTATCCGACAAAACCGCTGGAGTTTTTTGAGCCCATGCTACGCCGCGTCCTGAACAAGGGCGAGGGGCATATGGAACTGAACGAAACCGCTGACGACTAGCAGGCGGCCATCAGGCGATAGACAATCTGAGCAGCGGTAAAATCCCAGGCGGCATTGCCGTCCGGGGCCAGTTCAACCACATCAAAGCCCACGCATGTGCGGTGTTGCAGAGCGTGTTCGACCAGCCTTAGCGCCTGATAGTAACCTAACCCGCCTGGCACCGGGGTTCCGGTGGCGGGCATCTGGGACGGGTCCAAACCGTCGACATCAAAGCTGACATAGACCAGTTCGGGGAAATCCGCGGGCAGGTCGGCGGAGTGGATGTTGCCGGTGACCAGTTCTTCGGCGTCGACGTGGAAAACGCGGTTCTTCAAACGGCTTTGCGCCTCTTCGGTGGAAAAGGCGCGAACGCCGAATTGGACCAGCCGGATACCTTCTTCAGCCAGCAGATGCATGACCGAGGCGTGCGAATGTTTCTCACCCTGATAAGCATTGCGCAGGTCGGCATGGGCGTCGATCTGGACGATCCCGATGGGCTGGTTCAGTGCGCGCGCCACGCCCATCACTGCGCCATAACTCAGCGAATGCTCTCCGCCTAACGTAACCGGTACTTTGCCCGCGCGAACGGCGGCTTCGGTACGCTGGGCGAGGCGCTCCATGACTTCGGACAGGGGACCGTCGCAGTTCAGCGGGTCTTCGGTAAAGATACCTTCGACACAAGGTTCGGCGTGGCCGGTGATTCGTTCCAGTTCGTTGCTGGCCTCAATAATGGCCTCGGGGCCTTTGGCGGTGCCCGACCCGTAGGATACAGTGCGCTCCAGTGGCACCGGGATGACACGGAAGCGGGCGCCTTCGGTTCGCTCGGATGCGGTCAGTTCACTTTCGAGAAAGATGCTCATGAGAGGCGGTCCTTGAAGTCGTCATAGCCGAACTGTTTGATAATTTTCAGCTCGTCCGTTTCGCTATTCCAAAGTGCAATGGTTGGCAGAGGCACACCGTTGAACGTGTTGGTCTTGACCATCGAGTAATGCGCCTGATCGAGGAAGGCAAAGCGCTGGCCATTCTTGAGCGGCTTTTCCCACGTATAGTCGCCGATCACATCACCGGCGAGGCAGGAGGGGCCGCCCAGGCGGTAGGTATGGCCCACCTCGGCTTCATCCATGAGGGCAGGTCGATAGGGCGCTTCGATCACGTCGGGCATATGGCATGTGGCCGAGATATCGGTGATCGCAAGGTTCATGCCATTGGTGGGCAGGTCCAGGATTTCTCCGATCAGAACACCTGCATCCAGCGCGACTGCCTCACCGGGTTCGATGTAAACTTCGACATCGTGTTCTGCGCGGATGGCCTTGATGAACGCGACCAGCCCGTCGCGGTCATAGTCGTCGCGCGTGATATGGTGGCCGCCGCCGAAATTCAGCCATTTGATTTGGTTGAGGTATGGTTTGAGCCTTGGCTCGACTGCCGCCCACGTACGCTGCAGCGGCTCAAACCCCTGTTCACAGAGCGTGTGCATGTGCAGACCGTCAACTCCAGCCAGGGTTCCTGCTGTGAGTTGGCTGACAGGGGTGCCAAGGCGCGAACAAGGGGCGCAGGGGTCGTATTTGCGGATCTCGCCTTCGGAATGTTCGGGGTTGATGCGCAGGCCAACCTGAACGTCTGCGGCCTGAGCCTTGCTCAGAAACCGATCCTTCTGTGCCGGAGAGTTGAAGATGATGTGGTCGGAGAGCGACAGGATTTCATCGATATCGGCATCCTTGTAACCCGCGCAAAAGGTTGCAACCTCGCCACCATATTCCTCGCGTCCCAGGCGGGCCTCGTAGATGCCACTGGCGCAGGTGCCACCAAGATGTTGACGGACCAGCGGGGCGAGCGAGAACATCGAGAATGCTTTGAGTGCACTGAGGACATGCGCGCCGGATCGGGTGCCGATATCGGAGAGGATTTGCAGGTTCCGCTCGACCGCTTTTTCGTCGACCACGAAACAGGGCGAGGGCACGCGGGCAAGGTCGAAATTGCGGAACGCTCCGGCATCGCCCGCTTGAGTGGTCATCATGTCGGACATATCAGGCGTCTCCGATTGTTGGAGAGGCCGGGGGGCCAGCCCCCCCGGACCCCCCGGAGTATTTGGGAAAAGATGAAGATCAGAAACTGACGGGACCGTCGAGTTCGTGGACTTGCCATGGGAGGCCTTGGGTGTTCAGCATGTCCATGAAGTTGTCAGGGTCGAGTTGCTCCATGTTCCACACGCCCGGTTCGCGCCAGTTGCCTTTCAGCAACTGTGCCGCGCCGATCATGGCGGGAACGCCGGTGGTATAGCTGACGGCTTGGGAGCCGACCTCGGCATAGCATTCCTCGTGGTCGCAGATGTTGTAGATGTAATAGGTCTTTTCGCCCGAGCCGTCTTTGGCCTGACCCGTGGCGATGTCACCAATGCAGGCTTTGCCCTTTGTTTCCGCGCCCAGATCGCCGGGATCGGGCAGCAGGGTTTTCAGGAACTGGATCGGGATGATTTCCTTGCCGTCGTGCATCACTGGGTCGATGCGGGTCATGCCGACGTTTTCCAGCACCTTGGCGTGGGTGATGTAGGCGTCGCCAAAGGTCATCCAGAATCGGGCGCGTTCGATCTCGGGGAAGTGGGTGCTGAGGCTCTCCAGCTCCTCATGATACATCAGGTACATGTTCTTGGGGCCGATGGCAGGAAAATCGAACTCAACCTTGTGGGTCATCGCCGGGCTATGCTGCCACGCGCCGTTTTCCCAGTGGCGAACCTCAGCCAGCACTTCGCGCAGGTTGATTTCCGGGTTGAAGTTGGTCGCGAATTCCTGATCGTTGCTGCCGCCATTGGCGTCCAGCACGTCGATCTGACGAATCGTGTCCAGCTTGTGCTTCTTGAGCCATGTGGCGAAGACGGATGTCACGCCCGGATCAAAGCCAGAGCCGAGGATTGCGGTCAGGCCTGCCGCTTTGAAACGCTCTTGATAGGCCCATTGCCAGTGGTATTCGAACTTGGCCTCATCTTCGGGCTCGTAGTTTGCGGTGTCGAGGTAGTGGATACCGGCCTCAAGACAGGCATCCATCAGGAGGAGATCCTGATAGGGCAGGGCAAGGTTTACGAGGATTTCCGCGCCGGTTTCGCGGATCAACTTGACTGTGTCTTCGACCTTGTAGGCGTCCAGTTCTGCGGTCGCGATATCCACGCCGACACGTTCCTTCACGGCCTTGGCGATGGCATCGCATTTTGATTTCGTGCGGCTGGCCAGAGTGATCTCGGTGAAAATATCCGAATTCATCGCCATCTTGTGCACGGCTGCGTGGGATACGCCGCCCGCGCCGACAACCAGTGTTTTGCCCATGGTCTGTCTCCTTCTCATTCGTAATAGGTGTAGCCGTTGATCGAGTCGCGATAGGCGCTCATCAGGGTTTTGCGGTCCTTGGCTTGCAGAGTACCGGTCGAGATTGCCTCGTCCACCATTTTGCGGAAGGCGGCGACGCAATCCTGTGGATCGAATTCCACGTAAGACAGGACCTGGCTGATCGTGTCTCCCTCTTGCTCGTGCAGCAGGTCGAACCCGCCATCTGTGCGCAGGTCGATGGTGACGACATTGGTGTCGCCGAACAGATTGTGCAGATCGCCCAGCGTTTCCTGATAGGCGCCGACGAAGAAGACGCCCATGAAATACTCGCCATCATCCGGCAGCGAATGCACCGGCAGGCTGGGGGAAACGCCATCGGCGAGGATGAACCGGTCAATCTTGCCGTCGCTGTCGCAGGTGATGTCGGACAGAACTGTGCGACGGTCTGGGGCTTCGTTCAGGCCTTGCAGCGGCACAATCGGGTGCAGTTGGTCGATCGCCCAGACATCCGGCAGGGATTGGAACAGCGAGAAGTTGCAGTGGTAGATATCGGCCACTTTCTCAAGCTGATCGTTCACATCGGTTTCCAGATCATCGCTGGCCGCCAGCGCCTTGAGGCGGGCCATCAGGGACAGGTAGATGCGTTCGGCCCGGGCCATTTGGCGCAGATCGACATAGCCGCGCCTGAAAAGTGCCCTTAGCTCGTTGCGATAAAACGTGGCGTCGTTCCAGCATTCCTGCAGACGGTCTTGGCTGAGATAGCCATGTACCGCAGCAAGGTCTGCGACGAGATGGTGGTCGTCTGGTTCAACCTCGGGGCCATTCGGCGCGTCGTAGAGCGTGCTTTCCAGTACGTTGAACAACAGCATTGAAGACGTAGCGACGACGGCACGGCCACTTTCAGTGACCAATGTCGGGTGGTCAATCTCAGCCTCGTCCATCGCATAGGCGACGGTCTCAACAACGTTGGCGCAGTATTCTTCGACTGTGTAGTTGATTGAATTCTCAGCGGCTTTCTTCTCGCCCGTGTAGTCCACACCCATGCCGCCGCCGAGGTCCAAATGAGACAGCGGAACGCCCTCGCGGGTTAGTTCCGTATAGTAGCGACAGGCTTCACCCACGGCGCGGCGCACATCGTTCACATCCTGCACTTGTGAACCGAGATGCGAGTGCTGAAGCTTGAGGCAGTGCAGTAGGCCCGCCTCTTTCAGCTTGTCGACAGTCGCGACCAATTGATCGGTGTTCATACCAAAGGCCGAACGGTCGCCCGAGCTTTCCTCCCATTTTCCGCTGATCTGGTTCGTGAGCTTCACCCGCACGCCGATCAGCGGTTCAATGCCCAGTTCTTTGTAGACATTGATGACCGTGTCAGCCTCTTTCGGGCTTTCCAGAACGATCACCGTGTTGAACCCGATTTTGCGGGACAGGATCGCCAGTTGAATGAACTCGGCATCCTTGACACCATTGCAGACGATCAGAGCCTCTGGGGCCAATCGGTGCGCCAATGCGACCACAAGTTCGGGCTTGGACCCGGCTTCAAGGCCGTAGTTGTATTTTTTGCCGAACTCGACGATCCGGTCGACGACTTGCGCCTGCTGGTTCACTTTGATTGGAAAGACGCCGCGATAAGCCCCCTTGTAGCCCACGCGCGTAATGGCATCGTGGAAACTTTCGTTAAGATGTGCGATCTCGTGCTCAAGATAGGAGGTGACGCGCAGGACCATCGGGGCCTTGATACCCCGGTCGTCCAGATCACTGAGGATACCGGGAAGGCTTATCGCCGCCGTTTCCGGAGTCATCGGATTGCGCAGACCGATCTCGCCCTGATCCGTCACCTCGATGAGGCCTTTGCCCCATTTTTCAACCCCGTAGATGGAATGCGGTGCGTCGGGCGTCTGTTTCAATCAGGTCAATCCTTGGCTTAGGTATACTGGTTTCGCGCCCGCCAATACGGCAGAGGTTTGATTCGTCCAAGTGTAATCTGACAAACGGGGGACTGCCGAGAATTATCCGACGGAACGGATTGGGATCAGGTGGTTGTCCCATTGGCAGGCTGATCGGGCAGAGATTTTTGCCCCGTCGCTATTCAGCGCGCCAAAGGCCCCAGTGCCGGTCGTGAAGACCAATCCCGTTTCACCGGCTGCCAATCCGCATACGTCTTCGAGCGCGTGCGCCCCGAGGAAGGATCTGCTTTGAACATCAAAGTGGTGCAGAGCATTCCCACGCGGGCAGGTGATTGCAATAGATTGGCCATCCGAGGAAAAGGCGACGCTGCCAGCATAGCCCCGTATTCCGCTTTGATGCGTATCGCGCGCCGACAATAGACGCGGGTTTTCGCCCCTTTGATGAAGGCCAAGCAGGGCTGGGTGTTCAATTTGGCTGCCCTGCCACTGCATAGCAAAGCCAATAAGGCCATCGTCGCGCACCGCAAGGTGACGGATCGAGTTCTTGTGTAGCGTGTTGGGAAGCTCTACCTGTTCCAAGACAGTTCCTGACAGATCCAGATACGTCAGGTTGGGTTGCATCGCGGGCAGATTTAGCTTGGTCCGGCCGGTGTCAGGGTGTGTTTCGATCCCACCGTTGGCAATGACCAACGTATCACCATCGGGCAGCAAGCGCATGTCATGAGGGCCAATGCCGCCCGACGGGAATTCCCCCAGCCGGGCAAAAGTGGCCGCGTCCCAGATGCCGATCACTCCTTCAGCGGCTTCATAGTCGTTCTCGGTTGTGAAAAAACGGGTACCATCGGCTGTAAATGTGCCATGTCCGTAGAAATGGCGACCCCTTGGGGCCTCTAATTGCCTGACGATGGAACCTTCGGTGCAATCGATGACGATGGCGAAAGTGCCGGGACGGCGGGCAAAGGCCACCGCTTGTGCCTTGCGCGGATGTGCTGCCGCCGCGTGGCCACGCGCAGGTAGGGGGAGCGAGAACAGGATGGTGCCTGTGCTGTCAAGTCCAGAAAGCCGATAACTGCCATCGGGAAAGAGTCCAGCGGCCAGATAGTCCGGGGCGCCCACTGACGACCAGCCCGTGACAGGGGTTAGGCTAGCGACGGCGAGGCCGGCGATGAACGTACGGCGGTTGCTCAACGCTCAGTCCCCGTCCAATGAGTTGAACCCAGCGATAATTCCAAGCGTCGGGCCAAGCTTTTCCGAAGCGATTGCACGAATTTCGTTGATCAATTGCTGTAATGCTTCAATCCGTATGCGGCCTTGCGGTGTGTCGACGCTGGTGAAGGTGGGGTCATCCAGAGACTGAGCCCGATCAATGGCGCGCGCAAAGGCGGCATCCAAATTGCCTGCAATCTCGGGATGGTCAAAGGAGAGGCGCGCGGCCAAATCGCGCAAGGCTATCAGCGACAATTCTACGTGGCGCAACGACCGGCCAGACCGGCGCGCTTCGGCGCGGTTGGGGCGGGGACGTTCGTAGGTACCCAAAGGACGGCCTAATCTTGTATCGGCTGTGAACTCAAGGCCTGTTGTCAGCGCTCTGAACAACTCCTGCATCGCCGCATCGTCCGAGCGATAGGTGCTGTCGCCGCTCGGCTGCGTCAGTTTTGGTGCGTAGGATTGCCAGCCTTCATTCATAGCCTCAGCATTTCGGTCGATATCGATCGCGATCGCTTGGATCAGGGCGCAGCGATATTCAGCGCTGCCCCTTTCCGCCATCGCCGGATCATAGAGCATGCGCTCCAATGCCAGGAATCCCCGACCAGCAATGGACGTTTCGGCGTAAGCTTCGGGGGTTTCGACGGCGGGGTCTTCGCCTTCGATGTGCCGGGATAAGGTTTTGGGCGTGAACCCTTTGGTATCGGGCCAGAATGCCATGGCGAATGCACGGTCTTCGGTTTCGCTTGGGCCGAACCGTAAATGGCTGGTCGAAATCCAGCTGTCGAATGCTGTGCCGTAGGCAGCGCGCAGTTCATTGGACTCCGGGGTGCAATCGGCCCGTACGGTCGTTGCCAATACTTCGGTGGCCTCAGCCAATTGCGCAAAGCGCGGCAGAATATGCGTTTCTGTCACATCCATCAGGATCGGCCCGTGAACCTGCGCGTGAACGCCTAAGGGGATCAGCAGGGCAGTGATAAGGGTAAGGCTACGCATAGTTCAAAGGCTTTCAAGAAATCTGATCAGGGCATCCCGGTCGGCCTTCGGCATCGACACGACAGTGTCGCGGGCTGCCTGCGCCTCTCCACCATGCCACAGGATCGCCTCAAGCAGGGATCGCGCCCGACCGTCGTGCAGGAATTGAGTGTGGCCTGACACACGCTCGGTCAGGCCGATGCCCCAAAGCGGCGGGGTACGCCATTCACGGCCCGTGGCACGGGCTTCGGGGCGATTGTCGGCAAGACCTTCGCCCATGTCGTGCAACAACAGATCGGTGTAGGGCCAGATTAGTTGGAAACTGTGCTCAGGCCGTTCGGGCGTCCGGTGCGTGACATAGGCTGGTGTGTGGCAGGATGCACAACCTGAGACGTAGAAGACCTCTTTACCGCGCAACACCTCTGGATCATCAACGTCACGCCGCGCCGGAACACCAAGATTGCGGCTGTAAAAGGCGACAAGATCCATTCCAATCTGATCAATCTCAAAACCGCGTGCATCGGAGTCTCCATGCGGGGCATTGATGCAATTGGTCTGAAACTCGGTGCAATCGCCGTGCGGCGCAGGATAGAGCGGGCTTGAGATTCCAATGTCACCCGCAAAGGCAGCCGAGGATTGCTCCATGATTGTGGGCATCCCGGCCTTATGGCCAAAGCGACCGATCATGGGCTCACCGAACTCATTCGACCACACGATGTTCGGACGCCCGGATATGCCATCGCCGTCTAAATCTTCGGGGTCAGCTTTCGCCAGCAGATCGTCAACCGGAATTGCTTCGAGCAACCCCAATCCGATCATCTGTGGCGCGACCCTGGGGCTGAGCATCGCATCGGGATGCAGAGGGCCATAGCCCAGATCTGCAGCTTTGTATGTCGGTTGACGCAGCAAAGCGGTTTCCCCATCAGACAGCTCAACCGGGACCTCTTCGTAAGCGATGTCCAGCTTGTATTCAGCCGGGTGACCCGCAAGTGCAAAGTCTTGCATCTGGCCGCCATAGTTCGGGTCTGGCAAGGTGGCGATATAGTCTTCGATTTCGGCAGGAGCGTCTTCTGGCGAACCCGGGATCGAAATCCTCAGAAACATCGAGACGGCGCTATCATCCGACCCGTTGGGCGTATGGCCTCGACCGTCTTTGATATGGCAGCGCTGGCAGGAGCGGGCGTTATACAAAGGCCCCAACCCGTCGGACGCCAACGTGGAAGAAGGTGACGAGACCCAGATCTTCTTGAACAACCCATTGCCGACCTTGAAATCCAGCTCCTGTTCGAAACTGATATTGGCCGAGGGCTGCGAAAACGCGTCTGCATCATTGCGAACGCGCACGGTTGCGGCACCGGCGGAAAGCTCTTCAAATCGTTGCGCTGCACTGAAGTCATCAGGTGCTGATGTTGCAGCTTCGATGCGCGTGCGTTCTTCGACAGTTCGTGGAAGGAAGTTCAGATGTATATCCCGCAGCTCGGTCGCCTGGGAATGGGTGGCCGAGACAACGGCCACCGCTAAAACGGCAAATTTACTCGCCCTCGTCCATGGTTGATGCGTTGAGTTGCGCATAGTTGGCTTCGCCGATCCTTTCGTAGAGGTCGAGCTGCGTTTCGAGGAAGTCGATGTGGTCCTCTTCGTCGGACATCAACTTTTCGAACAGCGACATCGACACGTAGTCACCGGCTTCCCGGCAATATTCGCGCGCTTCCTTGTAAAGGGCTCTCGCATCAATTTCGGCCGCCAGATCGCATTCCAAAGTTTCCTTGGGTGTCTGACCAATCCGCAGTGGGTCAAGTTTCTGAAGGTTCGGGTGTCCTTCGAGAAAAATAATGCGTTCGATCAGTTTGTCCGCGTGCTCCATCTCTTCGATGGATTCTTCTCGGCTTTTCTTGGCCATATGGCCAAGGCCCCAATCTTCCTGAAGCCTATAGTGCAACCAGTATTGGCTGACCGCTGTTAACTCATGCCGCAGAGATTTGTTGAGATATTCGATGACCTTGGGATCGCCTTTCATGTGACTTCTCCTGTGATGCTCCGAACCGTAATTTGCGGAGCTGCATGGGGACTTTCAGATTATCGTCTGAACGCATTGTGTCTAGGAAAAGCGGCATACACCCACCGCAATCCGCTGATTTTCCAAGGGCATGATAAATCTTGCCAGGGGTAATGATGGTCTGCGGATCCGCTTTACGCATCCAGTCTATTGCGGCCCGGATATCATGGTCAGAGATATTGGTGCAGTGACAAACAATCATGGCGACTCAGCTTGGTTAGTCTTATCCTAGTGAATTAGTCGGTTATATGGGGCGCGTCCAGAGCGAAGACGCCGCGCCGTTAGGCGAGGTTGGCCGGATGCGTTTAAACCGCACCCGACCAAAGGTTTTAGTGGAACACCGCGTCGGGGTTATCCAGGCTGTCCGAACCCTCGAAATCGATCTGATCCAGTTCCAACGTGGTCACGATGCGCTCAATCGTCTTGGTCTGATCGATCAGTCCGTTGACGCCGCCCATGATCAGGGCCTCACCGCCTTCGTTGCCCCGTTCCAGCATCTGGTCATAGGCAAAGCCGGCTTCTGCGGTCGATTTGATGCGACCCAAGGCAAGCATAGTATTCGCCAACCTGGCCTTCATCTCGGCATCCAGCGCCGGATCTGTCGCGGTCACGAGATCGGACAATGATGCACCCGAAACCGGGGTGCCATCGATACGCGTATAGCTGCCCAAGTAAACGTTCTGAATGCCCAAACCGTCATAGTAATGGCTGTTATGGGTGTTGTCGGCAAAGCAGTCATGTTCCTCCTCGGGATCGTTCAACATCAGGCCAAGGCGCATACGTTCACCCGCCTGTTCACCGTATGACAGTGAGCCCATACCAGTCAGGATCGCGCTGACACCAGCGGATTCATCCGCGTTCAAGGCCGCGCGCGCATCGCCACCTTCGGCCCATTGCGCAGTCATCCACTCCAGATCGCTGATCAGCAGGTCAGTTGCGGCGCTCAGATACTGTGCGCGGCGATCGCAATTACCGTTGGTGCAGCCGTCACCTTGTGCGTAGTCGGTGTAAGGGCGGTTGCCCGCACCTGCACCGTGACCGTTCAGGTCTTGACCCCACAGCAGGAATTCGATGGCGTGGTAGCCTGTGGCAACATTCGCCTCAATCCCGTCTGCTTCGTGCAAGGTATCCGCCAGCAGAGCGGGGGTGATTTCGCTGGCATCGACGGGTTCACCCGACAGCTCGAAACTGGGGTTGGCGATGACGTTCAGGGCTGCGAACTCGTTCTCATCGCTCGGGCCGCCATAAGAGGCATCCACGTAGTCAATCAAACCCTCGTCCAGCGGCCACGCATTCACTTTACCTTCCCAATCGTCGACGATTGCGTTGCCAAACCGATAAACTTCGGTTTGCTGATAGGGTACACGCGCAGCGATCCATGCGGCGCGGGCTGCGTTTAGCGTTACATCTGACGGATCGGCGATCAGCGCATTAACTGCTGTCTGCAGTCTTTTTGCAGCGATCAGGCTGTCGTCATATTTGGCTTCTGCAATGTCGGCATAGGTGTTTAGGACATCGGCTTTGGACGGGGCGTCAGCAACTGCTGTGCTTGCGACGCAAAAGGTTAGGGCACTGGCCGCGGTGAATAATCTGGTCATGTGGAACTCTTTCCTTCTTAACGGGATTCGGGCCCCACAACTGGTGTGGGGCGGGCGGGGCAATAACTGAGTTAATTAGTCAACAAAGTCAACCTGAGTTTTATTGTCAGGTATATGTGCAGTTTCTGACTAACCATATCTGGGGAGGTCTGAGCGCCTGGCAATTATTGCGCTGAGGCGCATTTGCACTAGAATGTCATACGGTTTGTTTGGTTAACGGTGAGTAGAATGAAATGCGCAGCCATACTCCTTGCGCTCATACCTGTCGCTCCGCTGGCGCAGGGTTTGACTGCCATCAACGCCCATTCTCATGGCGCGGGGCGCATGACAATTTCGTTTGTGGAGACCGGATTTAGCCTAAGTCTCGAGGTTCCGGGCGCCGATATCGTCGGGTTCGAACATACGGCTGAAAACGAAGATGAACGCGCAGAAGTGGCGGCCGCGATTTCGGACCTTTCCAAACCCCTTGAAATATTCGAGGTCGCACCCGAGGCAGGGTGTATGACCGCGACGGCCAATGTGGCGCTGGTTGGTGATGTCTTCGCTCAGGATGAAGGCCAGGCATCGGACAATGCGGTGCATCACACCGAATTTCAAGCTGATTACTTGGTCCAGTGCCAAGAGCTTTTGCTGGTGGAATATATCCGGTTTACCTATTTTGAACGATTTACACGCGCCGAGCGCTTGTTTGTGGAGTTGATGTCGTCCGATGAGATTCAGAACCATACAATCGAACGTGCCGCGCCGCTGCTAAAGCTTTTGAATTGAACTGAAAAACCCTTGCACCTGCGAACCCGATTGATTGGGCGCTTAGCTTCTGGCAAGTGCCGCCTGCAATGCGTGATACGAGGCTTTAGGTCTTCTTTCCAGCGTGTCAAAATCCACGTCGACCAATCCAAACCGCTTTTCATAGCCAAGCGCCCACTCGTAATTGTCAAGCAGAGACCAGACAAAATAACCTTTGACTGGGACGCCATGATCAAGTGCTTTGCGCACTTCAGCGAGATGCTGGTTTAAATAGTCGATCCTATCGGCGTCATTCTGGCGTTCCGGGCTCGCCATGCCGTTTTCGGTTATGAAGATTGGCAGATCGCCAGTGTACTCCTGTGCGGCTCGGATCAGGAAACGGGATAGGGCGGCGGGATCAATCTCCCACCCCATCTGGGTTTTTGGTAGTGGGCCGGGAACCTCTTGAACGGCGGGCCAGGGTGTATCGGCGCGCGTGATCAATTTGCGCGTATAGTAGTTCAGACCGCACCAATCGACAGGTGTTCCAATCGTCTCGAAGTCATCTTGCCAGTTCTTGGGCAGGTGAGGTGCCAATCCTTCCAGAACATTTTCGGGGTAAGATTTGTGAAAAACCCCGCTTAGAAAAAAGCGGTTGTAAATCCCATCATAGAGCGCTGCGGCTTCCCGCGCCTCAGGGCTTGTATCTGCAGGCTCTGCCCATTCCAGATTGAATATGGCACCAAGGTTGGACATCCCCAATCCGCGCATGGTCTCGATTGCGCGACCGTGGGCCAGCAGGACGTGGTGCATCGCACGCGCAGCTGCCCGGATATCGCGCATACCGGGCGCGTGATGGCCTTCGAAATGGCTCAACCAGCTTACGCACCAGGGTTCGTTGATAGGGGCAACGCTGAACATCCGATCACCGATGCGACCCATGATGATTTCAGTGAAATCAGCGAACCAATCCGCGATATCACGGTTCCGCCAGCCGCCTAAGTCCGCAAGCGGAGAGGGCAGCTCCCAATGGTAGAGCGTTGCGCAGGGTTTGATGCCGCGCTCAAGCAGCGCATCCGTGAGGCGGTCATAAAAATCAAGGCCTTGCTCATTAATCGGCCCGCGCCCTTCCGGCAGAACCCGCGCCCAACTGGTTGAAAAGCGATAACAGTCGAAGCCGGCATCCCGGATTAGGTCGAAATCCTGCTTGTATCGATTATAGTGGTCGCAGGCTAGGTCGCCGTTTTCCGCGTTGGCGACATTGCCGGGGGTCGCGGCGAAACTATCCCAATGAGTTTTTCCTGCACCGCCTTGAGCGTGGCCTTCGATCTGGTAGGCTGAGGTTGCCACGCCAAACTGAAAATCTTGTGGGAAATCCGCGCGTTTATATTTCATCTCAAGTCCTTTGCGGGGCAGGGCCGGTCGAGCTGCCGACGACGAGTTCGGCTTCCAGCAAGCGAGTTTTTGGGGGATCGTTCGGCGCATTGATCCGTTCGATCAACATTTCGGCAGCCAACTCGCCCGCATGTCTGACGGATGATCGTGTTGCCGTGAAAATCGGAACGTCCATACCATTGCGCATGTAAGACAATTCATCATCATGAGCGATAATCGAGATGTCCCGCCCCATTTTCAGGTCACGTTCTTCCAGTGCGCGCCGGACCCCAACGGCCGAAATGATCGATGAGGCCAAAATGGCGGTTGGCGGGTCGCCAAGCTCCAGCATGTCGCAAGCTGTTTGGTGCCCGTAAATCTCGGTCATCTCTGCACTACGCAGAAGGCTGTGATCAATGGCGATGCCAGCACTTTCCAGCGCTGCCAGATAGCCATTCCTACGGCGTCGTGCAAAATCCATCTCTTCTAGTCCGTTGATCAACGCGATACGCCGGTGGCCCAGATCAATCAGAAATCGGGTGGCGCGTTCGAATGAGCGCTGGTTGTTCACATCGATCCAGTCATAGGGTTCTTCGGCGTAGGTTGATCGGCCGTGGACAATGAAAGGTACGCCCAGCCGCGAGAGCGCAGAGATACGTGGTTCCCGCTCTTTCGGGCCCTGCAACACAATGCCGTCGACAACACCACGATTGAACAGATTTCGATAGGATTCTTCGATCGAGGTATCGGGCGCATGGGTGAACATCATGTCATAGTTGTTTTCGGCGTAAGTTCTTGCCGCGCCTGCAACAAAGTCCCCGAAAATCGGATTGACCATTTCATGTTGGGATGAGGTGGGAATCACATGTCCTATGACCATGGAGCGACCGGTGGCTAACCCTTTGGCGCGACTATTGGGGCGATACCCATGTTTGTCCGCAGCAGCTTGAACCCGTATGCGCGTTCCTTCGTTGACCTCGGGATATCCGTTCAGCGCGCGGCTGACGGTTGTCTGTGAAAGACCCAGAATCTCAGAGAGCTGCTTTAGGTTCATTGTATTCAAAGCGCCTTCAAATTGGTGCTCAATTGTTTTGTTGTGAAATTCGGGTTCAGTCAACCTGTTTCAGAAATGTACTTAGAAATAGCATTATTTTGGGGGCTGATAGGTGGTTGTTGACAGAGTTTGAATGTTAGCGGATAAAGTGCAATATCCAAAGCGCTTTGAAAACGAATCTCGTTTGCGCCGAAAATATTGGGAGGAGAACTCATGAGACACGCACTTTATTCGGGTGCGGCGGCGATCGCTCTGCTGGCTGGGCCGGTACAGGCACAGGATCTGGTCTTCACGCCGGGCGAAGGGCCGTTCAACTGGGACAGCTACAATGCCTGGGCTGAAGGAGCCCCTGATCTGAGCGGTCAAACGGTCACGGTCTTTGGTCCATGGCTGACGCCTGAGGACGGCTATTTCAACAACATGATCGCCTATTTCGAAGCGGCGACCGGTGCTGACGTAATCTATACCGGCTCTGACAGCTTTGAGCAGCAGATCGTGATTGATGCCGAGGCGGGGTCTGCCCCCAACATCGCAGTTTTCCCGCAGCCTGGCTTGGCGGCGATCATGGCATCCAAGGGGCAGCTGACGCCATTGGGTAACGACATGGCCAGCTGGGTCGGCGACAACTATGCCGCTGGTGATTCCTGGGTTGATCTGGGAACCTACAAGGATGCCGATGGCAATGACCAGATGTATGGCTTTTTCTACAACGTGAACGTCAAGTCGCTGGTCTGGTACAACCCAGAAAACTTTGAAGACGCGGGCTATGAAGTGCCCACCAGCATGGAAGAGCTGAAGGCGCTGACCGAACAGATCGTTGCTGACGGCGAGACACCTTGGTGCATTGGCCTGGGATCAGGTGCAGCGACTGGCTGGCCCGCGACTGACTGGGTCGAAGACATGATGCTGCGGACCCAGCCACCTGAAGTTTATGACCAGTGGGTGACAAACGAGATTCCGTTCGACGATCCGCGCGTGATCGCCGCGATCGAGGAATTCGGCTGGTTTGCGCGTGACGATGCCAAGGTCTCGGGCGGGGCGGGGGCAGTGGCCTCGACCGACTTCCGCGACAGCCCAAAGGGCATGTTCTCATCCCCGCCACAGTGCTACATGCATCGTCAGGCGTCATTCGTTCCGGCCTTCTTCCCCGAAGATGTCGAGTTCGGCCTGGATGCTGATTTCTTCTACATGCCGTCCTTCGCCGACAAAGACCTGGGCAACCCGGTTCTGGGCGGCGGCACCCTGTTGGCGGTCAGCAATCCTTCGGATGCGACAAGCGCGTTCATGGAGTTCCTAAAGCAGCCGCTCGCGCATGAGGTGATGATGGCGCAGACCGGGTTCCTGACCCCTCATACGGGCGTGAATACCGAGGCCTACAAGGATGATACCCTGCGCGGTCTGGGTGACATTCTGTTGGGCGCGACGACCTTCCGCTTTGACGGGTCGGACCTGATGCCTGGCGCCGTAGGTGCGGGTACCTTCTGGACCGGTATGGTTGACTATACAGGTGGTAAATCCGCGGAAGAAGTCACCGGCGAAATCCAGTCGTCCTGGGACGCGCTTAAATAATCTGCTGAACCCTTCGGGCAGCCTGTCACTCAGGTTGCCCGAAACCCTTACAAGGGAGAGGACGCCATGAATCCGGCAATTCAGGGCCTGCTGACAATCGTAATCGGTGTGTCGGGATGCGTGGGCTATTTCTACCTGTCCAACCAGTTTCTGGATAAGGTTCTGTTCCCTGCGCGTGGCCCCAACGCGGGGCGAAACATCAACCGCGCAAACATGATCCGGCCATGGCTGTTTCTGTTGCCAGCGATCCTCGCGCTTGGGGTTTACCTTGCCTATCCGGTGTTTGAAACGCTGCGCCTGTCACTGACTGATCGTGTCGCCGGTGGCGGATATGAATGGGCGGGCTTCAATAATTACTCCCAAATGCTAGCCGAGCCGAAATTCTGGGAAGCGATGCGCAACAACATGCTTTGGCTGATTGTTGTCCCGGCCATGTCGACCGCTTTTGGCCTGCTTGTGGCGCAGCTGACAGACCGTATCCGCTGGGGCAATGTGGCCAAGTCGTTGATCTTTATGCCGATGGCGATTTCTTTCGTAGGGGCTTCGGTGATCTGGAAATTGGTCTATGACGCACGTCCACCTGATCAGGATCAGATCGGTGTGCTGAACGCGATCTATATCTTCTTTGGCGGAACCGAGACGCACACTTGGCTGACGCTGCCATTCTGGAACAATTTCTTCCTGATGATCGTACTGGTCTGGATTCAAACCGGCTTTGCCATGGTCATCCTGTCTGCTGCCTTGCGCGGTATCCCGGAAGAGACCATCGAGGCCGCCATTCTGGACGGGGCCAACCCGTTTCAGATTTTCTTCAAGATCAAAGTGCCGCAGATCAAAACCACGATCATGGTTGTCTGGACCACCATCACAATCGTTGTCCTCAAGGTCTTTGACATCGTCTTTGCCATGACCAATGGCCAGTGGGAGACGCAGGTTCTGGCTAATTACATGTACGACAAGATGTTCCGCGCCAATGATTGGGGCGTCGGATCGGCCTCAGCCATGGTGATCATGTTGCTGGTGACGCCGATCCTGATCTGGAACGTGCGCAATGCGCGCAAAGAAATGCAGTAGGAGGTTGGGGATATGAGCGATATTGCAGGAACCCGCCCAGCCCTAAGATGGGTCGTTCACGCCTCGGTCGTGCTGCTTGTGGTGCTATGGGTGTTCCCGACACTCGGATTGTTGATCTCGTCTTTCAGAACCGGAGACCAGATTGCCAGCAGTGGCTGGTGGCGGGCGCTGTTCCCGTCCGAACAGAACCTGACCTTGCGTACGGCCGCACCTGAAACGCAGGTTTTGCAGGATGGTCTTTACGTGATCGAAGGCAATATTTTCGAAGGCGAGAAAGCATCGGACATAACAAGATGGGGTGTGAACTCGCGCGAGATTGATGCCTATGCGCCCGGTGAAACAGCCGAGTTGCGCCGGGGTGGTACTATCACGGTGCAAGCCAACGGCGATTATCGGATGGAGAACACCGAAGAGTTTTCTGGTCAGCGCGGCCCTCGGGTCTTTGTGACCACCACTTTGCCACCTGAATTCACGACCGAGAACTATGCCCATGTTCTGTTCAACGCAAACAGTTCAGACAGTATGGGCAAGGCGTTCTTCAATACACTCACGGTGACGATCCCGGCCACGATCATCCCGATCCTTGTTGCGGCTTTTGCTGCCTATGCACTGGCGTGGATGGATTTCCCCGGCCGCGCCTTACTGATTGCTGCCGTCGTTGGCCTGTTGGTGGTGCCATTGCAGCTGGCGCTGATCCCGTTGCTGAAACTGCATCTCAATATCGGGATCGGCAAAGGCTATCTGGGCGTTTGGATGGCCCATACCGGGTTCGGGATGCCATTGGCGATCTATTTGTTACGTAACTATATGGCCGGGCTGCCGCGTGATCTGATCGAGAATGCGCGGGTCGATGGGGCGACCGAGTTTCAGATTTTCACCAAACTGATCCTGCCGCTCAGCTTTCCGGCACTGGCCTCCTTTGCGATCTTCCAGTTCCTATGGACATGGAACGACCTGCTGGTTGCCAAAGTGTTCCTGATCGACGCCAGCGGCCAGACCACGGTCATGACCAACCGCATTGTCGAGCTGTTGGGGACGCGGGGCGGTAACTGGGAAATCTTGGCGACGGCGGCGTTTGTTTCAATCGCAGTGCCGCTGGCCGTCTTCTTTGCAATGCAGAAATATCTGGTTCGCGGCTTGCTGGCCGGTTCCGTAAAATAAGGGCGTGTGATGAACGTGCAGACCAAAGCAACAGCATTCGAAACAACCAAAGCGGCGTCTGACTGGTGGCGGGGCGGAGTGATCTATCAGGTCTATCCGCGCAGCTTTCAAGACAGCAATGGTGATGGGATTGGCGACCTCAAGGGGATCACCCAGCGGCTGGGCTATATCGCTTCGCTTGGGGTGGATGCGATCTGGATTTCACCGTTCTTCAAGTCCCCGATGAAGGACTTTGGTTACGACGTCAGCGACTATCGCGATGTTGATCCGATGTTCGGCACCATGGCAGACTTCAAAGAGCTGCTGGATCAGGCCCATTCACACGGGCTGAAGGTGATGATCGATCTGGTGCTGTCACATACGTCGGATCAGCATCCGTGGTTCAGCGAAAGTCGTGCCAGCCGCGATAACCCCAAATCTGATTGGTACGTCTGGGCTGACCCCAAGCCGGATGGGACACCTCCGAACAACTGGTTGTCGATCTTTGGCGGCTCGGCCTGGCAGTGGGACGCGCGGCGTTTGCAATACTATCTGCACAACTTCTTGAGTGCGCAGCCGGATTTGAACTTCCACTGCAAAGAGGTTCAGGATGCCCTGCTGGATGTGGCCCGGTTTTGGCTGGATCTCGGCGTCGACGGATTCCGTTTGGACACGATCAACTTCTATTTCCATGACGCTCAAATGCGCGACAATCCTGGCTTGCCGATGGATCAGCGCAACTCATCAATTGCGCCGATGGTCAACCCGTATAACCATCAGGATCACCTCTATTCCAAAAGCCAGCCCGAGAATATCGCCTTTCTCGAACGCCTGCGCGCCCTGACCGACGAATACGACGGCCGCGCGTGTCTGGGTGAGGTCGGTGACGCGCAGCGCGGGCTTGAAATCATGGGCGAATACACAACCGGCGACAAGCGGATGCATATGTGTTACGCTTTCGAGTTCCTCGAAAAGCGCGTGCTCACAGCAGCTTACGCCAAGCAGGTTTTTGACCAGCTTGAAGACAAAGCAGGTGACGCTTGGCCCTGTTGGGCGTTCTCGAACCACGATGTGCAGCGCCATGCCACGCGCTGGGGTCTGGATGATGCGGCCATCCGGCAATATGCCGTTCTGATGATGTGCCTGCGTGGCTCGGCTTGCCTGTTTCAGGGCGAGGAACTGGGCTTGCCCGAGGCGGATGTGGCCTTTGAGGATCTACAAGACCCCTATGGCGTCGAATTCTGGCCCGAGTTCAAAGGGCGCGATGGCTGCCGCACCCCGATGGTCTGGACTGCGCAGGATGAGCAATCGGGGTTCAGCACAAGCCGACCGTGGCTGCCGGTCAGTTCGGTTCAGGCGGAAAAGGCTGTGGACCGGCTGGAGCAGGACCCGGATTCCATGCTGCACCACTACCGCCATGCGATCGCACTGCGCCGCGCGCATTCGGCCCTGATGTCGGGTGCGCAGATCGGAATGTCCCAAGATGGTTCAGTGCTGACCTTCATGCGCGAAGATGACGCCGAACAGGTGTTCTGCGCGTTCAATCTGGGATCAGACGCTGCTGACGTGGTGCTGCCTGCTGGTAACTGGCAGTCCATCGGTGAAAATGTGGGCAGTGTTTACGGGGCGGGCACGGTAACGCTGGACGCTGCTCAATTCTGCCTGTTGGCGCGTCGAAAGGGGTAAGTCATGTCGGAACTCAAGCTCACGGATGTGGCCAAATCCTATGGCCCGGTCGATGTTTTGAAACATATCGATCTTGATATCGAGCAAGGCGAATTGATCGTTTTTGTCGGCCCGTCAGGCTGCGGCAAATCCACGTTGCTGCGCATGATCGCTGGCCTTGAAAAAATCACGGGCGGCACGCTTGAGATCGAGGGTCAGGTGGTAAACGATGTGCCGCCTGCGCAACGCGGCATTGCGATGGTGTTCCAGTCATATGCGCTTTATCCGCATATGACCGTGCGCGAAAACATGGCCTTTGCGCTCAAAATCGCCAAGATGCCCAGTGCCGAGGTTGATGCAGCCGTAGAACGTGCGGCGAAAATCCTGCAGCTTGAACCTCTGCTGGACCGTCTGCCCAAAGCCTTGTCAGGCGGTCAGCGTCAGCGGGTTGCCATCGGGCGCGCGATTGTGCGTGATCCGAAGGTATATTTGTTTGACGAGCCGCTTTCGAACCTGGATGCCGCATTGCGCGTTGCGACGCGGATTGAGATCGCGCGCCTAAAAGAGGCGATGCCAGACAGCACGATGATCTACGTCACCCACGATCAGGTCGAGGCGATGACACTCGCCAGCCGTATCGTCGTTCTCGCCAATAAGGGGGTCGCGCAGGTCGGTACACCGCTCGAGCTGTATGAGACTCCAGACAATGAATTCGTCGCGCAATTCATCGGCTCACCAGCCATGAACCTATTGCCGGGAACCATCACCGCGACCGGGGAGACAACGACCGTAACGCTGGATGACGGAGGTGTGGCGATCTCATCAATCCCGACAGATGCCGCCGATGAGGGCAAAAAGGTCAATATCGGGGTCCGGCCCGAGGATCTCGTGATCACGGAAGAGACGCCGATTTACACAGGCCTGGTCGATTTCACCGAGGCTTTGGGTGAGGTTACGCTGCTTTACTTCGCAGCCCCCGAGGGGCGGGAGGCCGTGATTGCCAAGCTACCCGGTATCCAACGCAACCTAAGGGGGCAGAACGTATCGGTCACTGCAGCACCCGAGAAGGTGCATTTGTTCCACAACGGTCAGTCAATGCGTCGCTAGTCTAGTTTTGCAAGAAAGCCGGAAACCTTCGCCAATCCCGCTCTGATGATCGACGGTGTATTGGCGTATCCGATCCGAACGCATCCTTCGAGACCCAACGCAGAGCCCGGTGTGAACATCACACCGGTTTCTTGCAGCAACCTTACGCAGAATTCGCGTGAAGGCATGTCGAGATCATAGTGCAATAGCGCCGTGGTCCCGGCTTTGGGTTTGACCCAGCTGATCTTGGGCTCTTGATCGACCCATTCTTCCAGCATGGCGAGGTTGCCGCGTGTGATGGTGTGGCTGCGGGCCAGCACCTTGTCGTGGTTTTCCAGTGCGATCGCAGCGAAATGGTCATCGATCATACCGACCGAGATCGTATCATAATCCCGATGGATCGAAACCGCCTCGATCAGCTCCGGATCAGCCGCGATCCAACCCAGCCGTAGTCCCGCCAGCGAGAATGCCTTGGACATGCCCGCGGTTGAAATCCCCTTCTCATAAAGATCGGCAATCGCATCAGTCATGCCCGCGCCTTCTTGCCCGGTGCCGCGATAAACCTCATCACACAGTAGCCACGCCTCGGCAGCGCGTGCGATGTCAACAATCTCAAGCAAAAGGGCGCGATCCATCACTGCGCCGGTCGGGTTGTTGGGGTTGTTGATCGCGATCAGCTTGGCGCCCGGAGTTGCGGCGGCGCGCAGCTCGTCCAGATCGGGCAAGTACGCATTCTCGGCCCGCAAATGGATTTGCGTCACTTCTGCACCGATGCTGGCCGGGATTGAGTAATGCTGCTGATAGGTGGGCACGACGGCCACCACCTTGTCGCCCCGTTCGACCAGCGTTTTGTGGACCAGCATATTGGCCCCGATCGTTCCATGCGTGACGATGATGTTTTCGCGCTGTTGACGGTCGTACAAGCCACAGATCGCATCGCGCAGCCGGTCTGACCCCCGGATCGCGCCATAGGTCATCTTCATCCCCAGAAGTTCCGACAGATCATCTGAATTTCGCCCGGCAAGCTGCAGCAATTCTGCGATCGTCAGGCTCTCGACGCAGGTTTCCGCAAGATTATAGGCGCATTTGGTTTCCCATTTGTCCATCCAGATTTCGACGCCAAAGGGTTCGATCTTCATTGCAGTTTCCTGTCTGACAAAGCCATCGGGCATCGTTCCCATGGCCAAGGGGTAAGGTCAACCACAGCAAAAGATCAATATCGGTAAACCGCCACCGGGTCGCCCAACGCATGTTCGTCCGGGTGTACACCAAGGCCAGGTGCGTCGGGCAAGTGCAGGTGGCCATTTTTGTTCCGTGGTCCGCGCCCGCTGGCGATATCTACTGTGATCATGTCCTGACAGGCCCAGACGGCATAACAATTTGCGTCCGGAATGGTCGCCGCCAGATGGAGCGCTTCGGTATCCGCCAGGACCGAGCCACCGGTCGCCATCACAAACATGTCGATCCCATGTGCAAGTGCGACATCGCGCATCCGGGCCGCTTTGGTCAGCCCGCCGACACGGTTGAGCTTGATGCCGAAAATCTCGGCGATGCCATCCCGGGCAATACGGGTTGCGTCCTGCAAGGTTACAAGGCTCTCATCAACAGAAACGGGCGACGCATGTTTGCCGGAAATTGCCGCGATATCATCCAATGTCTCGCAGGGCTGTTCGATCATGACGTTCAAGTCTTCAACCGCGCCCATCACCCGCAGCGCCTGCTGTCGTGACCAGCCGCGGTTCACATCATATAGGATAATATCCTCGGGGTTTCGCAGGCTCTCGACGTCACGGATGCGGGCGATATCCCGGGTCACATCTCCACCGATCTTGACGGAATGGGCGATATAGCCGCGTTGGCGATATCGATCGATGACCGCGCGGGTTTCTTCGACCGTTTTCGCCCCTACGGATGACGCAATGGGGCGTGGTGTACGGGATCCGCCGCCCATTAGATCGGCAATGGGCAGATCAGCAGCCTGACCGGCGATGTCCCAACAGGCCATGTCGACTGGGCTTTTAGCATAGAGATGCCCCGGCAAAGCCAAATCCATTGCGCGTTCGACATCCAGAACGCGGCGCGGGTCGAGGCCCAGAATAAACGGTGCCATCGTCTCGATCCCCGCCCGAATGCCGGGGCCGTGGGCGGGCACATAGGTGTGGCCCCAAGGGGTGCCTTCGCCCCAGCCTACCAGCCCGGCGTCGGTATCGATTTTCACCAGAGTCGCGTCCAGCGTTTCGAATTTCAATCGCCCGCCAGACAGCCAATAGGGGTGTTCCAATGGTAGATCGATCTGAAAGACTGAAATCTGAATGATCTTCATTTCAGTTCCACCTCGACAAATGACATTGGCGTATCACCCGCGTTGATCACATTGTGCTCGACCCCTTCGTCGCGACGATAGGCCGTTCCGGCAGGGACAGTCACTTCGTTGGTGTTTCCGTCCGGCAACTCCAATCGCATATGACAATCGGAAACGGCGGTGATGACATAGTCCATTGCATGCCGATGCCAGCCGGTTTCAGCTCCGGGGGCAAAGTCGAAACGGGTTACACGCACCCGTGCGTCATCGATCTTCTGGGTCGCAATCGCTTGTGGCCTCATCGAGTTGCCTCCTGCTTGAGGGCGCGGTGAACTGTGATCCTCATGCCATATCCATCAGGGGCAGATCGCCAATTCCATCACCCCTCCAAAGTACAAAGGTCAGGATCGGCTGATCACTTGTCGTCATCGCGTGGCTTTGCCAGCTTGCATGTTGGCGCGTTTGTCCGGGGTCGACAAACTCTGCATTACCTTCGATCTTGAAACAGGCGGAGCCCGCGAGCGTCAGATACAGCTCTTCTGCCTGATGGCTGTGCCAATCATAGTTCAAACCCGCGCCCCAATAGGCCACATATCCCCGCAACTGGGTCGAGTGGAAATGCCCGGTAGGCCCGAACAACTCGTAGTATCCATAGCGTGCAAGGAAATCCGCCCCGACCTCATCTTCGGTGTAGGTGCGTTTCCAATGCGCCTGTTCTGCAGAGGCGGCAATGGCCCTGATCATCGCTTGGGTTGCGGCTGTACCTTCAAGGTCAAACTCGCTGACCAGCCGGGTCGCTGGAACGTGTTCCGGCGATAGCTCGGTTGCGGCCAGGTCCGTTGGCCAATCCCCAAAGCTGGCCAAATCGGGATGCACCTGGTGCAGCTGTCGGGCGGCTGCTAACACGTCGTTCAATGTCATGGGGCAACTACTATGTTTCCGGTGTGTTTCTTGGTGATAAAGGCGGATTGCGCTTCATGCAGCTCGCTCAGCGGATAGGTCGCTGCCAAGGCAGGCTTCACTTCGCCGGCCTCGATGTAGCGTACAAGATTTTGCATCACTTCGGGGTCGATAACCGTTGATCCGGTGAACGTCAGATCCCGCAAATAGAAGGTGCGCAAGTCAAAATCGACCATCGGACCCGCAATAGCGCCCGAGCAGGTATATCGCCCGCCCCGTTCTAGAATGCCAATGAGTTGTGGCCAATAGGGCCCACCAACCACATCCGCGACGACCGTGATCTTCTCGTCACCCAACGAGGCGCGCAGATCATCGGGCGCGCGGGGTAGAATGAGATCGGGGCCAAGAAGGGCGACGTTATCATGTTTGGCCTCCGATGCCATCGCGATGACCCGCGCATTACGGCGCTTGGCCAATTGAACCAGCGCGCCGCCTACGCCACCAGACGCGCCCGGGACCAGTACGGTATCAGCCTCGGTTACTTTGGCGCGGGTCAGCATGCCTTCGGCGGTGGAATATGAGCAGGAAAATGTCGCAAGTTCTGCATCCGAAAGCGAGGACTGGATGGCGATGGCATTCTGGGCAGGAATTGTCGTGTATTCGGCAAATCCGCCATCTCGTTCTGATCCGAAATACCCGGTCTTGTCCTTGTTCAGCGGATCGGCAGGATCGCGCAGCCAGCAATCTGTGATCACCCGCTCACCTATACGGCCTTGGTCCACGCCTTCCCCGACGCCCACAATCTGTCCGCAGACATCCGCCCCTTGAATGCGCGGGAAGACCAGCGGCGCTCCGCCCCAGGTTGGATCATCGCTGCCCACCTCTTCGAACGCGCCACCTGTCGTCGCATCACTGACGGTTTTGGAATACCAGCCGGACCGGGTGTTCACATCGGTATTATTCAAGCCACAGGCCCCGACCTGTATCAACACTTCGCCGGGCTTGGTTGTGGGGCAGGGCCAGTCCTCGTGCCAGACCATCTGATCCAGGTCACCATGCCCCATCGTGACCATAGCTTTCATTGTTGCGGGTTGTTTCATGCGGCACTCTCCATCCATGCGCCTGTACCGGCTCAGAGTGTGAGAGGATTTCGGATGACATCCGAATAGACCCCTGAGTCGATTTGGCCTCGACACCGTAGGCAAACAAAAATACCATCGTCAATCATGAATGGGACAGATGTATCAGATTCGATTCTGGAAAGGCTGGCAGAGGAATTGTCGCAGCTGACACCTGAGGCACGCAAGGCCGCAACCTACGTGCTTGAGAACCCGCGTGATGTCGGTGTCTCAACAGTACGCGAAATCGCCGAAGCTGCAAACGTGAAACCCAACACAATCGTTCGCATGGCAAGACAGGTCGGGTTCGACGGTTACGAGGATTTCCGGGTTCCGTTCCGCGAGGCGATCCGGCGCGGACAAACCGATTTCCCGGAACGCGCGCGCTGGCTGCAAGATATTCGTAAATCCGGCAACATGGGCGGTCTTTATGCGGATATGGTCCAGGACGCCCTGCGCAATGTCGAAGAGACCTTTGCCAATATCTCATCCGAGCAGTTGAAGGCAGCGGCCGAGGACATTTGGAACTCGCGAAACGTGTTCGTGCTGGGTGTTGGCGTGAACAACTCGAATGCGCGCAACTTTGTGTATTTGGCATCAACCGGCATGGTGCAATTTCATGCCATCCCGCGCGCCGGATCAAATCCGATCGACGATCTGGCATGGGCCGACAAGCGCGATGTTCTGATTGCCATGACCTGCAAACCCTACCGCAACGAAGTGGTCGAGGCAGTTCAGGTCGCGCGCGAGCAGGGTATGAAGGTGATTGGACTTTCTGATAGCCCCGCCAGCCCGGTATTGCGCAATGCACAGCATGGATTCGTGATTTCGGCGGACACACCGCAATTCTTCCCATCTTCAGTCAGTACGATCGCGCTGCTTGAGACATTGTTGTCCTTTGTCATTGCCGTCGCAAGCGATGAGATCGTCGATCGGGTGGCGACATTCCATAAACGCCGCCACCAGCTTGGCCTATATCATACTGAAGACAGATGATGGGGTCTGGTAAATCCACTTTGCGGAATGAATGCAGCTGAGAATTGTGCCAGCTGTTCTGGATGCGGGCGCTTTTAGAAACCGGCTGTATTTATGAAAAAGCGCCGCCTCGCAGCATAATTACTGCCCAATTGGAAGGGTACTGCATGGTTTAGCGACAACGTGTGTATGAGTTAGTCAACATCACAGCGATGGGGTTGTTATCTACCAATCGATCTCCAACCCGTCGCGAAAGAACCCGCCCGTTGGCCCCATCCTTGGCAATGTCGCCGCCCAGACAACGCCTTTTGCGCCCTCGGGAATGGGGCGACCGCCCCCACCCATATCTGTGGCAACCCAACCAGGGCACACAGCGTTGACGAGGATGCCGTCAGGCCTCAGCTCAGCAGCGGTCTTAAGTGTCAACGCATTCAATGCCGCTTTGGATACACCATAACCGGGCGTACCAGCCGACATGCCCGTTATCGCCCCGGCACCAGACGATACGTTGACGATCCGGGCATTGTCGCCACGCCGAAGCAATGGACTTGCAGCGATCGTAGTCGCCCACGCACCGAAGAGGTTGGTCTCGAAGGCTCGGCGCACACGATCAAGATCGGCACTATGCGCGCGCTGATCGGTGTCATAGTCCACGCCTGCATTGTTAACCAGGACGTCGAGGCGCCCGTACGCAGAGTCGATCTGAGCAAAGGCCGCATCGACCGAAACTTGATCGGACACATCGAGCTGCAGGGCCTCGGCCTCCAATCCGATCTCTCTGGCTGCGATGCGACCTTTGTGCAGGTCACGACAGCCAATCAAGACCTTCATCCTATGATCGCGGGCCAGTTGAAGGGCGACCTCTTTGCCAATGCCACGATTGGCGCCAGTCACGAGTGCGATGCGTTGGCCGTTCATGTGTTTTCCCTTAGTTTGCCCCAGCCGCGCGTTGGCCAGCAATTGCCACCAGACCACGGTCACCGGTTTCCCAGAGTGCCGTCATGGTCATCGACGTGACAACCCAGCGGTCATCCGATTTCTCAAGTTCATAGTCATAACGACCCCCAAGAACCCACAAGCCATCATCAAGACGATGGGTTGCAATAAAATCAGCCTGTGCTTTGGCGGATGTATCGGTCAATGAGTTGATCGTATGATTGGCCACCATGTGGTGCGTCGAGTCGAACCCAGGCAGAAAAGCGGACCATCCTGCCACAAGCTCATCGGCGGGTTGCGTGACCGGGTCTCCGCCCCAGAGGCTGGTGTAATCCGTGGTGACGGTATCGGCAAATGCACTGCGCACACGGGGCCAGTCGTGGCGGTCGGCGCCTGCTGCGATATCGGTGATTGCGGTTGAAATATCGGCCCGTTGCTCGGCGAATGCTGCGGTTCCGATCAAGGATACGGCTGCAAGAGTGGATGCGAGTTTATTATGCATGAAGATGCTCCGATTAACTGTGGGCGGACGCCGAAATATCGTTCGGCGCCCAGTTAGGCCTTAGTTGTGTGAATCCGCGTGGAAGTGGTCGGCCACGGTGTCAGCTGCTCGGGTGACATCCTCGGGGTTGTCATAGAAATCGAACTGCGTGACATCCTCCAGCCATTGCGCTGTCGCCTCACCTGCAAAACCGGCTAGGAAGGTCTGAACACCCTGTGGGATTGCCGCGCTTTCCGAATGCACAATGGCCAGTGGTTTGTCCAAACGCTGCGGGTTGTCCGCAGGATGATACGTCAGCCAACCTTCCCAGCCTGCATTGTTCCACTTGTCGTCATATTCGGGAATCGCACCGCGGTCGGCTTCATAATAGTAGCCACCAATCGGCATCAACACGCCTTCGGCACCTTCCGGGCCAGCCGCGGGGATGATCTGACCTCCAGACGCTTCGGCTGCATGTGAGACTTGAATCAGTCCGGCAACCCCTTCTTCACCACCATAGACAGCCTCAACAATCTCTTGGTTCTGCAGCCAAGGGGCCACCAGACCAACGCGCTGAACTTTGGGGTTACCAGCTACGGCGTCTACCATGTAGCCAGCCGAAGCACAGATACCCAAACCATTGATGTGATCAGCATCGACCTCAGGCAGGGTGGAGACGAAATCAATTGCGGCCTTGATGTCCGACGTCTTTGCTTCGGGGCTTTCGACAAAGCGCACTTCGTTTGGCAAATCGCCTGATTTTCCCCAGCCACGGAAATCGAAGGTGAATGCGGCGAAGCCACGTTCGGCCATCGCTCGGGCATAGTTGGCGGGCATCTGTTCCTGCACCGAAGTCCAGGCTCCGGTGACCACCACGGTTGGCAGAGGTTCGCTACCTCTTTCTTCAGGCAGGTAAAGCGTGCCAGACAGGGTGGCACCCTCATTCTCAAACGTGAAAGTCCGCGTTTCGACTTGTGCGATAGCGGCTGTTGAAGCCAGCAGGGCAGCAGCGGTATTCATCGTCAATGTCTTCATGACAGTATCTCCCAATTCTTGTCTGGATGGGTGTAAACCCGATGACCAAACAGATACTGGGTTGGGGTTTGGCATACTTGCACCCAACTGCCTTGTTTTTGAAAGATCCTGCTTCAGGTAGTTGCGCCAGCGCGAAAAGCTCTGGGTGTTTGGCCGACTATCTGTTTGAAACTGCGCGTGAAATGCGCTTGATCAGAAAATCCGCACTCCAAGGCGATGTGACCAAGGGGGCGGCCCGGATCATCCATCATCTTCATCGCCTGCTCGATCCTGTAGGCCATGACGTATTGCATAGGGGTTGAGCCCAAAGTCTCTTTGAAGACACGCGCGAAATGCGAGGTACTCATCCCGGCTTCAGCAGCCATCTGATCTACTGTGATGGTTTGATCAAGTCGGCTTTGTACATAGGCCAAAATGCGCTGGTAGTGTTTTGACGTAAAGCGTGAAGATAGTTCGATATCTTCGGCGCGACGTTTGCCATATTTCTGTAACAGTTTTACCAGAAACACCCTGCTCATGGCTTCGAACATGACCCATGAGGACATGTCATCCGTCTCCAGCGCATCGCGCAGTATTACGCCGGCGCTGCAAAGATCAGGATCTGAAAATTGCGGCAGGTCCCGAAATTGCTGAGGGTCGAGCAGCATGCCCAGTTCGGACTGCGCGAAGCGTTCAACTTTGGCCGGGTCCAGCGTGATAACTATGACATCTGAGGGCGCGAACCATCGCCAACCCGAACGCATCCCTGCCGGTGTGACGATGATGTCATCCTTGTGAAATGAAAAGTCTCGCAACTCACCATCTCGCCAGTTCTGCACCCTGTGCGCTTTTGTCTGGAGGTTCAGAAGGACGTGATGCTCAGTGAACACGTCCTCGGGCATGCGGTCAGGAGCAGCTTGAAAATACCGAACTGACATCAGCCCTGCTGCCGACGGTCGGTCCACCGCATCGCTGCTTAGCAATGGTTCTGAGGGATATATGTCTGCGTATCTTAGCGGCAACAGGACGTTCCAATGGTAAGCTTGGACAATATCACGGGTGATCGCCTGATAAACTATGAACTAGGTTATTGGCTGGCAAACACAAGTATCACATGCCTGTAGCTTGTGGTTTTTGAGTTCCGGTCTCAGATAGGCATGTGCAAGCTAAGCTGGGGCGTTCAATGCGCCTGCTGAATTGGGCTGTCCAAATTCGTTGCATCACTCCAATAGGATCCTTCCTTCCTATCGATATGCAGTTTCAGGATTTCGAGCGCCCTCGGTACGTCTTTCTGTTTCACGCATTGGGTTAACTCAACATGTTCCCGATAGGACTTAGCCATATGGTCCGGATGGTGTCCCAACCGACTGCGCAACGCCGCCATTTTCAGGGCGATCGTCTGGTAGGCGTCATTCAGAAAACGATTGTCTGCGCGGTCAAAGAAACACTGATGGAACATCGTATCCTGATACAAATACTCCGTGTCGTCGCCATCCTCACGGGCGGCTTCCATCCGATCAACGCAAGCACTAAGCGCATCATGAAGTGACGTTGGATTTACCCGCATTGCAGATGCCAACGCGGTTGTTTCAAGGCAGACACGCGCATCGCACAGCTTCGCCAATTCTTCGGGTTCCAGGTTAAAAACGAACGACCCACGCTGAGGTTCGACGACCAGCAGCCCTTCCATCTCAAGCCGGTTGATAGCCTCGCGCACGGGGGTGCGGCTGACCTCAAGGTTTTTTGCGATTCGGGCTTCTGACAGTTGTTCACCCAATTCGAATTCACCTTTGATGATCCGTTCCCGAAGGTTCTCTGTCACCAATTCCGTTAATGATTTCGGTCTGTTGAATGGGCTCATGTCGCTCTCCTCAGTTCGACAGTAGCAGCGGATTACCTGGCATACAATGTGTTAGTGTTGACACATTAGCATACTGTATGCCAGTTTTGATTCTCACTAAGGGACGGCATTGGGAGGGGCGTCTTTGCAAACTTTGGAGACATGGATCGTTGCGCTGAACCGCGCGCTGGTCGCTTTGGCGTTGGCTGCGGTATTTGCAATTGTCTTTGCCAATGTAGTTGGCCGCTATGGGCTAGGCACATCCCTTGCATGGGTAGAAGAGGTCGCCCGTCATCTGATGATCCTTGGTGCGTTTTGTGGTGCAGGCCTTGCCCTGCGCGAGGGGCGCTTGGTTGCGATCACCACCATCCCGGACCTGTTGCCTGACGCTTTAGCCAGGGCGCTGCGTTGGGGTATCGTCATCGTGATGTTCGTTTTCATGGCAACGATGCTGTGGCTGGGCATCCAATTCGTGGAATTCGGCTGGAACAAGGAAACCATGTCCACCGGCATTTCCCGCGGAATTCCCTATCTGGCAATCCCGATTGGCTGTGCATTGTTCCTGATCCAGCTGGCCTTTTTCGCCAAACGCTTCGTACGTCAGGAATTTGAGCATGGACCAAGCCCCGAACGTGACGAGGCAGAGGTCTGAGCCATGGCAAAAACGCTTATCATATTGTTCTTTGCCACGCTGTTTCTGGGCGTTCCGGTGGCTTTCACCATGGGCATTGCGGGTCTGTCCGCGATCTTTATTGACGGTTCGCTGAACCCCCTTGTCGCAACACAACGGATGTTCGCAGGCATCGACAGCTTTCCCCTGATGGCCGTGCCATTCTTCATTCTTGCGTCCGAGCTTATGACAGCCTGCGGACTGACGCGCGCGCTTCTTCGGTTTGCGAATGCGCTGGTTGGACATGTCCGGGGTGGTCTGGGACACGTGAACATTCTGGTTTCGATGCTGTTTGCCGGGATCAGCGGTTCCGCCCTGGCTGACGCGGCGGGGCCGTCCGCAATTGTCATGCGGATGATGCGTGAGGCCGGGTACGAGAAGAACTATGCCGGTGCCTTGTCTGCGGCCACAGCGACTATCGGGCCGATCATCCCGCCTTCGATCCTTGCGGTTATCTTTGCGATTTCGACCAATGGCGTAACCGTCGCCGGCCTGTTCCTCGCGGGCATCGTACCAGGCGTGATGCTTGGCGTGGCGCTGGCCATCGCAAACCACATCGTGTCCACGAAATACGGCTATCGCGGACGTGAGCATCGCGCGACAATGTCCGAACTTCGCAGTGCAACACTATCCGCTATCCCTGCGCTGATCATGCCAGCAATCATTCTGGGGGGCATCCTTTTTGGTGTTTTCACCCCGACCGAGGCTGGCGCGGTCGCTTCAGCTTATGCGCTGTTTCTGGGCTTTATCCTTCGCGCCTTCACCTTCCGCACGCTGTATGCCGCATTTGTGCGCGCTGCGGTGGTGACCTCATCGGTGTTCCTGATCGTGGCGATGGCATCGATCTTTGCCTGGCTTCTGACCTATCTGCAGATCCCACAGGAACTGGCCAAACTGATCACCCAGATCACCGACAGCCGACTGGGTATCCTGTTCATTCTGGCCGCCTTTGCGCTGATCTGCGGCTTTTTCATCGACACGTTGCCCGCGCTGATCATCCTGACGCCAATCCTTGGCCCCATCGCCTATTCTGCCGGCATCGACCCGCTGCAATTTGGCATGATGCTGGTGCTGAACCTGACCATCGGGATGATTACACCCCCCGTTGGCCCGGTTCTGTTCGTAATCGCCACAGTCGGGCAACTGAAAATTGAAAAGCTGTCAAGGGCGGTCTTGCCGTTGCTGCTGGCTGAACTCGTGGTGTTGCTTCTGGTCATTCTTGTGCCCGGCGTCAGCACCTTTGTCCCCAATCTTTTTGGATTTGCGAACTGACATGAAAGGGAGGTACCTCATGAAAACCATGTCGAAACTGATGACGGCCACTGCTGTTGTCGCAATGACCACCGCTGGCGCGGCCTCGGCCAAGGAACTGAAATACGCACATTTCCAGGCCGCTGACCTGAACTCGCCGAAACACGCTGCGGCGCTGGCATTCGAAGCTTGCGTCGAGGGCAAAACCTCGGGCTCGATCGACGTCCAGATTTTCCCGGCATCGCAGCTGGGTGGAGGGTCCGAAATCATGGAAGGCCTGCAACTGGGCACTGTCCAGATGGCGGCAATCCACGATGGTCCGATCTCGGCTGTCTACAAACCGTTCTCGGTTCTGGCGATGCCCTACCTGTTCGACGATCAGGCCATGGCATGGTCGGTCATGGACGGCGAATTCGGCGATGCACTGGCCGAAGACATGCTGGCGCAAACCGGCATCCGCAACTTTGGTGTGGCCGACAACGGCGTCCGCAACTTCACCAACAATGTGAAACCTGTCGCCGAGCCTGCCGATATGGAAGGCCTGAAGATGCGCGTGATGACCGCGCCTGTGTGGGTCACGCTGGTCGAAAGCCTTGGCGCATCGGCAACACCGGTTCCGTGGCCGGAACTGCCTGGTGCCCTGCAGCAGGGTGTTGTGGACGGTCAGGAAAACGGTGTGACCAATATCGTCAACGCGTCGCTGTACCAGCACCAGAAATACGTCTCGCTGGATGGTCACGTGTTCAGCTGGCACGCCTATCTGATGTCGGATGCGTTCTTCCAAGGCCTGACCGACGACGAGAAAAGCGCCGTTGAGCAGTGCGTGGAAATCTCGAAGACGATCCACCGCGGCATGACCGCCGCTCAGGACGCCAACGCAACTGCGATCCTGTCGGAAAAAGGCATGGAAGTTGTGCCGGTCAGCCCCGAGCAAAAGGCGTTGTTCCGTGCAGCTGCTCAGCCTGCCGTGCGCGAATACATCGTCAGCGAAATCGGTGAAGACTGGCCAAACCGCCTCGACGCAGCCGTCGAAGCTTACAAGGCTCAGTAAACTATGCCCAGGGACCGTCACATGACCAGCCAGACCATCGCAATCCTTGAACCCGGCTATGCCGCTTATGACACCGAGGCTTCGGTGCTGGCCGCGCAGGATGTTCAGATCGCGCCGGTTGCGCCGGAAACCGAGGCGGTCCCGGCTTTGCAGGCATTGGACCCGGTCGCGATCCTCGTGCGGGAACGCACCGTGGATGCGGCTGTCATCGATGCCTGCCCGAACCTCAAAGTCGTCGTCCGCTATGGTGTGGGCGTCGACAATGTCGACCTGGACTATGCAAAGTCGCGCGGAATCTATGTCGCGAACGTGCCTGACTATGGCGCCGAGAATGAGGTCAGCGAACATGCGCTGGCACTTTATCTCGCAGTTCAACGCCGTATCCTGTCCCGCGATGCCGAAGTACGCCTTGGGCATTGGGGAATTGGCCAAGCGGCCCTGATCCCAAGCCGCGAAAACGCCACCCTTGGCCTGATTGGCTGCGGCAAGATCGGCCTGCAGGCAGCACAGAAATTCCGGGCGTTTGGATTTGCGTCAGTCCTGGTCTTCGACCCTTACCTGACCGATCAAGCCGCAGCGGCTGCCAGCGTACAAAAGGTTGATCTGCCCGAGCTGTGCAGAACCGCCGATGTGGTCAGCCTGCACGCACCGCTCACCCCTGAGACGCGACATATTCTGGATGCCGAGCACATCGCCCTGATGAAGCCGACTTCGGTCGTGATCAATGTGTCACGCGGCGGCTTGCTCGATGAGGCCGCGCTGGCCGATGCCCTGAATCAGGGCCGTATTTTCGGGGCCGGTATCGACGTTTTTGAACAGGAACCGGTCAACTCTGACAATCCGCTGCTGCACAGCGCCAACACAATCGTGTCTGACCATGCCGCCTGGTACTCGGAACGTTCGGTCGCGGTTCTGCAACGCTGTGCTGCGCGTGAGATCGCCAAAGTGCTGAATGATGAACATCCGGATCACTGGGTGAATAAATGGTGACCTTGCCTGATACGCGGCGATCAACCCGTCACCTGCCTGAAACAGTGATGACAGCCTCAACGCTCAAAAAACAACTTACTGAAAAAGGACTAATCTCATGAATACCCAAGAACTCGTTGCCGGGTTTCGAGAGGTCGCGACTGCGTCAGTTGCGGATGCCGTAGATAGCATTGCTGGCAAAACAGGTTTTCTGCCAGAATCGATCAAGCCTCGCATAAACGACAAAAAGATCGTTGGCCCCGCTGTGACTGTTCTCGAAGGCCCGACAGATGAATCACTGCCACCGCAACACGCGCTGGATGCCATCGACGAGGCTGAAGCCGGTTCGGTCATTGTGATTTCGACCAACGGTACGACAGACGTTGCCGTGTGGGGGGGCCTAATGACCGCAGGTGCAGTTGCCAATAAGCACGAAGGTGCGGTTCTGGATGGTGGTGTGCGCGATCTGGTCGAGATCAAGCGCGACTATGATTTTCCTGTTTATTCTCGTTGCGTGAACCCGGGCACAACTGTTGGTCGCGTCAAGACCCTGGCATCGAATATCGAAGTTGATATGGGCGGCGTGATCGTTCACCCGGGCGACATCATCGTGGCCGACGTCGACGGTGTTGTCGTGGTTCCACGCCAGCACGCCCAAGCTATTCTGGAAATGGCACGAGAGATTGACGCGCGCGAAGCAGAACAGGCGCGTCTGATCATCGAAAGCGGCTCGCTGCGCGAAGGTCTGGCGAAATACGGCCGTATCTAAAAATCAAAAAAACGTTCCGCAGGCTGTTGCAGCAGCCTGCGGAACACCAAAACTCAGCAAGGGAGGTATACATGCTGAAACGAGTACTCAACACGGTGGCCCTTACCGCCGTTCTGGCCACCCCGGCGCTTGCGAACGAGCCCGAGGTGGTAGCGGAATGGAACAGTCTGCCCTATGCCGTCAAGGACGAAGCCAAAAAATCTGCCTGGGAAGGCAGCGAAATCCACGGCAAGGCGTTGGTACAGGGTGCCAAGGTTGACAGTCAGGGCAACATCTATGTCTCGACCGCGCGTTGGGGTGGGGCCGAGATTCCGTCGACCGTGTCCAAACTGGTCAAGAACGGCGACACCTGGGAACTGGAGGCATTCCCGTCCGAGGAAATGAACAGCATGTCGAACCCCGATGGCCTGAAGGCCGTGCTGGGGTTTGAGATCGACCGCAATGACGTGATGTGGATTCTGGATCAGGGCCACGTGGCGGGCCCTCCGTTCGAAGATGGCGACGCCAAGCTGGTGCTTTGGGACCTGAAAGAAAACAAGGAAATCCAGCGCTATGTCTTTACCGCAGAAGAAGCGGACCGGCAGTGCTCGTTCCTGAACGACCTGGCTGTCGATAATGACACCGGCTTTGCCTATATCGCTGACAGCGGCATCTTCTGTGATCCGCTACATGGTGGTCTGATCGTCTATGACAGCAACACCAACTCGGTACGCCGCATTCTGGACCAGCACCGGTTCACCAATGACGAGCCGAATTTCTTCTTCAACATCGACGACCGTCCGGTTCTGAAGAATGGCGGAATGCGCACTGGTGCAGATGGTATCGCGTTGTCGGGCGACAAGGAAACGCTCTACTGGACCAACCTGACCGGCAATCACCTCTACAGCCTGCCGACAGAGATTCTGCGGAACTTCGAGACCAATGAGACCGTCATCGAAAACGCGGTTGAGGTCGCGGCGGTCCTGCCGTCGAACACCGACGGTATGACAGCGGATAACGCGGGCAACATCTACATGACTGCACTGTCGCTGGACGGGATCATGAAGTTCGACGAATCCACCCGTGAGGTTAGCCGCTTCGTCCACCACCCCGAAATGAACTGGCCCGATACGCTGGCTTGGGGTCCGGATGGTGAGATGTATGTCGTATCGAACCACCTGCATATCTGGGTCGATGGCGACATGAACTTTGACGACCCTGAAATCCCCAACTTCCGCATCTGGAAGATCCCGGGTGTTGGCAAAAGCTATACCACTGAATAAACCTCCCACCTACAAACTTGGTCGGCCCGTCAGGGCCGACCCCTTTATTGAAATGAGATGAACATGACCCCTGATATCCTCTGCCTTGGCGAACCGATGCTGGAATTCAATCAGCAGCCTGACGGGAATTACCTGCCGGGACATGGTGGAGACACCTCGAACTGCGCCATCGCCGCCGCGCGGCAGGGTGCGTCGGTCGGGTACTTGACGCATATCGGGGCGGATACGTTCGGCAATTCCTTCATGGGCCTGTGGAAGGCCGAAGGAATTGACACAACCACGGTGCGTCAGGTGACGGACGCCCATACCGGGGTTTACTTTGTGACCCACGGTGCAAACGGGCACGAATTCAGCTATTTCCGCGCGGGCTCTGCCAGCAGTCGGATGGGCCCGGATGATCTGCCCGTGGCAGCGTTGCAATCGGCAAAAATCCTGCATGTTTCAGGCATCAGCCAGGCGATTTCAGACATTGCCGCCGATGCGGTGTTTGCCGCCATCAAAATCGTGAAAGACGCCGGTGGCCTAGTTTCATACGACACCAACCTGCGCCTCAAGCTTTGGCCGATTGAGCGCGCACGCGCGGTGACCCATGCGGCCATGGCGCAATGTGACATCGCACTGCCGGGGCTGGATGACGCTGAACAGCTGACCGGGTTGTCCGATCCCGATGCAATTGCGGATTTCTATCTGGACCTTGGTGCGAACATCGTCGCCTTGACCCTCGGGGCTGAGGGCACGCTGGTTGCTACGCCCGACAAACGAGAACGCGTCAAGGGCCGCAGAGTCGAAGCCGTCGATGCAACCGCCGCTGGCGACACGTTTGATGGGGCGTTCCTGTCCCGTATCGTGGCTGGCGATGATCCCTTCGCCGCCGCACGCTATGCCAACGCAGCCGCCGCTTTGTCGACGCAAGGGTATGGCGCGGTTGCGCCGATGCCGCGTAAGGACGCGGTCGAGGCATTTCTGGCTGAAGGGGACTGACCCATGAAACACGCCGTCGTCATAGGCGGCACCCGCGGTATCGGTGCCGGGATCGCGCAAACTTTGCGCGACAAGGGATGGCGTGTGACGTCTACTGGTGTCGGTGCAGACGAAGTGTCGGACTATGCGGCGCAATTTCCCGACGATACCGCCGCACAGCTGGATGTGCGCGACACTCAGGCGGTGAACTCTTTCTTTGCAGGACTTGGGCACCTGGACGGTTTGGTCAATTGCGCTGGCATTCTGGCGCGCGGAACTGAATACGAGATCGAAACCTTTGAAAAGGTCGTCGACATCAATCTGACCGGTACCATGCGGTGCTGTCTGGCCGCGCAGCCCCTGCTGGCAGCCTCCGGCGGGGCGATTGTGAACACGGCCTCGATGCTCAGCTACTTTGGTGGCCCTTTGGTTCCGGCCTATTCTGCCAGCAAGGGTGGAGTGGCGCAGTTGACCAAAGCCCTGGCCGGGAAATGGGCGGCGGAAGGCGTGCGCGTCAACGCCGTGGCTCCGGGCTGGATCGAAACCGAAATGACTGAGGCGTTGCGCGCCGATCCGACCCGTAACCAACCCATTCTAGGCCGCACTCCACTCGACCGCTGGGGCAAGCCATCAGAGGTCGGCGCATTGGCCGCGTGGCTTTTGTCTGACGAGGCTGCTTTTGTAACCGGAGCCGTCTATCCTGTGGATGGTGGCTATTCCGCAATGTGAAAAGGACAATCCCATGCCTGTTCAAGGACACGACGACGATCCAAGGGTGCCGTATCAGTTACCCTTCCCAAAGGATGCGCAGGAAGAAATCGTTGTCCCCAACGCTATTGCCGAAGATGAGCGTATATGGGTGCCTCAGACCGAGAACGTCTCGTTCCGGCCGCTTTGCTTGAACCGGTCACAGGGCTATTGGATGAACCTTTTGCGGGTGCGCAAATCCGGGGTCCTGTCGCGGCACCGGCACCCTCAGCCCGTGCATGGGTTTGTTCTGAAAGGCCGCTGGCATTATCTGGAACATGACTGGGTCGCCGAAGAGGGCGGCTATGTCTTTGAGCCGCCGGGTGAAACACACACGCTTGTGGTTCCGGACGATGTCGAGGAAATGATCACCTACTTCCAGGTCAATGGTGTCATGCTTTATGTCGATCCATGGGGAAAAACCATGGGCTATGAGGACGTGTTTACCAAGATCGACATGTGCCGTAAGCACTATGAAGAGGTTGGTTTGGGGGCGGATTATGTCGAGCAATTCATCCGCTAAACGCCTTCGTCTGGCCCTTGTCGCGCATGATGCCAAGAAAGACCTGATGGTCGAGTGGGCCAAATCGCATGCTGATACACTGAAAAATGCTCAGCTTTTTGCAACCGGCACGACTGGTGCGCGTATAAGTGCTGCTTTGCCAGATTTGCAGGTAACGGCGCTTAAAAGCGGCCCATTGGGTGGGGACCAGCAGCTTGGTGCAATGATAAGTGAAGGCAGATTGGATGGGTTGTTCTTCTTTATCGACCCAATGTCACCAATGCCTCATGATGTGGATGTCAAAGCCCTGAGCCGACTGGTGATTGTGTACGACATACCCTTTGCAAGCAGCCCAAGCACTGCAAATTTTGTTCTGAACGGAATCGTTCAATCAAGCCGTTGAGCATGGCCAAAGTACCCTTTCGACTACTAATTTTAGGTCAAAAGCGTGACCAAGGCTGGATCTGACGTCGAACTTTGGGTGCCGGATAATCTGATTGCAATTTATCAATCTTTGCGCCGATAACGCAGCAAAGATAGTTGCTTACAAGCGTCAATAGTCTGCCGCAAATTTGCTTTGATCTGTGGCTGGGGTGGTAGGATTCGAACCTACGATACACGGTACCAAAAGGTAATTATCTGTGACAATCTCTACATGTAGTGTGGCTTTAACCCAGCAATTTCAGCCTATTACGCAAGGCAAACATGGCATGTGTGTGCTTTTGCTTACCGAACCCTCCTTAATATCTACTTTGTGCATTGGTTCACGTCATGGAATGTGACCAACAATATTTTTTTGGGGGAAAAACCCCCAGTTTTCTATGTATGTCTAGATGTTGATTGCGCTCAATCGGTTTGATCGAATTGGTCTTCACAAAGGTTGGCCTCCGTCCAGATCAAAGCAACTCAACGACACGATCAAATGCTCTCAAAACGTCCTCAACGAGGCTTCTGAAGTGCGAGGAAAGCGAACCGTGTTCTTTGCGCAGCTCCTTTACTGTTTCGGACTTTTCAGTCGGAGCTAAGTGTCCCTTTGTCTTGCTGCGCAAAGCGTGTGTTCTCTTGAGCGGTTCAATCAAGTCACTAGCCTCTGTTTCATTGAGACTAGAAAGCACCAGAACCTGCTGCAGTAGCCTAATTGATTGCCACTGCTTTTCGTAGGAACCACCAGCTTCGTCTATCTTCTTTCTCAACGCTTTGGTGACGAAGCCCTCGACCACAAATTGATCAAGGGCAAGAATTGCGTTCGACCATTCATCCGGGGAAGTGGAGGTAGGATAATGCAACGAGTTTGCTGCTGCTTTACCGCGAGGCTTCCACCAATCCGGTCGAATACTATCTAACTTTTGCACCTCGTGTTTTAGCTCTTCCAACGGGTCCGGAATCGAGCTGAAGCTGCCCTGAAAATCAGTCTGGAATGAGCGAGTTGAAATGGGAGCTTTGGGCCATTCGTTAAACGACTTCCAATACAACTGCTCATTATAGGGTAGCATTGCCAAGTCGCATAAATATGCATGTACTTGGCCGGCGTCGTTTACGTCATAGGCTTTCAAATACCAACCAGCTCGTGAGTGAATGGACCGGTTCTCTAGCTGGAATTTTTCGGGGTCAGCCTTATACCTTTGCAGCACCTCTCCTTTGAAGAAGGCTGGGGTGGTTTGGAACGGTAGTGATGAGCCTTCTTCGAAGTAGCTGGACAATGATGTGGGAGCGCAAGATGTTTCGATCAATCGGTTGTTCTTCCAATCATGTGCTTTGAAAGAAGCGTACTCTTTGTTCTTTCCTGACCATTCGTCATTAGCTTTCGCGATCAGGTCATCTTTTGTAACCAAGGGGCGTGTGATGAGAATCCCGTTTGCGAAACTTGCTCCGGGCTGCACGCCGAAATCATAAAACAAATCAGTTGCTTCTAAGTTGTCACGCTTAGTATCTTGCCATCCCGAAAAGCTACCGCTGATGAAGCGTGTAAAATCAAACTTAGTAACCAATGCACACTCGGTTACCGCCATGTACCGGTGCAGATCTTTAGCCAAAATGGTTACGAGAATAGCTCCCGGCTGATTTGCCTGCTTTTCTAAACAGAGCTGCCGGATAACTGGTTCAATGTCACCTTCTTCGTTCAGGCGGCAATACGCGTTTTCCTCATCCAGCCAGTAGATTTCGAGCGCGTGTATCAACTGTTGCGATATTTCGGTTCGCATCTCTCCTTTGTCGACATCGGCAAACTGACGTCGAAAAACCAGTTGCTGGCCATTTTCTGATCCTTTGATGCCGAAGTCATCACAAGGTGAGGATAGGTACATCCGATCCGGTTGACCGCCACCGGACACGTGCTCGAGTCGCCACTGATTGGTTGGGTCAAAGTGCGCGTGCTTAAGTGCATGAGTATCAGGAGGCGTAACGCTCGCTAAAGGAAGTAGAACTGCATTTATATAGGTCTGTCCAACGTTGGTATACAGAACGATCTCGTTTTCGCGCGCATTGCGCGCCACATAGTCGACGGCAGTTTCGGCCTCAGTGAACCAAGTAGACTTTTTGTCACTTGGTGGAACAGACACCTCCAACAAATCCTCGAGTCCAACCACTTTAGGCCTTTCTTCAGTGTTTCTTTTCAAACTTGCAGGAACGTTGCCGCACACAGTTCATTTGAGTTTTGCGATTTCGAGGTCAAACTTCTCAATTTCATCAATCAAAAAAGAAATATCTGACAACTCGTCGTCAAAGGGATCGCGGATTTTAGGTAACGATATCTGTGAGTTCGTGTGAACCTGATCACCTCTGCGTTCGCCAAAGTTTCTAAGCTGAATTAGCAGAGTTTCATCAATTTGATCTGGGTGTAATCCAATTGGAATAAATAGCTCTGATAGGTTTTCCGGTTTTATACCGTGGTTTCTTTTTATGGCCGCTTTTTGTAGAGATATTGCTTTTCCGATCAGCGTATCCAATCGGTTGCCGCTTCCTTGGTCCCTAGGGTTCGAGGGTAGCCTCGTTGGTCTTTGTGGTGCGCTCAATCGAACCAAGAAAATCAGCGTCATTGTCGCAAAGAGACTTAAAAGCGTTGACGACGTCTTGTTCTTTTCCCTGCAACGCAGCACGCAAATCTGCGTCTGAAAAATACTGCAGCATTATGTCAAAAACAGCTTTGTTCTTTCTCGATTCAAACTCTTCGCCATTCCATTTTCTTAAGTAGTTCTTTTTGCCAAAAACCTCTTCTGTGTATTGGAACGCATCTTCCATCTCAGCTACTTGATCGATGAGTGTGTTTTCTCTGTGTTCCCAAGATTCGTTGAAACGGCGAGTAGTCTCATCCAGAAAGTATTTCAGATTTCCGGCATAATCGGCGGCGAAGTTTCTGTAAGCTAGGTACCGCAGGAGAATCTCCGCGTCTCTCATCCTGAAGTCAGGCTGCTTTAGATTTAGAGCGTTCCTCAGGCCGACAGATTCCGCCGAGGCGTTGTCCACAAAATTTGAAAATGGTCCCGGATGCAGAGCTTGTCGCAATTCCTGAGGGGAAAGCTGAACGCTACCAGTGTTTATCCTAAGAAACACTTCCCAAAGGTAAGCTTCACTCTTCCAGTTACGTATGACTACGGTTCGGATGCTTGCGTTCTGAAACGCTGCAAGATCGTCAGCTAGATCATCGTCATCTAACAGATCACTGTAGCGTTTTTTTATTGAGGTCGTGCCTTTCACTCAGTCCCTTGAGCTTTAGCGGGGTGAAGCCATCGTCCCCATCCTCGGCTGCAAAACGTCTGATCGCCAGCAAACGTTGTTTGCCATCGATCACGATGAATGAACCTTTTCGATTTCGATCTTCTGCCAGAATGAGTTGAGGGATCGGTAAGCCAAGTATGAGCGACTCAACAAAAAGGCTTTGTTTGCTTTCTGCCCATGCAGATCGCCGCTGAAACGACGGGTTGAGATCGATATTGCCTCGACGCAACTGCGAAAGGACCGTCTCTGCTGTCCAGTCCGTAGACCAAAGCGCCGCACCGTCCGCCCAATTGTCGACGTGTTCTAGGTCTTCTAGGTCTTCGGTTATCTCGGTGTCCAGCAGGGCTTCGTCGGTCATTAGGCTTTCCAGTAGAAAAGTGCAGCAAATCAATAAGGTGTTTCACTCAACTCGAATGCACTCGTATCTAGCAACTTTGCTGGCCAAAGGTCCAGTGGGGGAATCGAGAAGTGCCGAGTTCGGTCAAGTCAGACGCAATTCGGGTAAGCAAATCATGGCATCTGGCATATCGCAATTTACCGACAACGCGCCATCCGATTGTTCTGGCTGGCCATCGCCGTTTTGGTTCTCATTCTGTTCGCCACACGTGTGCATCAGAGAACTTCGCTGGAGATCAAAAACTGGGGGATTTTCCCCCAGTAGAGAAAAACCGAATTGTGCGAACATTTTCTTGCCGGCGCAATTCCTTCTAGCGGTCCGCTGATTAGGTAGTCGTGATTCACAATCTTTTCAGCCACGGGTTATTTTGAAGAACACGCCTTTTACATCAAGTCGAAACTCCGGGCCGGATGTTTGCAAGATGCACTTACAATGTCAGTAACACTATCATATTAAAAGGAAAATTAGCGTTGTAAGCTATCGGGGCCATAGCTTAGGGAGGCCCTTATGAATCGCAGGACAACACGTAAGCCTAAGGAACAAGTACGACTTTTGCGTTGGGATCAAGTTGTCGAGAAGCTGCACGCGTTAGGAATGGACGACGTCAACAAGACTTGGGTCGATAACAAGACTAACCGAGGCGAACTGCCGTTCGTAAAAGTTGGTAAGTATAGAAGATATAGGGAAGATTTGTTGGACAAGGTAATTGAAAAGTGGGTTCGAGGCGCGAAATGGTGACAGGAAAGAACCTACGATATGCGTGCGTTATAACCGTGTATCGTAGGTTATTTAATTGTTTTAAAACAGTGGTTTACTCTGGATTTTCCGCAGCTTTTTCCTTCTTCCCCCAGTTTGGCCCTAGAATGTTAGGCAAACTTGCGCGAGTCTTCGGCCGGACGCGAAAATTAATTTCCTTCAAGTATTTGTTTTTATTGGAAAAATATGGCTGGGGTGGTAGGATTCGAACCTACGATACACGGTACCAAAAACCGCTGCCTTACCACTTGGCTACACCCCAACGGTGAGCGGCTATCTACGACTGTTGCTTGTGGGGTTCAAGGGCTTTTTTGGACAAAAACTATATCGATCTACAAAAAAAATTATCCGAAGTCTGATAGCGATCTTTGCTTTGCCATTGCTAGGCAATTGGCGACAGGTTTATTAGTTTACAAAGTTCGATTTGCTTCAGCGTCCATTGGGTCTGTCGAGACTGCTAAGTTACCACGTGAGTTACCACGAAATCGCGTTGGAGATTGGCAGACGCGAAATCTATAGCGACGTCCAATCTCGCGTAATGTGCTGATAGGTATCGAAAATAACTTACGAAGATTGAATTTTTCAGATGTGAAGTTAACTTGGATACAGTCGTAATCCGGTAAATAGGAACGAGCAATGAAACTGAATTCATCGGTCGCAGATGCCCTGAATCGGCAGATCAACAGCGAACTTCATGCTTCATATACCTATCTTGGAATGGCAGCATATTTTGAGGCGCAGGATCTGCCTGGTTTTGCCAGTTGGTACCGAGAGCAGTCCGCTGAAGAGAATACGCATGCGATGCGCATTTTCGACTTTATCGCAAAGCGTGGTGGTCGGGTTGAGCTTGACGGTATTACAAAGCCGCGGACGGAATATGAGTCACCTGTTGATGCGCTTGAGCAATCCTTGGCGCAGGAGCAGGCAGTAACAGGGCAGATAAACGCGTTGTTTGAGTTGGCGCATGAGGTCAAGGAATTTGGCACTCAGAACATGCTGAACTGGTTTCTGAACGAGCAAGTTGAAGAAGAAGATCTGTTCACAACGATTCTAGATAAGGCAAAAGCCGCAGGTAGTGATCGTTGGAACCTTTTGCTGCTGGATCAGGAGCTTGGCAATCGCGGCGGTGGTGAAGCTGCCCCCGAAGCTTAGGCTTGCTAGTCGGCGCCGCTTTTCACTCGCGAATTTCAGCAGGATCGACGCCCCAAAGATTGCTTTTGAGAGTCCAGCCGCGATAGCCACCGGCAGATATGCGACACCAGTCGGGCGAGCACTTTTCTAGCCGCGCGACGACACCGGTCTCAAATTGTGCGTTCACTTGTGATTGCGGGTCGGGCAGAGCGTAAACCGGCAACAGATCGGATTCGATCAGAACGGTCCGCACACCAGAGAGCAAGGCATAGTGCACCCAGCCTCCGGCACCATCGCGGTCCTGCACTTTGCGCCAGTTTCCGTATTCGGCTGTGATCTGCAAGGGCATGCCACGCCGCTTGAACACCCAATCGATTCGATGAGTCAAAGAAGGACCGCGCCGTACATTGCCTTCGGCAGCCTTCATCGACACGTATCGGGGAAGCGGCAGATTTGTCACTTGCCCACGCGTTTCTTGTCCATAGGCCGCCAATGCGCCGAACACGATAAGGAACGCCGAAATCATCGCCACAAAACGGCGGTTCACTGAAAAACTAGCACTCACTGCCTGTCTGCTCTTATGCCTGTCGATCGTACGCAAAAAAGGTTGAGACGATGCCCCAGGGGTTCTTGTGCCCCGTGTAATCCTGCGCCACGATGCCATGGAGCGCGACTGTTTGCAAAGCGGTAGGAGGGTCGAGGTGCCAAGAGAACGTCTGAGTGTTGTTGTTACGCGACGGTTGCCCGAAATGGTGGAAACACGGCTGAGTGAGCTGTTCGATGTCAAGCTGCGCGACACGGACGATCCTATGACACGGGACGAGTTGGTGGCGGCTGTTAACGAGGCAGATGTCCTGGTTCCGACCATAACGGATACCATTGATGGCGGCGTTCTGGGGCAGGCGGGTGATAACTTGCGCCTAATCGCGAATTACGGAGCGGGCGTTGATAACATCGACGTGGCGACGGCGCGACAGCGGGGCATTCTGGTCTCGAACACTCCGGGTGTTTTGACTGATGATACAGCAGATATGACCATGGCGTTAATCCTGGCTGTGACGCGGCGTATCCCCGAAGGTCTGGGCGTAATGCAGAAAGGTGATTGGCCCGGTTGGGCCCCAACCGCATTGCTGGGTGGCCGGGTTGGTGGACGCCGCCTGGGTATTCTTGGAATGGGTCGGATCGGGCAAGCTGTTGCCAGACGTGCCAGCGCCTTTGGGATGCAGGTGCACTATCACAATCGCCGCAGACTTCGCCCGGAGACCGAACAAGATTTAGAGGCAACCTATTGGGACAGTCTAGACCAAATGGTGGCACGGATGGACGTTATTTCAATCAATTGCCCCTCTACGCCTTCGACCTTTCATCTGATGAACGCGCGGCGATTGAAATTGATGAAACCGTCGGCCGTGATTGTGAATACGTCTCGTGGGGAAGTGGTCGATGAAAATGCCCTGACACGCATGATCCGAGCAGGGGAAATCGCAGGGGCAGGCCTTGATGTCTATGAGCAGGGAACGAACGTAAATCCACGGCTTCGGCAGTTGCCAAATGTCGTGCTGCTGCCTCACATGGGCTCGGCCACGCTCGAAGGGCGGATTGAGATGGGCGAGAAGGTTATCATCAACATCAAGACTTTCGAGGATGGGCATCGCCCACCCGATCAGGTCGTGCCCGCAATGTTATAGGTTCCGGTCTGGGAAAAGGAAAAGTTGATGGTGCAGGCAGCCACATTGCCGCGAAATGAAGCCGGGATTGAAACGGCGATCGGGATATTAAAGCAAAGGTTCGGGGATCGGTTTCTCACCGGGGCCGCAATCCGTGAACAGCACGGACACACCACAACGTGGATCGAGAACCAAAGCCCGGATGCGGTCGTGTTCGTTCAATCCACGGAAGAAGTGGCCGAGATCGTTAAAACCTGTGCTGCACATAAGGTGCCGGTAATACCGTTTGGCACAGGCACGTCGCTTGAGGGTCATGTGAATGCCCCCGCCGGCGGCATCTCTGTCGATCTGAGCCAGATGAACAAGATTTTGGCGGTCAATGTTGGTGATCTGGATTGCGTGGTTCAGCCGGGCGTAACTCGTGCCGATCTGAATACCCACCTTCGTGATCAGGGTCTGTTCTTTCCGATAGATCCAGGTGCCAACGCATCACTGGGCGGCATGGCCGCGACGCGCGCGTCCGGCACAAATGCTGTTCGGTATGGGACGATGAGAGATAATGTGCTCAGCCTTGAGGCGGTCATGCCTGACGGACAAGTGATCCGTACGGGTCATCGGGCCCGTAAATCCTCGGCCGGATACGATCTGGCGCGTTTGCTGATCGGCGCAGAGGGCACTCTGGGCATCATCACCAAGATTACACTGCGTCTGCACGGTATCCCCGAGGCTATCAGTTCGGCGCGGTGTTCGTTCCCAACGGTGGACGCGGCCTGTCAGGCGGTGATGATGACCATTCAATACGGCATCCCTGTCGCACGGATCGAACTGCTCGATCAGATGTCGGTCAGTGCGGCAAATGCGTATTCCGGGCTGGACCTTCCTGAGACACCGCTGTTGCTGCTTGAATTTCATGGCTCGGAAAGTGGTGCGGTGGAGCAGGCAGAAACCTTTGGTCAGATCGCTGAAGAGTTCGGTGGAAATGACTTTGCTACGACCTCAACAACTGAAGAGCGTAACAAGCTTTGGCAGGCGCGCCACGATATGTATTGGGCTTGCCTACAATTGCGCCCCGGTTCCAGCGGAATTTCAACCGATGTCTGCGTTCCAATCTCACGCCTGGCCGAGTGCGTGTCGGCGGCTCAGGAAAAGGCCACTGAATTGGGCCTGATAGCCCCGATTGTGGGTCACGTGGGTGACGGAAACTTCCATACCCTGTTGTTGATCGACATGGATAATGCTGCCGAAGTTGCGAATGCAGAGAACTTTGTCGGATGGCTGAATGATCTTGCGATATCAATGGAGGGGACCTGCACGGGTGAGCACGGGATTGGGCAGGGTAAGCGCCCTTATCTCGTGAAAGAGCTTGGTGCGGCGACGGATTATATGGCGGCGATCAAATCTGCGCTGGATCCTGATAACATCATGAATCCGGGTAAGATTCTCTGAATTCATCCTGTCGCGCAGTCATAACAACGCCTCATTTTTATGTGAACAAACTGGGTCAGAGCAGTATTTGATTCCGAGGTTGATTTATGGGCGCATTGCGATTCATTGGATTCCTATTGGTTGCCGCCGTAGTTATCGCAGGTCTGGACTATTACCAGCAGGATAAGAAAACCGACAGCAGGTTATCCTTCAACGGGTACGTGGATACCATCAACGATCGGTTCAACTTATATCAGGCTGAACTCGCTGCCGAAGAGGTTGCGCAAGCGCGGCAGAAACGCTGGAAAGAAGGGCCCAAGCCGCATCTTCCAGCTTCTGGTGAAACCTGGGTGCGCCGCGCAATCGTTGATGCTGATTATGCCCGGGATGCCCGCGAGGGGGTTCTGCAAGATGGTATAAGCGAAGCCGCCCAGCCACTGGCTAAGAAGCTTGCCGTACAGGAAGCTCAGCAATTGGCCATCAAACTTGATCGCACCAGTGCAGTCTATGAAGATGGCAAGCATACAGTATGGCTGCAGATGCGTTTCAGACAAAACGCCAAGTCCAATACTCTGGTCGGAAACATATCGATGACGATGGAAGGCTTGGGCACCGGAACACGAGACTATACGCCATTCGGCCTGATCGGTGGCGTCGCGTATTTTCAGTTCGCGCGGAACAAATACAGCCCCATCACAGTGGATGATCGTTCTTTTTGGTCGATGGTCACCGCCGGTATCACCGATCTTAAAGAAGAGCCTAGCTTTGATATCTACAAAGCGACAATCGGATTGGGCGAAGAAATCCGCCTGCAACTGTATTCAGATGCACCGGCATCAAAGCTGCGCGGTTTTTTGGAGCAGTTGGACTACGATCAACTGAACTCTTTGCTCAGCATGCCAGTGCCCGGAGTCGGCAATGGGGCAAATTCCGACCCGGAACGCGAAGGTGAACTGGCCGCAGAGATGGCCGGATTGCGCAAAGAATTCGTAAAATTGCGCCGCGAACTGGCTCAGCTGCGTCTTGAGAACATGGATGAGCTTTCGCTGATGGCCAATACGTTGGCCGGTCAATATGGCCTGCCGAATGACGCGTTCGATCTAACCGCAAACAGGATCGATTCATCAGAAGATCTGGTTCAGGTTGGATATCGGAAAGGCCTCGCAGATATCCTGGAAGGCGAGATTCAGAAGGCCGAGTCCGACGGCGGCGGCGTACTCGGACGGCTCTTTGCGAAGATTGGTGGAGATTCTGAACCCGAGGGTGAGGTGCCACAGGGCGTGGGCGGCGGGTTTCTAAGCGGGCTGATGTCGGTATTTTCAGGATCGGGAGGCGACACGGAAACTGTGGTGCGCGTCAACAAGGGCGGTTCGGGCTCAATCAGCGAATGCCAGTCCAAAGGGGCGTTCAAGCGTTGCACGCTCGGAGGGGGCTAAGACTCTCTGTCAGAGGGCTAAAAACGATCAGGTACAAGGGTCGGGTCGTTTTTCTATTATCACTGGTCGGATGAATGTCGCGGCGGGTACCGCAAATGCGCCATATGGTGTCATCAGAATCCAAGGGGAGACACCCGGCTATGAAAACCCAAGTCAAAGCACTGGTCGTTGGCGGCGGCGCCGTTGGGACCTCGATCGCCTATCACCTGGCCAAAGCAGGCTGGGACGATGTCATGCTGATCGAACGGGACGAACTGACATCCGGGTCCACATGGCACGCGGCAGGTCTTTTGCCGCTGTTCAACATGTCTTATGCGACGACCCACATCCACAAATACTCGGTCGATTTCTACAAGACGCTTGAGGAAGAAACAGGCCTGAACGCGGGTTTTGCTGTGGTCGGGAACCTGCGCATGGCCCAGACGCAGGATCGTATGGATGAATACATGCTCTATGCGTCGACCGCCGAAACCTGCGACGTTGCCCATGAATGGCTGACCCCGGATCAGATCAAGGAACGCTGGCCGCTGATCGAGACCTCGGACCTGAAAGGCGCTATCTACCACACCGAAGACGGCTACATTAACCCCGCAGATGTGACCCAGGCGATGGCCAAAGGGGCCCGTCAGCGGGGTGTCGAGATCGTGCGCAAGCTGCAGGCCGATGCCTTCCATTGGAACGGCACCCACTGGGAAGTGACCTGCACCAAGATGGTGGAAAAAGGCGGCAATCTGGTTGAAAGCGACGAGCAGGTGGTGATCACCGCCGAGCATGTCGTGACCGCATCGGGCAACCACGCACAGCGCACCGCCAAAATGCTGGGCATCAAGATGCCCGCGATCCCGGTCGAGCATACCTTCATCGTCATGGACAAAGACCCGGAGCTTGTCAAATGGCGCGAAGCGGGCAACCCCGAGCATCCCGTCGTGCGTGACGCTGACAATGAATCCTATGCGCGTGAAGAGCGTGGCGGCTGGATTCTGGGTATCTACGAACACGGCGCGCCCGCGCGCTTCGAACATGGTGTGCCTGACAGTTTCCGCGCTGACCTGTTCCCGCTGGATCTGGACCGGATTGCGGATCAATACATGGCGATGGCCGAACGCGTGCCGTCCTGCGCCGAGTCCGGTCTGAAAGACGATTTCAACGGCCCGATCTGCTACACACCTGATGGCAACCCGCTGGTCGGTCCAGCTCCGGGTCTGCGCAACATGTGGCTTGCTGAAGGCTTCAGTTTTGGCATCACCGCTGCGGGCGGCACCGGTTATTATCTGGCTCAGATGATGGTCGATGGCGAAGCCGAGATCGACATGGCTTCGCTGGACCCCAAGCGGTACTCGTCCAACTGGATGACCACCGAGTTCGCGGCGCGCAAGAACGAAGAGTGCTATGAGCACGTCTACATCCTGCATCACCCGGATGAAGAGCGCGAGGCCTGCCGTCCGCTGCGTACCGTTCCGGCGTACGACCGCCAGAAAGCACGTGGCGCACAGTTCGGCTGGGTCAACGGCTGGGAACGACCGAACTATTTCGGCCCGCTGGACGCATCAGACAATTTCGACAAGGAAAGCCGCAGCTTCCGTCGTGGTGGCTGGTGGCAATACGCCGTCGAAGAAGCCAAAGCGATCCGCGAAGGCGTTGGCTTGATTGATGCGTCGGCCTTTACCAAGCACGTCGTCAAAGGCCCCGGTGCGACCCAGTTCCTGGATTGGTTCACCTGCAACAAGCTGCCCAAGGTTGGTCGGATCAACCTGACCTATGCGCTGACCTCGCACGGGACCACCCGCACAGAATACACCATCGTCCGCAATGGCGAGAACAACTACTACATCGTTTCTGCCGGTGCCTGGACCGAGTATGACGCCGACTACCTGCGCAAGGCGGCCGAGGACAAGATGGAGGAGTTCGGGTACATCGAGATCCAGGACGTGACCACCCAATGGGGCGTCTTCGCCATCGCCGGACCCAAGTCGCGTGATGTTTTGAAAGAGGTCATCAAGGACCCCGATCCGGACACCGCCCTGTCCAACAAGCGCTTCCCATGGTTGTCGGCCCGTCAGATCGAACTGGGCATGTGCCCAGTCAACGCCATCCGCGTGGCCTATACCGGTGAGTTGGGTTGGGAACTGCACCACCCGATTGAGATGCAGAACTACCTGTTCGATCTGTTGGAAAAGGCCGGTGAAAAGCACGGTATGAAGCTGGTTGGTGCACGCGCCCAGAACTGGCTGCGGCAGGAGAAATCCTATCGCGCCTTTGGCACCGAACTGGGCCGCGACGCGACCCCGCTGGAAGCCGACCTGCCGCGCTTTGTCGACTTGTCCAAGGACTTCCACGGTAAGGCCAAGCTGGAAGAAACCGGAGTGCGCGTGAAATGCTGCACTCTGCTGATCGACGGACCGGACGATGCCGATCCGTGGGGTCGCGAGGCGCTGTATACGCCAGAAGGCCAGCGCGTGGGGCGTCTGACCTCAGGTGGCTATTCGGTCGCGTTCGAGAAATCCATCGGTATGGGATACGTAAAACCCGAGCTGGCGGTCGAAGGCACCAAGCTGCAGGTCAAGATGCAGGATAAGTTGTGGGATGCAGTCGTCACCTGCGACAGCCCTTATGATCCGAAAAACGAGGTCATCCGTAAGGACGGCTGACATTAAGACATGGCGGAGCTTATTCGGACCACCGCTAGAAAGCCCGCCTGTGGCGGGCTTTTTTGTGCTCAACGCATAAAATAATAAGGATAGTTGTCGAAGCTGGGGGCCGACGTTGACCCTGATCAGGATATCGAATTTTGCGCAACAAATGCCAAATTATTCGCTGGCATCTGGACGATTTCTATCAGCGCGAGGCCATTCTCGGCCAATAATGCCGTGATCTGAGTATCATCCTTGTACCCAATCTCTGAGTCCTGTTGAACCAAGGCGTTGTGAAACTGTTGGTCCCCCTTGCTGGTCAGACGTCCATCTCGTTTGAAGGGGCCATACAGCACCAATCGCCCGTCGCGATTCAGGACACAGGCAGCTTCGGCAATCAGGGTTTCGGCCTCGTGCAAGCTGATCAAATGCAAGAGGTTGACGAGAACAACCAGATCCTGCCTCGACATGGCTTTGTGCCAACCAACCGCGGTTGCATCCAGGTGAATCGCAGGGGAAGTGTTTGCCAAGCCATCCGTATAGGCATCAATACTCGCACGCCGTTCAGAAGTGATTTCGCTGGGTTGCCAATGCAGTCCGGGTATTCGCCGGGCAAAGACCGAGATATGTTGACCTGTGCCGCTGGCCAACTCCAACGCTCGGCCCGACGATGGGGCCACGCGCACCAATAGATCACAAAGAACTGCTGCATTTCTGCTCGCGGCTGGGGCGATCAGTTTGCCGCCAGCGCTTTCGGTCGCGACGCTGGCATTTGGGGGCAGGTTGCGTTTGGTCATCAGCGCAACCTTTCCGGGGTCAACGCCTGCACGCTTGCTGCATCGAGACCAGGGGCCGCGCCCGTCACAAGATCAGCAACCAGTTGTGAGGCCGCTGGTGCAGTTTGAAATCCGTACCCGCCCTGACCAGCCGACCAAATGAACGAGGGCTCAGAGGGATCAGGCCCAAGCACCAATGTACCATCTGCAACAAAAGAGCGAAGTCCAGCCCAATTGCTTTCAACGCGCGTCACAGGTTCGCTGACCATCGCTTCGTATCGGGCTAATCCTTCTGCAAGTACCATGTCATCCGCGAAGGCGTCGTGCGGAGTCGTCGGGTCTGCCTCACAAGGCGAAACCAGTAACATTCCGGCGTCTGGCTTGGCGTACCAAGCTTCGCCCACGCCCAACATCATAGGCCAGTTTCTTAATTCATGCCCGCCCGGCGCCGGAATGCGCGCCATTGATCGACGATACGGCGTAATACCAATCGGTTCTATCCCCGCCATCCTTGCAACTTCATCAACCCACGCCCCGGCTGCATTCACCAAATTTAGGGCTTCGAAGGTTTCGGAGGCTTCGACAATCCAGCGATCAGATTTTCGGATATCTTGAACGCCCTGGCGTGTCAGTACCGCCCCACCATTTTGCCGGATGGACCGGGCAAAGTCCTGAAGCATGCGATCTGTATCGATATCTAGTGCATTGTCACTGAGTGCCGCATAGCCAACGACGTCCGGGTTCAGGATCGGGATGCGGCCAAACGCGTCATCTATCGAAATCTCTTGGACCCCAAGGTCATGGGCGTCCTTAAGGAACAATGACCGTTGATCTTTTCCGCCAACAAGCATCAGACCCCGGTGTGTAAGATATGAACTTGCCACAAAAAAATCGGCGCTTGCTTCGTTCAGCGCTTTGACAGAAGTCGGGCCATACCCTTTTTCGAACAAGGCGGCTGACCGGCCTGATGCGTGATATCCCAGCGCATCCTCAGCCTCTAGAACCGCGACCGTACCGTGTTTAGAAAGGCGCGCTCCTGCGCTCAGCCCGGCTATTCCGCCACCAATCACCAGAAAATCAATCATACGTTTCTTCCAATTTCGATCATCCAATGAACACTGCCGCGAATTCAAGATCTGACCCTCAGGGCGGACCTTCGCATGCGCATCGCTGTACGAAAAGGCACAAGCTGCAAGCAATGGAAACTTGATCGCAGGCGACCAGCCTGCTTTTAGTGCGAACAACGCAAGATTCGGAGGCGGACGTGAACGCGGCAGACATTCACCCGATGGCAACGGGGCACATACCCTCGTATGTCACGCAGGCAGACGGTAGTGATTTCCTTTTCACATTCATGGTTGTTTTCACCGTTGGAATGGTCGTGTTGATCGGGGTCGCTTACTTTACACTGCACTCGATCCCGGAAAAAATGGCGCATGAAACCAACCACCCGCAATTCCAACTTGTTGGAATTCTGGCACTTCTGGCTTTGTTTACGCATAACGGTATTTTCTGGATCGCGGCTATTTTGGTGGCCGGCTTCCAGTTCCCGGATTTTGCCGCACCTCTGCGCGCGATTGCAGATGCCATCCGATCTTTGGCACCGGGGCAGGACAAGGAAGAGGTCTCAATCCCGCCTGAGCCGGACAGCGATCCCGAACCGTCTGATCCTTCCGAACCGGCAACACAGGGGCACTGAACCATGATTGAGACAATGCTGTGCGCCCTGATCACCGTGTTTCCCGATTATCTGTTCCGCCGCTTTGTTCAGGGCAAACGGATCGGGCATGAAATCACGCTGTTCACCATGTGGTACGAATTGCGTTGGGGGCTGACGACCTGCGCCATACTGGCGCTGACCGTGATCACTACGCTGTTCTACTTTCACCCTGCCAGCAGCACTGCTGCGTCCTATTTTCGTACCGTGACGATCCTGCCGCAGTTGGGGGGGCGCGTGTCCGAAGTCTATGTGCGCAACAATGAACAAGTGACAGCAGGGCAGCCGATCTTCCGAATCGAGGATTTTACGCAAACTGCACAGGTTGAGGCTGCGCATGCACAGATCGCGCAGGTTCAAGCCTCGTTGAAAGTGGCGGAAACCGATCTGGCCGAAGCCGAGGCCGGGATCGCGGGTGCGCGCGCGGCTCTGGATCAGGCGCTGGAGGATCTGGAACGCAATACCACGCTGCGTGACGAAGGCTCCAGCGCGGTGCGCTTGGCCGAGATTGACCGGCTTGAGAACCTGGTTGCCGAGCGCGAAGCGCAGGTCAATGCCGCTGTTTCGAAACGCGCAGCCGTCGTGCAACAGATCGAAGAGCTGATCCCGGCCCAACTGGCCAGTGCCAATGCGCAACTGGATGCCGCTTTGACCGAGCTGGACAAAACCGTTGTAAGCGCAGGGGTAACGGGCAGGGTTGAGCAATTCGGGCTTCAAGTCGGCGACTATGTCAGCCCGCTGTTGCGACCCGCGGGTATTCTGGTGCCGTCCTCTTCTGGACACGATCGGTTCCAGGCGGCGTTCAGTCAGCTTTCAGCGCAGGTCATCAAACCGGGCATGATTGGCGAATTGGGTTGTATGACCAAGCCGTTCACCGTGATCCCAGTTGTTGTGGTCGAGGTGCAAGACGTGATCCCATCTGGGCAAATTCGCCCATCGGATGAATTGCGGGACGTACAGAACAACACCAACCCCGGCTCGATCCTCGTTTATCTTGAACCGCTTTACAAAAGCATGGCCGATGATGTTCCTCCCGGCAGCAATTGCTTGGCGAACGTATACACCGACAATCACGCCAAGCTCGAGGATGAGAATCTTGGCTTTTGGGAAAAGTCATTCCTGCATGTGGTGGATACGATTGGCGTCGTCCACGCGGCAGGCCTGCGCTTGCGCTTGATCCTGATGCCGGTGAATACGCTGGTGCTGACAGGGCATTGAATCATAGGCCCTAGGTTCTGGCCGTTGCAGCAAGTCAATGGCCAGAAGACGAGACCCGTGGCAAATCGGTGTTGAAACTCTCGGGGCCTATATTGTCCACGCGCTGATGCTGTCGGGTCGCTGTTGGGGCTTGACACTAATCGGGCTTTGACCCGTTTGAAGTATTAGCGTTCGTTGACGGCAGCTATGCGGACAAGGCCGACTTTCGCTGCGGGTGCTCCAAAGTCCGGTCTTGGATCGCTTTGGAACATAAAGCGGTTCACCACAGCCATAAAACTCTCACGAGCGAGAACGGTTAATAAGTCGCTCTACCGCCGGAGAGATCAAAGACAGCACCCGAGTTGAAGGTGCATGCAGTCGAACTAAGCCACATCACAAGCTCCGCGACTTCATCAGTTTCTCCGAGGCGTTTCATGGGCGATTTGTCGATCATGACTTGAACGAACTCTGGCGCCATTTGGTCGAGGATCGCCGTTTTAATAGCGGCAGGTGCAACGCAATTCACGCGAATATTCGTTTCCGCCAATTCCTTGGCCAGAGACTTGGTAAACCCGATTACTCCGGCTTTGGCCGCGCTGTAAGCAGACGCATTTGGCGTCCCTTCTTTGCCAGCCAGCGACGCCATGTTTATGATACGCCCAGACCCGGCGCGTTGCATCACGGGAACCACCGCGTGGCACAGCCGGAACGTTCCGGTCAGATTTACGTCAATAATCTTTTGCCATTCGTCTGGATCATACTCTGTGACAGGGACCGTCGGCCCTGCAAATCCGGCGTTGTGGGACAAAAAATCAATGCCACCTAGCCGTTGCATCGTATCTGCGACGGCCCTGTCGATCTGATCCAAATCGCTCATATTCACCTGACAAAACTGATGTGGGAAATCGGCGGTTTCCGGCGGCGCCATGTCCCAGATTGCGACCTGTGCCCCAGCGGTGCGATAATGGCGAGCGATCTCGGCGCCGATGCCGTTTGATCCTCCTGTGACAACCGCCGCACATCCCGAAAAATCATAAGAAACGTTGCTCATACTCGTCTACCGGATAAAATTTTGACATAGTCGGTCCCTAGGTCCACCTTTTCGAAATGAGCACAACACATGTCAATTTTTGTGAACACGTCCTCGTACCCTAGGTGTTTTCCGTAGGGGTTAGCATAATACATCACCCCGATCACTTGAAAGTAAGTGATCATTTCATCCACATCCGATCATTGTTTTCGGATAATGCATTCGAGACAACGATTTCCGGTAAGGCATCCGGTGGCATTGCGATTAGTTACGGAATGCGCGGATTTTCATCTTCTTCTGAAACCGGCATGTTCTTATCTCGGTCAAAATTTATAGTACGAACATTGCAAGTTTTGGCTCCAAACAGACAGATATTCACTGCATAGCATCGGTGCCCTAAGACTCAATACGATCAAAAAAGGCCCGCAAAACCTGCGGGCCTTGTTGTTGATTACTGGTCAAGTTCTATTGAGGAATCTCGCCTTCCAGTCCTTCGACGTAGAAGTTCATGCCCGCCAGCGTACCGTCATCGGCGGATTCGCCTTCGGCCAGCCAGTCACTGCCGTCTTGTTTTTTGATCGGGCCGGTGAAGGGGTGGTATTCACCTGCGGCCATGGCGGCTTTCAAAGCCAACGCTTCTTCCTTGACGTCGGCGGGAACTGCGTCCGAGATTTCACCAATTGCAACCATGCCTTCGCGGATTCCATCCCAGGTGTTTGCGCTTTCCCATGTGCCATCCATGACGGCTTGCGTGCGCGCAATATAGTATGGAGCCCAGTCATCAATGATCGACGAGACGCGCGGGAAGGGAGCGTATTCGCTCATGTCCGACGCTTGGCCAAAGGTTACTACATTGCCAGCCTCTTGCGCAGCCGCTTGTGGTGCGGTCGAGTCGGTGTGCTGCAGGATCACATCCGCGCCTTGCTCGATCAGAACGGTGGCAGCGTCAGCCTCTTTCGCCGGATCAAACCATGTATAGGCCCAGACGATCTTGAACTCGACATCCGGGTTTACCTTTTTGGCGTGGATATAGGCCGAGTTAATGCCACGGATCACTTCGGGGATCGGGTAAGAGCCGATATAGCCGATGATGTTCGACTCGGTCATCTTACCAGCGATATGGCCCTGTACAGCGCGGCCTTCGTAGAAGCGCGCAGAATAGACCGAGACGTTGTCGGCGGTCTTATAGCCGGTCGCGTGCTCGAACTTCACGTCCGGGAATTTCTTCGCGACGTTGATGGTCGGGTCCATATAGCCGAACGACGTGGTGAAGATCAGGTCTGCGCCTTCCAGCGCCATCTGGGTCATTACGCGCTCGGCATCAGGGCCTTCTGGAACGGACTCGACAAATACGGTTTCGACCTTGTCGCCAAAGTGCTCTTCCACGGCCAGACGGCCCTTGTTGTGCTCGTAGGTCCAGCCACCGTCGCCGACCGGACCGACATAGACGAAGCCGACTTTGGTCTTGTCGTCGGCCATAGCCCCCGAGGCCAGACCCAGCGCCATTGCCGCGCTTGCCAAAAGTGTAGTGAATTTCATGTGTTACTCCCCAAGTTGGTTCAGTTGGCCCCTAGTGCGAGGCATGGAAGGTCCGGCCCAATGCGGCAGGTGCGCTGCTCTTGTCGGCCGAAAGGATCACAAGCACAAGGATCGTGATGATGTAGGGCGACATTGCCAGATACTCGACAGGAATGGCAACGCCCGCTGCCTGCAAATTAAGCTGCAACACGGTGATGCCGCCAAACAAATAGGCACCCAGCAAGGCGCGCCATGGCTTCCAGCTGGCAAAGACCACAAGCGCCAGGGCGATCCAGCCAACACCGGCGGTCATACCCTCAGTCCACTGCGGCACGCGGATCAGGCTGATGTAAGCTCCGCCAAGACCCGCGCAGGCCCCGCCGAACAGGATCGCCATGATGCGGATTTTGATGACTTTGTAGCCAAGCGCGTGCGCCGCGTCGTGGTTTTCGCCGACCGCGCGCAAGATCAGACCGACGCGGGTGTATTTCAGCGTTGCCCAGACGGCCGCGGTCAGCGCAATTCCGACATAGAGGATGGGATCATGCTGGAACAGGATCGGTCCGATCACTGGGATATCGCTGATTACGGGGATATGGATGTCAGCCATATCGGGAGGTTTGACCCCAACATAGCTTTGGCCCATGAGGGCGCTGAAGCCCAGACCAAACAGCGTCAGTGCCAGCCCGCTGGCCACCTGATTGGCCAGAGCGACCTGTGTCAGCAACACGAACAGTAGCGACAGCACGGCACCGCCGATGGCGGCTGCAACAAAGCCCAGCCAGGGTGAGCCGGTTTCGACCGAAATCGCAAAGCCACTGATTGCGCCCACGATCATCATGCCCTCGACGCCAAGGTTCAGAACGCCTGCCTTTTCGACAACAAGCTCTCCGATCGCCGCCAGCAGGAGCGGGGTTGCGGCTACCATCAGCGAGGCAACCAAAAGGACGGGGTTAATTTCACCAAGGTCCATTTCACGCTACCTCGCTACGGGCCGCACGGATGCGGTAGTTTGTCAGAAGATCGAAGGCCAAAAGGAAGAACAGAAGCATCCCCTGAAACACCTGAATGGCCGCGGCAGGTAGACCCAGCTGAGACTGCGCGATTTCACCGCCGATATATGTCAGCGCCATCAGGCCACCGGCCAGCAGAATACCCACCGGATGCAGGCGGCCAAGGAAGGCCACGATGATCGCGGTAAAGCCATACCCGACGTTGAAATCGATGCTGACCACGCCTGAAGGGCCCGAGACCTCGAACATCCCAGCCAGACCGGCCAGAGCGCCGGACAGGCCAAGGCAGAATAGTATCAAACGGGCAGGGTTCACGCCAGCGAACTTGGCTGCCCGAGGGGCTTCACCCGTAAGACGGATGTGGAAGCCCAGCATGTGCCGGTTCAGCAGGACATAGGCAAAGATCACGGCGATCAGGGCGGTTACCACGCCCCAATGCATTCCCGATCCAGCAATCAGCTCAGCGTTATGTGCACTGTCATAGGATTGCAGATTGCGAGAGCCGGGAAAGCCAAACCCTTCGGGGTTTTTCAGCAGGCCCAGAGAAACCGAGGCCAACATCTGCTCGGCCACATAGACCAGCATCAGCGACACGAGGATTTCGTTGGTGCCAAAGCGAACCTTCAGGAAGGCCGGAATCATCGCCCACAACCAGCCTCCAAACGCGCCCGCGATCACCATGATCGGAAAGATGTAGAACGCGTCCAGAGGGTAGAAGGCCAAGCCCGCACCAGCGCCAAAGATGGCGCCCATGATGTATTGACCCTCGGCCCCGATATTCCAGATACCGGCGCGAAAACCCAGCGACAGGCCAATGGCGATCAGCACCAGTGGTGCGCCTTTTACCAGCAGTTGTGGGCGGTAATAGAACGCAAACTCACCAAACAGCGGTTCCCAGAAGATGGTGCCTATGGCTTCGACCGGGTTCTTGCCCAGAATAGCGAACAGGATGCCGCCAAAAAACATGGTCGCCAGCACCGCAACCGGAGGGGTGGCATAAGACCACGCCTTGGACGGCTGTGGCCGTTTCTCCAACACAATCATCTGCTCGTCCCCCCAAGGTCTTCATCTTTTTGTAAATACTCTCGCCGAAGGCGTTGCGACCGATCACACATGCGCCACCTCCATGCCGTGTGCACCGCCCATCATCAGACCGATCTCATCGACCGTAAGGCCCGTGGTTTCACGCGGTGCGCTCAAGCGCCCTTCGTTCAGTGCGGCGAAACTGTCTGAGATTTCCATTAGTTCATCCAAATCCTGGCTGATGCAGATGACTGCGGTTCCCTTGGCCGCCAAATCCAGAATGGCCTGCCGGATCGAAGCCGCCGCTGCAGCATCCACACCCCAGGTTGGCTGGTTCACGACAAGAACATCCGGGCTTTGCAGCACTTCGCGACCGATCACGAATTTCTGAAGGTTCCCCCCAGACAGCGAGCGTGCCGCGTTCTCAGGCCCCGGCGTTCGCACGTCAAATTCGCTGATGATCTTTTCGGCAAAACTCTTGGTTTCTGCCCACTTGAGAAAACCGTTATTCTCCAACCCTTCGCGTACCGATCCGGTCAGCAGGGCATTTTCCGTCAGGCTCATATCCGGTGCAGCGGCGTGGCCCAGCCGTTCTTCGGGTGCGGTCAATACGCCCAGTTTGCGGCGCGCGGTTGGGCCAAGCTTGCCAATAGGCTGGCCGTTAAATTTGATCGCATCAGCAGTCGTGGGGATTTCACCAGACAGCACACCCAGCAACTCGTCCTGCCCGTTGCCAGCGACACCGCCAATGCCCAGAACCTCACCCTTGCGGACAGTCATGTGGACGTTCTTCAGTGCCGTTCCGAATTCAGACGGCGACGGCACCGACAAACCGCTGACATCCAGCGCAACCTCGCCGAACTCGCGTCCTGACCGTTCTGGGGTCTGCAGGGTTGATCCCACCATCATCTCAGCCATGTCGCGCGCCGAAGTTTCAGCCGGAACGCATTCACCCACATTTTTGCCCAGACGCAGGATCGTGGCGTGGTCGCAAAGCGTGCGGATTTCTTCCAGCTTGTGGGAAATATACAGGATCGAGGTACCCTCGGACCGCAATTTGTTCAGCGTCTCAAAGAGGATATCGACCTCTTGTGGGGTCAGAACCGAGGTCGGTTCATCCATGATCAGAAGTTTGGGGTCCTGTAGCAGGCAGCGAATGATCTCAACTCGCTGACGCTCACCAGCAGACAGATCACCGACAGTGCGATACGGGTCCAGTGGCAGACCGTAGGTTTCGGACACTTCGCGGATGCGCGAGGCCAAGTCGCCCATAGGAGGCGGGTTCTCCATCCCCAAAGCAATATTCTCGGCTACATTCAAAGCGTCGAACAATGAGAAATGCTGAAACACCATCGCAATCCCATCGCCGCGTGCTGCACGCGGTTCGGGGGGCGCAAAAGCCTGGCCGCGCAGAAGCATCGTGCCGCTGTCAGGTTTCACCAACCCATAGATCATCTTGACCAGCGTGGACTTGCCTGCGCCGTTTTCGCCCAGCAGGGCGTGAACCTCGCCTTCGCCGATGTCAAAAGACACCTGATCATTGGCCACGACGCCGGGGTAGGCTTTGGTCAGCCCTTGCAAGCTTAACAGTGGAGTGGTCACGCGCTCAGGTCCTTCTTCAATTCTTTCTGTTGGGCGGGGCGCAGCATCTCGGCTGCGACGCCAACGGCGATCATTTGCGGATGTTTGCCCAGGTCGGGGTCGCCGATGGGGCAGGTGATCCGGCTGATCCGCTCGGGCGAATGCCCAAGCGCCGCCAGCCGTGACCGGAATCGCGCCCATTTCGTAGCCGAGCCGATCAGCCCCGCAAAGCGGAAATCGTGCGAAAGCAGCCGGTTGCACAGTTCTAGATCTAGATTGTGTGAATAAGTAAGCACAAGGTGCTCGGCATCTATCGGCGCATGGCGAACCAGTGCTGCGGGTTTGGCCGCCGGAACTGTTGTTACACCCGCAGGGACCGAGGCTGGAAAACGTTCAGCGCCTGTGTCGACCCATGTGATCGCAATATCGGGCAGCGGAGAGAGCACATCCACCAACGCGCGTCCAACATGACCTGCGCCCCAGATCCATAGGTTCCGGGTTGGCTTGTGGACCGGTTCAACCATCCATCCATCGATCAGTTGCGGTTCAGGGGCGATCCCTTGACCGCGCGCAGTTGCCTGCAACCGTTTCACCGATAGCGGTGCTTCGCTTTCTGATGCTGACCTTGCAACGACTGTATTGTCGAGCGCATCAACTGCCCTGAGATCATAGACCTCACTAAACAGCGAAACGGCCCCGCCACAGCATTGGCCCATCTCCGGGCCAAGCGCGTGGTGTGTCAGCCGGGCCCGCGCTGTTTGCGCTCGCGCAGCCTCGGCTGCTTGAAATTCAAGCGTACCGCCCCCGATTGTGCCGCTTTGCCCGTTTTTCCAAACCAGCATTGCCGCACCGACCTCACGCGGAGATGACCCCTTGATCGCTGCGATGGCAACGCGGGTGACCATTCCGTGGATTTTGACCGCCTCCCTCAAAGCCTCCAAGTCAAATCCCATCAGATACCTCCCTTCATCCTTTGGACGCCACGCCAGACTTCTTCCGCCGTGGCAGGCGCATCCAGCGCCGGGTAGCTGTCACCACAAGCCGCCACCGCATTCGACAGGGCCAGCCATGCTGAAATGCCCAGCATGAAGGGCGGCTCACCCACCGCTTTCGAGCGATAGATAGTGTCCTCGCGGTTCGCGCCATCCCAAAGCGCGACATTGAAGATGTCGGGCCGGTCCGAGCAGGCCGGGATCTTGTAGGTCGACGGTGCGTGCGTGCGCAGATTGCCCTTGCCATCCCAGACCAGCTCTTCGGTCGTTAACCAACCCGCGCCTTGCACGTAGCCGCCTTCGACCTGCCCAACATCGAGTGCCGGGTTCAGCGACGCGCCCGCATCATGCAAGATGTCCGTGCGCAGGATGCGGTTCTCGCCGGTTAAGGTATCAATCGCCACCTCGGTGACAGAAGCGCCATAGGCAAAATAGAAAAATGGCCGTCCACGTCCGGCGATACGATCCCATTCTATCTTGGGCGTCTTGTAGAACCCCGTCGCCGACAGGCTGATGCGTCCCTGATAGGCCAGCGCGGCGGCCTCGGCGAAGGTATAGCGCTCTTCGCCAATTGATACGTGGCCGCCCTCGAAGGTAACCGTCGACGGATCGGCTTGATGCCGTTCAGCCAGATAGTCCGCCATACGATCTCGGATGGTGTCACACGCAGCTTTCACCGCCATCCCGTTCAGGTCACTGCCGGAGGACGCCGCGGTGGCCGAGGTATTCGGGACTTTGGCCGTATCTGTGGCGGTGATCTTCACCATCTCCAGCGGGATGCCAAAGCGCGATGCGGCAACCTGTGCCACCTTCTGGAACAGGCCCTGTCCCATCTCTGTCCCGCCATGATTCAGATGAACCGAGCCGTCTTGATACACATGCACCAGAGCGCCCGCCTGGTTCAGGTGGGTCAGAGTGAAGGAAATCCCGAATTTGACCGGAGAGAAGGCGATACCTTTCTTGATCACGCTGTTCTCGGCGTTCCACCTTTCAATCGCAGCCTTGCGGTTGGCATAGTCACTGGATTTCAGCAGAGCCTCAGTCATGCCATGCAATTCGAAGTCGCTGACCTCCATGCCGTAGGGCGTGGTGTTGCCGCCCGCGGGCAGAGGGCGTACAGGGGCATCTCCCATCTCAACCGCGCCACGGCTGGTCAGGTCTTCGTGCGGGTCGGGGTGGCCCAGAGGTTTCTCGGCTGGCTCAACCTCAGCGACCTTGTGCGCCGGTTCATAGTAGTTGCGTCGACGCAGCTCGACCGGATCCAGGCCCAACTCATGCGCGGCGTGATCCATAACACGTTCAATCCCGACCATGCCCTGAGGGCCACCGAACCCGCGATAGGCGGTGGCGGATTGTGTGTTGGTCTTTAACCGGTGGCTTTCGATCCGCGCATTGGGCAGCAGATAGGCGTTGTCCGAATGCAGCATTGCCCGGTCGGCAACGGGCAGGGAGAGGTCCTGCGCCCAGCCACAGATGGCGTATTGGTGGAAAGAAACACCTTGAATATGACCGTTTTCGTCAAATCCGGCCTTATAGGTAATACGGAAGGCGTGGCGTTTGCCGGTGATGATCATGTCATCATCGCGGTCATAGCGCATCTTGCAGGCCTTGCCGGTGGCGCGGGCAGCCACGGCGCAGGCGACGGCCAACGCGTTACCCTGGCTTTCTTTGCCACCAAAACCGCCCCCCATCCGACGGGTCTCAACCCGGACGGCATGCATCGGAACGCCCAACGCGTCCGCCACTTTGTGCTGTATCTCGGTTGGGTGCTGGGTTGAGCTGTGCACCAGCATGTCTGCGCCTTCATTTGGCACGGCCAATGCAGCCTGACCTTCGAGATAAAAATGCTCCTGCCCGCCAAGCTCGAAGGTCCCATCGATCACATGGGCCGAGCTTGAGATGGCAGCGTCCGCATCACCCTTGGCATAGATACGGGGACCATCTTCAAAACGACTATCGGCGGCCAAAGCCTCTTCGACGGTCAGGATTGGCGTTTCTTCTGCGTAATCGATCTTGCCGAGCCTTGCGGCCTTACGGGCGGCCAAATGACTGGTCGCGACAACAAGAAACACGGGCTGGCCGATATAGTGAACCGTACCGTCCGAAAGCAGCGGCTCATCGTGGATCGATGGCGAGACGTCGTTGGCAAAGGGCAAATCTTCGGCGGTCATCACCATCACGACGTCCTCGGCAGCTTTTACCGCGGAAAGGTCCATCGACGCGATCTTGCCCTTGGCAATCGGGCTCTGGCCGAAGGCCAGATGCAACGAGCCTTTGGGTGTTGGAATGTCGTCCACGTAGCGCGCCGAGCCGGACACATGTAGCGGCGCAGCGTCATGGGGGAGGGGCTTGGTCACACTCATGCCGTTACCTCCAGCACGTTGGTCACTTCGCCCTTATCCTCTAGGAAATACCTCTCAAGCATCGCTTTGGCGGTTTCCAATCGATAGGTTGCCGAGGCGCGCATGTCCGTGAGTGGTGAATAGTCGTCGGCAAAGGCAGGAAGCGCTGCGTCGATCGTCTCGCGCGTCCACGGTTTGCCGATCAGTGCGGCCTCGACATGGGTTGCCCGTTTCGGAGTTCCGGCCATGCCACCAAATGCGATACGCGCCAGAGTGACCGTGCCGTCCGCAACAGTGATATTGAAACACCCGCACACGGCTGAGATATCCTGATCGAACCGTTTGCTGAGTTTGTAGGCTTTCAGGCGGTCTGCCTTGCGCGGAAAGCTGACGGCTTCGACAAACTCGCCGGGCGTGCGGTCCTGCTGGCCATATTCGATGAAGAAGTCTTCCAGCAGAATGGCCCGGCGAGTGTCGCCTTTGCGCAGATGTAAGGTTGCGCCCAAAGCAATCAACGCAGGAGGGTTGTCGCCGATGGGTGAGCCGTTTGCGATGTTGCCCCCAACCGTCGCAGCATGACGTACCTGAACACTGGCATAACGGCGTATCATCTCGGCATACGAGGGGTGGAGATCAGACAGCGCCTCACCCATCCGGTTCATATCGACCATGGCCCCAAAGCGGATATCGTCATCGGTGATGGTGATTTCTTTCAGATCTTCACAACGGTTGAGAAAGATCACCGGGTCCAGATCGCGCAATTGCTTGGTGACCCAAAGACCAACATCTGTTGCTCCGGCAACCAGAGTTGCATCGGGGATTTCGGCATAAACGGATGCCAATTCGTCAGACGATCCGGGAAGCATTGGCGACGCTGCAGATGTCGCAACAGGATTATCCTTAACCCAAACCGGCACGGGTTGTTCTTCTGCTGCTTTTGCCGCCCGGATAATCGGCGCATAGCCGGTGCAGCGGCACAGATTCCCGGCAAGCTGCGTGTCGTGATCCGTCGCGCCGTTCGCGTGGCTCGCGACCATCGACATGACAAAGCCCGGGGTGCAGAAACCGCATTGTGAGCCATGCAGATCAACCATCGCCTGTTGCACTGGGTGCGCCTCCCCATCTGGGCCACTGGCCCCTTCGACCGTGCGCACAGCTTTGCCATGTAGCTGAGGCAGAAACAGGATGCAGGAGTTCAGCGCCTTCGCGCCATCTTCATCCGTCACCATAACGGTGCAGGCCCCGCAATCGCCTTCGTTGCAGCCCTCTTTGGTGCCAGTCAGGCCACGATCTTCGCGCAGCCAATCCAGCAGGGTCGCCGTCGGATTCACATCCGTCAGCTCCACTGTCTCTCCGTTCAGAAGAAACGTGATATTCATTCGAGAAACCCGTCGCCTTACCCGGTTGCGCCCGATCGGCCCTCCTTCGATGCGACGTAGAAAGAGTGGCGGGCGTTAGCTTGCCCTAGGATGTTAGAAACAGCGTGACCGATCTGGCAAGAAAAACTGCCTGAGCGATACACCATTTAGCCCGTTTAGTGGTGATATGCCCTCAATGTGTAATACTCAGCTACTTGAAACTAAAGTATTTTATGGAATGGGGGTATCGCGCCTTCGGAAGCACCTTCTGAAAAAGCCGAATAATCGATGGCGATTTTTTAGGCGTTTCAATGCAACGGTTCCTACTTTTTCACCGGCGCTGGCTGAGGTAGCGTGCCGGGTATGAGCAGTAATCCTCGATTCATTCACCTCCGCGTTCACACTGAATATTCTCTGCTGGAAGGCGCTGTGCGGCTGAAAAAGCTACCTGGCCTTTGCGAACAGCTGGAGATGCCTGCTGTCGCCGTGACAGACACCAACTCGATGTTCTCGGCGTTGGAGTTTTCCGTCACGGCCAGTGGGGCGGGGATTCAGCCGATCATGGGCTGTCAGGTCGATTTGACCTACCTACAGGCGCAGCCGGGGGAGAAACCCAAAGCGCCTGCGCCCTTGGTTCTGCTGGCGCAATCCGAGGTGGGGTATGAGAACCTGATGAAGCTCAGTTCTTGCCTTTACGTGGACAAGGGTGGGCAGTTGCCTCAAGTCACATTGGAGGAATTGGCAGACCGATCAGATGGTTTGATCTGTTTGACAGGTGGCCCTGATGGGCCGGTTGGCATGCTGTTGCAGCAAGGCCAGCGCCCCGCAGCCGAGGCGTTGATGGATCGCTTGGCACGCATGTTCCCTGAACGCCTGTATGTTGAACTGCAACGCCATCCCGGCGAAGACGGACAGCCCGAAGCCGAACGCCTGACCGAACGCGGCCATGTCGAGATGGCCTATGCCAAGAACCTGCCGCTGGTTGCAACCAATGACGTCTATTTCCCGACCTCTGATATGTATGAGGCCCACGACGCGCTGATCTGTATCGCCGAGGGTGCCTATGTTGACCAGCAGGATGGCCGCCGCCGCCTGACCGCACAGCACTATTTCAAGTCGCAGCAAGAGATGGTGACGTTGTTTGCCGACCTGCCCGAGGCCATCGAGAACACGGTGGAGATCGCCAAGCGCTGCGCATTCATGGCCTATCGCCGAGATCCGATCCTGCCGAAATTCGCTGATGATGAGGTCGCCGAACTGCGCCGGATCGCTAATGAGGGTTTGCAGAAACGTTTGGCCGTGATCCCGCATGCCGTGACGCCGGAGGAATATCAGGAACGGTTGGATTTCGAGCTGGGCATCATCGAAGGTATGGGCTTTCCGGGCTATTTCCTGATCGTTGCCGACTTTATCCAATGGGCTAAGGACCACGACATTCCAGTGGGGCCGGGGCGGGGTTCGGGTGCGGGCTCGCTGGTGGCCTATGCGTTGACAATCACCGACCTTGATCCGCTACGCTATTCGCTGCTGTTCGAACGGTTCCTGAATCCGGAACGGGTCTCGATGCCTGACTTCGATATCGACTTCTGCATGGACCGCCGCGAAGAGGTGATCCGCTATGTGCAGCAGAAATACGGGCGCGATAAGGTGGGGCAGATCATCACCTTTGGTGCGCTTCTGTCGAAGGCCGCCGTGCGCGACATCGGACGGGTGCTACAGATGCCCTATGGGCAGGTGGATCGCTTGTCCAAGATGATCCCGGTTGAGGGGGTGAAACCCGTTTCAATCGAAAAAGCGCTGAAAGACGAACCGCGGCTGCGCGAAGAAGCCCGCAGCGAAGAGGTTGTGGAGCGTCTGCTCACCTATGGCCAACAGGTCGAGGGGCTACTGCGTAACGCCTCAACCCACGCGGCGGGGGTTGTGATCGGGGATCGTCCCCTGGACGCGCTGGTGCCTTTGTATCAGGACCCGCGCTCTGATATGCCTGCCACACAATTCAATATGAAGTGGGTGGAACAGGCCGGGCTGGTGAAGTTTGACTTTCTGGGCCTGAAAACGCTGACCGTGATCCAGAACGCGATGGATTTGATCTTCAAATCCGGGCGCGATTTGCACATCGCGGCAGATGGTACAGAGCTTTACGAACCCGCCGAAGGGGCCGAAAACCAGATCAACGCCATCCCGCTGGATGATGAGGCGACTTACAAACTTTATTCCGCCGCCAAGACCGTCGCAGTGTTTCAGGTGGAATCCTCGGGCATGATGGACGCGCTCAAGCGGATGAAGCCGACATGCATCGAGGATATCGTGGCGCTTGTGGCGTTGTATCGTCCCGGTCCGATGGAGAACATCCCGACCTATTGCGAGGTCAAGAATGGCCTGCGGAAAATCGAATCCGTCCATCCTCTGATCGACCATATCCTTGAGGAAACCCAAGGCATCATCGTCTATCAGGAACAGGTGATGCAGATCGCACAGGTCATGGCTGGGTACAGCCTTGGCGGTGCCGACCTGTTGCGCCGTGCGATGGGTAAGAAGATCAAAGAGGCGATGGATGCCGAGCGCCCGAAATTTGAGAAAGGCGCTGGCGAGAATGGCGTGGATGCTAAGAAGGCCAGCGAAGTCTTCGACCTGCTCGAGAAATTCGCCAACTACGGTTTTAACAAATCCCACGCGGCGGCCTATGCAGTGGTCAGCTATCAGACCGGTTGGCTAAAGGCGAACCACCCGGTCGAGTTCATGGCGGGCGTCATGAATTGCGATATCCATCTGACTGACAAGCTGGCGGTTTACTTCGAAGAGGTCCGCAAGGGGCTTGAATTGCCGTATGTGCCGCCTTGCGTGAACCGGTCTCAGGCGACCTTCGATGTTCACGAAGGGCAATTGGTCTATGCGCTGGGCGCTCTCAAGAATGTGGGTGTCGAAGCGATGAACCTCGTGGTTGAAGGGCGGGCAGACAAACCCTTCGTCAACCTGTTCGACTTTGCCCGCCGTGTTGATCTGAAAAAGGTCGGTAAGCGCCCGCTAGAGATGCTGGCCCGTGCGGGTGCGTTTGATGAGTTGGACAAAAACCGCCGCCGTGTTTTCGAAAGCCTCGATCCGTTGGTGCAGTATTCGGCGGCAATCCATGATCAGAAAAACTCGAACCAGGTATCTTTGTTTGGCGAAGCTGGCGATGACCTGCCGGAACCGCGCCTGTCACCTTCGCCTGACTGGCTGCCCGCAGAACGCCTCAGCGAGGAATTCAAGGCCATCGGATTCTACCTCTCAGGCCACCCGCTGGACGATTATATGCCCGCACTCAAGCGCAAGCAGGTGCTGACCTTGGATGAGGTGATGGAAAAGGCGCGCTCGGGCCCGCTGATCGCCAAGATGGCCGGTGTTGTTGCTGGACGACAAGAACGGAAATCTGCCCGTGGTAACCGGTTTGCCTTCGCCCAGCTTTCTGACCCCTCCGGTGCCTATGAGGTAACATTGTTTTCGGAAACGCTCGAGAAATCGCGCGAGTTTCTGGAAACCGGCGCGCAGGTGGTTCTGACCGCCGAGGCGACTATGGAGGCCGATCAGCTTAAGCTATTGGGTCGATCCGTCGGCCCGGTCGATGCGGTCGTGGCCGAGGCCGGGGCAACAGGCTTGCGGATCTATCTCGATCAGCCAGATGTCTTGCCGACTGTGGCAAAGGTGCTGGAAGATGCAAGCGCTGCAGCCAAGGGGGCTGGTAAAGGACCGATCCAACTGTGCCTGCTTGACCCGGCATTGCCGGGAGAGGTCGAGATGGAATTGGGTCAGGATTTCCCGATCACCCCGCAGATCAAAGGCGCAATCAAATCGCTGGACGGTATCATGTCGGTCGAAGAGATCTAGCAACCGGGTTTGTTGCCACGGCGTTTCTACGGGGCTAGGCTGATTTGATACGTGATACAGGAGGGCATTGATTTGGCACTTTCAGGTATGGGCTCCAAGGCGTTGGTCTTGGCAGGGGCACTTTCGCTTGCCGTAGCAACTGCCGCATTTGCGGATGACAAAAAGAAGAAAAAGACGCTCGAAGGCGCGCTGATCGGTGCCGGTGTCGGCGCATTGGTCGGAGACGGCAAGGGTGCTGCGATCGGCGGTGTGGCTGGCGCGATTATTGGACATAATTGGAAGTGAACATGATGCAGCTTAAACCTATTGTTTTCGCCTCCCTTTTGTTTGCGCCGACATTTGCGTTGGCTGACGACGCTGCCGAGCAAATGGTGCAGGACGCCTTGCCCGTGATGCACTACACCTGCGCCTCAATCACCGAAGAGGCCGACGGCGACGAAGCTTTTGTAGTTGAAGTCGTTGGAAAGATGACGGCCCTGTCACTTTACAACCGCCAGATCAACATCGAAGAGCACGCATCCACCGATGAGGAAAAGACGCAGCTGCGGCAAGCCTTCATCGCTGCGCTATCCGAGGGTTGTGCCGCAGACAAAAACGCCCTGCTGGGCGGTGTGGTCGATAGCGCGGTGAAATCGACGCTGGGGTTGTGAGCCTCAGTAGTGTGGCGGGCGTTCGTCGCCGAAAACAACGCCACCTGAGCCTTCCTGTGCCCGTTCCGCCTCGCGCTGAAGCAACATCTCGACGCGGCGGGTCAGGCGGTCGATCTCGCTCTGTTGGTTTGTGACGACCGAGTTCAACTCTTCGACCGTGCGGGTCAGATGGGCGATCTGTTCTTCCAGATGCTGCATGGGGCTCTCCTTATAGGCGTCTCTTAGCGGCCTCGGCAGCCAGTGACCAGTCAAACCCCGCCTTGCCCCGAAACAGACCATGGGATAGACCGCGCGCGGAACACTAAATCCCAAGGACGCCCCACATGGCCAAGCCCAAGAAACAGCCCCGCCCCAAGGCCGTAACGCCGAAAGGGTTTCGTGACTATTTCGGCGAGGAAGTCACGCAGCGCACCGAGATGCTGCGGACGATTGCGGGCGTGTATCATCGTTACGGGTTTGATGCGCTGGAAAGCAGCGCGGTTGAAACCGTCGAGGCGCTGGGCAAGTTCCTGCCGGATGTGGATCGCCCGAACGAGGGCGTGTTCGCGTGGCAAGAGTTTGATGAAGGCGGCAATGGCGACTGGATGGCGCTGCGCTATGACCTGACCGCACCTCTGGCCCGCGTCTATGCGCAGCACCGCAACGATCTGCCGACTCCTTATCGCCGCTATGCGATGGGTCCGGTCTGGCGGAATGAGAAGCCGGGACCGGGGCGGTATCGCCAGTTTTATCAGTGTGATGCGGATACAGTTGGCACGGCCTCGATGGCCGCAGATGCCGAGATTTGCGCTATGCTGTCGGACACGTTGGAAACCGTTGGCATCCCGCGCGGTGACTATTTGGTACGGGTCAACAACCGCAAGGTTCTGAACGGCGTGCTTGAGGCGATGGGCCTGGGCGAAGACGCCGCTGCCCGCGACAACGTTTTGCGCACAATCGACAAGTTCGACAAGGTTGGCGAGGCTGGCGTGCGTGAACTGTTGACCAGGGGCCGCCTGGATGCATCGGGCGCGTTCATCGACGGCGTGGGCCTGAGCGATGACCAGGCCGAGCCGGTGCTTGCCTTCCTGACTTCCAAGGTCGCTGATACCTCAGGCACCATAGCGAACCTTCGAGCTGCTGTTGGCGATAGCAAGATCGGCGCCGACGGGATTGCCGAGCTGGAACAGATCGGTGCGCTGCTGGCTGCGGGCGGATACGGCTCGGACCGGATCGAGATTGACCCTTCGGTCGTGCGTGGCCTCGGCTATTATACCGGTCCGGTCTATGAGGCCGAACTGACGTTTGAGATTTTCGATGAGAAAGGTCGTAAACGGCAATTCGGGTCCGTCTCGGGTGGTGGCCGATATGACGATCTGGTCAAACGGTTCACTGGGCAAGAAGTGCCTGCGACGGGTATATCCATTGGCGTTGATCGCTTGCTGGCCGCTTTACGAGAAAAGGGTCGGATTGCGGCGCAAGCCACCGGCCCAGTGGTCGTAACCGTGATGGACCGTGACCGGATGGCCGACTATCAAGCGATGGTGGCCGAGCTGCGCAATGCAGGTATCCGGGCTGAGGTTTATCTGGGCAACCCCAAGAACTTTGGCAACCAACTGAAATACGCGGACAAGCGGAACTCACCCATTGCGGTAATCGAAGGTGGTGACGAAAAGGCCAAGGGCATCGTGCAGATCAAGGACTTGATCCTTGGCGCCAAGATCGCCGAAAGCGCCACGCTCGAGGAATGGAAAGAACGCCCCAGCCAGTTTGAGGTGCCGCGCGGCGAGCTGGTCGCAAAAGTGCGCGAGATTTTGGACAGTCAGGACTGATCGATGCCGAACCGTTCCCAAATACAGGCGCGTGCCGCGATGATGCGCGTCCGGTTCGAAGCCGCGGGTGCGCAGGTCGTCGATACGCCTCTGCTGCAACCGGCCGGAACGCTGCTTGACCTATATGGTGAAGATATCCGTGCGCGTGCCTATGTGACGTCGGACGCATTGCGAGGCGAGCAGATGCTGCGCCCGGATTTCACTCTGCCTGTCGTGCAGATGCACATGTCAGAAGGGGCCGAGCCTGCGCGCTATACCTATTCGGGTGAGGTTTTTCGCCGACAGGAGCATGACCCGGACCGGGCCAACGAATACATTCAGGTCGGGTACGAGGTCTTTGATCGCGAAGATCCGGCTGGGGCAGATGCCGAAGTATTTTCCCTGTTTGCCTTGCAATTGCGCGGTTTGCCTTTGCGTGCTGCGACGGGTGATATCGGTATTCTGACCGCAGCCGTGGCAGGGCTGAAGACAACCGAGCGTCGTAAAGCCGCGCTTATGCGGCATCTGTGGCGTCCGCGCCGGTTCCGCGTTTTGCTGGATCGATATTCTGGCGGTAAGCCGGGCCCTGAAGGACGCGATGCGCTGTTGGACGCTGCTGATCCTCTGGCAATAGACGCGCCGATGATCGGCAAGCGCCGCGCACCCGAAATCCTTGAGCGGATCGAGGCGCTGCGCGAAGACCGGGCTGCCCCGCCGATTTCGGACAATGAACTGGCCGGGTTGGAAACGCTGCTGAACGTGCGAGAGACCATGCCCTTTGCATTGGAACAGCTGCGCGACGTGGCGGTTGATTTGCCGCAGATTACTCCTGCTCTGGATCGGCTCGAAGCCCGCATTGCTGCGTTACAAGCGCGGGGTATCGATGTGAGCCGGTTGGATTTCGAAGCGTCTTACGGCAGAACCTCGATGGAATATTACGATGGATTTGTCTTTGGATTTTACGCCGAAGGCCGCCCTGATCTGCCCCCGGTCGCAACCGGGGGCCGCTATGACGCGCTGACTCGACAGTTGGGTGGCGGCTCAGAGATTCCGGCGATCGGGGGTGTGATCCGTCCAGACCTGATGCTGGAAGTCGAGGAGGGTGTGCAATGAGCCTGAAACTAGGCGTGCCCTCGAAGGGCCGGTTGATGGACAAGACTTTCACGTGGTTTGAAAAACGCGGTATCACCTTGTCGCGCAGTGGATCGGATCGGGAATATGCGGGCAAGGTCGACGGGATCGACGGTGTTTCGCTTATCCTTCTCTCAGCTGGTGAGATTCCGCGTGAATTGGCGGCCGGACGCATTCATATGGGTGTGACTGGTATCGATCTGGTTCAAGAAAAACTGCCACGTTGGGAACAACAGGTAGAAGAGATCGCACCGCTGGGGTTCGGCAAGGCCGACCTGATTATCGCAACCCCGGCCTGCTGGGTCGACGTCGATAGTCTGGATGATCTGGATGCAGCAGCGGCAGGTTTTCGGAGAGCACACGGACACCGGTTACGGATCGCGACCAAATATCATCGTTTGGTCCGGGAATTCCTGACCGATGCAGGCGTGGCTGACTACACTTTGGTCGACAGCCAAGGCGCGACCGAAGGCACCGTGGTCAATGAAACCGCCGAGGCAATTGCGGATATCACCTCGACTGGGGAAACATTGCGCGCGAACCACCTGAAGATCCTGTCGGACGGGTTGATCCTGCAATCGCAGGCGACCCTGTGGCGCAGCCGTGTCGCGAAATATGATGCGGGTGAAAAGGCGGTTTTGAACGAGTTGTTGGATCGACTGTCCTAAAGCACCCCGATTTCGGCCAAAGCACGGTTCAGGTCATCGGGCAGGGCATCGTCCTGCTCGCGCATCTTAGGCAGATCGGCGGGCGTGTCTTCGGGTTTCAGATAGCGCCATCCTTGAAATGGCCGTTTCAAAGCATTCTGTGTGCGATGCACTTCAGGGTCAAGAACGATGGCGCAGCGGCGAACGCCATCCTCACCGCGCACCTCGTCCAAACGCAGGATACGCTGCCGGCACTGGATCACGCCTTTGATCACCCAATAGATTGATCCACCGTTTAAAATTTCAGCCTCACGCTTGGGCCACATGCGGGTGACATGGCGCGGGCAGCCGTCCTCATAGAGCGGCTTGCGGCTGTCCTGCCACGCCATCAGCGTGTCGACGCTTTCCGATCCAACCGAAAGTTTGATGAGGTTTACGTACTTATCCACAGTTTTCCCACAGAGTCGTCCCAAGGATGATCCCTATATTGTAGCCCTCATGCGCTTGTCATCAAGGTGTTGTGGTTTAGAATTGCACTGCTGTAATGTAGAGATCCGTCGACGAATCGACGGTAACGTGGCGTAGCTCAAAGGACAGAGCGCCTTGCTTTCGAGTAGTCATGGTTCGCACCTATAGGCTACGGTGAGGAGGATGCGGGTTCAAGTCCCGTCGCCGCGACCAAACTCTTTTTGTGATATGGAGCACCAATGAGCCGCTTTGCCGCCCCCATCGCCGAGCAGATCTGGGACATGAAATACCGCTTCAAACAGGCGGATGGCACACCCATTGATCAGACGGTTGAAGATAGCTGGCGGCGCATCGCCCGAGACCTGGCGCGGGTGGAAAAAGACCCGGCGCATTGGGAAGACAAGTTCTATGAGGCGTTGGAGGATTTCAAATACCTTCCTGCCGGTCGCATCACTGCCGGAGCGGGTACTGCGCGTCAGGTGACCCTGTTCAACTGCTTTGTGATGGGAACGATACCCGACAGCATGGGCGGTATCTTCGATATGCTGAAAGAAGCTGCGCTGACCATGCAGCAGGGCGGGGGGATCGGCTATGATTTCTCGACCATCCGTCCGCGCGGTGCGGATGTGAAAGGCGTCGCGGCAGACGCATCTGGTCCGCTGAGTTTCATGGATGTTTGGGACGCCATGTGCCGGACGATCATGTCTGCAGGCTCACGCCGGGGGGCGATGATGGCGACCATGCGCTGCGACCACCCCGATATCGAACAGTTCATCACCGCGAAATCCGACCCGGCCCGCCTGCGTATGTTCAATATGTCGGTACTAGTGACCGATCCGTTTATGGAGGCCGTCAAAGCCGACGGTCCGTGGGATTTAGTGTTCGACGGCAAAGTCTATCACACCGTTCAGGCGCGTGATCTGTGGAACAAGATCATGCAGGCCACCTATGACTATGCTGAGCCGGGCGTGATTTTCATCGACCGTATCAATCAGGCCAACAACCTGAACTATGTCGAAACCATCGCTGCGACCAACCCTTGTGGTGAGCAACCCCTGCCGCCCTATGGTGCCTGCCTTTTGGGTTCAGTCAATCTGGCGCGGCTGGTGGCCAAACCATTCGAGGATGCGGCGCATTTGGACGAAGAGGCTCTGAAAGAGCTGGTCGGTACTGCGGTGCGGATGATGGACAACGTGGTCGACGCGTCGAAATTCCCTCTGGTCGAACAAGAGGCCGAGGCGCAAGACAAACGTCGGATCGGTCTGGGCGTAACCGGGCTGGCGGATGCGTTGCTGATGCTGGGCCTGCGTTATGGCTCGGACGAGGCGGCGCGTCAGACCGAGCGCTGGTTGCACGCGATCGCGCGCGCCGCGTACCTGGCGTCGGTGCAGTTGGCGAAGGAAAAGGGCGCTTTCCCGCTGTTTGATGCCGAGAATTATCTGGCCAGCGGTACGATGCAGCAGATGGATGAAGATGTGCGTGAGGCAATCCGCGAACATGGTATACGTAACGCCTTGCTGACCTCAATTGCGCCGACGGGCACAATTTCGCTTTATGCAGGCAACGTATCGTCAGGGATCGAACCGGTCTTTGCCTACGCCTATACCCGCAAGGTGCTGCAAAAGGATGGCTCGCGCACCGAAGAAGAGGTGGTGGATTACGCCGTGCAGATGTGGCGCGACAAATTCGGTGACGCCGAGTTGCCCGAGTTCTTTGTCAATGCACAGACGCTGAGCCCATCCGATCACGTCAAGATGCAGGCGGCGGCGCAGAAATGGATCGACAGCTCAATTTCAAAGACGATCAACTGTCCCGAGGACATCAGCTTTGACGCGTTCAAGGACGTCTACATGCAGGCCTGGGATCAGGGTTGCAAAGGCTGTACCACGTATCGCCCGAATGACGTGACGGGTTCGGTGCTGACAGTTTCGGAAAGTGATGACAAGGCTCCGGGTGAAAGCGCGGATGCTCCACATGAGGTCGATGGCGGCGAAGTGGTCTATATGTCCGAACCGTTGGACCGCCCGCAATCTCTGGAAGGTTCGACATACAAGCTTAAGTGGCCGGACAGTGAACATGCAATCTATCTGACCATCAATGACATCGTCATCGGCGGCCGCCGCCGCCCGTTCGAAGTGTTCATCAATTCGAAGAATATGGAACACTACGCCTGGACATTGGCCCTGACGCGGATGATTTCAGCTGTTTTCCGGCGCGGAGGCGACGTGTCCTTTGTGGTTGAGGAATTGAAAGCAGTGTTCGACCCGCGCGGCGGCGCTTGGGTCAAGGGCAAGTACATTCCTTCTATTCTGGCCGCAATCGGCGGAGTGATCGAGCAACACATGGTCAATATCGATTTCCTTGAGGGCGAAGGCATGGGGCTGAAATCTGATCCTCGGGCTCAAGTCGTCAACATGGATGCCCCACGCGGTAAAGCTTGCCCCTCTTGCGGACAGTTCGACATGGTTATGATCGAGGGCTGTATGACGTGCCGAAGCTGTGGGCACTCTAAATGTGGGTGATATAGTGATTTAGCCTTTTAGTTGTGTGGGTGGGCATAAATAGCCCATAAGGTTGATTTTTGCGCCCATTTGAACGGTCTTTAATGCCCGCAGATTCTTAAGACTTTGAAATAAAATAAAAAAGATTCCTGTAGAGTTCTGAGATTGTTCTGCGTTAGGCGACCGTCGATAACATTCGCGCTATTGACCAAGACCAGAAAATCTCAAGACTGTGGCCATGGAACCAAATCGTCTCATACGCGTCACACGCAAAAGCTGACCAGAATGTTGTACTTGCCCAGCAAAACCGCTCGGGCAGTTCCATGGCTATCGGATACCGAATTGATGAAAAACAAATCGCCTATCGAGGAGTCCCCTCAGTACTCCGAATTGAACGCTCGATTTTCCCGTTTTCTGCTGGACTTCCGAAAGGAAAAACTCGCGCAGCAACTCGCCGGAGACGACAAAAACCGTGACGAGATTACTCGCGGAGACTTTCAATCATTCAAAGCGCGGATGACTGAGGGATTAGAACTAACCGATTACGATCTAGATCGTATTCACCGCCGAGTATTGTCTGTACTTCTCCGCCCCGAAGCGGGCTCTGAGCTACAAGACGAATGAGGCCGGAAGGCGTGAAACTGGCGTGTAGACCAATCTGACGTTCACACAATCAAGTAAACCAGTTCTCGGTTCAGTGTGACGCTCTGTGGCGTGGTCGAAGATTCCGTATGTCGATGCACTAACAATCAATTTGGACCAGTCAGATGAGGCTGCTCATGAGGAACTCTTTGAGAAGGTCATCGACCGGTTATACGATCAGCTTGTTGCGGGTGACGCGCGCTACATTTTCAAGGTCATGGTGGCCGAAGGTCACGATCACTCTGAAATCGTTGCCTTCTACCATCGTGAGATTTTTTCAAAAGGTGACGCGACCTTGCGCCGCCTGATCAGCACCGGGGTCGAGCGTGGCGAGCTCAGCCAACAGGCTTCAGGTTTGGATCCGCGGACCATTATTGCGCCAGTAATTTTTGCAGGTATCTGGAGCCTGATTTTCAGCGAAATTGATCCCATGGATGTGGAAAAATTCAAGCGAGACCATGCAAGCATTTTAATGCGGGGCTTGCTCAAGCGAGAGGACGAAAAATGAATTCAGGCACATACCAGTGTGTATTGGTAAATCAAACGCCGAGGATACCGGTTGCGCGAGGCGATTGGCGAGAAAAAGGTCGCTATGGCGGATTTGGAGGCATGAAATGACGTACGAACTATGGCTGGTTTATTTGGCTGCTGCGGTTGGATTATCCCTGACCCCTGGTCCGAATGGGTTGTTGTCCCTGACACATGGGGCCTGTTACGGCTTCCGCCCGACTGTTTCCACCGTTTTGGGCGGAGCGCTTGGGTTCTTCCTACTGATCGCGATTTCTCTGGCTGGCTTTGGCACTTTGCTCGCTGCATCGGAGCGCGCTTTTCTCGTCGCGAAATGGATCGGTGCCGCATATCTCGTCTATCTTGGTATTCGGGTTTGGCGCTCCGCACCCCCCGATTTTGGTGCGGCAACCGGTTTGGCGAGAGCAAATGATATCGGGTCATATAAGATGTTCCAGCAGGGATTCCTTGTCGCCGTTTCTAACCCAAAGGGCCTCTTGTTCTTTGCTGCGTTCCTTCCACAGTTCATGGTCGCGGGATCGCCCTTCCTGCTACAGCTCGCTGTATTTGGCGGAACGTTCGTACTCGTTGAGGTTGTCTATGAGCTTTTACTGGCAGGATTTGCGCAGCGCATTGCGCCCTGGCTTGCCCGAAGCGGGCGATGGTTCAACAGGATCACCGGTGGCGCGTTTGTGGGAATCGGAGCGGCGCTCGCATCGGCGTCAAAGTAGGCCAAATGCCATTTGGCTTGGCAGTTATGCGGTTAGAAGACTGATAATCGCGGCGGCGAAATCAACAGGGTTTAATCCATGAGATCAAACACCGGCATGCGCCAGTTTTTGGTGCCTGACCCAGCTGGGCCTGGACCGATACCAGTTGTTTTGTTCTACCCCTGCGACGCAAAAACGGCACCGCAGAAGGTCGGACCTTATGCATTCACCGCAGCGCGAGATGCTGCGCCCACACTTGTCAAAGCTCCGCTGATCGTGATGTCGCATGGCAATGGTGGATCGCCTTGGGTTCACCGGGACTTGGCCATGGGGCTTGCAGCGATGGGTGCTTTTGTCATTCTGCCGGAGCATGTGGGAAAAAGCCGATCTGACAATAGCCTGGATAGTACTCAGGAGAACCTCATCAACCGCCCTCGACAGCTGAAACTGTGTGTGGAGCACCTATGCCGCTCCGAAGAGTTTGGGCCTTACATCACCGAGACGCACGGTATCGGACATTCAATCGGCGGTTACACCGTGTTGGCGGCCGCTGGTGCCAAGCCATATGCTGGACCACATGAAACACAATCCGGCAAAGCAGAAGAAATTGGTGTTGAACGCACATGTTTTGCGTCGGTTGTGGTATTTGCACCGGCAACTCCGTGGTTTCAGGGCGCGGATTCACTTTCAGAATTTGATACCCTGACGCTGATGCTCACGGCTGAACTGGACGAAGTCACCTCTGAGTTCCACGCAGGCGTTCTTTCCTCAGGCTTGCAGCGATCAGATCTTCTCACGCACAAAGCTATTCCGGGTGCCGGTCATTTCTCATTCCAGAGCCCATTTCCTCCGCAAATGACTCGCCCTCAGTTTCTGCCATCACAGGATCCGATTGGGTTTGATCGCGCTGCATTTCAGTTAGAGTTGCTTGCGATAGTTAGTCAATTCTTGAAGATTTGCCCGTAGCGGGAAATGAAACGCTCGCCAACTTTCAGATATTGGCTGCGTACGAGTACTCTTTCGAATGGGTAGTCGTTCAATTACGGTTTCGGTGACTTTCGGAGATGCACAAATTGGACATGGCCCGGTTTTCCGAACGCCTGATGGGCATGAAGGATGCGGTATGGCTGCGTCACGCCAATCCATGGTCAGTTTGGACGCGCGTACTGACGCCATTACCGCTTTTGGCGTTGGCGATCTGGAGCCGGGCTTGGATTGGTGGCTGGGCTTGGTCGGCTGTTGCAATCGTTCTTATCTGGATCTGGCTAAACCCGCGCGTCTTCCTGCAACCCAATCGTTTCGACAGCTGGGCGGCACAAGGAGTTCTCGGTGAACGTGTCTGGCTACGCCATCGTGAGAAAGTTGCCGAGCATCACAAACGTGTCGCGAACGTTCTGGCGGTCGGAAGCAGCCTGGGACTAATACCTTTCGCGTACGGACTTTGGACATTCGATATCGGCTTCACATGCCTTGGCATCGTTTTGATTGCAGGTGGCAAAATGTGGTTTGTGGATAGAATGGTCTGGGTTTGGCGCGACTTCCAAAGTGACGGAGGATCGATTGAAGACTTGGAGACAGATCGATAAAGATTTGGCTCTGAGGAAAAGACGCGTACTGAAATCAGGACTGTATGTGCAGCTCCATTCGTCGGCAGTACCGTACCACCCCGAATAAATTCAGTTCTTGCTTTCCATCTTATGCGCCATTTCGCACAGTTGGCTGGATTCAGCTATAAAGGCGGTTTTCAATACCGAACCGCACAAATATCCCGATGCGGACATAGCGAGCATTGCGAAAAACTCTCCAAAATCTATGACTAATGGGTGTGAGTACAGGTGCAGTATCTATATGTCCCGGCTGCAAAGTGAAGCTGCCAATCATCGACGGCCCGACCCACAATTACATGGGAGGTTCGGCGGCCTTTTTTTGAATTCTTCAATCAAATCTTAGCCTGCGAATATAGTGATCGGACATTGCTGCAAACACATCGCATGACCGTCGATACATATGCAGTTCAGCATCCAGGCTGCGGCGATACCCGACGACAAATCCAATCGGTTGGGTTGCATCTCGCAAGGTTAGGTTTGCAACTCACGTCTCAGATACCGCCAAAAGAAACAAATGAGGTAATGCTTGGCCTTGGAAAATACAAACATACACTCGAATACCTAGATCCTCCCGAACAGTATGCAATGACGGTCGCAGATGTGGCACCTCATGCGGGTTCCGGGGCCCACTCTAAATTGGTCCGAGAGTGGGCTAACGTGACTTGGGAAGACTGGTCGGCACATCACTCCTACATTCGCAGTTGGACTGCGAAATGGGTCTAGGATTAGCTTTTTTGCCTTTCGCATCTTTGGTTGCTCTAAGCCCAAGGCGGACATACAAAAGTAGACGTCACAGTCTCCTGATTGCGGAACAAGAGCCCCATTGGCTGTTTTGAAATGAAAATCCACCTCACAACTTCGCGCGGCTCGATGCAGATATAGCCGACGCACTTTGCATATGGATTTGGATCAGTTTTGACGTCCATTCACCTCGCCGTCACGCTGGTCTGGCCCTCTCCAGAGCAAGCACTGCGTCTTTGACATAAGCTCTTTGACCATCAGGTCCTGTAGCTTCTCGGCGAAAGGGTCCGACAAAAACCTGCCGCCATTCGGTTGGATCAAGGCCTATTTCCGCAAGTCGGTTTTCGGCCGTGATCTCTGGTTCGCTTGGATCGCTCCATGACCACGGCGCATAGGTTTGGTGCGTAGCGATTAGTAAAAGCCCGGATGGCAGTACCAACGATGCGGCGGCCTGCAAGACTTCTGTGCGCGGAAAGTCGAACGGGGTTTGCAGAAAAAGGGCTGAAACAAGCTCGAACGAACCCGTCGGCAAGCTTCTGGATAAATCGTGCTGTTCGAACGTGACACGATCAGTCACTCCGTTCCGAGCGGCGTTTTCAGATGCAATGTCGAGAGCTGCTTTGGAGATGTCGACGCCCAGAACTTGCCAACTTTGCTGCGCCAGCCAAACGACGTCGTCTCCTTTGGCGCAGCCCAGATCAAGCGCCTGACCCGGTGCGAGTCCTTCGGCGAATTGTTTAAGGACCTTTGAAGGCACACCGGATGTTTCAGGTGACGCGTTGCCATAGATCTCCTCCCAAAATTCTACAGGCGTTTTCGATCCGAGATCAGGCCTTTGCATGTTCGTTTTCCTTCTATGACAGTTTCAATGAGACGAGACTCAGCCCCGCGAAAAGCGCAAACGGCACCCAGAGCGCGACTTTCAAGGCTTCGATGTATGTTGAAGCGTCAGGAGCTTTGCCCAACGCGACGACAAAGACTTGCCCAACAAGGGCAATGCCCAAGGCTATTCCGATCTGCTGAAAAGCCTGTAGCGCACCGGAACCTGCCCCAGCCTCGGTCTGCAGCACTTCCTTGAGGACCAGTTGGTAGAGAACCACGGTGGCTGTCCCGACCCCGGCACCAACCAGGACCAAGGGTGCCCAGATCATGAGGAGGGGCACATCGGGGGCAATGGCCAAATGGAGCCCAATCATGCCGCCAAGCAATGAGACCAAGCCGAGTGTGACACGACGCCCCAGGAACCGATTGCCCAAGCGACTCGACAGGATAGATGCACCCATGATGCTGAGGGGGTGCGCAGCGAGAGCGAGGCCAGCACCGTCAGGCGGCATCCCAAGCCCAAGTTGCAGGACTATAGCCAAAACCACGATTGGTCCGGCAATTCCAATGAACATGAGCGTGACGATCCCGACCCGCACGAGAAAACGGGTATTGGTCAGCAGTGAGACAGGGAGGAGTTGCGGCCGGCCCATCTGCGCGCTGCGAAACTGGAGCCGCAGCAAAGCGACCCCGCTTCCGACGGACAATGCAATCGGGCCAAAAAGCCATATAGGCCATCCCAAAGCCTGCCCTTCGATCATGGGGTAAAGAAGCGCTAGAGCTGCAATTGCAAAGAGAAGCGCGCCCAGCCAATCGACGGTTTGTTCGCTGGCTTTTGGGCTTGCAGGAACAAACGCGTACACCCCTGCGAACGCGATCAGACCTATGGGTAGGTTTATCAGAAAAATCATGCGCCATCCCAGTCCCCACAGGTCGGCTGAGACCAGAAAACCGCCGATCAGGGGCCCCGCCATAGCCCCCAAGGCCGTCACCATACCGAAGAGGCCAATGGCCTTGGCCTTCTGCTCTTCCGGAAAGCTTTCGTGCAGGATTGCAAGCACCTGTGGCATCATCATCGCCGCCATCAGACCCTGAAAGAACCGCGCGAGGATCAGCACCCCAATCGAGGGCGCGAAGCCGCACGCGGTCGAGGCGATAAGGAAGCCAAGAAGCCCAACCAGGAAAAGTTGGCGCCGTCCGAAGGCATCGCCGAAACGGCCGAATGGTAGGAGGCCAGCGGCAAAGGTCAGGACATAGACCACCAGCGTCCATTGCAGGCCGCTGTGCGAAACAGAGAACTCTGTCTGGATCGCGGGAAGCGCGAGATTGATGATCGTGGTGTCCAGCATATTGATGAAGGCTGCAGCGAACAGGAACGCTGCTGCCAGCCAGTGCCGCGAAAGGACGCCATCTTGAGGCGGTGAAGTGAGAGAGTATGCCATTGTGGTGACTCCTTCTACGGAGGAACGAAGTAACGTAACTTTATAAGTAACGTGATCTGCCGTGTCAATATCATGTGCTTTTATTTGTCACATGACTGTACTTACCTTAAACTGCCGGGTGGGGAGGAACCGATGAGAACAGACAGCCGACTATCCCGCGTTTTGCACGTCCTGATGCACCTTGGAGAGACCGATGAACCGATGACATCGGAACTGATCGGGCAAATGCTCAATACCAATCCCTCCCTAGTTCGACGCACGATGGGGCTTTTGCGCAAGGCAGGTATCGTTGGTTCGTCGAAAGGGCATGGCGGCGGTTGGTATCTTGAGAAACCGCTGGCAGATCTGTCGCTAACAGATGTCTACTCTGCTTTAGACGAGCCCAAACTCTTTGCAATTGGCGCGTCTGATGACACGCCAACTTGCTTGTTAGAGCGATCAGCAAATGCCGCGACGCAAAGGGCACTTGATGCGGCACGAGAGAGTTTCTTGCAAACCCTTGCCAGTCAGAGTGTTGCAGACCTCATAGAGCTATCACGCGCCGAAATCGCAGCATACCAGGCGCGGGCATCGAGCGATTTAGAATAGCAGGTGGTCAATGAATCGTATTGGCAGCCGAGGTTCGCTGTCCCACGTCACACACATTGATCACGCATCGATGAATGCCAGAAGATAGGCACTAAATTTGATCCTTTGAACTCGGATTGTGCTTGGGCTGGTACGAATCACGGCATCAAAGCGGCGGCCGATACAGCGGTTGCCGCCGCCCCAGTTCGGCCAATCTTGGGTGGGTGCAAAGGGCGTCATGAACTTGTCTTTCGTTGGCGGATGTCAGACAGCCACTTGCACCACCATTTCCACCTCGATCTGAAGCTCAGGACCTGCAAGAGCGGTTACTCCAATGCCGGTCAGGCTCGGCTTTGCGCCGTTTAGAAAACGCAGGATGGCGCCCATTGCGATCTCTTGTGTCTCGTCCCGCAGGTCAGTCATGTAGACGCGCATCTGGATGATGTCGTCAGACGTCGCCTGAAGCGCATCGAGCGCTCCTTGCAGGTTCTCGATGACGATAGCAGTCTGCTCGACTAACGATGTGGGCGTTGGTATCCCATCAGGCCGCCATGCAACCTGACCAGATACAAATGCAAGTGCACCGGGATGCGCGATGGAGATTTGCGAATACCCGACCTTGCTCGCATCTGGCAGCGATGGTGGGTTCATACGATCAATTGCTGTGGACATGTCTTTCTCCATTTGTGGACTGTCTCGGCGAAAGACCTAGGCGCTACAAGTGACGAATGGAAATCGCTTCAGATACGAACTTCATGCTACAAAGGGTCATGATTGGATCGAAAGTGAATGACATCCTCCTGTTTCTCACGGTTGTCGAGACCGGGAGCTTCGTGGCCGCCGGAAAGATGTTTGGGCTGTCACGATCCACGGCCGGAAAGGCCATCGCGCGACTGGAGGATGGATACGGTGCCCGGCTCTTGAACCGAAACACGCGCGCAATGGGCCTGACCGAAGAAGGCAAGCGCCTTTATGAACACGGGCTAGCTATTCGTGAAGCAATCGAAGCCGCCGACGATAGCATCGCCAGTGATAGCGGCGTGCCGCGCGGCGTCTTGAGAATAACGGCTCCGGACGCGCTTGGACGAATGCTCTTGCTGCCCACGGTGCGCCGATATCTTGACACCTGGCCTGATACCCAAATCGAAATGTCGCTCTCTGATAGGGTCGACAACATCGTCGAAAAGGGGTTTGACCTTGCAATCCGGATCGGTGTGAGCTCTCCCGATCAGGGCTTCATCACGCGTACGCTTCTCCGGGATGAAGCAGTCTTATGTGCCGCGCCGACCTATTTTAAGGAGCGCTATAGACCGCTGAACGTTGAACAGCTTACGCGCCACAATCTGCTTCAGTTCGCAAGCCGGAACGAACGGCAGGGTTGGCATCTGCAAGAAGATGACGGCACTTGGGTTCGCGCTCAGGGGCAAGTCCGTCTCCGTCTCGACAGCGCAGAGGCCCTGCGCGCGACGGCATTGGAAGGCCTTGGCATCGCATTATTGCCACAACTTCTGGTCGGCACCGACATTGCAGAGGGTCGTCTTGAGAAGGTTCTGCCCCAACTCGACCACGGTCAGCTTCCGATCCTGGCACTTTATCCACACAAGCGTCTGCTGGAGCCACGTGTGCGGCGCTTCATCGACATGCTGAGTGAGGATCTCCAGAAGCTTCGTTCCGGCAAAGGGAGTTAGTCCGAGTTTCCAAAGTTCATTGCGATGCGGAACTCTGGAAGAAAGGGCTTCGTGTCGTCGTTCCCTACGTTTTGCGTAAATGAGCGGTCGCAGCCCAAACCTAAGTAACTTAGTATTCGTGCTGCCCATCAAAATCGGCCTTCCCAATATTGAGTCCGGCGTGGCGTAATCCCGCATACGCCTGGGATAAGTGAAACAGCATGTTTGGAAAGGCAAAGCGGATAACGTAATCGGCGGCAGATTGTTTCAATTTCGCTTTTCCGGCGACATGGGTGACTTCTGAATTCCAATCAAATGAAGGTGCAGAGGACAGAGCTTCAGAAACGTCTTGGTACAACTTCCTAAGGCTCGACAAACTGTAGGGTTCTACGATTTCAGGTACTGGATGACCGGCAGGAAGGCAAAGGGCACGCGCGGCAAACTGGATGGCCACTGCGAGATGGAATCCAGTGTCAAACGTATCCGGAGCAAGTTGGACCGCAAGGAGTTCTTTCGAATTTGGTTGCGTGGCGACAGTCTCTATCAGCTTACTGGTCTGCTCCAGATAGTACTCAATTGCTGGAGAAAGAGCATCGTCAAATTGCGAATTTCCGATCATCGAGATCTCCTGTTAAGTGGATCTATTTTCCAAAGTTATATCCTCGCTCTATGTTTCGGCAGCATCGGCAAAACACGTGTCGAAATAGACAATACTGTTCGAGCCAACGCGAAGATCAGCTAAGGACACACGCATCTCACATGTTCGCTGTCTCAGCCACTCGTATCTTGATATCTTTTCTCTGCGTCCATGCTTCCATGTTTTGCTGAACGAACTGATCGATAGAGGTTGGCCGTGATCCGGTCAGCTTCAGAACACTGTCAGTGACGCGATCCTCTGACCCGCCAGCAATTACACCGTCCATTGCGGCCAGCGTTCTTGCGTACTCTTCCGGCAATCCCAGGCTTTGATGACGCTCTGCCAGTTCATCGACGGTTAGGCGATGATGGGTGATCTTCCGCCCCAATTGATTGCTTAGTGTTTCGGCAACGACATCATAAGAAATCGCTTCCGGGCCAGTGAGTACATAGCCCGTGTTTTCGACTGAGGGAGTGACCAGCAGCGCCGTTGCACAGGCTGCTATATCGCCAGCATCGATAAAGCCAACTCGGCCGTCATCTGTCGCTGTGTAGATGGCTGACTCGTCGCGAATGGGATCTCGGTGATGAAGCTCTGAAAAGTTCTGCATGAACCAGGTTGGACGCAGAACGGCCCATTCTGGAGCGTTGGAGCGCAGCCAAGCGTGGACTGCGCCCATCATGGGCCCTCCCTCTTCCAAAGAAGAGGCACTGAGCAGCACGAAGCGTTGGACGCCCGCGGAAAGTGCCGCCTCAAGACCGGGCTGCATTGCTCCCAGTGAATCCACGGTGTCCGTGGGTGCTACGAGATAAACAGCTCTGACGCCTTCAAACGCGGCATCAAATGTCGATGGGTCTTTCCAGTCAAAGCGCGCATCGTTTTCACCTTTTGGGCTACGTGTGCCTACGCGCGGAGAGACGCCTTTTGCTTTCAACTGTTCGACAACGCGGCTGCCGGTTTTCCCAGTACCGCCGGTAACAAGAATGGAGTTAGCCATCGATAAATTCTCCCAGTTTGGATTTCAGAACTTCGACGCCTCCGACAGCATTCAGCAGAACCAGAGGGTTCCAGTAGTCGCGGTAACGGGTGATACGTCCGTTCTTTACCTCAATGACCGAGATGTAGTTTTGGTCATAACGCCCGACTTCGCCTGCACCTTTGCAGGAGAATTCCAACACAAAGGTTTCGCCGTCTTTGGCAACATGGGTGACAGCCGGGCTCATGGATTCAAAGCTGATGAGGCCTCCGGCTTTTGGCAGATAGGCGGCCATCGTGTCTCGGCCGCGGAGTTCTCGCACTGAGCCTTCTGGCGCAAACGGGAACTCGAAGACAATGCCTTCATCACACATGTCCAGGAAGCTCTCACCTGCATCTGCAATGATTGCATCTCCAAGGGCACCGCGCAGCATCGCGCCAAAGCTTGGTATCGTGTTCGTATCAGACATGATCTCTCCTAACTTCGTAATGGTGGATTTTGAGGGGGTCGAAAGGTGTGGTGTGAGTGGTGGCTTGGGTCATGGTGCTTTTCCGAATTGCATGATGAGAACGCCTGCAATCGACAGCATTGCACCTGTTATGCGATAGAAGTCCGCTGGTCGAGAAGCGTTCCCCAGAAGCCCGTTCTGGTCGAGGATGAGTGCCATCGTCATTTGTCCGGCAACGATTGCGGCAATAAAAGCGGCGGCCCCAAAGCGTGGGATCAGAACCATGGTCGCCATCACGTAAACGACACCGATCACACCTCCTACCCACGCCCAGGGAGGAGCCGCATATAATGATGATAAGGTTGGCAGTGTTGGACGGAGCCAAGCAATCCCGCCCACCAGGCAAACGAATGAAATTCCAAACGACAACAGGGTTGCCCAGAGCGGGTGGCTGGCAGCACGGCTGAGCTCTGCGTTCATTCCGGCATGGATGGGTATCAAGGCCCCGCAAAGCAAAGGCGCAAACCACAGAAGTGCGATTTTCGGATCCATCTTCGCGTCCTTTCTTCAGCCGCCAAAAACGGGTTGCGGTATCGACAAGTTTGCCTCAAAGTACAACGGAACGTTACCGTTTCGTCCTATATAAGGGAGAATCACGATGGAACGCAATAGTTCCGACGTAAAAAAGTCTGATCGGCCACGCCGGAAGCCGGCTGGGGCTGCCGTTTTGCAAGACACGGTGACGGAAGCAATCCAACGCGCGTTGTTCGAGGAATGGGCGGAAACGGGTTACTCTGCTCTTCGAATGGAGCGCATTGCGGCGCGAGCTGGTGTTGGGAAAGCAGCGCTTTACCGGCGTAGCAAGTCCAAGTTCGAACTGGTGACAGAAGCGGTGAAGTCAGCAGCCACTGGTCTTACCCCCATCCCGGATACAGGATCGTTTGAGACAGATGTTGCCAGGCTGATACGCCGGATGGCTGCCACTCTGCGCCATCCACTTGTGCGGCGGATCTTGCCTGACCTGCATGCCGAGCACGCGCGCTCTGATGAGTTGGCAGACTTGCTGGAAAGTGTGACGCGAGATCGCCGGGCTCAGGCAATGGTTATGTTGGACAGAGCTATTGAGCGTGGTGAGCTTTCAGAAGACGCAGATAAGGGCGTGGTGCTCGATATGTTCATCGCGCCGCTCTATTGGCAAGTCATCGTTCAGCACAGACCCGTCAAATCAGAAGACATCCAAAGATTTACCAGGCTAGTGCTAGGCGCATCGAATTGAGGACGACATATCGCTAGTTGGCATCGAGCAGTTCGGTTCCATAGGAGTTGTCAACTGTGCAAAGCCAGCCGCGAGCCTGGTCTTTTCTGAAAACATAAGTTGCACGACGGGTGACCGGCTCGGCTTCACCACCAATGTGAAGATGTGTTTCCATGATGACCAGCGCCGTGTCACCGCCCTCGATCACCTGCGCTTCCCCCTGTGTAACGGTCAGCGCATTTTTGAAGTGCTTCGCGATTGCCTCAAACGCTTTCCTAATTTGAGGCTTACCTTGTGCGATTTGACCAGGCTGAACGACCAGAACGGCATCATCAGCGTAAAACTCCATCAGTGCTTCAAAGTCTTCCGCGCTTATAGCCTTGTCGGCCTGTTTGATCAGACTGAGAACGTCGTGAGTACTCATGGCTGCTTACTACCACATTCACAGACGACTCTCGCAGCCCCGTTCTCGTTACCACGCAGCGTCAGCACCTCAACACCCGACTTGGTCACAACAACTGTATGCTCGAACTGAGCTGAGAGCTTCCTGTCTTTAGTGATGACGGTCCATCCATCATCCTTGGTCACAGTCTTGCCAGTACCTCTATTTATCATGGGTTCAATCGTGAAGACCATTCCTTCTCGTAGCCTCACGCCCGTTCCTGGCTTTCCGTAGTTCGTGACCTGAGGTTCCTCGTGCATCTTTCGCCCTATGCCATGCCCGCAGTATTCATGCACAACTGAGCACCGGTTCTTCTTCGCGTATTTCTCGATGGCGAACCCGATATCACCCACGTAAGCGCCCGGCTTTACTGCCTTGATACCCTGCCACATGGCCTGTTGGGCAATCTGCACAAGCCGCTTGGTTGCGGGGGCAGCATTTCCAACCAGATATGTTTTGCTCGAATCTGCAATGAACCCGTTCTTTTCCAGCGTGATGTCAAAGTTCACGATGTCCCCATCCTGAATGACATCCTCAGCTGACGGCACTCCATGGCACACGACCTCGTTGATCGAGGAATTCAGAACGTATTCGAAACCATACTGACCCTTGCTTGCTGGACGGGCCTCAAGGTCATTGGTGATGAAGTCCTCGACCAGATTATTGACCTGCAAGGTGGACATACCCAGAAAGTCTTGCTGATCCAGCATCTCAAAAACAGAGGCCAGCAGCTTTCCGGATACCCGCATCAGTTCAATCTCTTCCGGAGTTTTCACCATTTCTTTCACCTTTTCAGCTTACTACCAGGCTCTCAGCTCTGATGGTAACCACATTGCGTTTCGTTTTTGTTTCGGCGTCAAAAGACTGTTTAGGGAACCCAGTTTTGATGGGTGATCGCATAGTTTAGTGCTTCAAGATCTTCAGTTAATTGGCTGTATGAGATTGGTCCTCCCAGACATACTCTGACCGCTTCATCGGGCGCTCCCGTCACCGTAAACGCATTGCTCGGCATGATCCCGACTTGACGATTGGCCATGTGGCTCATCACGTCGGCTCGGCTCGACCCTTCGGGCAGCTTGAGCCAGATATTGAACGCGTCGTTGCTGCCGACGAAGTCTTGGTCCTGCATAATCTTGGCCGCAAGGTTCTGTCTGTGGTTCGCCTCCTTGCGGATGAACTTTTGCACCGCCGCGGCTGTACCATCCTCGATCCATCGCGCCATCAAAGCTGTTGTGATTGGTGACGCCATGACATTCGATGCCTGCACGGCCCGCGTGAAGTGGGTTTTCGACAGGCCAGATGGAACCACCGTAAGCGCAAGCCTCAAACCAGCACCCAGACATTTCGAAAGACCCGCGATGTACCACCCCAATTCTGGGATATTCTGTGAGATAGGCGGTGGCGCATCCGACGACACAAAACGACAAGCGTCATCTTCAATCAAAGGCAAACCGTAGTTGTCCAAAACGGATGCGATCTGCTCACGTCGCTCTGTTGGAATTGTAAGCGTCAGGGGATTTTGTAGCGTCGGGTTCAGGTACAGAGCAGAAGGCGCATGTTCTCGGATTGCAGCATCCAGCTCATCGGGGAGAATTCCACTGTTATCCGATCTCACGCCAACCAGCCGAATACCAAGTTGGGCAGCGATGGCACGAATGCCGGGATAGGTCACACGCTCACAGATCACGGTGTCTCCGGGCTTGGAGAGCAATGTCAGGATCGACAGCAAACTGGCATGTGCGCCTGGCGTGATGGCCAATTGATCTGCTGTGATGTCGATACCATTGATGGTCATCCAGCGCGCTGCGGTCTCCCGGTCTTGCCGGCTCCCGATAATGGATTGGTAGCGAAGTAGAGGAACGAGGTTCGCAGAAACATGTGTGAGACCTTGCTCCATACGGGCCACCAGAGCTGGATCATCTGGCTCAGGGGGCATGTTCATGTTTGGGTCTTCTTCCAGCGCGCGGCGCGGGTCCGCTTTTTCTGAAGTTTCTTCTGGTTTTCGGATAAACGAACCCCGGCCGACAAAGGTGTCGATATACCCTCGCTTCGCAGCCTCAGAGTATCCGCGAGAGACAGTTGTGAAATCCAAGCCAACAAGCTTGGCGACGCTGCGTTGAGGCGGAAGCCTGTCACCTGCATCAAGCACACCTGTCTCTACATCATGTCTGATCGCTTCAGCGATCTGGACATAGAGTGGTTTCCCGTCGTCGCGCAGATTCGGTGTCCATGACTTCAAGGCATCATTCCATTCAATATATAAGATTGTGTCTGTCACCTTTACCCATTTTACAGGCGTATTTCAACATATTGTCGCACTTGTCATCATATTGATTGGCTATTGATTGCATTATGTCTGAAGATGAGCTATCTGAAGCACGACCGAAGGAGATCAAAGATGTCCGACCTTGCAATTGACACCCACGACGACAGCGAAGAGCGCCCCATCAAACCCGCGATCATGAATGGGATGCGCCTCAAGTGCCCCAAGTGTGGGGAGGGCAGGCTGCTGCACAGCTATATCAAGGTAAACGATGAGTGCTCGAATTGTGGATTGGATCTGAGCCACCAGCGGGCAGATGACGGCCCGGCTTATCTTACGATCCTGATCGTGGGCCACCTCATGGGGTTCGCGCTGCACATCGCCTGGGTCACATGGCGGCCAGAACCCTGGGTCTTGGCTTTAAGCATGTCGGTCATCGCAGTCGTCGGTGCCTTGGCACTGCTGCCGGTCATGAAGGGCCTGATTGTTGGATACCAATGGGCCAAACGAATGCACGGGTTCTAGCCAGCCTACTTTTGCAGGCTGGCCATGCGCCTGTGGCTTGCTTCTGCTGCCAAGCTTCGAGGTCATGACGAACGACTTCGGTAATTGAAGCTGGAGGATTCCTTGATGGATTTGGATTTCTTTTCGCTTGAAGCGACAGGAAAAACGATTGCGGATCTCACATCAGCCGCACCCCTTCTTCCTGCGAGAACCCCTGTCAATGTGGCCTGGCTGAACGATGAGGATGATTACGACAGGCTGCGAACGGTGCGCCGGATCGACGATGCCGGACTGTTGCCGGTGCCAATATTTGCAGCTCGACGCCTTCAATCAAAGAAACACCTGTTTGACCTGACCGAAAAACTCCGGTTCGCCGGCGCACAAGGACAAGTCATGATCGTTGGCGGTGACCCATCTGATGCGTCGGGTCCGTTTAACACCGCGATGGATCTCCTTCGAACGGAGTGGATTGAAAAGTATGCGATCAAAAGAGTCACCTTGCCGGGCTTTCCTGAGGGAAACGCTGCCATAGGTTATCGTTCGGACGTGGCCCTACTGGAGCGGAAGGTAAAACTTTTGGAGTCCTACGGGTGCAGCGTGAGCATAACAACTCAACTTGCCTTTGATCCCGACAGAATTCTCAACTGGATCAGCCAGCTTCGAAACGTTGGTGTTAGCCAGCCGATCCAAATTGGGATACCTGGGCCGACCAAAAAGGATCTCCTGCTCAGGTTTGCACGCTCATTCGGGGTTTCGGGTGGCGGGTTGAACAACGTGAGTGACACCGTGGACGGGATCGTTGATTTCTCCCGTCTGGTCGGCTTGATCGAACAAGGATTGCAACGACGCAATTTGGCTGATGTTGCGGTTCACCTTTATCCTTTTGGTGACGTGAAGGTTGCCGTTGAGTGGCTTGCTGCGACTAAGGCGCGGCAAGTTCGGGACGCTTCGAGCAATATGCTAGCCTGAGGAAAAAGGCCGGCCATTGTGGTCGGCCATGCTGGGTATTCGAGAGGGCTTCTTCTGATTGTTGAAGCTGTCAAGCCGCCAGAGCGACCGAGTCCTTTCCGGCAGGGAGCCGAAGTGGGCAGCTGCTGTCAGTCACGGCTCTCCAGATTGCCTGAACGACATTTTCTGAGAAGGTGAACTCTTTCCCTTCGGTATTCATGAAAGCTGCCATGGTTTGCTCGACGAACGGCCTGTAGTCTTCAGGCGTGTCATTGGATTCTGACATCAGTGCCATTGCGTTCTTGCCAAAATTCGTTGTTGGGGCCTGACCTGGTAGAACGATATGGGTCCGGATACCCAGCGGAGCCAGTTCAAGGGCAAGGCATTCGGTGAAGGCGTTCACCGCAGCTTTGCTGGCCGTGTAGACCGAAGCCAGCGGCAGCGGTTTGAGTGTGACGCTGGAGGAGACATTCACAATCACCCCTGATCCCGCGGCGCGCATTTGTGGCAGCACCGCACGGACCATTTCCATGGTGCCGAACGTGTTGGTCTCAAAGATCCGGCGCAGGTTATCCGCTGAAGTGCCCTCAAAAGGGGAAAGCCAGCCCACGCCGGCATTGTTCACCAAGGCGTCGATGGGGCCAGCAGCGTCCACTGCCTTTGCAATACTCTCGCTGTCCGAGATATCTAATGGCAAGACTGTCAAACGATCCGAGGCCGGCAATAAAGTTAAATCTGGCTTGCGCATTGTTGCGATAACAGACCAGCCCTGTTCCAGAAGGAAGCGTGCCGTCTCCAACCCAAATCCCGAAGAACATCCTGTGATCAATGCGGTCTTCATGACGTTGTCTCCTATTTGTTGATGCCTTGAAGGTAGACGACGTCGTCAGTATTATATATAATCAATAATCCATTTCTTATTATCAATAGTCCAAAATGGCAGATCCATTCTCTGAAATCATCGCCCTCCTTCAACCCAAAGCATCCTATTCAAAGCTGGTGCATGCATCGGGGCCGTTTCGGGTGCATCGTGAGGATGTAAACGAGGCGTTTTACTGTTCTCTACTTGCGGGACGTTCATGCCTGGAGGTCGAGGGGAAAGAGGCCCTGGTCTTGAATGCGGGTGATTTTGTGCTGATCCCTGCGGTCAAGTCCTTCACCTTCTCAAGCATGGATCCTCCACCACCGGCTGATCTGGTCAACCACCCGGTGGAGGGGGAAGACGGAGTCTTCCAGCTTGGGGCGACTGATGCGGATCCAGAGGTTCAACAACTCGTGGGACACTGCACCTTTGCCAGCCCGGACGCTGATCTATTGATCTCTCTGCTGCCTGATCTGATCTTTGTTCGCGGTGAGGGTCGGTTGGCTGCACTTACGGGGCTTGTTCGCGATGAAGCGCGCGCAAACCGGCCGGCGCGAGATGTGATCGTCGAGAACCTATTGCAAGTCCTACTGATCGAAGCCTTCCGGTCTGGCGCGGACCCGGCACCGGCTGCTGGCCTATTACGTGGATTGGCAGACATTCGTGTTGGACCCAGTTTGCGAGCCATGCACGCGGCCCCGGCTCACGGTTGGACTGTTCAAGCTCTTGCAACCGAAGCCGGGCTATCTCGATCTGCGTTCTTCACACGGTTCGAAGGCGTCATGGGAATGCCCCCAATGAGCTATTTGCAAAACTGGCGGATGACATTGGCAAAACACATGCTCCGGGCGGGTAATCTCAGTATTGCCGAAATCTCTGCCCAGACCGGGTATGGGTCGTCCAGCGCCTTCAGCACCGCATTCTCCCGCTATGTGGGGTGCCCACCCGCGCGCTACTCAAAGGCTATAGAGACACATTAGTTTTTCCGTAGTTCCGTATTGGAGGGCTGCGTTTTACGACGCTGCCCTCCGGTTATTTTAGTTTATTCCTTGGCCCGATACTCTTCCGGCATCACAATCACCTCGTCTGCGCGACCATATCCACCGTCTTCGACCTCTTCGATCAGGACTATCGTGGTCGGGCGCACCACCTCCCCAAAGAAGCCGACCATCAGTTCTGTCGTTTTATGGATCAGGTCCTCTTTCTGAGCTGTCGTCAAAGAGTCCTGCGGGAGTTTGTAGTTGGCAAATGGCATTGGATTTTCCTTTCAGGTAGGTTTCAGATGACGCCGCCATTGGCGCGAAGTGTTTGACCACTGATCCAACGACCATCTGGCCCGGCCAAAAGCGAAACAGCAGCAGCGATATCTTCAGGCGTTCCGAGCCGGCCAAACGGGTTCATCTTCCTGATGTTCTCGATTACCACCGCGGGCTTGCCAGTCATGAATAGGTCGGTTCCGACCGGCCCAGGCGCGACAGCATTCACGGTGATGTCCCGTGAGCCCAGTTCTTTGGCCAGCACATGGGTCATCGCTTCCACAGCAGCTTTTGTCGCCGCATAGATCCCGTATTTCGGCTGATAGAGCCCGACAACACTGGAGGACAGACTTACAATCGCTCCGCCCGCGTTAAGTCGGTTGGCAGCCTCTCTCATGCCACGAAACACACCGCCAATGTTGATGGTGCAGTGGGCCTCGAAGTCGTCATCAGATGTAGATGCAATTGCACTCAGGCGCATAATACCCGCGTTGTTGACCAGAACATCGACGGAGTCGAACTCCTGTTCAGCCGCATCGAACAATCGTGGCATACAAGATGGATCAGAAATGTCACCCTGAACTGCGATTGCCTGGCCACCATCTTTTTTGATAGCGTCTACAACCTCGTTCGCTCCGGCCTCATCACTTGCAAAATTGGCAATGATTACATGGCCATCCTGAGCCAGGCGGAGTGCGATGGCAGCACCAATCCCTTTGCTGGCGCCAGTTACAATTGCGGTTCGTTTTGCTTGTACCATGTCAATCTCCTTTCTGTTTGAAGCGAAGATAGACGGGGACCTGATCCAGATAATGTGTCTTGAATTGGAATGACAATTCGGTAAAGGCGAACAATGATTGATCGACTTGAAACCATGCGGCTTTTTGTTCGGGTTCTGGAACGCGGAAGCTTTACAAGGGCCGCAGCGGATCTGAATATTCCGCGGTCTACCGCAAGCGAAGCCATCCAAAGGTTGGAGCGTGACCTTGGAAGTCGACTGCTGGATCGAACGACACGCCACGTGGCCCCAACACCAGATGGGCAGGCCTATTACCAAAGATGCGCGGCTATTTTGGGTGATATTGAAGAAGCTGAAGGCGCATTGCGTGGGCACGAACCGTCAGGTCTGCTTCGCATAGATGCCCCAGGCACTCTGACACGGGTCTTTCTCCTACCTCACTTGACTGACTTTCTCGCAAAATACCCCAAGATCACCCTTCAACTCGGCCAGACAGAGCGCCTGGTGGATCTAGTGCGCGAGGGTGTTGATTGCGTCATCCGTGCCGGCGTTCCTGATGATAGCGGAATGATCACACGGCACCTGACAGATCTTCCGGAGATCACCTGTGCGAGTCCAGAGTATCTGGACAAGTTTGGCACTCCAAACTCCGTTGATGACCTGAAGGGTCATCAGATGGTTGGCTTTCTGTCTTCTCGCACCGGCGCCGCAATGCCGTTGGAGTTCAAAATTGGAGACAAGATTAAGGATGTAACGTTGCCTGCACTGGTTACAGCGAATGACGCGGACACAGTGCATCATCTGATCCGAGACGGGTTGGGGATTGGACAAGCGCCGAAATATCGTTTTCTGGAAGACTTGAGAGCGGGACGCCTTGTAGAAGTTTTAACGAAAGCTCCACCATCGCCCACGCCGCTGGCTGCTTACTATCCACAAAACAGACAGCTCTCTCCGCGCGTCCGGGTTTTCCTCGATTGGGTCGTTCGAATTTTCGATGACGCCGCGCTTTGACAAAATGGCCGGGGCCGTCCTCTCGACTTTGCAAAGTCCGCTAACTGCGCTTTCTGTAATTCGGGCAACGCGCGGCATCGGCCAAAGTGGGCTCGTTGCCGCCTCTCGCTACTTTACAAATCAAAAACCGGTCGCAGCCCGAAGCAGACATTCAAAACTAGACTTGCCAAAGTAAATTTCAATTCTGTTTCTGGCCTGACAACGAGACCAATCGCGTCCACGGCTGGCAAGCAAAACGAAGCGATCTGCACGGGTATCGTTCAAATCTGTTCCCGAAGAAGAGTAACTGTTTCTTTTGGATGAGCATCCAGTAGTGCAAGGAGCTTATACGCTGGTCCTCCGGGGCGGCGAGCGCCGCTCTCCCACAACTTGTAACCAGATTCGCTCATCCCGATAAGTTCGGCCATTTCCGCCACGGTCAATCCGGCCTTTTCGCGGACTTCAAGCGGTGTAGCCACGGGCTCGGAATTGGTGTCCGAACGGGCGCCTTGCGCCGGATCAACGGACACAAGGCTGGGATCCGGTCCTGTCATCATCTGCTCCCTGTTATTGTCGTTTGAGGCATGGCCATAGGTCATGCTTGAAGTTCGCATTTGCGCAGATGTCAAAGTCTGGCGCGCAGGCGTTTTTCAACAGTGCTCAGCCTGCGGGTGGTCTGAGTCATATCCGTCCGGAGGCTCCGAATTTCATCAAGGATGCCTTGAATATCCTCCGATCCGGAAGTGGTATCGGTTGGTTCAAGCACACCTTCCCCCTCACCGCTCAGAAGCCAAACCAGAGAGACCCCAAGAATGCCGGACATCATCTGCGCCTTGTTTGCACGTGGCTCGGTACGGTCTTCTTCCCATCCCTGTACGGTCTTCAGTTTGACGCCCAGGCGACTGGCAAGCTTCTTTTGCGAGTATCCAACGGCTTCGCGCGCGGCGACGATCCGGTCGCCCAGAGTTGCCGCTTCATCACCGTAGTATGAGGTGTCGTTTGATATAGTCGTGGCTACGTTCATTCTGCTCTCTCACTTTGGTTGAAAATGTCGTGGCGCGGTCAGGCCGCGAGTTCGCTACGATCCGCAAGACGGATCGTCACAAGATTGCTGTTTTCATGACGGCGATATGGGGTCAGCGCCTGCGTGATGAAGGGTTGGATATCCATCCGGGACCGCTGCCACCGCGCAAACCTGCGGAACAAAGCCCAGGTGCACTCGTCGCTGGACGTAATCACAGTCTGAACACGGGTGACATCGGTGCAGACGTCCCGACGCATCACCTGCCCCAACATCAGCGACGCAAGACCCTTGTCCGCCTCACCCTTTGAAACGCCGACCCGCCAGATAAACAGGGTTTCCGTGTCATATGGCAGAACATAAGCCAGTATCGCGCCGACCAGGTCTCCATCCAGTTCTGCAATAACCGAGAATTCTTTGTAGTCATCAAACGCCGCCAGTTCACCAAGCAAGTCACCAATAGCTTGCTGATCCCCGGTACTGGCCAGCAAAGACACAGCTGCACCGTCTTCCGGCAAAGGGGGACGCAAAACCGGAATAGGTTGTTCGAACAACTCCAAAGAATGCTGCATGTACTGCTCCATCAATAAACTTTGATTAGCTAAGTAACACAGCGGCATCAAAACTTCAAAAGGCGAAGCGAAATTCTACCGAAACGTCATAAATCTACCTATTTTGCGATATTTTAATTTGCAAGGCTAATTATCTTGCGCTCCGTTAACGCTTGAGCAATCAATACAATTTTGACAATCTCACTCCATTCGAATGCGGAGTAGATACATGGATCGTATCGACAGCAGCCTTGTCGCCCTGCGCCGAATCCTGCGCGCCACCGAGATATCCGGCCGGGAACTGGCGCAATCCGCAGGGCTGACTGCGGTGCAACTTCGTGTGCTGCAAGTGATTGGCGAAACCGGGCAAACCACGGCCAAAGCAATTTCAATGCGCATGCATGTCAGCCAGGCCACTGTCACAGCACTGGTGGACAAGCTGGTCTCGGGCGGCATGGTCGTGCGCGAGAAATCCCTGACCGACCGACGGCAGACCAACATCCTGATCACGGATCGCGGGCGGCAAACCCTTGAGGACGCCCCTGATCCGCTGCAACAGCTCTATGTGCAGCGGTTCAAGCAGATGGAGGACTGGGAGCAGGCGATGCTTGTTGCCGCGCTCGAAAGGGTTGCAACGATGCTGGACGCCGAAGATCTTCAGGCCGGCGCGATCCTGACAACTGGCGATTTGAACAAGACGGAATGACCGACCCTCTTCGCGTATCTTTTTGTTAAGGCTTTAATCAAGAAAGGATTTGGCGGCATGAACGGAGTCGTCGTCAACTTGGTCGCTTTTTCATTGTCACATATTAGTTGCTCGCTAGAAGCCAATCCCTCCTTTTGGAACCAGACTTCCGCTTTGGGCTGCTTCTATCCAATCGAGTTGAACACCAACAACGGTCAAATCATATGAGCAGGCGTCCATCTGAAGAGGCTTTTTTCATATTCAGTAATTGAATTCGAAAGCCACTTCTGAAACACCTTTGCCGCTGGGCGAACTGGTCCAGGCAGCGTGACGAGGTGATATCCGATCTGAGGGATTGGATCATCAAATAGCGCTACGAGATCTCCAGACTTCAATTCATCAGAGATGAATGCCGGAACCGTCGCCCCGACACCATCACCCCGGCGGATTCCATCAAGCAGCATGTTGCCCGGCAAACGAACAACTCTCCTATCGGCACCGGGTGGCACTCCAACCTTTTCCAACCACAGGTCAAATTCGACCGAAGCCTGTTCCTGAAGAAGAGTAAAGTCGAGCAACTCAATTGGGCCTTTGAGTACCCGTTCCCCAATCAATTCTTTTGCAGCAACCACTGTCAGACAGCCAGGTAGCAACATCTGCGAGACCAGTCCCGACCAACGCCCGGTGCCGTATCGAATGGCTATGTCAATGCCCCCTGGTTTGAGGTCGACTGCCTGGATTGTTGAGTCGATCCGAAGTTCGATATCCGGAAACTCCTGAACAAACGTCGATAGTCGCGGCATAAGGAATGCGCTTGAAAACATCGGTGTCGCACTGACCACCAGTGGGCGAACCGCCTCTGCACTTGATATGCTCTCAGTCAGGGACGCCATTGAGGCGAATGCTTCATGTAAACCCGCCGCTAAGAATTCCCCCTGTGCGGTCAGAGCGATACCGTGTCGCGTCCGAGAAACAAGCTGGGTTCCCAGATGCTGCTCCAGTCCTCGGATTTGTTGGCTGACCGCGGAATGGGTCACATTCAGCGCCCCTGCTGCGCGGGTCAAGTTTCTAAACTCTGCGGCGGCGGCAAAGGCTCTGAGAGACGTCAACGAAGGTAACGTGTGCCAATCCATAAGTCAGAAAATCTTACAATACAGAAAAATTTACAACTACGCGATTTCTCAATTCTCACGCATGTTGACGTGAAACACCAATGACCAGAACAGGAGGGAACCATGGCAACGCTTGCGGTACTCGGATTGGGCAACATGGGTTCTGCGCTGGCGCATTGCCTGCTCAAATTAGGTTACAGCGTCTGCGTCTGGAATCGGACACCTGAAAAGACAAAATCGTTTGCAAATGCAGGTGCAGTTATTTGCGCATCGCCGGAAGATGCTGTTGCCGCGTCCGATTTCGTCATCGTCTGTATCAAAAGTCACAAGGAAACTGTCGATTTGATCAGCGGTCTAAGTGTATCGTTGAAGGGGAAAACAATCTGCGACATGAGCACCGGCGACACGTCCGATGCTGATTCACTGGTCTCATTTCTCAGCGAAAAAAACGCAGACTACATGCTGGGCATGATCAATGCATACCCTTCCGGCATCGGTAGCAGCGACACCACCATCCTTACCGTGGGCAGTGCCGGAACTTGGGATCGCTACGGCGAAGTGATAAGGTCTCTTGGGGGAAAGTCCGCTCAAGTCGGTGAGAAACCCGCAGCTCTTGCAGCACTTTTTGCTGGTCTCTTCACTGTCCGGCAAGGGTTCATGTTTGGGATGATTTACGGCGCACTGGTTTGCCAGAAAGCTGGTGTTCCTATGCAGGTCTATGCCGATCAACTTCCTGCGACGATCAAGCTGGTAAATGACTACCACGATCTCTTTGTCCGTACCGTTCCAACCGAGGACTATGACGACGCCGAAGCCTCGTTGAAAGTCTACGCATTGGCCCAAGAGGACGCGCTAAAGACCTGCGTTTCTCTGAATGCACCGGCTGATTTTATCCGAATGATGCATGACCGCACAAAAGCGGCGTGGGCGGATGGATATGGGGACAAACAATTGACCTCGTTGGTCGAGCACATGGCGGACGCCGGATAACGTCGGGCGATTTCTGTCAGAATGGTCGTTCGACTTGGACAAAAAACGGCTGCAAAGCTGCATACACGGGATTGCGAAGTTTCGTCGCCAATGTCTGGTTTGGGCTGGACCTGCCAATAATGCATTTGGTCGCGAACGGAGGCATCGAGCCCAAAGTGTATGAAGCAGCAAACTGAACCAAAAGTCCGCTATCAGTCGGACAAAGCAGGGCGGCCGAAGCAGTAAGTTGATCCGATTGGTTTTGTCTGGCATGAATTGAGCTGGTGGGCTCGGACGTTGGTTTGCGCCCGGAGAGCCTATTCAATCGGACAATGAAACAACCGCAAACTCAGTATGCATTCGCAGACGACATTGCCATCGCGTACCAGGTGATTGGCGATGGACCTATAGATGTTGTGTATAGCCAAGGTTGGCTGACCAATATCGAATATGCTTGGCAAAGCCCGCACTATGCGAGTTTTCTATCCAAACTCAGCCGGTTTTGCCGACTGATTTTCTACGACAAGCGTGGGACTGGTCTTTCTGAGCGCAATGTTGGTTTTCCAACGCTGGAGCAACGCATTGAGGACATCACCGCTGTGCTCGATGCCATCGGTTCGGATCAGGCAGTGTTACTTGGTGTATCAGAAGGCGCCAACATAAGTGCATTATTCGCAGCTACTTACCCAGAGCGTACACGAGCTGTCATATTGAGTGGAACATCAGCTAAAGGTAGTTGGGCTCCAGACTACCCTTGGGCGCCGACACAGCAGGCTACTGAGAATACGATCAGCTATCTCCGCGAAAACTGGGGAAGTGCATTTGGGCTCGATGAAGCCGCGCCAAGTATGGCAAAAGATGCTGAGGCATGTGAGTGGTGGGGCGGCTACATGCGCAATTCTGCAAGTCCAAAAACTGCGGAGCTAATAACCCGACTGAACGCTGAGCTCGACATTCGTGAAATCTTACCACTGATCGATGCCCCTACGCTCATAGTTAATCGCGAAAATGATGTCTGGCACCCAAAAGATGAGGCGCGATTTGTGGCCGACCTTATACCCAATTCAGTTTTGAAATTCGTTCCCGGCGTTGATCACCTGGTCTGGTATGGAGATCAGGACCGGGTGATAAACGAAATCGAAGAGTTTGCGACGGGACAAAAAACCGTCACTCCGAGCGAGCGGGTGCTTCTGACGATATTGATGACAGATATCGTAGGTTCCACAGAATTAGCCGCCAGTTTGGGTGATGACCATTGGCGTGCCTTGTTAGACCAACATGATGAGATCGTGCGTCGACAGCTGGAAATTTACGATGGCTCTGAAATCAACACTACGGGGGATGGGTTCATCACCGCTTTCACAGGACCGACGCGTGCAATTCAGTGTGCTAACGCAATTAACTCTGACTTGGCCAATACCAAGTTAAAAGTGAAGGCCGGTATCCACACTGGAGAATGTGAACGACGTGGCGGTGATATTGGCGGGCTGGCAGTTCACATTGCAGCGCGAATTATGGACACTGCATTACCGAGCCAGATACGGGTTTCAGGCACAGTGAAAGATCTGGTCGTTGGCTCCAAGCTCGAGCTTGCATTCATCGAAAAGCAATCACTCAAGGGTCTGCCGGGAGAGTGGTCATTGTATGAAGCCCATCAGGAACTTCATTGAAGCTGATCGCGAAGATGAGTTGATGAGTGCTAGGTTGAGTTTGGTACTTTCAATCCTAGCAGCTTCCTGGGTAAAGCTGACCTTTTTCAACACGCTCTGAATGACAGGAATTTCCGCTTCTCGGGATTTGCAAATGGGCCGATCACACTGCGGTATCAATGTGCCCAGAATTCCTGTCTCATCATTGTGCCTTAGTACCCGAAATTGGCCCGTGAAGCAGACTTTCAAAGCAACGCGTTCGTGAAGCTGCACTCAGCATCGCAGAACTCAGTTTCAACCAGTTCGTTAATAGCTCCGTTTCAAATTTGGTATCACGCTGCATTTTTCCTCTCAGTTACTCTCTAAGCCACCTGGTCATTCACCGGTCTCAAAAATTGATCATCTCCGTAGCCCACGCTTCGTGACGAGGGTGCGTCCTTGACTCTTCACAGAGTAGGAACCAGAAGAGTGTATTGGGAAGATTTATTCGTCGCCGCGATGCTGCCGGCTTCGATGACCCAATGGCCTTCAGACTAACTGTAGCATGTGCCCCAGCATAGGAACGGGTTTCGCTGGGGTCTTCGCTATGAGCTCGTTCCTCGCAAGCATTTGCAACTGTCACCTGACGTGCTCCAGTCATCGCGTGACCCATGAAAGAAGGCACCGTATGAACAACACACGGCTCTTAAATTGCGTGCTTGATGCCCGATAGATCAGGTCTCAGGCTCCGTTTCGACCATTCATTCATCGTGTTTGCTAGCTGCATTCTTTGTTTGATCCCGACACTTTTGGTGTTTCTCTCAGGAACGCAACTTCCTGCTCAGGTCGCGGGCAATGCCGATGGGTCTGTTTGTGACGAAGGTTTCGAAAACAAGAACGGATCCTGCCAAAGAACAGACTTACCAGAAAACGCATTTTTGACGGGTAGCGCCTATGGCAGCGGCTGGGAATGCAATCACGGTTTTCAGAATGTCGGAGAATTCTGTGAGGAAATAAGAGTTCCTGAAAATGCCTATCTTGCATCAACCGGAGATCAGTGGGAGTGCAATCGGCTGTTCCAGCGTGTTGGAGAAGAATGTGAAGAAGTGATTTCGCCTCAAAATGGGTACGTCGAAACACGGTTTGGCGTGCAGGAAATACACTGCAACTGGGGATTTCGTAAGGAGAACCAGGATTGTGTTGCAATAGAGGTCCCAGAAAACGGTCGTCTGAGCGACAGAGGAAGCTCGGATGGTTGGGTGTGCATCAGAGGTTACAGGGCAGCGGATAGCGGCTGTGAGCCTGTGGCAGTTCCACAGCATGCATACCTCGCGCCTGAAACTTATTCCGGATGGAAATGCGAACGTGGTTTTCGCGCAAACCGGGACAAGTGCG
>NZ_JBQFVE010000012.1:0-123969 GCF_056539605.1 Ruegeria sp. BA2 | reverse complement strand
CGGGGCCAGTGGCTTTGTCCCGGTTGCCCTGCTGAAGGGCGTCGGCAACCTAGCCGGAACCGAAGCCGATATGGAAGCCAATGGCCGGTTGATCACCATGGATCCTCCGCCGATCGCCGGTGACGATTACGCCAGCGTCGAAAGTTCGGGGTCTTCGATAATTGATGTGCTGGCCAATGATGTCGATCCGGACGCTGACTATTTGACAACACTGGAAATCAACAGCATCTCCAGCCAGCCAGCTAATGGAACGGTGGTGATAGTGGGCGATGAAGTCGTCTATACGCCCAATACCGGTTATGTTGGGTCCGACAGTTTCGAATACACGATCAGCGACGGCAAAAGCATCGATAGCGCAACTGTATTCCTGTCAGTTGGTCAGCGTGACTTTTCTGGAGAAAGCCGGGCACTTACCGTGGATTTGTCGCAAGGATCTTACACCTTTGCTGCAACTGTGATGGCCTTCGGCGACTCGCTGACACAAGGTTACAAATTCGGAAACCCTGAAATCGAAGGTGGTTTCCGCGACGATCTGTTCGACAGACTATCAGCAGACAATGTCTGGATTGACTATATTGGTCGTTACAACAGCGGTCCTGACGGTATGCTCGATAAGGATCACTCAGGCCTTCCCGGGCATTCATTGGCAGAAGTCCTAACGGACGACCCGAACGATGTGATGAATTTCTCGTTGACTGTGGACGAACTACGCCCTGATGTAACCTGGTTCATGATGGGTACGAACGACCTAAGCGAGCCGGAAAAAATCGATCAGGTTATCGCTGGGACAGAGGAGTTAATCAATCAATTTTACGCATTAGACGGGGCGCAGGACCGTCATCTCGTCATCTCGCTGATTCCGATAAACTTTTTTTCGCCTATACACGCGGATATGACTACAGCAGCCAACGAAGGCTATAGTATCGTTGATGGGGAAATGTTTATCGGAGACGCGGGTAACGGCACGTTTGTCCCGGGCATTCGACAGATCGTGACGACCGCGTCAGCCGAACATACAACGCTTCACGTATTTGAACCTCCGATCACCGCGAGTGAGCTTCTATCGGATCAGGTACATTTCACCGATGCCGGTGATGCACTATATGCGCAGGCCGCAGCCAACTTTCTGGAAACCGAAATTGGCTTTTTTGCCGGAACGATCGACGGGTCGGCGATTTCCCTGGATGCGGTCAATGTGATTGGTGGCGACGCAGGTGATCTATTAATAGGGGATGCACAAGCTAATTTCCTGAACGGTGGGGGCGGCAATGACGTGATCCGTGGCCGCACCGGGGACGATAGCTTATTGGGTGGCACGGGAACCGATCACCTGACTGGTGGCAGGGGATCTGATACTCTGATCGGCGGGGAAGGCAATGACAGCTTTATCTTTGGTACGGATTTTGCGATTAATGCCACATCCGCAGACGTCATTCTGGATTTCGGCACGGGTTCTGACCGATTGATCTTTGAGCAATCACTTGGCCCTGCAACAGTGGCGGATCAAACCGATGGGTCAGGTGTTATCATAAGCATCAACGGGGCCAGCATCGAAGTCGATGGTGCGGATGCTCAACTGCTCAAAGGGACGGCCCTGGGTGGCGGCACATATGACATCACGACGGACAATGTACTGGTGTGGTTTGCCGATACACAGGATTTCCTGTTTTCATGAACCATATTTTGGGAACGCTATCTGAACGGTCTAGCCTTGCCACGTGGCGCGTTGAGTCTTGTTTACAACAACAGCGTTCACACCGTAGCGACCTGGACAGGGATGTAAATTCGCGCAGGTTTCCACTTAAGTTGAGGTTGGGTTCACCGCGATGTAAGGATAACGCAACCTACCTACGTTCAAGGTTGCGCAGAGGGGATGACCATTTGGCGAAAGTCTGTGAACATCTCCCCAAATACCTGCTTTTTCTACTTTGCCTTGCCGTTATGAGCGCCTGCAAGGAAGAAGAACCAACGCTGTCGGCCGAAGCTGATTTGGGTCGCAAGGTGTTTGAGGAACGGTGTGCCGCCTGCCATCAGATAGAGAATACCTCCCATTCTCAGACCGCCCCGTCTTTGAAGGATATTATCGGACGAAAAGCTGCCACCGGGGCGTTTAATTATTCAGAGGCGTTTCGCGCGGTCGATTTCGATTGGACCACAGATATAATGCTCGCCTTTCTTGAAAAACCACGGGAGACTGTTCCGGATAACGAAATGGCATTCTATGGTCTTGAGAATGCTCAGGACCGAGAAAATCTTGTTAAATTTCTTTTGTTCCATTCAAACTGATCGCCCCCGAAACAAGGTGCCGAAATGAAACCGGACGATTTTGACGATGCCCGATCGCTCCCGAAGAACACCAATGTGGACGCCGATCTTGTCATCATAGGCTCCGGGGCGGCCGGGATCACGATCGCGCGCACCTTTCTGGGACAGGGTCTGAGGGTTGTCATTCTCGAAGCAGGCGGTCTGAGCGTTGATCCCGATGTGAACGCGCTGTCGCATATCGAAGATGGCGGACGCCCCTATCCCGAAGTGCACAAGCGGCGACTGCGGTATTTTGGCGGCACCACAAATCACTGGGGCGGACAATGCGTGCCATTGGACCCGATAGATTTCGAACGGCAGGACTGGATCGACTATTCCGGCTGGCCCTACGGCTATGATGTGATCCGCCCGTATTACGAACAGGCCCATGGGGTTCTGGGGTTGGGCGAATTCGACTATGATCCCCAAGAGGCCGCAGGCGATCTGGGGTTTGATCTGTTTCCGTTCGACCCGACCCGCGTGCAGACCGTCATGGCCCGTTACAACCGGGTGCGCTTTGGCCTGAAATATGGCGATGCATTGCTGGACGATCCGAATACAAGGATCATCCTGAATGCCGAAGTGACGTCGATCGACCTGGAAAGCGCCGAGTCCGACCAGGTGAAAAGCGTCACGGTCAGCGCGCTTGGCGGCAACAGCTTCCAGGTCACCGGGAAAAGATTTGTCCTTGCCGCGGGCGGGATCGAAAACCCCAGGATCCTGCTTCTGTCGAACGCTCAGCGCCCGGCCGGATTGGGCAATCATTCCGATCTTGTCGGGCGGTTCTTCCAGGAACATATCCTGTTTCCCAGCGGTGTCATCCTGCCGTCGACCGGTCATGCGTCGCTGGATTTTTACAGATCGGAATGGCCCTGGCGCGGCATTCATGTCCGCGGTCACATGGCCTTGCCCCCGGCCGAAGTCCGACGGCTTGAAGTGCCCAGATACAGAAGCCAGTTCTGGTTCCTTGATCCCTACATGGATACGGTTCAGGCCGTCATGAAAGGGAATATCGTCCCCGAAGACGTGCTGGCCCTGTTGTCGGACCCCCGGGGTGTGGGTCATTTGGCGAAATGCCGATGGAACGCGGGGCCGCGGGTTTATGCCCTGGCAAACTATGTGCAGCAGGTCCCCAACCCGGACAGCCGCATTACCCTGGCAAAGGACAAGGACGCGTTTGGCCGGCCGCAGCCACGCCTTGAATGGAAGCTGTCCGCCCAGGATCACGAAGGCGTCATGCGGGCGCATCAGGCAATTGCAACAGAGGTGGGCCGGGCCGGTTTCGGGCGTATGCGCATCGACATCGAGGCCGAACCGGAAGAATTGCTTGAAGGCAGCTGGGGCGGCGCGCATCACATGGGAACGACCCGGATGGATGACAATCCGCAGCGCGGCGTAACGGATGGTAACGCAAGAGTGCACCATACCAACAACCTGTATGTTGCCGGCAGTTCGCTGTTTCCAACATGCGGATGGCAGAACCCGACACTGACTATTGTTGCCACGTCCCTGAAACTTGCGGACCATTTGAAAGAGAATTTCCGCGCCGAAGGTGGGTTATGAACAAGATCAGCCGCAGAGTTGCTATAGTCTCGGGCGCGGCCGCTGTCGGCGGCGCGCTTTATGCCATACCAGTCGCCCGCGGGATGATGGAGCCGTGCAAGGGCTGGGAAGCCGCGCAAAATCAGGCCGCCGAAGCGATGCGGCGGATCGGGCAGGCATGGCTGGACAAAGGATTGGGGGCGGATGCGGTGTTTCAGGCGGATCTGCAGGCCATGTCGCAGAACCTGTCCCGGGTCGAAGACCCCGAGGAGGGCGCCGCGATTACAAAGCTTGAGGCGCAGATCAAATCCGATTTTGACACCGGCAAGGTGGAATGTTGCGAAGGTTGGGTTCTGGCAAGAACAGAACTGCTTCTTTGCGTGCTGTTATGCTCGGACGAGAGTCTGAGCAAAATTCTGTAGGGAAGATATGTCCAATTTCAAAGGTATTCCGGTGGCCTGAAAAGATATGAGTTTATTGAGAAACGATTTTGTCTTCGCGCTTTTTGTGACTGCAATCGGTATCGCAGTTTCGCAGTTCCTATCCCTGGGATTGCCGGCGACCGGCATTGACGACGCCGCCATCAGCATGTCCTACGCGGAAAATATCGCCAACGGACATGGGTATGTTTATAATATTGGCGGTGAACGGGTCGAAGGCTCCACAAGCTTTCTGTGGACCTGCATTCTGACGCTGGCGTTTTATTTCTTCAGCTCTCCGAACATGGCGATCTTGCTGATAACGGCCACGTTGACGTTCATTGCGGTGTGGTCTGCCCTCGGCATCACCAGACAGTTGGCCTTGGCGGTCGATGCCCCGGAAGACAGCTCTGTCTGGGTTGCAGGCATTGCGATGCTGGGCGCGCCCGGCTTTTTTCTGTGGTCGACATGGTCGCAAATGGAAGTGGGCCTGTGGTCCGGCCTCCTGCTGTTTTTTGTCTATCAGCTTGTCCTGATGCTGAATGTCGAAGGCTACCCAAGCCCCAATCGCTTGGGCGTAACGCTTGTCGCCTGCCTGTTGCCACTGGTCCGGCCGGAAGGCGTTGCCGTGACGATCGGTCTGCTGGCGGTGTCCGCATTGGTCGGCGCCGGTCACCGGCGGCAGTTTTTCCTGCCCGCGATCGCCGCCGTCATGTCCTTCTCGGCGCTGTTGATATTCCGGATCTTGTATTTCGGGCAGCCATGGCCAAACACGTTTTACGCCAAGGTCTCGGCGGACCGGCTGCAAACCTTTGTCGATGGCGCAAAATATGTTCTCTCGTTTCTCCTGCAGATGCCGTTTGTCGAAATCTATGTGGGTCTTTGGGTTTTGGTCACGTTGTGGGCATTGCTGAGCTCGTGGGACAAGGGCAGGTGCTTTTTCCCGCCTGCGGCAACCGTCGGCGGGTTCTGCCTGTGCTACGCGGCGCTTGGCGGCGACCATTTCGCATTGTGGCGGTTCCTGCAGCCTCTCACACCCCTGCTTGCGGTTCCGGCGGCGCTCATATTCGGACAGCTGATACAGCTGACATTGCAGCGCTCGGACGCCATTGCGCGCAGCGCGGCGGCCAGGATACTGCTGGTCGGTATCGGCATAATGGTGGCGGTGCTTCCGGGCTGGATGCATTATCACCAGAAGCGGTTTGATGTCATCAAGGAATACCGGATCGCGCAACGCGGCGTGGCGTTTGGAACCGTGCTGGACCAGTTCAGCCCGAAACCGGTCATCGGCGTCGGTCCCGCAGGCGGCATCGCGTTGGGGTACAATGGGGAAATACTTGATCTGCTCGGCCTGAACTGGACCGAGATGGCCCATGCCAACCCGATCAAGACCGGAACCCGCAACCTCGCCAGTTTTGATCCGGATGTTTTCTGGAACCGGCAGCCAGACATCGTGGCGGAATTCAAACGCGCGTGCGAGGGCGGGGGGTTCAAACTCTGGAGTGCGGCAGATTACTTCAAGGGTCTTTACTGGAGCCCGCAGTTTCAGCAGGCCTACAAGCCCGTGCTCATCCGCAAGGACCAAGAGTGCTGGCCCGTGTTCATCAAGAATGACTGGAGCGGCCAGACAAACCAGGCGGATATCGAAGAAATCCCCTGGAACAAAGTTCAACTCAACTGACTGTACTGACCTTCCAAACCCGATATCAGGCCCCTGATTCATGGGTGACGACAGCACTCTTCACAGGCGGCCCTTGTAGCCCGAACAATGAATCATAGTTGGCTGATGTCGGTAGGGTGGGCGACATGATCTTCAGGGTATTACTGCACGATATCTTCGGTGATTGTCTCCATTAATGGTTGAAACGTTCTCAGCCCCCCAGAACCTGCGGCCCCAGTTAAGCCTGCTCAGCGCGGGAAATCCCCCCTTGCACTTTGTGAGACGAACAGCCCTTCATCCTGCGCACCAAACCGGAGATCGCCAAGCTTCAGCGACACTAACAGGAATACGTGGACATGTTCGGATGACAACATCCCGCGCAGGTTGTCGACCTCTTTCTCACAGCAGCGCTGTCGAATAACGTCGCGAATCCGCAGGTACAATTGACCAGTCAACACTTGTAGAAATACTTGGTCGACCAAACGATGTGGTAGCGGTGATGGAATACGCAGTGCTTGCCGGCATCATACTGCCCACCCTTACCTCCCGGAAGTCCAAGGGTTTTATCCGATGTCTGGACATTAACCTTTCTTCGTCCCTATGCCGCCCTCCGATAGGTAGCGTCTGACAGGTTGTTGCGATTGATTAGTCCACCTGTCAGAAATAGTACCGTCAAAAGCGCGAATGGAGTTAACAACTCAGATTCCGTCATGCTTTTCGCGAGCGTAACAGCACTGACGCACAGAATGAAAATCGTCGAAACCCGTTCAGACTGGTGCCCAAAAAGTAAAATGCTGCAAATTGCCCATACAACGATCAGAATACAAAAAAACAATCCGATCAAGCCTTGGTGTACAGCGATTTCGTAATAGGAGTTATGAAACGAGAAGGTGGCATATGACGCTTTGTGGAATTCCTCGTAGATACGGCTTGCCTCAGATAGTTTGTCATATGGGGTCCAGAACCCACCTGCTCCGACACCGAGCAGCGGGGTGTCTTCAATCTGCCGGGTCGCATATTGCCACAACACTGTCCGACCCGTCAGGGTTCCATCCTTGCCAAATGCTTCAAGAACCGCATTGATTGGCTCGACTGTCTGTGACGTGAAGAACCACGACGCCGCAGCAAAGATGATACCCAATGATGCCAAAGCCACCACATAGAACCAGGGGCGTTTGAGAATCCCAGATTGCGGTACAACAGCCAAGAGTAACACCATCCCGAGAATGCCAAGCGCCAGCAGTACAGCGGTTGCGGAATCCGCCCGCTGTATCTGATACATCGCCAAAACCGCCGTGGCGACCCCGAACAGTCTGATCTTTCCGGGAAACTCGGTATCCACAATGATACAGAGTGAGGAAAGCCACAGAATGACCATGGCGGATCCCATCGTGTTCTTGCTCGAGAACACGCCACGGGCAACCGTCCCAGTTCCCATGTAAGGCGCCAGAAAACTCAGCACGCCATAGTAGGCAGATGTTAGCAGCAGCGAAATTAGGATATCGCGCACGGTCAGACGCGTTGCAATGCAATAGCAGATCATGATTGTAAGCGTCAGCTGCAGGCCTGATTTCAAAATCAACCCAGTTTGATCCCCCCAAAGGGCGGAAAGCATCCACCAAGCTGGGAAGACAAACAGGATCGCGCTGCGTGCAATCAATGGGAAATTCTTGTTGAAATCCCGCACGAAGGCCCAGGCAAAATATAGCGCCAGCGGGTAGAGGATCAGTTCGTCATACCGGAATTGCTTGAACGTGACAAAGAACCACAAGGTCACCAGCACGTGGTCGCGCCGATGTTCGAACGCCTCGCGTTTGGAAGAATATGTTTCCGTCACAGTCATGCGGCCAAACCTGCCCGGTGCTTTGCCGCTATATGATCGGCCAGACGCAGCGCCATGGCAACCACGGACAAGGTCGGATTGGCCTGCCCGGACACGGGAAAGACCGCAGCGGACGCGACGAACAGGTTGCCTGTCCCATGCACGCGGCAATTTGAATCGACAACCCCATCTTGCGGATCCGCCGACATGCGTGTCAGGCCAATCTGGTGATATCCATCGCGGGACTTGCGGGTGATCGCCTCGGCAAGGGTGTGATCGTCCGGCAGTGATATGTCGGCTGCGTTCGCCAACTGCACCCGTTGGGCCAGCAGTTTGTGTGCGTCGATCAGTGTCTGAACGGTGCGCACGCCATAACGGAAATCGACCTTTAGCCTGCGCCGACCGGTCTGATCCACATCGTCCGACAGCATGACCCGACTGTCATGTTCCGGGAAATGTTCAGCATGATAGGCCAGTGCGTAAGGCCCGGTACCCCGGGCCACCAAGCGCTGCGGACGCCGGGCGATTTCCGCCGAAAACCGCTTGGCCCCCGAGCGCATGGCGTCAATCACCCCGACCGGGTCACGTAAGACATTGGCGATATGCGCCCCTGCCTGCCCCAAACCGTCTGAGCCTTTCAGCAGATATTTTGCCGAAATCTCACCCGACCGGTTCCGGGGATCGGCCTGAGCAAGGTTTTCTATCCAGAACGCAACATTGGATGGCGCATCACCGGTCAGGACAAACCGGCGGCGATAGGGGCTGTGGCCATTTTCGCTCTGATATCCAAATCCACTGCACACCGCGGGATCACGGAATATGATCTCTGCCACCGCCCCCGTCAGATGGCCCATGTAATACCGGCCAAGCGCACCTGACACTCCTCCGAAGGCCCCGGGCCGCGCTGCCTGATCCAGCAGCAGAAGGCGCGTCGTCTCAAGCCCGCCACAGGCCAAAACAACCTGTTGGCAGGGCAGGGTGGTGGTTTGCCCCTCGTGCAGTAGTTCAAGCTCCCGCACCCGGGCTTGCGGACCTCCGCTCCAACGCATTGACAAAAGCTGCGCCTGTTTGAGCAGGTCGACCGGTTCGCGCCCCTGCTGCAGCCGGTCCTGCAGCGCATCTGCCTGCCCTAACGCATTCAGCAACTCGACCCGTTCAACGCTTACGCCTTCCACCGAAGGCCACCCGGCTGGCGCGGGCTTTTCGAATTCCGTATCCGAGTCCAGAAATTCGGCAGCCGGCGCGACCCACTTTGCATAGTCGTCAAAAGAGATCGGCCAGGGATGTGCATGTCGCCCGGATTGCGTTGAAAAATCTTCGGGGTCGAACGGCACACAGCGTCCGCCCCAACCCAAAAGCGTACCGCCCACGGCCTCGCGGTTGGTGCGCTGGCGGGGATCGTGGGTGTCACGCGACACGATCTCATCCCGGTCAATTGTTTCGTCGATCTCGCCGGAATTGAAGCCGCCCTGTTCGATGACCAGAACTTTCAACCCGGCGCGACCCAAAGCAAATGCCAAAGCCAATCCAGCCGCCCCAGCCCCAATGACGCAGGTATCATAGTCTTTTGCCTGAGCTTCTGAGAGGCTGATCTGAGTCATTGCGGTTTCACCTGTTGCACCACACTGCGTTCCCGACGTGCAAGCCCGGCCAGCTTGCGTAGGGTGACCACAGGAGACGCTTGAACCGGGCCAACACGCATGATCGTCCCCTGATCTTGCTGCAGGGCATGCAGGCGGTCTGGAATCGCAGCGCTTGAATAACGATTGGCCGCGATGCTGCGCACTTCAGAGCAGCGCTTTCGTGTGCCAGCCGGATCATTGCGCAGCGCCGTCAGAATGTCCGGTACTTCGTCGGGTGAAGCATATTGTGCCAGGGGTCCAAAGGTTTCACGCAGCTTGAAATCCAGAATGCAGGGGCGTTCCATCAGCATCGCCTCCAGCACGGTACGCCCAAAAGCTTCGACCCATCTGTCGCTGTGGAAATAGGAAAAAACATCCAGGCTATCCAGAAAACGCTCGACCGGTTCGCCGTTAAACGGAACGATCTCCCATCTGCTCAGATCGACGCCCGCCTGTTCCAGCGCCTGAAACGGGCACCCCATGACGCGCGTTTTCCAGCCCGGACCGGGCGGTGCCAACGACGCGGTCACGTCCGCGGCCAGATCGGGCCATTTCAGCATATCCTCGCGGCTGTGTCGCCCGATGGTCGCAACTGGCTGGTCAAAAACCTGCCGGGCGGGTTCCCAATGGGTGACATCAAAGGCATTCACCCAATCCGCACTTGTCAGGCGCACAAAGGGCGCAAAACTGCGCAGATGCTTGCGGATCACGCCCGATACGGGTGCCCACATCGGGCTGATCCCAAAGGCCCCTTTGATCAACCGGGTCGTGGCGATCGGATCGTATTCCAGCGAACCATCCCCGCGGAACGGCGGGTGATGCGTCACCAGAACCGATGTCTTCGCACGGATATCCGCGCTTTCGGCCACTTTGTGAAAGAAGGTCAGCGGATGATGGAAAAAAACCGCATCGGCGGTCAACGCGCTGCCCTGAGGTATCATCTGAAACCCATCCAGATCGGCGAGCGCGGTCACGGCGGCGTTGAACTTGTCCCCAGTGCCTTTGAAAAAACCCGACGTGACCGGCAGTAATCCCACCGTGGCGCCGGCCCCATGAAACGCCTTTGCGTCGGCCAGCATCGCGGCGGCTGTTCCCCCCGAGAACCGAGGGTCGTAAACCAATGCGATATCCACCCGTCGGGTGCTCATCCCCGGAACCCGGACCAGATGGCCGACAGGTCGCGGTCCAGAAGATCAGACAGCCCTGCGTTCCGGTCCGACAGGTGATGCGCCAGATAAGCCGCCGTATCCGGTCGCATGGCGGGCGGTTTCTCCGCCTTCAGCAAGATCGGATTGATGCGTCGGAACCAATGATAATGCAGCTTGTTGCGTATCTTTTCCGACAACCCCGTCTCTTGCCCCATATGGTTGCGATACCGTCCTGCTACGATCAGGCCGCCGATCCGGTTCAGCCATTGCTGACCTTTGGGCATCGTCGGATAATAGGTCCGGTTAAACCAGGTCTGCAGCGTCTCCACATCCATCTCGGGCGCCCCGATATGGGCGGTGACACGGTTGAGGAATATCTGCTTGTCGGTCAGAAAATCCTCGAACACGGCGACATGCACGGCATCACGCCCGAACGCATCGAAATACCCGGCAATATGGGGGGCGTAGGTGGACCCCAGAATAATTGAGCTGTGTCGGCTCAAGGCCCGCTCAAAGCTGCAACTCAGCCGTCCGCTGCAGATCAGATGCCAATATTGCGAATACGCACGTTTGACCGGATCGCGCAGCAGAAAGATCAGCCGCACATCGGGCAACAGCTCTTTGATGCGCCGCGCGGCCACCGCCGAAAACAGATAGGTGGTGGAATCCTCACCGATCAGCAACTTGTCCTGAAATCTGGCGAACCGGGACGTGTACCAATCCAGATTGGCTGCATGCTCCTGGCGGGTATCAAACCACTTCAACTCGGGCCCATTTGCATTCAGGAAATCAGGATGGGTAATCGGATCATCCGCATCGAAATAGTGTATTTCTTCGTCGGGTATTCCAATCTGCGGGCTTTGCCCAAGGATGAAATGCAACGAGGTCGTGCCGCATTTGGGTGCGCCGCCGATAATGAAATCAGGTAATCTTGTCAAAGTCCTGAGCTCTTGGGTCATTAGAGGATCTCAATAAAAATTTACTGCGGTAAACGCGGCCAGAGAATAAACTGCTCCCGGTAGGGAATCCAGATTGCTGAGACCGCCCAACCGCAAGCGCCGCTGACATGTTGCAGGAGCCAGCCCGTTTTACCATCCCAAAGCCCGCCCTTAGGCTGCCATAGGGTGTGTGCATGCTCAAACAGGGGGCACTCCGGCCGCCTGAAGAAGTTCCGCCGTTGTTTCCGCCCCCTCAACAAACGTACTTTTGGGGAGTGAAAGAAGCTGCTTTCGCAACGACGCAATCGGTGAGCGATCCAACAGCAACCCGGCGATTTCAGCCTCAAGCATACGCTCCACCGGCTGCTCCAGAAGGATACCGCTGCCATGTTCCTGCAGCCAGCGTGCGGTTTCGGTTCCGGCAGGGGCCAGCGACGGTGTGGCAAAATACCCCCCCTCGTAGATCCGGTTGGGCAGCAGCCAGACGGAATTCGCCCCGGCCTCGTACCAGTCTCCGGCCCAGACAAGATCAACCGAACCATACAGCGCGGCCAGATCTTCCGGTGCGGAATATCTCCCGCCGAAGGCAACATTTTTATACGGTTTCAATTCCTCTTCGAAATTCGTGAACACACCGGGCGCGGGATAGCCGCGCAGGTTGAGTGTCACGTCGTCGGGAAACCGGCGCGCCAGACCCAGCAACAGATCCAATGAGCGTCGGCAACGCAGATTGCCAAACCATCCGATCCGCAGCGGCCCATCAGATGCGTTTTCGGCCACTTCCAGCGATGGGCGGGGGGGGAAGTCATCCCCTTCGATCATGAGATTTTCCAACAGGAACGCCCGGTAGGCCCCCGGGTAGTGCACCGCAAAATGCTCGGTTTCGAACCGCGGCGAGGAAATGACCACAAGGGCGCAATGCGTCAGCAGGTTTTTTTCAACGCGCCGCAATGCGCGCGCAACCGCACCTTGCCCTGTCAGCTTGTGATGCACATCCAGGCATTCATAGATCAGCGGTGTATTCAGGCCCAGTTTGCTGCGGGTGCGGACCGCCATCGCCAGCATATCCAGATTACGGGCATAGATGGCATCACAACTCTCTAGCAGGGCGCGTTCGCGCGCCGCGATGCCAGCGCCCCGGAAAATCGACATGATCCGTTGCCCATAGGCGTTGTCACGCGTCTCTCCGAGATCGACAACCGGCCAGTCTGTCGCCTGCTTTGCCCCCCGGTGCGGCATGAACCCGACCACCTCGTGCCCTGCGCTCTGAAAAGCTCGGGCCCGTCGACGGATGGCGGGTTCATTCGAGTTATGGCCAAAAAATGCGATCTTGGACATGTCGGTTCAGGATCTTTCGCTGGCTAGTGGAGGGGGTTCGGTCTTGTGCCTACCTCGTAGCACGCGCAGCAGAAAGCCCAGCCCCCAGGCCAGATGCATCGTGGCAAGCGCAAGAGCGGCCGTCAGCCCGCACAGGGATCTGTGGCGCAGGGCGATCTGCAGGCCTACGCCCAGAATGACAACACCGTAGAACAGCGGCCAGAGCAAAAGCAGACGGGTCACCGGCAAAGCCAGCACGCTGAGCACAACAAGACCCGTGTGAACGGCCGGTATAAGCTGCCTGAGACCTGGTCGGACCTTGTGTTTCAGACAGGTCTGGGCGCGCCCGGTGCCATAGTTCCAATATTGCTTCCACAGGCTTCTGGCCGAGCGCCTTGGGAAATAGCCAATGCGCAGATCGGCATTCAGCCAGATCTTTCCGCCTCCACGAGTCAGCCGCAGGTCATATTCGGCATCTTCATTGGCAACAAAACTTACATCGTACCCACTCAAAGCGCGAAAGCCGGACAGGCGAAAGGCGGCGTGATGCCCGTGATCGTAATAGCCTGACTTGCTGCCACCGCGATGCGGGGATCCCCCGGCCCCCAATTTGCTGTCCGCCACCCAGACAAGACCGCGCTGAAAACACCCGCCGCTATCGGCCATGGCATCCATCGGCACGACGACCGAGTCGACTTCTTTTGCAACAAGACACTGCGCAAGGTTGCTGACATATCCAGCAGGGTAGGCCGCATGTGCATCACATCGGATGGCAATGTCGAATTGGTCAAATTCCCCCTGAAGCAGAAGGTTCATGGCCGCTGCCTGCGTTTTTCCGGGATTATGGATCAGGCGCAGATTGCCGAAACGCTCGGTCAGTTTCGACACGATGGTGCAGGTGTCATCCGTGCTGCCACCATCAGCCACGATAACTGGGCAAAGGGATGCGACCGGATCGCCGACAATAATGTCGGACAGGACGTTTTCGATATGCGCAGCCTCGTTCAGAGTGGGGATCAGAACGACAACACGGGTTGGGTCGATATCACGCGAAGTACCGCTCACCACTTGTATGCCTCATCTGCAAGGTGATCGACTTCGGACACCTCTCCAATATGTGACGAGGGTTGGGGGCGGAATCCAGCTCGGGCGCAAAAGCGCGCGACACTGGCAAGCTGCCCGAACGCCCGCCCGGACAAAGCCTCTCGCGCACGCCAAACAGAGCCGCGCCCCAAAGCGTGGACGAGGGTCTTGCCTGTCGCCCCCCTGCGCGCCAGTGCCAGAAGCTGGTCGCGCATCGGTGAAAGATAGGCCTCGTGGTTACCATGCTTTCCGGCCATGGCCCGGATGACGATGCCGATCTCGGTCGCGGATAGCCCTTTCGACGGTTCCATGTCTGCCGCTGTCTGAAAATCTTCGAGTGCAGCCGCCCAATCGCAGCGCCTGGCATAGACGCAACCGCGTTGCAGATAACCCGCCCGCAGCGCCAGTTCCGGTGACCCCGCGCGAAACAGGGCGGCATAAAACGCGATCGGCAGCCGGTCGCGCAAAGCTGCAAAGATTGCCCTGTCACTCTGCAGCCAGACCGTATCCGATTGAGCCGCTGAATGCTGCTGAGCCGCCGGGCCACGTGCGCCGTCATGCTTGCGCTGGAAAAACAGGACATCATCAACCAGCGCGATCGGAAATCGTGTCCCCAAACGGACAAACATCTCATAGTCTATGGATCGGTTAAGATCTTCGCGAAATGGCCCTATTGTTTCGTAACACGATCGCCTGACCAGGCAGGCATTCTGGAAAAAGAAGATATCTTCCAGCAGATGGCGAATAACACTGCCCGAAGACAAATCGGGCCAGTATCCCGTCCCGAAAAAGGCTTTTTGCCCGCTGCGTTCATCCACGGAAAATCGGGTATGCGCCCCTGCCACCAGGCCCGCATCGCTGCTGTCCAGAACCTGTGCCAGTTTTTCGGCCGCATCCGGGCAGGCGACATCGTCGTCGTCGCATATCCATATATAATCCCCTCGAACCTCTTTCAGCGCGGCATTCAGCGCGGCGGATTTTCCCTGATTTTCCGCCCGGAAATACTGCAATGAGCCGGTTTTGTCCGCCTCAAGCGCCCTGCGTGCGATCTCGGGGGTGTCGTCGGTCGATCCATCGTCCCAGATAACAATCTGACTAAGCCGCCGGGTCTGGTTCAGCAGCGCATCAATAGCCTCACCTAGGTAGCCGCTTCGGTTGAAGGTCGGGATAATCGCCGAAATAGAACCTTGCAAAGAAAAGTTCCTTAAGTGAAAATTTGCTGTGCAGCCCCAAATGGGAACATTGGCCATTTTCTTATGTCTGGCACCATATGGTGGGGCAAGTCTTTGTTTGTCACTACAATATTGCCGCACGATGCGGAAGGAATGGAATTATGCTTCGACTGCTGGTCTTTTGCCTTGCATCTTTGATTGGCGCCTCGCTGGGATATGCCCAATCTCTTGACGCGTCGGACACATACCGCCTGTCACCCGGGGACCGGATCAGCCTGCGCGTCGTGACCTGGAACGAAGATGAGCGCGACTATGTCATCTGGCAGGCGGTCAGCGGTGAATTTCTGGTGCAGAATGAAGGGCGCATCATGGTGCCTCTTGCAGGTCGCATTCAGGCCGCAGGTCACACGCCTGAAGAACTGGCCAACAATGTTGCCGACGCGCTGAAGACACAGATCCGCAGCAACAGTCTGCCCTCGACCGCCGTCGAAGTGGTGGAATATGGCCCCTTTTTCATCATGGGTGATGTCGCTAGACCAGGCGCTTACCCAGCTCGACCCGGACTGACTGCCATACAGGCCTTCGCGCTGGCAGGCGGTCAGCGACGTTTGGGCGAGTTGAGTGTCGACACGCTTGGAATTCTGCGCGATTCCGGTTCTCTGGAACAAATTCGGTCTGAACTGCTCCGCGCCAAAATTGCCTCGGTCAGGCTTAAGGCCGAGATTGAAGAACAGACCGAATTGCAGTTCCCCGAGGATCTGTTCCAGCCCGACAGCCCGGCGGAACTGAACGCCATGCTGGATGAGGAAAGACGAATTTTTGCCGTGCGTAAAACCGCATTGGAACGGGAAAGGGCTTCGCTGACCGAACTGATCTCGTTGCTGACGACAGAAAGCAAATCCCTTGAACAAAAAATCGAAAGCCAGCAGGAACAGCTGGACTTGGCAGAAGAGCAACTGCGCAACACACAATCCCTGGTCGACAAAGGGCTGGCCAGAACACCCCAGCTGACACAGGCAAAGCGGGCTGTGTTCGACCTTGAGACACAATCGCTTGATCTGCAAAACAGCTTCTTCCGGGCCAGTCAGAGCATCAAGGAAGCCGAACGCGATATTCTGGCGCTGACCACAAACCGCACGACACAGGCGGCCGTGGAACTGCAGGCTATAAACGCGCGCATCGAGTTGCTGAACAGCCGTCAGGATACGGCGCGCAGATTGCTGCTTGAGCGGGGGTCGGTCGGGTTTGAGGATGAAACCCGCCAATATGACACGATCTTCAGCCTGCAGCGTGGTCGCGGCGACGCGCACAAGGTCATTCCGGGGCCCGATACAATTGTCGTACCCGGAGATGTGATCACCGTCGAACGGGTTTTGGTTGACCCCGATAGCGCAGCCCCTCCTGGCTAGGCCTGACGGTCAGTCCACGACTTTCAGGTAAGTCAGAAGTTCGTCGTTGTGCATCCGCGTCTGTAGCTTGGACATCACATATTGTCGGCATTCCGTTGTGCGCCCCTGATCTGAAATCATGTCTACCAGCGTAGAGACGAATTCATTGGTCGTGGACACCGCTGTCACGAGACCATCCAGCGTATCGCCATAGGCTTCAAGCGTTTGCTTGAACGTAAGAACCCGCATGCCAAGCTCCAGATAAGTACCGATCTTGATACTGATCCCGCTGGCAACCAGCATCGGTGCGATACCGATTACATTACCGTTGCCCAATTCGCGCAGGTCTTCAATGAAGCCAAGGCACCGGACATCCTCGGGCTTGTCCTTAACCCAATCCGAGATTTCACCAACGATCCACAGCTCGCACGCCACTTCGGATCGGACGCGCGGCCATATCTCGTTCAGGATCAGATCCAGCGCAGCCCGGTTGCCGCCATGACTGACGCCAATGAAAACAACACGCGGCGTATCACCGGCGACACCGGTATTTTCGGCAATGACCGGGCGCATCCAGATATGGTTGACCTGCGGAAGCCACTGCTGCAGTTGTTCCGCCTCGATCTGCGATGCGTGAATACAGGTATCGGCCTGCATCAGACGCTCACATTCCTGCTCAAGCGTGATCGGAATGTGATCCGGCGAGCGACCAGCCTTTTGAAAGGCCTCGGCACGGCTGGAAAACAGGTCATGCATCAGGACCGCGCGTTTCTTAGCTTCGCAACCGCCAAGTAAGGGGGCAAGCGACGAGTACTCAGCAACAACAATGTCGTTGGAGCATGTGTTTACCACATTCTGAACCGTACGTGCTTCTGATGGCTCCAGTGTTTTGCTCAGATCACTGGGGTAGGGTTGACGCGCCCCACCAAACCAGCGGGATGGCAGGGAACTGGCCTGATAGGCCGCGCGGCGCAGAGCCTTTATCCAGACGGCGAGGCGGGTTGGAAAATAGATCCCCCCAATCCGAACCGTTCCGGGCCATTCTACCGTGATCCCCCGATCGGCAAGAATACGATCAGGTCTGCAGAACGGAATACGCCCAAAGCTGGTGACTGGCGCCATCACAATTCGAATATCGTACCCCGCATCTGCCAGACAGGTGCACAGGCACATCAGATGCACCCCGCTGCCCGACTGCAGGTTGTTGATCCGGCGATGTACCAGGATCGTCGCCCGCCGATCAGCGCCCAGAGTTTTCGAAATGCCTTCTGAAGGAAGCAAGGTCCCGGTCACCTCAATGATGTATCATTTACGGACTCCGTCGGGACCCGACTGATCCAAACTTAGGTTTGTTTTGTTATTACATTCAATAAGAGTATTCATATTTTGGGTCAGCTTTTTGGCACCAGACCAAGTTTCTTGCCGACGCTTTCTACCAACTGGCGTCCCACTCTGGGCAAAGCGAAAGGGTGACGACCCGCCAGTCGTATCGCATCGCTCAGATGCACCGACTTCAGCGCCTGCATGATCCGTTCACACTCCATCATTTTCCGCAGCCCTATCTCTCTGCGACGGAATAAGGTCTTCGCTTCGGCGCTGAGCGTATTTTTACATCTCTCCACAAAGGCGCGGTCTGCCTTGATCAGAGCCTCGAAGTGGTCAGGGTCGATCCGGTAGGACACCGATCCCGGACGAACCGTATACAGGTAGTCGGCCTCGGGTCGGATATGAACCTTCGCCCCATGCGCCAGCGCTTCGAAGATCAGGTGACAGTCCTCCCCGTTGCGCAAGGTGAGGTCGTATCGCAGGCCTGTCCGTTCGAGAAAGGAACGACGAATAAGCGGTTTGAGGTATCCCAGGCTTCTGGAGTGGCGGGATAACAGATTGTCCGCAACATAATCTTCCAAAGCAATGGGCTGTGCCGGATTGATGTCCTTTGGCGGAACGAACGGTATGGCATCTAACGGACGGTCATCTCCATCGACCCTGAGAAAATTTCCCAGAACGATATCCGCCCCGACCTGTTCGGCCATCCCGATCATTCCGGCTAGCCTGTCAGGTCGCATCGTGTCATCCGAATCCAGCACACAGACCCAATCTCCAGCGGCCAAGTCCAATGCGGCATTCCGGGCGGCGGCAGGTCCGCCGTTTTTATCCAGACGATGCAGAATGACCTCTTCCCGATCCGGCAGGTGGGCGGCAACATCATCCTCGGACGCGTCATCGGCAACAACCACCCGAACCGATGCCCCGCGTTGCGCCAGCGCGCTGTCGACGGACCGTCCTATCGTCTCAGCAGCATTCCAAGCCGCGATTATTACCGTTGCATCGGTCATATGGCTCAACTACGCTTTGGGCGATTTCAACACGTTATATAGCGGGTCCGAATGATACACGGTTTGTGCCTTGCTGATGCAGGGTATGCAATAGTTTATGGTGTTTCGGTTTTTTCCAGCCCTTCCCGGTTCAGCAAGGCCCTAAAAAATGGATCAGTAGCCCAACCATGACGAACTCCGGGACTCACGCCCAAATCGCCGTGATCATCCCGGCTTGGAACGCGCAATCGACCCTGCGCAGGGCGGTCAGTTCGGTTCTGACTCAACAAGACGTGACGCTTGAGGTGTTGATCGTCGATGACGCATCATCGGATGACACGCTGGAATGCGCCTATGCTCTGGCCGCCGAAGACGATCGGGTGCGCGTTCTGGCCCAATCCAAAAACCAGGGACCAGCCGCAGCGCGCAATCTAGCGCTGGACAACATCTCGGTCCAATACGTGACCCCACTGGATTCGGATGATTTCATGGATCAGGGGCGTCTGGTGCAGCTGCTGCGCATAGCGGGGCAGGGGGATTGGGACTTTGTGGCAGATGATCTGTTCAAGGTACCCGAATCCGACATCGACGGGCCACGCACCCGGCTGTGGTCAGAGGATGCGATTGGCATTCAGCCTCTCGACTTTACCGCCTTCGTACGAGGTAACCTATCCAGCCAGCGGGGAGGGCGCCGCGAGTTGGGATTCCTCAAACCCCTGATCTCCACAGCGTTCCTAAACCGGGTGAAGCTTCGCTATGATGCCAATATGCGCTTGGGCGAAGATTACATGTTATATGCCACGGCCCTGACGCAGGGTGCACGCTTTTGCCTGACCGATCCGGCAGGATATGTCGCCGTGGCACGTCCCACCTCTCTCAGCGGACATCACTCGACACGAGACCTTGGGGCTATGGTCCGGGCGGACCAGAGCCTGATGAAAAGAGCCGGGCTTTCCTCGGAAGACCGGGTTGCGCTGAACGCACATTATCTTGAAACGCTGAAAACATGGCACTGGTTGCGGATGATTGACGCAGTCAAAGCGCGCAACTTCGCCGAAGTGCTGCGCTGTTTCCGCGCGCCACCCGCCGTGATCGGCGATTTGCTCGGTAAACTGGGCGAACAGGCCATTATTCGCGGATCTGCAAAACTGCCCTTTCGAACAGCCGGCGCGACCGACACCAAGGGCACGAACAAGAAAGGCGGGACCCCGTGACAGCGGCAAAAATTCGATGGGGCATTTTCGGATCCGGCGGTATCGCCCGGCGGTTTGCCGGCGATATGCAGTTCAGCAAGACCGGAAGGCTGGCCGCAGTCGCCTCGCGCAACCCGGAAAACGCACAAAGTTTTGCGCAGCACTTTCCCGGCACGCGGGTTTTTGACGACTATCAGGCCCTAGCTACATCCGATGCGGTCGACGCGATTTATATTGCAACCCCCAATGCCTTGCACAAACAACACAGCCTGATCGCGATCAGCGCAGGCAAGGCGGTCTTGTGCGAGAAACCCTTTGCCTGCAACCCGGCCGAGGCGCGCGACGTCGTCGAAGCCGCCGCCGCTGCCAACGTGTTCTGCATGGAGGCCATGTGGACCCGTTTTCTGCCGATTATGACTGACCTGCGCCACCGCATCGCCAATGGCGAACTGGGAGACGCGGTTCATCTTGAAGCCACCTTGGGCTTTGCCCGCACGGAAACCCCCGGCGATCCGATCACCGATCCGTCACTGGGCGGCGGGGCGCTGCATGATCTGGGCTGTTATGGGGTATCGGTTGCCGAATTCCTGCTGGGGCCGTTTCAGCTTGCGGGCGGCACGGTCACAAGATCCGGGACGGGCAGCTCTCGAACCGCGTCATTTGTATTATGTCACGCCGGGCAGACCGAAGCGGCAATTTCGACCATCAGCGTCAGCCATGCCACTCAGATGAGCAACACGCTTGTCCTGTCCGGGTCAAAATCTCAAATCTCGTTGGACGCCCCCTTTATTCAAGGCCGATATGGCACAGAAACCCCTGTCCATTTTGCACAGGCCGGAGCAGCACCCAATGCGTTCAAGTCACGTCTCTCAAACTCTTTGTACGGACAAAAGCTGAAACGCGTGGTTCGGAAGGTTGTGCCTCGCCACAAGAAGATCGCAATCCCTTTCCCCGGCAGCGGCATGCAATTCGAAATAGACGAAGTCGGCGCATGTCTTCATAATGGCAGAACTACCAGTGAGATCATGCCTCCAGACACCACAATATCCGTATTGGAGGTTCTGGAGAAACTGAATGGATCAGACACCTCAACCCGCTGAGTGCTGTCGTGCTAGAGCGGATTGCGCCACCCTGCAATCTGTAACACATTTTTGCCATTGTCTATTTTCTGAAACACAGTTTTGCCAATGTCCGGGCGACAATATGCCATTTTGGGACTTTATCCCCAAGCATAACGGGTCGTTGCAAGCAATGACCGGCGGGATCTCGGGAACGGTGAGTTCTGTGTTTGGACTCGGGGTCTGAATATGTCGGGCATCTGCTTTTCATCGGCCAGTCAAAGAACGCAGATAGGCGGAATATGGAACGGCCCCGATCAGTTTCTCGCAGAAATTTGCCGATCTTTGTATCGCTGTTTGCGCGCTATGGTTCTTGTCATTTTGGCGCGGTACGCCAGCATTGCAGACCCGGAGCGACACACTCACCCGCTTCGGCACCACAAAAACACCGAATTCAGAGCGGTTAGAGCCGTTCTTGCCTTGTGCATCGGCCTTTGGGCCGGGCTTTCGGTATGCGAGGCGACTGGGACAGTTATGAACGACATGAACCACACGATGGAGATGGATCACTCCGGACATGGAACGGATGGGGCCGTTCAAGATCTGAGCGGATCCGGCAGCACCACCCGCGCAGAAGCCATCCAGATGCAGCAGGAGGCCCTGTCGGGCGCACACCACTCCGCGCATACAGATGATTCTGTAATGCAAGGTGAACATCTCAACCTAATGAACCTGATGCCTGACGCCAGCGACCCGAATACGGCCGTGGCGGTCAATGGTGGCTCTTGGTTCGAAGGCGCGACCTGGGCCGGCGGAAACGTACCCGGAGCAGGCACGGACGTTTATATTCCCCATGGTATTTCAGTTGTTTATGATGGGGTCAGCACAGCTGAGTTAGGCACGGTGGGCGTAGACGGCGGGCTGCATTTCGCCGTTGATACAAACACCCGGCTTGAAGTTGACTCGCTGCTGACCGGCTCTTCCTCAACCCTGACGATCGGCGTTCAAGAAAACCCTGTACATACCGACGTATCCGCCGAGATCGTGATCAACGACAACCCGATCAATCTTTCCGAGGATCCATCCCAGCTGGGTAATGGCGTTGTCACGCATGGCGCGGTCGAAATTCATGGCGCAGCGAAAGCTCCCTATCTCAAACTGGCCGTAGAACCCGAAGCCGGTGACACGACGCTGGTTCTTGAAGGGGATGTGGGCAGCTGGCAAGTTGGCGACAGCCTTGTGGTCATGGGCACGCAATATATCGGCAACGATTCTGACGGCATCCTGCAAACACAGGACGAAGAGGTCACTATCACCGCGATTGATGCGGAAAGCGGTGTCGTTACCATCGATCGGGCGCTCCAGTACAACCATACCACTCCGGACTATGTGGGTCGTGACGGGATCGATAACGAACTGTCCGTTTATGTCGGCAACTCTTCGCGCAATGTAACGATTTCGTCTGAGAACCCTGATGGGGTGCGCGGCCACGTGATGTTCATGCACAACGCGGATGTGGAAGTGCGCTATGCCGAGTTCGACGAATTGGGCCGGACAGACAAGTCTATCCCAATCAACACCAACGAGCTTTGGGATGAAAACGATTGGTCAAATCGTGGTCCTGGTATTAAGAATGGCCCCGGCGAAGAGGTGATCGGCACCCCACGCAACCCTGGCGACGAGAACCCCGAAGGCCGCTATGCACTCCATCTTCACCGCACCGGTGCTGAGGAGGACGCAAAGCTCGCCATCCTTGAAGGCAACTCGGTCACCGGCAGCCCCGGTTGGGGTATTGTCCACCACGACAGCCACGCAGCAATCGACTACAACTTCGTATATGGAGTCGCAGGCGCCGGTATCGTCTCGGAAGACGGGAATGAAACGGGCCAGTGGATCGGCAATTTTGTTACCTCTACTGTAGGCACCGGACGAGACCCAAACCGTGACGACGACGCTAATGTTTTAACCTTGGAAAAATCAGGCGATTTCGGCATTGAAGGCGTCGCCTACGAAAGCCAGGCCAGACAAATTCTCCAGCAGGACAACATTGCCGCGAATTCTAAGACTGCGTGGATGTTCAATACGTCAGAAACCAGTACCCAAGGCCCGACTTTGGACGTTGTGCAATTCGACCCCTCAGGTGACCCGTTCGAGGTGAGGGAGCGGTACGATGAAGAGGAAACACCCATTATCGGCTTCTCCGGAAACCAGATTATTGCCACCGAGGAAGGTATTTTCACTGGTCACCGCAACATCGATAACGCGACCGATATCCAACAGACCTTTGAAGATTTGACCGCGTACAACGTCAAGACTGAGGCGGTCAACATCTTCAACTACACTAATGAATATGTGTTCAAAGATGTATTGTTTGTCAATGTCGGAAAAGGCTTCAAAGTCGGTGACAAGGTCGAAGGCATCAATCTTTCGAATGTTCACGTTGAAAACTCCTACTACATCCTCGAGTCGCGCGGTTACAATGCGGACGCTGCCTTTATCGACGTAACATGGCGTAACGTTGAGTTTGGTCTTTCGGGACGCGATCTAAATGGAAACTTGGTTAGTTTTGACGACCAGATCGTCAACAGCGCCAACTTGGTTCCAGTTGAGCAAATCACTTTCAATGCGGATTCGAACGCTAAGATGACGCTACGCTCGGGCGGTTCCGATTTGGATATCCGCGGCACTCTAACAGACAGCGTGGGTGACTTCAGATTCCACGCCAACACGTGGTATCGTCAGGACGTACACACGTTTGACGGACTGCAAACCAATGTCTCAAGTAAAGAAATTAATTATGCTCTGGAAAAATACGGGGCGATTGAAAACAGCAATGGCAGTTGGGACCTGGCGTTCTATTGGTGGGTCGGAGACCGTCTGACCGGCGAGAATCAGGCCGTGTTCATTCCACTGCGCCTAGAAGGGTTCCAAGATTCCTACCTTGAACAGTACAAGGTCGATGGGTTCACACCTCCATCAAACGAAATCAAGCCTTACTATGAAGAAGGAATTCAGACCTTTGATCAGAATTTTGGCGGAGGTACCGACCATTCCGGCCATGATACTGATGGGACCGGCGGTGGTGGCGGTGGTCATACCGGTCCTGACAGCGGCAGTACAGGCGGTGGTGATGACGGACAACCTGGTCATGGCACCGGCGGTACAGATAACGGAGACGGTGGGCAGTCCCATAACGGTTTCGTACGCGGCAGCGATGGCAATGATGTCCTGAGCGGTAGTTCCGGTGATGACATGGTTGCTGGAGCGGGTGGCTCTGACAATATTGATGGCGAAGCGGGAAATGACCAGCTTTGGGGTGGGGCAGGCAACGACGCGATCTCTGGTGATGCCGGCAATGACAAGATCGGCGGTGGAGATCACAAAGACGTCCTGAGCGGTGGCGATGGTGCCGACACCATTTATGGTGGCACCGGCAACGACCGGATCGCAGGTGGTGCGATGAATGATCACCTAGGCGGAGGCAAAGGCGCTGACACTATTTACGGTGGTTCCGGTGACGATCATATTTCCGGCAAAAACGGCAACGACGAGCTTTGGGGTGGCGCCGGCATGGATGTGCTGGATGGCGGCAAAGGTGACGACACGCTGCGCGGTGGAGCGGAATCAGATATTCTGGTGTTTTCAAGCGGGGCGGATCAGGTGATCGGCTTTGATGCAGGCGACCAGATCGATTTCTCGGGCACAGGCTCGATCAACGACTTCGAAGACGTGTTGGAGCATCTTTCCGGCGCTGACGACGTCGTTCTTGGCGATGGCGAAGGCAACACTATGACACTGGTCGGCATCAAGTTCGAAGATCTTGGTGCCAACGACTTCATTTTCTAGGTAACCATCACCCATAGGCCAACCAAGGATTTTTTGTATCCGGCCTGTGGGTTTGCCTTATGATCTATCTTGGCCAATGAGAAACAATTGGCACAATCACAGCAATTCAGTTCCGACCACTGGACGATCCGTGCGCACGAGAAACCGCGCTTCGCTTTTGCTTTGATCTCGGACTTTGTTGGCATCAGAATGCTTATATGATGAACCTTGTGGTGCACTGCCGCAGCATACCAGAAGAATATGCTTCCAACTGCGTGCTCATCATGATTTAGAATTCCCTTCGGGTTTATAGTTCTTTTATGTTTGTAACGATTTAGATTTGGAACGATATAGTGTCGACCTTTGCAGCGCAGCGTGAACCGGCGGAAACTGGGGGTTTGACTGACCCCGATCACTCAGATGTGCCTTTGATTGTCGATCTCGATGGCACCCTGACCAAGTCCGATACCATGCATGAGGCGCTTTTGCTCTTCATCGCGCGGCATCCGGCTAAGCTGCCACAAGTTGTGGCCTGGCTGTTCTCGGGGAAAGCCCGTTTCAAAGACAAACTAGCCTCGGAAGTCGTGGTAGACGCAGCATCTGTTCCTCTGCGCGACGAAGTTCTCGCACTTGTCAACGCAGCCAAGGCCGAAGGGCGCAAGGTGCTGTTGGTGTCGGCCTCAAACCAGCGACAAGTCGACCGGATTGCGGAGCAACTGGGCCTGTTTGACGAGGCCGTGGGCTCGGATGCGGCGCATAACCTGTCCGGCAAGGCCAAGGCGGATTGGCTGGTGGATCGATTTGGCGAGAAGGGTTTTGACTATATCGGAGATTCAAGCGCGGACCTGAGCGTATGGCCCAGGGCACGTAAGGCAATCACGGTCGGCTCAAACGCCTCCTTGCGCCAGAATGTCGACAGTATGGGGGTCGAAACTGCCCATCTGACAGGTGATGGCGCCGATAGCGGCAGCGCGCGCGCGCGGCATTACATAAAAGCCATGCGTCCGCATCAATGGCTCAAGAACTTGCTTGTTTTTGTACCCGCATTGGCCGCGCATGACGTAGCCGCGTTGCTGACATCCCTTTTTGCCTTTGTCGCTTTCAGCCTTGCAGCCTCCAGTATCTATCTGATCAATGACATGCTGGATCTTCATGTGGACCGACAGCATCCGCGTAAATGCAAGCGCCCCTTCGCAGCCGGAACCATTCCGGTGGCGCATGGCGTGGTTCATTCCGCGTTGTTGTTCCTGATTGCGATGACCATTGCGGCCTTTCTGACACCGGCATTTGCAGCCGTTCTGTTAGGCTATGTGGCTCTGACATTCGCATATTCTCTGATACTCAAGCGTAAGCTGATGATCGATATCTGGACGCTGGGTGCGCTATACACCATCCGGATCATCGCGGGCGCTGCCGCCGCCGGTATAGTGCTGTCAGAATGGTTGCTGGCATTCTCGATGTTCGTGTTCCTGTCTCTGGCTGCCGTCAAACGAATTTCAGAGCTGAAGGATCTTGAAGCACGAAATCTGACAAGCACAGATGGCCGGGGCTATCATGTCACAGACTTGCCGGTTGTGCTCGGCGCAATGCTGGCGTCTGGCTATTGCTCGGTCGTCATTCTGGCGCTTTATGTTTCGAATTCCAACGTCGCCAGTCTCTATTCCGAGCCTAAACTGCTGTGGCTGGTGTGCATGATGCTTCTATATTGGATCAACCGTGTGGCCATTATCTCATACCGGGGGGAAATGGATGATGATCCAATCGTCTTTGCCTTGCGAGACCGGGTCAGCCTTATGGTGTTTGCCTGTTGTGGCGCGATATTTGTGGCGAGTGCAGTGCTATGACACTCACCCAGCTTGTATTCCGTTACACTGCGTTTGCGGTTGTAGCTACGATCGTCAACCTTCTGACGCAGCGCCTGTCATTGGCGCTTTATGAGGGCAGCTTCGCGATCCCGTTGGCGATTTTTGCAGGTACGATCACCGGTCTGATCGTCAAGTTTCACCTTGATAAACGCTGGATTTTCTTTGATGTGTCCCAAGATGCACAAACCCGGAAATTCGGCCTCTATACTCTTATGGGTGTGGTGACGACCGTGATCTTCTGGGGCACCGAATACGGGTTCTGGCTGATCTGGCAAACCGACCTGATGCGCGAGGTGGGGGCGGTGCTTGGCCTGACCGTCGGGTATTGCACCAAGTATCACCTGGACAAGCGTTTCGTCTTTGTTGCGCATCCTGGGTTTGGACATAAGGCATGACCAAAGTTCAATCCCTGTCCGGCTGGGCCCGCTGGCCCCGGCGGGAGTGTAGGACCGCACCCCTGAACCCGAATTCCCTTGCAAATCTGACACCACTGAAGGATCGGGGGATGATTGCCCGCGGGCTGGGGCGTTCATATGGCGATATCGCGATGAACCCTGATCTGACGCTCATGGGGGCACAGAGAAACCGCATTCTGTCCTTTGACACCGAAAGCGGAACGCTGGTTGCCGAGGGGGGGCTGAGCATTGCCGATATCCTGCAGGTTTTTGTCCCGCGCGGATGGTTTCCGGCCGTTACCCCCGGCACCAAATTCGTGTCGCTTGCGGGCCTGATTGCGGTCGATGCCCATGGCAAGAACCACCACAAGGTCGGCAGTTTCGGAGATCACGTCGAATGGTTCGACCTTTATTGCGCGGATGGTCTGATACGCCGTTGTTCACGCACTGAAAACATCGATCTGTTCAATGCCACGATCGGCGGGAACGGTCTGACCGGGCATATCCTGACGGTCTGCATCAAACTGCTGTCGATCTCGTCGGGCTGGGTTGCCCAGAGAACGCTACTGGCGCAGGATCTGGATCAGGCCATCGAGATTTTCGAGGAGCATGACGACGTGACCTATTCCGTCGCATGGATCGATTGTCTGGCCAAAGGGCCCGCGCGCGGGCGATCTCTGGTGTTTCTGGGCGAACACGCAACACCCGACCAGTTGGATAGCACCAAAGCGGAACACCCTTTCGATATCCCCCTTCACCGCAAGCTGCGCATGCAGATGGATGCCCCATCCTGGGCGCTGAACTCGTACACGCTGCGTGCCTTCAACCGGATGTATTACAAGGTTAATTCCGGAAAACCCGAAACGCAGCTGATAGACTATGACAAGTATTTCTACCCGCTGGATGCCATACTGGAGTGGAACCGGATGTATGGCCGCGCTGGATTTGCCCAGTATCAATGCGCGCTGCCACTGGGAGAATCCCGCGAAGGCCTGCTTAAGCTGCTGGCGGCCATTTCCGAGGCTGGTCTGGGCTCATTCCTCGCCGTTCTCAAACGGTTCGGGCCGGGATCTCCGGAACGACCGCTGTCCTTCCCGATGGAAGGCTATACCCTGGCGCTTGATTTTCAGATGTCGCCGGACTCGCTGACGCTGATGACGGCCCTGGATGAAATCACCTGTCAGCACGGCGGTCGACTTTATATGGCCAAGGACAGCCGTATGACCCAATCCACGCTTGAATCGGGCTATGCTGACGGGGTGCCTGCGTTTCGTGCGCTGCGCACAGCAACAGGATCGCGCCCTTTGTTTCAATCCCTGCTATCCCAGAGGTTAAATCTGTGACACCTGCCAATGCTCCCGCCCTCATCCTCGGTGCCCGATCCGATATCGCACGCGGCATCGCCGTCGCACTGGCCAAACGCGGCCATCCTCTGATGCTGGCAGCGCGCAGAGCAGGGGAGCTGGACCGCGATGTCTCTGACCTGTCGATCCGGTACAATTGCGAGGTTACCGCACACGAGTTCGATGTGCTGGATCTGGACGGGCATAAGGCCTTTCTCGACAGCCTGCCTGTGGCCCCATCCATCATCGTCTGCGCCATCGGTGTTCTGGGGGATCAGGACAAGGATGCCGGGGATGCGACGGCCACCAGATTGATCATGGACAGCAATTATCTAGCACCCTGCCTGTTTTTGGAGCAGGCCGCCACACGCATGGCCGAAACCGGCGGCGCGATCATCGCAATCGGCTCGGTCGCCGGTGATCGCGGGCGAGCGAAGAACTATGTCTATGGCTCAGCAAAGGCCGGGTTCGCGGCCTATATCTCGGGGTTGCGCCAGAAATACGCCAATACCGATCTGCATGTGATGACGGTAAAGCCAGGCTTTGTCAGGACAGCAATGACCGAAGGCATGGATCTGCCTGGGCCGCTAACCACCGATGCGGAACCCTTTGCCGAGCGGATCGTAACCGCCATGGAGCGGGGCAGGCAGGTCTATGTGGACCTGCGCTGGCGCGCACTGATGACGGTGATCACGCATTTGCCTGAACGCATATTCATGAAGACAAAATTCTAAAAAGGCTGAATCGGACAATGGCACAAGGATACCGTTTTCAGGATTTCCTTCTGGCACTGGGTCTGACATTTGTCGGGGCAGCATTGGCTTGGCTGCTTGTGGGCGGGTTGCCTGCCATCGGGATCGACGATGCCGCCATCACACGCTCTTACGCCGAAAACGTCGCCAATGGTGCTGGCTATGTCTACAATGTCGGCGGGGAACGGGTCGAAGGGTCCACTGCGTTTCTGTGGATGAGCATCCTGGCCGTTACCTACAGCCTGACCCCGACACCTGAATTCCTTATCATCGCGCTCTGTGCCGAGTTTGCTCTGATGGCGGTCTATCTGACCCTGCGTTTGGTGCGCGCGCTGGCCGACTGGCTGGATATCGAACCCGCACCGGCCATCTGGACTCTTTCAGTCTGCCTGATCGCAAGTCCCGGCTATTTCATGTGGTCGGTCTGGACGATGATGGAGCTGGCGCTGTGGTCGATGCTGCTGCTGTGGATGGTGTTCCTTTTGGCCCGGCTGGTCGAAAATGACAGGGGGCCGGGCAATACAATCTGCCTTCTTCTCGCAGCCGCTCTGATGCCCCTAGTCCGCCCTGAGGGGATTGCCGCTGCAATCGGCCTGTTGGCCCTCAGCCTGATCCTGGCACCCCGGTTCTGGCGCGCCTTGGGTGGGGCCATTCTTACTGCCGGCGCCTCTTTCGTCGCGATTACATCCTTTCGCCTGTCTTATTTTGGTCAACCCTTTCCAAATACGTTTTACGCCAAAGTGTCCTCGGACAAAGTACAGGGTCTCAAGGACGGGTTGAAATACATGGTGGATTTTCTGCTGAACGGCCCGTTCATCGAAATCTTTGTCATCCTCTGGCTGGCTGGCACCATCTGGGCCGTCATAGGTGTTACACAATCCCGTCCTGGCGCCCGGGCATTGTTGATAACTGCAGCCAGCGTATTCGGGATGCTATCAGTCTATGCGGGCCTTGGCGGCGATCACTTTGTTCTGTGGCGTTTCTACCAGCCCGTAGTGCCGCTACTGCCGGTCTGTCTGGCACTGCTGGTCGCTGCAGCTGTCCCTGCAATCGCGTTCTATGCGCCTAAAGGCTCGACCACCCTCGCCGCAACAGTTGCTGCAATCGGCATCTTCTTAGTCGGATGGATTCACTATTACCAATCCCGGTTCGACATCCAGAAAGAATATACACTGGTCGAGCAAGGGGTGAGTTTCGGAACTTTCCTGAATGGGATCGAGCCCCTGCCTTCAATCGGGGTCGGCCCAGCCGGGGGCATAGCGCTGGCCTATGACGGTAAGATTCTCGACCTGCTGGGACTGAACTGGGTCGAGATGGCCCATGCCAATCCGGTCAAGGTCGGCATGCGCAACCATGCAAGCTTTGACAAGAATACATTCTGGAAACACGCCCCCGATGTTCTGGCCGAGTTCAACCGGCCCTGTGTGACGGATCAACCCTTAGTGCAGAGGGTATGGGGCGGTAAGGCATTTGACGGGCTATATCACGAGGACGCATTTCAGAGCGCCTATATCCCAATTATCTTCGTGCATGGAACCGAATGCTGGCCCGGTTTTGCGAAACTTGGCTGGCTGGCCCAGGCGACTCCCGCAGAGGCAATCAGATCCTTTGACTGGGCGGCCGTGAAGAAGTTGGATTAGGCCGCGATGTCCACGCAACACTCTTCCGCCGCGCACTCCGTCAAAGGTTTTTTTGTGAGCGTCAGCTCTCTGGTATCGGCACGCCTGTTTCTGGCTTTATCCCAGGTTCTGGTCCTGCCGATCGTCGCCCGGCACCTGACTGTTGACGAATTCGCGCTGATGGCAATGGCCATGTCAGTGGTGGTTTTCTGCAGCGTGCTGAGTGACGCGGGTCTCGGGCGCTCGTTGATCCGCACACCGACCTATGACCATGAAGAATGGGTCAGCGTGTTTTGGTTGCTGGTCGCAGTCGGAATTGGCCTCGCCCTTATCATCTTGGGAATCGGACCGATTTGGGCTGCGTTCTTTGATCAACCAGCCCTGGTGCCAATTCTCAGCGCGCTGGCTGTGGTGCCCCTATGTCAGGCAATTTCGGCAACCCCGAATGCCGAAATCGAGCGACGCGAAAACTATACCGGGATCGCCAAAGTGCAGACGATCACAACGGTTATCAGCCTTAGCCTTGCCGTCATCCTGGCCATTCTGGGTGCCGGAGTTTGGGCGCTTGTTGCTCAGCAGATTGCTTTGGCGGTCGTCAGACTGGCTGGAATCGTTTATCTGTCCGAGTTCCGCCCCAACCGGACATTCAAACCCCATCTAGTCCGGGAGCATCTACTCTTTGCTCGAAACGCGTTGACCGTTTCGGCAATTTCAGCGGCGCGAACCCAATCCGCTGTCATTGCCATTGGAAAATTGAATGGGGAAGCTTCTTTAGGCTTGTTCTCGATGAGTGCCCGGTTTTCTAGGTTACCTCAATTCGGTTTGGTTGGACCGATGTCGACTGTTGTCTACGTTCGAATGGCAAAAACTCAACATGATCCCGAGCGCCTGGTTGAGCTTTACTTTGCTGCAATGAAGCTGATGGCCACACTTCTGCTTCCGGTTCTGGCGATGACAGCTATAGCGGGAACCGCGATTTTTTCTGTGATGCTGTCAGCCGAATGGGCGCAGGTCGCGCCGATCTTCGCTCTATCCATTGCAGGCCTCACTTTCGAGGCGATTGCCGTCGTTCTGCTGGCTTGTATATTTCGTGCGATCAACCGCACTGACTTGCATGTCAGGCTGAGTATGGAATCTGCGCTGCTTTACATAGGCTTGGTTTTCGCTGCTGCTTTGTTCAACGTACTAGTGGTTGCAGCAGCCATTTCTATCTGGGGCTTTTTGATTGTCATACGAGGCTGGTTTTTGGCGAAACAAGTTGTACCAATCAAAATATTCGCCTGCGTGCGCACGCTTTTTATACCAACATTCATTTCAATTGTTATGGTTTGCTGCCACATCCTAGTACGGTACGTCATGTCTCCCGAGCATGTTGCGGAAATTGCACTCGCCGGCTGTATTCTAGCGGTGGGGCTTGGATTGGCAGTTCTGATACAGCGCCAAGATCTAATCAAAGCTACAAAAGCATTCCGAGAGACCTAAACAGATCAAAGAAGCGGTAATCAGCTTCAACCGTAAAATTCGTGGCTCGGCCTCGTGAAGCACCCTTTTAGGACACCAAAATGGAACCCGCCCCGCAGTGCCCAAAAGGTGCGCCGGTTCACGTTTGGCAAGGCCACCGCAGCACGCAGGCCGCAATAGGAGGTCTTTGCGAAGCTTCTGATAAACATTGAGGGGGTTTTACCGGTTTGGCCTTGCAACGCGCAAAACCCGTAGATTGTGCCTCGCGCCACGGTTTTAGCCCAAAGCCATTTGAAGGACAGGCGGGAAGGGTCCACCGATTCGTGCACAATCGCCGAAGTGCTGATCGACATGGGAACCCCGACTCGGTGAAGACGGAAAAAAAAGTCGATGTCTTCACCGCCAGTTCGCCCGAAGTCGAGACTAAACCGAACCTCGCGTAGGCATGTATCACGCCGGTCCAGCAAGACATTGCCTGAAAAGCCCGTTTCGACAGTTCCGTTCAGAGCCGATGGAATGCTTGAATGCACCTTGTTTTCAATCATCCACTCTGGCGCGCCAGTTGGATAAACAGCAAAGACCGGGCCAAACACAATGCGGGCCTTTTCGCGCCCTGCAGTCTCCAGAAGGCTCGCGATCCAGTCCGGCTCGGCAGTTTCGTCATCGTCTATGAACAGCAGATAGTCTGCATCCGAGCTTTCAAGGCAGGCATTTCGCGCGATTGAGATGTTGCGGGCCGGGGCGTGCACATAAGTCAGGTTTAATCCCAGCTTGTCGGCCAACCCCTCAATCTCGAGCTTCTTAACCGGTTGTTCATCATTGTCCGCAACGATGATCCGAACATCCAAATCCGCCGGGATATTCTGCTTGGCCAGGCTGTTTAACGTTCCGTGCAAGCTGTCGCGACGAAATGTGCAGATGCCAATATCAATTTTCATGTCCCGCCACCAACATGGCCATATTTTGCCAATACGCTTGCAAAGTAAAATTGGAGTTCCATTTATAGATGAAATCCCGCAACATTACTGCATTCGACTCCGCACGAGAACGGATGCGATTTCGCTCTAGATGACAGGCAGGATCCAGATAAGCAATGATCATATCCAGATTGTTCTGCTCCCTGGCCATCTCCTTTGGATTGTGTTTTGTTGGTTATCTGGTGTTTGGAGGGTCTTTCCTCATGTGGCTCCTGGCGGGCTGGCTTTTGTCGGCACCCTTGGTTCTGCTCATTCTTCTCGTTGAACACAGCGCCCGCTTCAAAGCCTGGCGGGCGGATCAAAGCCCGCGTTACGCCGCTCCGGACAGACGCCCGGTCACGAACAAAAGCACTGTTTTCAAGAAAATCTGAAGATCAAGCTGCAAGCTGGAATTGCGGACATACCACACATCAAGCGAGACGCGCTCTTCGTAGGATGTGTCCGAACGACCACCAATCTGCCATGCACCGGTGATGCCTGGTTTGACCGCCACATAGTAAGCTTCATCCTGCCCATAATGCGCCAATTCTTCACGCGTGACCGGACGAGGGCCAACAATGCTCATATGTCCGAAGAACACATTGAAGATTTGCGGCAGCTCATCCAAGCTGGATTGGCGCATCAGATTTCCGAGGCCCGGAAACACTCTTGGGTCATTCTTCAACTTCTTCGTTTCTTCCCACTCACGGCGCAGAACCGGATCCTCGGACAGGATTTTTTCAAGAACCTCTGCAGCGTTGGGAACCATTGTGCGGAATTTCAGGCAAGGGAATGCCTTGCCATCCAAGCCAACACGGTCGTGCCGAAAAATCGGTGATACGCGGTAAACGAAGATTATATACAGCGACAGCAAGGCCATGATCGGTGCAAACAGCACAATCATCATCAACGACAGAACAATATCGCAGGCCCGTTTGACAATTTTTCCTGAGAGCCGATATCCGCTGGTCACATGGGTCTTGCCAGAAGGGCAAACAAGCCGGCGGGCTTCACTTCTCTGAATGTCAAAAACACTGTCTTCCCCCGACACGGTGGTCACGGAATCCAAAGACATCACTTTTACCCCCACACACACAACACGCAAAAAATTTTACCAATTAGTCGTCTTACACACCTCACTAACAAAACCATGTGAGGAGGCAGTACAGTCAGAGTTTACCAATCCTTAACGTGACGGCAACCTCCAAAAATCTAGTAGGTCAGATTTTGCCCTGCTTTCACCCACCTTATGCCGCGAATTGCGAAGTTTATATGTGATCTAGATAACAATCGCCTAAAAATTCGGGCATTTAATAATGATTGGATTCGAATCGTGGTCGGATTGTGCCCTCCTCTTCATTTGGTATTGCCGGATGATGGATACCATCATCATTGGCGGAAAGAGCAGTACGGATCGGATGGCTCTCATGATTATTTAACATAAAAATGATTATCTCCAGCTCGGTTTGTAACCGCAAAGCTAAAATGTCACCCGTGAGAAATTCAGGCTCACCCCCCTGCCCGTTTGCGCACCCAGCCCAGAAACGCGGCATCGGGTTTCCTGAGCCGTGGCGTGCCAGAACGGACCCAGACGCCGCGCCATTCGGCTTCAAGCCCGTAAACATCCGCCCCCGGCATCAGCTCACGCGCGGCCTCAAGCGTTTCGGCGCGCAGGTTGGGCAATGGCACGTCCGGCTCGATCAGTCCGGCGCGCGGGGCAAAGCAGATCAGATCGCCCGGCTCCTCGCGCATCTCGTAATCGGGCAGATGGTCGGCATCGATCATATCGCGCAGCATCTTGCGAAAGACCCGGCGTGGTGAGGCCGAACCCGATTTCTTCAACAATGTGTCGACCGAGACTGTCCATCCTGGTTGCCGTCCGCAATGTTTACGCGCCAGTTCGTAGATCCGCCGTTCCAGAGGTTTGCGCAGCCGAAAATAATCACGGCTGAGTGTCAGAACCGACTTCGACATCACTGCACGATAGAGCCAGTCGGAAAGGGTGACCGCTACGCTGACCATGCGCCCGCCCCGTGTCTTGCGCACGATCTCCCACTTTTCGATCAAGCCAAAGCCGGTGGTGGTCTCTTCCTCACCGGTGACGATGTTGGTGGTGATGCGGGTTCCTGCCAGCCGCTCGAACGCTTCGCGCAAACGGCGATAGGCATCACCGCTGGTTTCACGATTGGTCGCCACAAGCAAATCATGCGCCTTCAGCTGCAAGGTACGGCTGACCTGACGGCCCGCATTGATCGCTGCCATCAGCTGACTGATACAGAAGATCAGGATGTCCTTGTCATGGATCGTCGCCAGACCTCTGACCGACGGCGTTACCGTGATCTGAGTGCCATTATGCTGATACTCGAGAATGCGCCGATCAGGACGCGTCGCCAGCGAAAAGAGCGGATGCTCCATACTGGCGATGTCATCCTTGGGGATTGCATCGAAAAAATCGCAGACGAAAAAATCGCCCTGTCTCTGCCGGTCAGGCAACAGCCCACCCGGTCCTTCTATCACTGTCCTGCCCATGGCCCTCTTTCGGTGCCTTGTTATCGGTCGGTATCCGACTCGTTTTCTTTCGTGGTTTTAGTGACACCCACCCTAGAGTTATCCACAAGCCCGCACAATGAATTTCAATCGGGGGTTCAGAGTCACCCTATCGGGGGTTTGGAGTCATTCCTTCGGGGTTTCAGAGTCACTTGGCTGCTTAAAAATAGGCGTAAGACACTATTTTATAAAGGAAAACACAAAGAGAGAGCGAAAGCGTAACTACAAATAACACAATTCTAACACTTAAAAAAAACCGCAATACATCAGAATCTGCGCTATATTCGCAGCAATATCCCCTTCATTTGCTGAGAAAAATCGCGTCTTGTGCGCGTTTTGCTTCCATGTGCTGTGTTTTTCGGTATCATGGGGAAAACATAACACATCGAGCGGTTTTATCATGGCGAAGGACAGCACCCCCCTGCCCCCTTATTTCAATATAGACCCCGATACCGCGCTGTCGGATCTGGACTTACCCACAGGCACACCGGGCTTTGCTGCCATTGCTCAAGCCTGCGAGCGTGGCCGCAGCGATCTGGCCAGTCGAGGCATGGATGAGAACGGGCACAAATCGCTGCGCCTGTTTTCAACCTGGGAAATTACCCGCTATCTGATCCCGGTGGCACAAGCCCATTTCCGCCGCGTACTGAAACAGAATCCGGACCTGCCTCAGGGCCAGTCTGAAACTGATGGTGGTGCTAAATGGTTCACCTTGGATGAGGTGCTGCGCCTGCGCGCCTTTTTTGGGGCCCAAGGGTCCAAGGCCAAGAATTACCTTCCGTACCGCCCCGTCGGCCAGCCGGCCAAGATGGTGGCTGTGGCAAATTTCAAGGGCGGTGTCGGCAAGACCAGCACAGCGGCGCATCTGGCGATGTCAGCGGCGCTGGACGGGTACAGGGTACTGGTGATCGATCTGGACAGCCAGGGATCCATGACCTCGATCTTTGGGGGCCGGGTCGAGGATGAATGGCAAACCGCCTTCCCTCTGCTGGCCCGCCATTACGGAGAATATCTGCGCATCGAAAATCAGCGCCGTCTGGACCGGGGTGATCCACCCCAGCCATTGGACGAGTCGCTGAGTGCTGCGCTGGAGATGACTGCAGGTGATCTGATCCAGACCACGCATTGGCCCAATATCGATCTGATCGGAGCGCAACTGAACCTGTATTGGGCGGAATTCCAGATTCCGGTCTGGCGCATGCAAGCGCGCGGCTGGAAGCTTTGGGATGCGCTGACAGACCGGCTGGAGGCTGACGGGGTGCTGGATGACTATGACCTTGTCTTCATCGACACCCCCCCTGCCCTGGGCTATCTGACAATCAACGGGCTGGCAGCGGCAGATATTCTGCTGGTGCCCATGGGGGCGTCATTTCTGGAGTTCGATTCGACCGGACGCTTCTTCGATATGCTGCATTCGACCTTTCAGTCCATCGAAGAGGGCGAGAATGTCGCCGCCCGCGCCCTGGGTCGCCCCGAGATGGCTTTTGAGTGGGATGCCGTACGCGCCGTGATCACGCGCTACGATGGGGCACAGCAAGGTGAACTGGCAGCCTTGATGCAGGCTTACCTAGGCAAAACCCTCTCCCCGCACCGGCAGGATTTCACCGCGCTGATCGGGCAAGCGGGCGAACAGGTCAGCGGTATCTACGAGGCCGATTATCGCAATTTCAACCGCGAGACCTACGCGCGGGGGCGTGAGACCTTTGATGCCACCTATGCCGCTTTCAAGCGTCTGTTGTTGGGTGTTTGGCGGCGCGAAGAGCTGGCAGCGCAGCAAGCCGCTGAATAGTCCCGCAAAGAGGAGAGCAGAGATGGCAAAACGTAAGCGATTAACCCCGGCTCAACCCACCTATCTGGATGGACCCGCCCTAAACCAGCGCGCGCCCGAGACCAAGGCGATGCCGTTCAGTTCGGCGCCGATTGCACAGGTGGCGGGTGAAGCCGCAGCCACCGCGGCTCTGACCGAGGTGGTGCAGGAATTGCACAGCGCCCGGGCTGAGGGGCGCATGATCGAATTGCTGCCATTGGACGCGATCGATGATCGTCACCTGGTCCGCGACCGCCTGGAGCAGAACGAAGACGAGATGACGGCTCTTGTGGACAGTCTGCGCGCCAGAGGCCAGCAGATGCCGATCGAGGTGGTTGCCCTGCCCGCCCCTGCTGGCGGGCGATCCTATGGTCTGATCTCCGGCTGGCGGCGCCTGACTGCGCTGCGGCGGTTGTTCCGGGAAACGGGGGATGCGAAATTCTCCACCGTTCGCGCCATGATAATCACGCCGGATACGGCCCAGGATGCCTATGTGGCGATGGTCGAGGAAAACGAGATCCGGGTGAACCTGTCGCATTACGAACGCGCCCGGATCGCTGTGCGGGCGATGAAAGAAGGTGTGTATCCCACGCAGAAAGCCGCACTTCAGGGTCTGTTTGGCAATGCAACCCGGTCGAAGCGATCCAAGATCGGCACCTTTATTCAACTGGTCGAGGCATTTGACGCGGTGCTGTATTTCCCCTCGGCAATCAGTGAGAAGCTGGGGCTGGCGCTAGCGCGTGAGATGGGGCGCGATGCGGGGTATGCTGAGGCTCTGAAGACCCGGTTGCAAAACACGCCCCGAGACAGTGCTGAGGCTGAGATGCAGATCCTGTCCGACAGTCTCGCCAAGCTGGCGCGGCCCCCTGCCCCGCCAGCTGATCCATCCATTCCACCTCGCCCTCGGTTGCGTCAGGCTTCGCCGGAAACAACGACAGGAGAGCGGATAGTAACCCGCGTAACCACTGGCATCGAAATGCGCTTCACCCCCGATCAGGGTCGTTTAGAACTTGTTGGAGACGGGGTTTCAGAGCGATTGGCCGAGGCGCTGCAGGACTGGCTGCGCTCGTTGTGATCCTTAACAGAGTGTTTCGCACGCGAAACATTTGAGCACGGACCCTCAGAGGAGGTTTATTTATGGCCGCCGCCCCGCATCAACGCCTTGTGGCAGTGGTTGTGACCCATAATCGCCTGAACAAGCTCCGGCTTACGCTACAGCGCCTGCTTGAGGCTGACGCGACGCATTTGCAGGCCATAGTAGTAGTGAACAACGCATCAACCGATGACACGGCAGGTTGGCTGACCTCGGTGCGAGATTCGCGGGTAGATGTGATCACCAGCACAAAAAACCTAGGAGGCGCTGGCGGGTTTGAGTTGGGTATGCGCTATGCCACCACGCGGTTCGATCCGGATTGGATGGTGGTAATGGATGACGACGCCCGCCCTATGCCCGGTGCTTTGGCCACCTTCCACGCCCAACCCTGCCCCGAGGATACGGCCTATGCCGCCGCGGTCTATTTTCCCGATGGCCGCATCTGCGAGATGAACCGGCCTTCGGTCAATCCATTTTGGAACGCTCGCCTGTTTCTGCGTTCCTTGCTCCGGGGGCGTGACGGCTATCACATACCGCGTGCAGCGTATCAGGCCGATGCCCCCTGCCCTATTGATCTGACCTCATTTGTAGGTCTGTTTCTGTCCCGTAGGATCATCGCCGAAACCGGCTATCCCGACCCCGGACTGTTTCTCTACGGCGATGACGTGATCTATACGCTGACCCTGCGTCGGCGAGGGCTGAAGATTCTGTTCGATCCCGCGCTGCGCTTTGAACATGATTTCAGCACGTTTCAGGATCAGGGGTCCCAGGTCATCCGACCCATGTGGAAGGTCTATTATTTCTGCCGCAACCGACTGCTGATGTACCGCAAGGCGGCGCCGGTCCTATTCTGGCCTCTTCTGCCTATGATGGCACTGAAATGGGGGGCAGCCTTCAGGCATTATGGGGCGCATAAAGCGCTTTATCTGCGCTTGCTGCGCCGGGCTCTGCGAGATGCAGTCCTAAGAAACACGGACCTCAGTCATGAAGATGTTCTGACTCTGGCCGGAGATACCATCACTGGTTCAGGATATCCCGGTGATAGCGACCCAGCAGAATCAGACCCATCAGCAGAGTCGACAGGCTGACAAGCAGAACGAAGACCTCGCTGATATATTGCGGGTGATAGGTGGGATATATTCCTTCTCGCATCAGGCCGGTGATATGGATCAGCGGATTGAACCACAACACGTTCTGGACGCTCTGCGGCATATCTTCGTAGATGTAGAAAATACCCGACACCAGAAACAGCGGACGTGTCGCGATTGACCAGATCAGGTCATAGGTCGGGAAGAGCCCCCCTATGGCGCAATTCAGAGTGCCGATGCCCAGCCCAAGCAAAGCGGCCAACCCCAGCGCCTCGGCAATAGGTCCGATTTCAAGAACGGCTCGGCTGTCGACAGTGGCCAGAATCCCGGTCAGCAGGATATATGTGACCAGCAGACCGGTCAGAAGATTGAGAATGAACCGGGCCAGAATGGCGTCTACCCATGTCACGACGGGATACATCAGCAAGGGCCGTGAAAAACTGATCGCCCTGGCCACCGTCAGAGACAGACTCTGATACAGGTTGAAGGCCAGATAGGCCGAGGCATAAAATAGCAGGAAACTGTTGCCCAACGACGGATTGCGCATCAGGAGCGAAAAACCAAAGCTGAGGATGATGATAACGCCTAAAGGCTCAACCACAGCCCAGACATAACCACCGGGGTTGCGTCCGTAACGGGTCGACATCTCTCGCAGGATCAAAGCCGTGATCGTGCGTGGCCCGATCCAGCGGCGGGTTGTACCGCCCCCCGGCTGCATTGCATGAGATCCTGTGTCCAAGGGGGCCGGCATATGCGCATCATCTCGTTTTGGTCTGTGCGTGCCGGTCCGATTATGTAAGAATCAATAATGGAATTCAAATGCCTTCGGGGCGGAACAGGGTGCGCATGACAGAAAAATCAGAGGCGGACAAACCGACGGTCAAGGTTGTGGACGGTGCCCCCAAGAAAGCTGACACTCCGAATACACGAAGAGCGCAAAAACAAGCGGCGGTCGCTGGGCAGCCGCAGCTGGCGGCCGTGCCCAACAAAGGGCAGGGCAAGCCTGCCGCCCAACAAGGTGGAAAACAAGGTGGTCCCGGACGCCAGAGCCGGCCCGCCGGACAGGGGCGCGGTCAGCAGAAAGGGCAGGGGCCAAAGCAAGGCCAGCAGCAGGGTCGGAATCCGGGCCGCAACCCGGGCCCGCCGCCCACACCAACCGTCACGGTGCAGCCATTGGCGCAGCCCGCCAGCATGAAGCGCCGCCATTGGGGGCTGTTGCTGAGCTTTGTGCTGATCGTGATGCTGCCTCTGGCGGGGCTGGCCTATTACCTGTGGACACAGGCCGAGGATCAATATTCCTCGACCGCTGCATTCACCGTGCGATCAGAGGAGGGCGGATCGGCCTCGGAACTCCTGGGTGGGCTGGCGCAGTTCGCTAATTCCGGCACGGGTGTCGACAGTGACATCCTGTACGAATTCATCCAAAGCCAGGAAATTGTTGAGGCTATTGAAGGCAAGTTGACCCTACGCGCACATTACGAAACCTACTGGCCGAAGGACTGGATGTTCTCGATCTGGCCGAACGCCACGCTCGAGGATCTGGTCTGGTTCTGGCAACGTATCGTGCGGATTTCCTATGATCAGTCGACGGGGCTGATTGAAATCAGGGTGCTGGCCTTTGATCCGGACTATGCACAAGACGTGGCGCAGCAGATCGTGAATGAAAGTCAGGACCGGATCAATGCGCTGAACATACAGGCGCGTGAAGACGCCATGCGCTATGCACGTGAGGATCTGGAAGAGGCCGTCGCGCAACTCAAGACCGCGCGCGAAGCCCTGACCAGTTTTCGCACCCGGACCCGTATCGTCGATCCCGAGGCTGACATTCAGGGCCGTATGGGAGTGATGAACAACTTGCAGCAGGCTCTGGCTGAAGCGTTGATCGAATTTGACCTTCTCAGTGAAACCGTATCCAGTACGGACCCTCGCCTGACCAACGCACAGCGCCGCATTGACGTGATCCGCGAGCGTATTGCAGCAGAACGTCAGAACTTTGCATCGGACAGCACTGAACTGGGTGCGGTGGGCGAGGATTACCCCTCGTTGATCGCCGAATATGAGAGCCTCAGTGTCGATCGCCAGTTCGCGGAAGAGACCTATCGTGTGGCGCTGACGGCGTTGGACGTGGCGCGGGACAATGCCGCCCGCCAAAGCCGGTATCTGGCCACCTATATCCGACCGACTATGGCGCAAAGCTCGGAATTCCCGCGACGCTATATTCTGATGGGGCTGGCTATGGTGTTCCTGCTGATGCTGTGGTCGATTCTTGCTCTGATTTATTACAGCATCCGGGATCGGGGCTGAGGGCAGGGGCCTGCAATGATCCGCTTTGAAAACCTGACTAAAAGCTTCCGTGTGCGAGGCGAGCGCCGGGTTGTCATAGACAACCTTACCGCCACTCTGCCCACCGGAAAGTCACTGGCGCTGCTGGGCCGCAACGGGGCGGGAAAGTCGACCCTGCTGCGGCTGCTGGCAGGCACGATGCGCCCTGATAGCGGCCGGATCATCAGCGATGGGCGCATTTCCTGGCCCGTGGGGTTTGGCGGGTCGTTTCACGGCGACCTGACCGGCGCACAGAATGTCAGCTTCATCGCGCGTATCTACGGCGTCGACACTGACAGCCTGATGTCATTTGTCGAGGATTTCGCCGAGCTGGGGAAATACTTCCACATGCCGGTGCGCAGCTATTCCAGCGGTATGCGGTCGCGGCTGACATTTGGCGCGTCAATGGGCATCCGGTTCGATACCTATCTGGTGGATGAGGTCACAGCTGTGGGCGACGCTGTGTTTCGCCGCAAAAGCCGCGCCGTCTTTGCCGAACGCATGCGCCATTCCAGTGCCATTCTGGTCAGTCACGAACTAGGCCAGCTGCGCCAGTTCTGTGATGCCGGGATTGTTCTGTCTGACGGTCGGATTTCCTATTTCGATGACTTGGAAGAGGCCATTGCGCTGCATCTGGAATTGTTGCAATGAAATAGAGTTATCTACAGTTTTAGTGCCGAAACACGGATCCAAATATAGTATGGACTCTTCTTCCGAGCTGCAGCGGTTTTTGATTGTTGGTCTCCCACGTAGTGGGACGACTTATCTGATGACCTTATTGAATGCGCATCAAGATGTTCTGTGCGCTGGGGAGCAATTTAACCCTTATGCGATTATAGGCGCAGAGGGTAAATCTGACGAATTTTCCGAAATAGTTCAGAGGGATGCTGATCCAAGGGCGCATTCGGATGCGTTTTTTGATGCGCATGCTGAGAGCGGGAATAAATGTGTAGGGTACAAGCTGATGATAGGGCACAATATTCGCATGCTGCGGTATCTGCCTGACCTTACGGATTATAAGCTGATCTATGTACACCGGGAAAACAAGCTGGCGCAGATGGCTTCGCTGATCAAGGCAAGCCGGTCGAAACGCTGGGCACAATCTCAGGTGGATGACCATGTCGAGGAAAAGATCGCCGCGGGACCTCTTCAGATCAGCCATAAGTGGCATGAGTTCGCCACGTTCGACTTCCTGTTCACGCAGTGGTTTCGCACATTGCCACAGGAAAAAATGAAGCTCGAGTATCGCCAGATGTTCGACGATGGATTTGAAGAACGCCTGTGTGACTTTCTCGGTATCGAGTATGATCCTGAGATGAAAAGCCCGCTGGTCAAGCAAGGTGCAAATTCTATCCTGGAGCGGTTTGAAAAGCCGGGACCGATTCAGGCCTATTTCAGGAAATTGGGGCGCGGGAAGTGGTTGAATAAAGAGATCTGATATTCCTTTGTATTTGGATTGATATGCGCATTCTTTTTTACAACTGGGTCGACTACCTGGACGATGAAAAGCGCGGGGGTGGCGTTTCGGTCTATTTGCGCAATCTGATGACCGAGTTGCAGGCGCAACCGGATGTTAGTCCGGTGTTTCTGTCCTCGGGGATTTCCTACGATCTGATCTCGCGCAGGCCTCGTTGGGAGCAGGTGCGTCACGGGCCAGATGAGAACCGCAAGAACCGGTATGAAATTGTCAATTCCGGTGTGTTGTCACCGTCGCATCATTCATTCGGAGCGCATGAGCAGGTTTCGCACGTTCCAACCCGCGATGCGTTTTTCGACTTTGTAGAAGAAACCGGTCCCTATGACGTGATCCATTTCCACAATTTGGAGGGTTTGCCGGCGGAGGTGCTTGAGATCAAGGCGCGCTATCCGGACACCAAGGTGATCCTGTCGCTGCATAACTACTATCCGGTCTGCCCTCAGGTGAACCTGTGGCATCAGGAAATGCGGGCTTGTACGGATTTTAAGGCCGGGTCCAAATGCGTGGATTGTCTGGTGCACAAGCATGACGAACGGCTGGTGCGTATCGCCAACGCGGTGGCGTATCGGTTGAAATGCGCGGGTGTAAGACCTGGCTCGCGCGGGTTTGACCTATTGTTCGGGAATATGTTGCGTATCGCACACCGGACAAGCCGGGCATTCGGGCGGCTGAGGGGCCGTTCCAGATCAGGATCTGCGCAGCCTGCCACCTCTGTTGCCGCAGGTTTCGCAGCGCGACGCCAGTCCTTTGTGGACCAGATCAATGCGGGATGCGATCTGGTGTTGTGCGTATCTGAACGCGTGCGCGAAATCGTACAAGGCTATGGGATCGCCCCCGGGAAATTGCGTACCAGCTATATTGGCACGCAGCAGGCGGTTCTGTTCTCGGAAACCGAGCCGGCAAAGGCTCTGCCAAAGGCAAAAACGGCTCTGACACTGGGCTTTCTGGGCTATATGCGCCGGGACAAGGGGTTCTTTTTCCTGTTGGATGCGCTTGAGGCGCTGCCATCAGAACTGGCCGTGAAGGTTCGGTTGGTGGTTGCCGCGCGCTCGGGCGAAGCGGAGGCGATGCGCCGTTTGGAATTGCTGAAGGTGCGGTTAGGCGGGGTGGCACATCTGGATGGCTACAGCCATGATGGGCTGGACGACCTGCTGCGCGATGTGGATGTGGGTGTGATCCCCGTGTTGTGGGAGGATAACCTGCCGCAGGTCGCGATTGAGATGCATGCCCGCCATATCCCGTTATTGACCAGTGACATGGGCGGAGCGCAGGAGTTGGCCGGTGATGCGGATATGGTATTTGCCGCCGGTGACATCGACAGCTTTATCGACCGCATCCGGGCGTTACTGGCAGGTAAGGTTGATATGCAACGCTATTGGCAGAATGCACAAGCACCGCAGACGATGACAAGGCATTTGGATGAACTAAACAGGCTCTATAAAAGCTAAACCGTGATTGAAGCGGGCAGACCCGCCATCACCCCAACCGCGCTTTAACAAAGTCGCTGTCGGTCCATGGTATCGACAGGTCTGCATCATAGATGCGATCGCGCCCTTCCGAGATCAGTGCCAGATATTTGCTGTATTCCTCAGCATTATTGAAATGCTGGCGACGGGCCACCTCGGTCTGCGCCTTGCGACGGAAATCGGCATTGTATTTGAAATGTCCAAACAACAGCTCCCGCTCGGCAAGCGTTGTTCCTGCCACATAGTGCAGCCCCGCCGACAAGCGCATGAAGGGCGAGTATTTCAACAGCGCAATTTTTTGCGCCACAAACAGTTCCCGGCGAGATCCGGGGATCAGGCGGTGGCGCAGCGCCGACGTCCATGTCGGTGCGTTGGAGTAGGGGCCTCGCCCGAACGAGTCGAGTTGAAAGGGATCGCGGTCGGTGAACCCGGCCTCGGCAAAGGGATCGCCGCTGGCAAAGCCAGCCTCTTCCAGCGGCCCTTGTGGGTACATGTCGAGCATGAAGATGCGCACGCCGTCGGCAGTATCAAATTCCGGGCGGCGCAACAGATCGGGCAGGGTTTCCCGCTGTGGCACCTGCCAGGTCAGCAGTTCATCCGCATCGGCAACCAATGACCAACGCCCTAGACGAAAATGCCCCATCAGAGCCTGCTGCCAGGCCACACCGTATTGCGATCTGCTGTAATCCGTGTCGACCGAGAACAGCGCCACATCGGGCTGGTCCGCCAGATATTCCAATGTGCCGTCATCCGAGCAGTTGTCGGCGATCAGAAAACTCTCGACCCTCAGCTTGCGGTAATGGTCCAGGAAATGTGGCAGCATGAACATTTCGTTGCGCATGGCTGCGACCACAGCCACTGGCGCTTCGCGTGCGGCTGTCAGACGGCTGCTATCCGTTACCATCTCAAGCGCATTGGTCTGTTCGCCCAGTTTGGCGCGCTGATAGCTGGGCCAGATCTTTTTGGGAAACAGACCCGGTGCATCCAGTCGGCTGTTTGCATCGGCTTGTGTGGCTGAATCGTCCAGATGCACCAGCTTGACCGGTGCGGTCTGGCTGGCGTCGAACCCGTTCAGCCAGCGCGACACCGCGATACCCCCGGGCTGAGCCCGGCGGCGGACCGAAATGTGGTAATCCTCGTTCGCGGGTGAGATGCCGCCCAGGGCCAGCAGGTCGCCCACCAGCTTGTCTTCCATGAAAGACACCTGAATCAGAGCCTGACCTGTTGCGCTTGCGGCAGTGTCCAGCAGTGTACTCATGGCGTTCCGGCTAAGCGCATAGCCCGACCCGCCATCGCAATAGGTTGAAGGCTCGGGCGATTTGTCGAATTCAAGCCGCCCTCGTTCCGAGGTGGATTTGGCGCAGTGCCAGGCCCGGTCCATCTGACCAGGCACCCGGGTCAAAGTGCGACCGTAGTAGTCGAATTTCCGGTAGCTGAGCGAATGGAAATACTCTTCGGGGTTGAGAAAGCAATCATCGTCGATCTTCAGCATATGGGCGAAGGGCGTGTTGTCATGCACCCAGCGGATCGTGGCCAGCGTTTTTTGCGGCAATCCTTCATAATCGTCGGGGGCATCCAGATGCAGGACATCGCCATCTAAGGTGCCGTCCCCATCGCCGGTGACAATCAGGTAAGGTACCCCCAGTGCGGCGAGACGGCTCAGCCACCCATCGCGCAGGGCCTGGACGCGGCGGCCGAGATTGGCGCGGCAGGAAGTGACCATGACAACCGTGTCGAAAAGCGGATTGACCGGGCCGCGCAGGGGGTTTGGGACCCGCACTGCAGGCGGGGTTTTGGTTTCGAGTGCCTTCAGGTTGGTCGCTGCACCAGTCTTGCCTGCGACAGCGCGGCTGCGAAGGGCCTGCAGAGGCTGCGCCAGAGCGGGCGTCCTGAGTGGGTCAGCCGGGTCAAATTCGGCGCTTTTTACCCTTTTTAGAGCCTGATTCAGCCATTCGGTCAGGATTGTTTTGGTCGCCGCTGCCCCCCCGATATCGATCAGCCCATTCAGCAGTCCCAGAGCGACACCCAGGCCAATCCACTTGTCGACCGCATCGGTCAACCTATCCAGGTCAGCGAGCAGGGCGCGACAGTCGTCTTGTGGATCGATCCCGTTTCGGGTCGCCGTGAGCAGGTCGGCAGCGCGGTGGCTGACAGAGCATTGCAGTGCGTAGTGGGGCGCACGGTCAACCATATCAGGCAGGCTGGCACGTCTTGAGCGAACGAGCTCCTCAAGAGCGGGTTCCGTCGGAGCGCTGTCTGGGGCCGCCATATGGCGCATCGCGGCTTCAGCCGAGTCGAGCCCCGCAAGCAGAAGTGCCGATACGGTCGGAGCTTCTGGGCCGGGCAGACCGGCCGGGCCAAACATGTCCCGCCGGATACGTCCGCAATCGGGGCAGCCAAACCGTTCGAACAACGCCAATACATCTGCCTTTGCCGCAGGTGTTGTGTCTGGGTCGTACAGGACTGCGAAGGCGTCCTGAGCGATGGCCATACGTGGTGAAAGCGCGACATTGCGCTCAGCAATCCGGCCCCAGAACTGAGGAGACATTCCAAAGGCCTTCAGTAAGGTCGCTTCAATCCATTGATATTGGCGCGGATGCAGGCGTGGGCCATCCGCGATCAGTGCAACAGCAGTTTCTGTCAGCTGTGTGCAATAAGTTCGCTGCCAGTAATCTTCGTTGCGCCGTTCGAAGAATTTCAAGAAGGCGGTGATAATCTCGTCCCTCGCCGCATTGTTGACCCTTGGGTCGTTCAATGCAGAGCGGACTGTCCAGGCCAGAGGAGGCGTCATGATCCATCGCCCTGGCCGTTCCACCAATTGCCTCAAGATCACGCAAAGCCGCGAGATGCGAAGATCCCTTAGAAGATAGGGCAGCAAACCGGAATTGAACCAGCTGTTATCCTGGGTTGGTGCGATCGACTTAACACCGTTGGCCTGGGCATGCGCATAAAGCAGATCAAAGGCATCACGCTGACAAAAAAGCTCAGACAGCGCGATATAGAACGAGGGCTGCATTTCACCCAGCGTTGGAGTCAGCTCGTCCAGGATCGCAAGCAAGGATTCTGGCGTTTCATCCTTGTGTAGAGCCTGTGCAACGCGCGCCAGCGCATTTTGAAGGATGGTTCGTTCGGGCTGTGTTGTTTCGGGTGCATCCGGTGCTTCCGGCACGTCGAGGAACTGCTCAAGACCCAACCCGCTGGCCAGTTTCATCAGCTGGCTGCGCAGCGGCGGGTCAAGCTTGGCCGTGATGCCGGAAAACCGGGCGTGCTCGATGATCTGGGTCGCCAGAACCGGGTCGCCGGCAAGGTCGCCACTTGTCAGTGCCGTATGCATCTGCTCGACAAGATCGGATCGGTGTAGATTGTGCTGGGCCAGCACCGCGTCCTTTTGCATGATCTGCAGTGATAACGCATCATTCTCGGTGCGCCCCTGCCAGATCCGACCGGGCAGGACCGATCGCAGAATTGTGGCTGAATCTTTGGTGGACACGATGAGTTTGGGGGCGGGATGGACGCCATCGATCTCCAGACGCAGGTCTTCGGGTTGATAGTGCCCGTCTAGACGCCCGCGCAGGTCCAACCGCGGTGAAAGGGTGAGGCCGGTGCCATCTACGCCTTTGTAATCCATGTGGATGGTACTGGCCTGAATACCGCCCTGATAGTCGATGAAGGCAATGTCTCCCAGATTGGGGAAGCGTTGCCGCCCTATCATGGAACCAAAGCTGAAAACCTTTTTTCCATTGATCCATACGCTGACCCGCGGAGGAGCAAAACGAATCTCGATGTCGTTATCTTTGGCATTCAGGGCAATTGGGCGTTGCTGTTCACGCGCCCAGTCCTCGGGGGTCTTCCCGCGACGGTTGCAGACCGCAAGCGCCGCGTCAGCGCGCAAGGACAGGTGAAACAAGATATTACTGCGCTCTGCGTCAAAGAAAGAAATATTTGCAAAGGAGTGCCGGGCAAAGTCGGCGCGATAAGACAGGCTAGAAAAACGCGTTGTGGAAAAAACCAACATTCGGGAGGTGACCTGAAGCAAGGGGGTTGTGGGCTGTTAGCCCGGCTGACGGGATGGATGCAACCAGTATTAGAGCGTTCCGCTGCGTTGACCCACCAACCTAGGTATAGGGGGATTGAAATAAGGGTCCAGCGGACCGATCAATTGATGCCAACCTCGGGTTCGCGCAGCCCGGATTGCTTCGAACCGAAAGCGGCTGCGGGCGGTGGAGGACAGGTCTGAAAAATTCCAGACCTCCCACAAAGCTCTTGCATAGAGCCTTCTTGGCCAATCAGCAGGCAGGTTGGCGCGTATGTCAGCGGACCAGGATGCGGCGGCTGCCTCAATCGCCCGGGCCAGGGCTTCGGGTGTGTCCGCCGCGGTCCAGAGTTGTCGGCACTCTGGGGCTTCGGCGCTTTCCGCTCCGGGCCACGCGAAATAGAGCGCTTGGCGCGCGGTTAGCGCGGCACCAATGCCGATTTGCCAGTCGGCCCGGGGGCCCGTGCCAAAAGACAGATTTTGTTCGGTCAGAAAGTCGCGGCGAAAGATTTTTGCCGTTGGGTGACAATGCAGCGCAAGCGCCCGATCTGCGTCGAAGTGCAGAAGACTGGTTTCAACTGGCTCCGTCTCCAGCAATGTCATGTCATGAAAGCCCTGGTGCACGGGGCTTGTCTGGGTCAGACCGATGCGGAACTGTGATACCCCGAAATCCGCGTTTTCCCGCAGCATAGTGTCTGTCCAGTGGGCAAGCGCAGTTGGCATCAACCTGTCACCGGCATCGGCGAACACCACCATGGCACCCCGAGCCTGTTTAAGCCCCGTGTTGCGCGCTGGTCCCGGTCCGGGGTATTCGCTGGTCAACGCCCGAGCGTCCATAAGCCCCAGGTGTTCCGTGCACACCGCCGCCTGGCGGGTTGTGGCAGGATCATCGGCGATGATCAGAGTTTCGAAACCTCTCTGGGTTTGCCTGGCCAGCGCGTTCAGTGTCACGTGTAGTGCTTCTTCCTGTCCGTCCCACGGGACAACCACGCTGAGCGGGCAGGTACCATCCAGTTCCAGCCGCCAGCTGGGGGGCAGCTCAGGGCCGGGCAGGGGGGGCAGGTCTTTTGCGTGCAGCCAATCCCGCACAGCGGAAATGAATTGAGCCCTGCGCGTGGGATTACGCAGCGCGGTGCTGCGTTCATGAAACAGCCGGTGGGCCAATCTGGACAGCGCAGGCTGACACCCGGGCTTTTCAGGGCCTGCCATGATCTCTGACAGTGTGTCGAGCACTGTCAGTTGTTCGAACACCCGGTCGGAATCGGTGGCGGTAATCTGTTCCGGCCGCCCCCGCGTCTGCAGATAGAGTGGTTGCGGCAGGTGCAAAATTGCTTTTGTTCGCGCAGCAGCTCGCAGAAAAAACGCGTGATCCTCGAACCAGGTTCCCACGTCAAAGCGCAATCCTTCGATGAGGTCGCGACGATACAGCTTGTTCCAGGCAGAGGGAAAATGCCTGATCGCCTCCTCCCAACTGTCCAGGGGCCAAAGTTGTGGTTCGCCGCCGTCTTCCAATACCGGTTTGTCATGAATGGCCGAGTGGGCGTCGCTGTGGCCATCGGAATGTATGTTACGCAACCCGCACGCGACCCATTCGGCATCGCTGTTTGTCAGTGCGGCATGCATCTGCCCCAGGAATTCAGGGTCATATCGGTCGTCACCGTCGAGAAACGCGATGAACCTGCCACGCGCAACATCCAGCCCTGTATTACGCGCCCCAGACAGCCCAAGATTGTTTTGCCGGATCACGCGGAAGCGCGGGTCGTCGCCGATTGCTTCACGCAACCGGGCCGGGCTTCCATCGGTTGAGCCATCATCGACGACTATCACTTCGAAATCGGTAAAGCGCTGATCGCGCAGACTGGTCAGGCAGGCTGCGATGTGATCCTGAACATTGTGGACCGGTACGATGATGGAGATTTCTGGCAATGACATGAGCGTTCTTTGGTGTGGTTAACCAAGAGTCAGACGCTGCACAACAGGTCAGGGATTTCAGCCAGTCGTGCTTTTACCAGATCAATTCCCTTGAACAGGTTGTAACTATCGCGCGTGTTCTGTCTGCCGCTTGATCGGATCATCGTTTGGATTTCAGTTATCTGAGCGGTGTTCAATCTTTGCCCAAGCCCCATGAAGACCCGCGTTAGGCTCTTTTTTGTTACTGCCTCGTCCGCTGCATACAGTTCTTCGAAGGAGATCGTGATCGGGGTAATGCGGGCTGCTTGGAGTGCAGTCCAGGTGCGGTTTAGGCGGGTATGTGCCTGCATAGCGCGGCGGATTATTCCATCAACGTCCAGAGGAACTTCCATGGCTGCGGTCACGCATCCTTTGTTTGCCGTTTCCACGTGTTCGGGCCCCCAAATTTCTGTTCTGGTTGCATATTCCAGCGACAGGATGCGTTCCAGGAGGTTGCGCCTGTACAAAAATATGTGCCGATACCCATGCGCAATTGTGCAGTTGACCAGAAACGCGTTCAGCCGTTTCGGAACCGGTTCGACACAATGTTTGAAATTGGGCCGTGCTGCGCAAATTTTATCGAGGCCCCGCTGCAGTGCTATTTCGTTCTTCGTGCGTCTCCAGTCTTTTGCGAGATCACCATGAATACGTCGGGGATTAAAAGGTTCATCCCGCAGCTGAGGCCGGTCTGATATGGTGTTGAGGCAATAGCTAAGGTTTGTTCCGCCGGTGCGTTGCAGCGTCCAAATCACAAAAGGAATCTGTATTCTCGGCAGTGTCATTCCCAGTTTTGCTCCGACTTGCTTTTGCGGCCTCGGAGTCAGGAGACGGTTTTTTAGGATTTGTTGTCAATTCACGTGATTGAGCGGTTTGGAGAAGATCGCCTCGACCGTATCACTGTTATAGTCGTGCCCGACAAAAGTAAAAAGCCGTTCGATCTGCGAATGGTCTGCGACGTAATCGTCATAATGCATCAGGATGGTACGGTCGGACGATGTGTTGTAATCGCTAAACCTTTGATTGCATTTAATTACTCTCTCTTCGACCATTTGCGTGTTCAGATCGGCGAACCAGCCCGACTTGGCCACATCGCTTGCATTTCTGGTGTTGAAAACAATCCGGGCATTGGGAAAACTCTCTAGCAGAAAATCCATATAGGCCTTGAACTGTGCCGGCCCCATGACGTTCGGCATGTGACGGATTTCTTTGAACCCCAGCCGTTTTGTGTCGTCCTCCGGGCGCAGCACATGTGTCACAAAGGCGTCAAGTAGCGCGTGACGGAACATGAATGGCTGCATCGCTTCGGCGCCGAACCAAGGCTCGTCTGGGTTCTGCGTTTTTCTTTTACGTCCTAACATCTTGGTTTCGTTGATGGTTTGAAACGCTTGGTAGAGATGGAACAGCGCGTTGTAATTCTCACCCCGAATGAGCGTGCCCTCAAGGGAGTTCAGCAAGCTTTGCAACAGGGTTGAGCCGGACCGGCCGTAAGTCACAACAAAAATATACTCGTACTCTTTAAACGCCATGCGACCTCGGTGAGAAGAAGACTGAACAGCTTTATTGGTAAATTACCGCACACAAAAGAATTTTTCCAGCATGCGCTGGTTTGATCAGGTCGCGGTTAAAGTGGCGAGATGGCAAAGGCTGGCATCGGGGCGCCTTTGGCGACATGGTTCAGGAACATTTGTGCGGTGTCCAAGGCCTCTCGGATTGTCACGTCCATGTCCAGATAGCGATAGGTACCCAGTCGCCCTACAAAGGTGACGCCTGGGGTCTGCTCGGCCAGCGCCACGTAATCGGCCAGTAACGCTTTTTCCTCGACCAGACGGATCGGGTAATAGGGGATGTCGTCGGGGCCGCAGGCGCGCGAAAACTCTCGATAGCAGACGGTGCCGTCGTGGTTTTCCCAGGGGCTGAAATGCTTGTGCTCGGTGATCCGGGTCCAGGAGGTGTCGCGGTCGCCGTAATTCATCACCGCACAGCCCTGATAGTCGCCCTGATCGCTGAACCGTTCGAAATCTAGCGTGCGGTAGCCCAACCGCCCCAGCCGGTAGTCGAAATAGCCATCCAGCGGACCGGACCAGAAGGCGTGGTCGAATTCGGCCCCATCCCCTGGCGCGAACAGCGTGTCCAGATGCACGGTTATCTTTGGATGATCCAGAATACGTTCGATCATCGGGGTGTAGCCGTCTTCGGGCATCCCCTGGAAACGGTGGAAAAAGTAGTTGTCGTCGTAATTGAACCGCAAAGGCAGGCGCTTGAGGATCGAGGCGGGTAATTCAGTCGGCGAACACCCCCACTGCTTTTCCGTATAGCCCCGGAAGAATGCCTCATAGAGGTCGGGTCCTACAAAGCGCAGGGCCTGATCCTCGAAGGTCTGTGGGTCGATGATCGAAGTGTCGGCCTGTTCTTCAATGAAGGCGCGGGCCTCGTCCGGGCGCAGGGTGCGGCCGTAGAACTGGTTGATCGTATGCAGGTTGATCGGCAGCGAATAGACCGCCTCCTGCGAGGTGGTCATGACCCGGTGTTTGTAAGGCCGGAACCGGGAGAAGGAATTGACGTAATTCCAGACCTCTTCGTCGTCGGTATGGAAGATATGCGGCCCATAGACATGGACCATCACCCCGGTGTCTTCATCGCGTTCGGTGTGGCAGTTGCCGCCCACATGTGGGCGGCCGTCCAGAATGGTGATCTGGTGTCCCTGCTCGGCCAGGCGGCGCCCGATCACTGCCCCGGACAGCCCGGCTCCGACGAGAAGAATTTTCATAAAATATGACCGTTTGCTGCTTAAAAGACGGGACTTGATCAAGTCTTTGCAGACCGCCCCTGAGATTACAACATTGGAGTTGTAGGGCCATCGCCGCTCTGCGGCTCCGTTGCTCATCTGCGAGAGCAACGGAGCCTTAAAGTCAGGTCAGAACCAGCGCCCCGTCGCAGTGGCATGTACCACTGCCGGAGCCGCAGCGCCTGAGCTGTCCCAGACATTGAGCGCCACACTGGTTGCGCTCAGGTCCCCATGTTCGGTGACGAGGCGTGGTGCGATGGCATTCCGGGGTGTGGCCTGCAGGATGGGTGTCTGGCCCGCTGCGAAGGTGACCGGAAAGGTCCAGATGTGGCTGGCCGCCTCGGGGTCAAAGAGTTTCGTGCAGATCTGGGTGCCATCGGCAAAGCGAACGTAATCGCCATCCGGCGATGATCCGCGCTCGATGATGGCACCGGTGGGGGTGCCGGCGGATTGCGACACCGGGCCCAAAATCGTGGTTTGGTCGTAGATCTGCCGCCAGTTGCTCCAGTTGCTTCCAAGATATGTGCGGGTCCAGATGCCGTGGTCGAAATTGTTGCGCCATGCAGTTTGCCTGAGTCGCGTGGTGTTGTTCCGTTCGATCCGGATGCTGCCATAACTGTTCTGCAACTCAGAGGGCAGGTCGTCTGCCCCGGCCGTGGTCGAGATAAAGCGATACAGCCCTGCAGGGGTGTCAGTGGCTTCGATATCCGGGATCAGTGTTCCGGTGCCGGTTGTGCCCAGACCAAAGGCACCAACCGTCATCAGCCGCCCTCCGGTCGCATCCACTGAATCCGTTTGAATGGCGCTGCCCGCGGCGTGACCCGTCTCGCTATTCAGTCGCAAGGCCTCGGTCCAGGTGGCCCCGTCGTCCGACAGCTTGATCGAAAAGGCGTTCTGCCCGGTCAGACCCAGTTCTGCATGGCCGGTCCAATTGGACTGAAACAGCAGACTGGCGGTGTCCTCTTCAGCTGCCTTGTTGATCTTCAGTTGGTGGCCCTGCCCGCTATGGCTGAGCAGGGTGGCAGGGGATTGTACTGCAAGCCGGTTGGTGTTGTCCGAGACGGTACCGATGCCGACGCCATCGAGATTTTCAAGATCAGGGCGCGGTGCAATCCAGTCGGAACCGTCCCATACCATCAGATGTTGTGCGGCTTCATCCCAGGCGCGCCATCCGGTTTGCGGGGCGATGAACTGCCAGCCTGCATCCAGCCACGCCGCCAGCATGCCGTCCTGTCCGGCCCAATCACCCGTTGCCCCCGCTCCAACCGCATAGGTGTCACCCTGATCGGGCGCGGCAGGTGGGATTGTCGCTCCGGTCTGCTGCAGGCGCAGTTGCACCACGATATCAAGGCGGCGCAGCGCCTCGTTATGGGTGACATGTTTTTGCGCCTGCGAAGGCTGCAGGAACGGTAGGTCTAGATTGGGCGAATTCTGCGTCATGATGAGGCTCCCGTGATCCGAACAGATTTGCGGAGCCTTGCGCGAATGCGATGAAGCCGGGTCTAACCAAGCGCCCGGTCCTGTCACCATTCATTTACCGCTGCTGGAAATAGTGGGGGCCGAGTCGCGGCTGTTCAACCGCTGTTCGGGGGGCTATGAAGCAGAAAGTCGGAACGAGCGGAATTGATTTGAAATGCTGATAGGGTTTGAAAAACGGTTCCTGTTTGTGGCCAGCACAAAGACAGCTTCGACTTCACTGGAACAGGTCTTGAGACCGCATACGGATATCGTCCGGGCCGGAACTGCGCAGCGCAAGCATATTGCATTGCGCGACATCGTCCCGACTTACGATTTCCTGTTCTCGCAACCGGGTTATCAGCCAGAGAGTTTTTTCAAATTCGGCGTGATGCGCGACCCGTTAGACTGGATCCGCTCGTGGTATCGGTATCGGTTGGGCAACAAAGTCGAAAGCCCGCTGCCCGAGGGCATGAGTTTTGCAGAATTCTGGGCGAGGCAAGACTGGAACATCCTGCAAGGAGACGGGCGCAAGAACCTGCAACGCGACATGTTCGTGGATTATGACGGTCAGGTATTGGCGGATGTGATCATCCCCTATGACCGTCTGGACGGCATGTTCCACGAAATATGCACGGCATTTGGCATCCCCCGGAATCTTCCCCGCGCGAATGTCAGCCGCATTCAGGAGATCGAACACCTGCCCGCCGGGCTGGAGGAAGAGATAAGAGATTTCTACGCAGAAGATTACGCGCTTTATGCCGAGCTGGATGCGATCAATGCCGAAGGCATGTCCCGGCTGCGCTCGGGGCAGGGGGCGTTCCGACCCGTCAGAGAGCGTGCCGAGGCTGTGCCTTTGGCCAAGGCACCGGAACGGCATGTGTTTGTGTTCAGCTACTGCTCCGAGGCTGGGGCTGCGGTACAGAGCGTGCTGAACGATCTACCCGGCTACTGCATCCGGGGTGAAAACAACGACACGGTCTTGCATTTGATGCGCGCGCAAAGGGCCATTGCGACCGATCCCCGTTATGGCGCAGAGCAGGTACGCCCTTGGGATTACGGGCGTGCCCTGGCTCAGGTTTTCGCGGAAAAAGTCCTATCCCCACCGGAAGGAGCACGGGTTGCGGGATGCCGATCCACGCTGATCCCAGACAAGACAGCCATTCTGGATCGCTATGTGACCTTCCTGTCCGAGCATTTCGACAATGCTCAAATCCTGTTCGTGACGCGCAGACATGTCGATGTTGCCGGAGAAGGCAGTAATGATCCTGAGCGTTTTGAAAACATCGACAGGTTTTACCGAACTTACCACGATGAGCACCCTGATCGGTGCCACATGATCGACTATGACCGCTGGGTATCTGACCCGCAGTGCCGGTCCGACCTCTTTGCCTTTCTCGACAAGGACTGAGGGGCGACAACATCCGGCTCGCAGCACAAAGCCCGGACGCATGGCCCGGGCTTTTTAGTGTTCAGAGCCGTTTTTGGATGGTTTAGAGCAGAAGATCTTCTGCTAAGATGAAGTTGCCTTCGACCAGTGATCCTTCTGCCAAGTTCAGCAATGTCAGGGTGTTGACCGAGCCATCGCTGCCGCCGACACCACGACAGGCTGTCCGAACATCGTCGCCATCTGCCAGCTTCAGTTCAATCTCACGCAGCAGCTTCAGAATGTCTTCGTCCGAGTATCGCTTCCGAGCCATCCCTTGTTCCCCCTTCTCGGCCAAAGTGGTGGCCCAATTTTAGGGGGCAAAGACAGTATCACTAGCTTTCTTTTGCGGAGGAGTTGGAAGATACTTCTGAGCGAGCTAGAATAGCAACCAACATCGCGGGCAGGCTCACTAGAACCTGCAGCACGAAGAACAATAGCCCGACCGATACGCTGACCGCAGCTGGAACCCCTGCTTGAGAAAAAATGACTACAAGCAACCATTCGCGCAGGCCAAATCCCCCAATCGTGACCGGTATCATGAGCGCGATGAGAAGAACCGGAATTGCGAATAGTGCCAGCCCAAGCGGTACTGGAACGTCAAAGGCGCGATACATACAAACAAAGATTCCCGTTCTTACGACAGCCAGCAGCACAGAGATCAAAATCGCGGGGCTAAGCCCCTGCCGTAACATGCCTGGTGCACGAAGCTCGGCGATCAGCATGTCCAGCTTGAACTTGAAGCGTCCTAGAGGCCCGCGCATCACCAGCCCCAGCAGCCGATCTAACTGCATTACCACCAGCGCTGCAATCCCCCCAATGGCGATCAGAGCCAACGCCAACACACTAGCAAAGGTCCATTGCCCTACGATCAGAGATCCAATTACGGCAACCAAGATTGTTCCCAATACGGACGTGTAACGGTCCAGCAGCAATGATGAGACGATGAAACTCGCCGCCGCTTGTTCCTGACCTACGGAACGGGAATGCAGCAGTGCGCCGCGTGCTATGTCTGCTCCGACCGAGGTAGGCAAGATCGCTCCGAAACCGAAACCGGCAGCCACCATTACAAAAACCGGCCGAAACCGGCGCGCCCGCTCCGGGGCATTGGCAGAAACGCGCATGATCTTCATCCAACGCCAAGCGATCACCAAATAGGCTAACAGGATGAAACCGGCAGCCGCCACTAGCCAGATCGGCCGAGCATTTATAGCCGTCGCGGCAACTTGTCCCCAATCTATCATGCTCCCCAATGCTGCAAGGAGAGCGAAGGTCAGAAGGAACTTCAACGAGCGGGGACGGCGCAGAAACTCAAACCAATGTTTTGCTAAAGTCGTCAAGGACACTCCCCGTTGTTTGTGGTTCCGCAAATGCCGCCGCCCACGTTCTTTGTTCCGGCAGTTCCTCAATCATTCGCATCGCTGCGATTGGCTCGGATTTCTGGCATCATGATCTTTGGCCGATCTGTTTCGCCGGAATCCCTGCCATGATTGTATATGGCGCTACGTTCCCGGTTACGACCGACCCCGCTCCGACAATGGCTCCATCACCGATTGACACTCCGTCAAGTACTGTGACACCAGCCCCGATCCAGACGTCATGGCCAATTGAAATAGGACCCTTGCTGATCATGCCCTGCGCCATCATGGGCGTGCCTCCACGCGCAGTCAGATATCGCCCGCCGCCGATGTAACATTGCCCCCCCATAAGAACATAGTCACCCAAGTTGATCCCGTTGACGCTGCCGATAAAACACTGCGCTCCGATAGAGCAGTCGCGCCCCATGTTTATCGATCCACCTTTGGTCAGTATTATGCTGTCACGTGCCACCGTGGTTCCACTGCCGATCCTAAAGTATTGTGTATCGAGAATACCACGGGCATCCAGCATGCAGTTGTCATCAATCGCAACGCGTTCACCGAGCTCTATGCGGCTAGCACAGCGAAGTGCTATATTACGCCCAAAATTCGCCCCTGAGCCAACGGCTTTGAACAAACCCGGATAGAGGATTTTGCGTAATGCATAGCCAAAAGCACCAAGGGTTCCTGTTGCCAGAAAGTTTACTGTCTCGTAGTGCAGTAATGCAACAACGCCTGGTTTTCCGATAAAAAACTCGGAATATTTTGCAAACGCCGAACCGTTGGCGGAAATGTCGGCACTAACTCTCTTCTTTTCTATCGGGGATGGTTCAGGCCTCATGTTGTGTGTCTCCGATGCAATGTTTCTGTCTCAGGCTGTTCGGAGAATGAAGCCGCGCCCATTATGTAGAAATTCGCAGAAATCTTCGGACCGGAATTGTGGGTTTGCCTCCAGCCAGTCTGCGAAGGCTTTGGGTTGACCAAGCTCATCGGTTTTGCCGTAACTGTACCAGTCATCGAACAGAAGCACTGACCCCGCCCTCATATACGGCGCCAACCAATCCAGTGCAACTTTGGTCGAAGAATAGTAATCACAATCGAGTAATGCGACCGCTACGGGTTTGAATGCGTGCTTCTGTCGGAGTTTTTCGGTTAAGGAATCCTCATAGAAACCTTCGATGAGGACTGCGCGATCCATGTTCATTCCGTTTTTCGCAAGATTCTGTTCCACCACGACGCGCGAGCAGGAAAACTGACCTTCGAAAAAACGTGTATCCGATGCATCTATGCCTTCGGGTTCGGGAAGCCCTTCAAAACTATCAAACCCATACTGACCTGTTTCGGTCAATTCCAATTCGTCAAGAATCTGGTTGGCCGCTAGAAATGTTCCTCCGCGGAAAACACCGAACTCGTAGTAGTCACCAGAAAACCGGCTTGCGTCAGGGTCCTGCAAATGTGTTTCGAAAGCTCTTCGTATAGCATCGGGCGCGCCGGGGCTGAGGGTCCTAAAGCCCGGATTGAGGCGATGATATACTCGGGACCCGAGACGATATAGCGGCGGCGATGCCCGCAGCATGGTTTCGATTGCGGATTTCAATCTCATAAAACACTTCCTGCTATTGGTCCGATTACATTCGACGATATGTATAAGAAGGCGCAAACCACCAAATCAAAGATCAAAGATATCCCACTATGCTATTCTACAAAAACAGCACTGCAGATAATTTGCGTAACAGTCTACGGACGGACACTCAAATGGTTCCGTAGATGGTTTTGTATGGTTAAGGCCGTCCTTCGGAGTCTTCGACGCAATAAAAAATTTATGAAAATAAAGGATTAAACGTAGTAGTAAGTTTGAGGATGTGCCGAATTTGTTTCAGCATGTCCCAGACCCCATCTACTTGTATGCCTTCCTTGTTGTTGCCAATATCCAACAATAACGGTCATTGTCCCTCTCTGCTTATCGGTCCAACTATATAGTTTGCGGGATAGCGCCCGTGGCATCTGGAATGATGCTAACGAAGCCGAATTCGTTGTAGTAGTGCGAACGAAGTTTACTGACTTTTGACCAAACGTCTTGAGTAGTTCCGCCGGAGACCTAGCCCCTGCGGGTTATCAGTGCCGGTCCGACCTCTTTGCCTTTCTCGACAAGGACTGAGGGGCGACAATATCCGGCTCGCAGCACAAAGCCCGGGCGTTTTAGTGTTCAGAGCCGTTTTGGGTGAATTAGAGCAGAAGATCTTCTGCGAAGATGAAGTCGCCTTCGATCAGTGATCCTTCGGCCACGTTCAGCAATGTCAGGGTGTTGCCCAGACCGTCGCTGATCACCGCATTCGCGCCACCGGACAGGTGGGTGGCCTGCAGGTCGGCGAAATCGGTGATGGCGGCAACGCCGCTCAGGTCGATGCGGTCTCCGGCTCCGAAATCGGCCACCTGATCGATCCCGTCCGAGAAGACAAACGTGTCGCCATCGCCGCCCCCGCGCAGGGTGTCGTTGCCGGTGCCGCCATCCAGCCTGTCCGCACCGGACCCGGCCGACAGGCTGTCATTGCCAGCTCCGCCAAGCAGCGTGTCATCGCCGGCCCCGCCGAACAGGGTGTCGTCGCCACCGCCGCCCAGCAGACTGTCATTGTCGTTGCCGCCGCCCAGAACATCCTTGCCCTTGCCACCGAAGAGCGTGTCATTGCCGTCTTCGCCGAATATCCGGTCATTGCCTGCGGCACCGCCGAGCGCATCATCGCCCAACCGGCCAAACACGGTGTCGTCACCGGCACCGGCAAAGAACTGATCATTGCCTTCGCCGCCATCCATGAAGTCGTTGCCCTGACCGCCATATGCGATGTCATTGCCCAATTGGCCATAGATCTGGTCTTCGCCGTCGCTGCCGCCCAGGGTGTCGTTGCCATCACCGCCTTCCAGCGTATCGGCACCTTCACCGGCAAACAGCTCGTCACGACCATCGTCACCGACCAGGGAGTCTGCCTGATCGCCGCCCAGCAGCGTGTCTCCACCAAGGCCGCCCAGCAGCGTGTCGCTGCCTGCGTCGCCACGCAGAACATCCTTGCCGCTCCCACCGATGATGGAATCATCGCCACTAAGGCCAATCAGGCTGTCATTGCCGTCGCCGCCATCCAGCGTGTCATTGCCGTTTTCGCCGCCCTGAACCGTATCCTTACCACCCTGACCTTCGATCCGATTGTCTTGGCCATCCTTGCCGGTCAGCGTGTCGCCATGGTCGTACGAGCCGCGGATTTCTTCGAAATTGCTGATCTGGTGGTTGAAGGCCTCACCGCGCCAGGTGCCGGTGGCAGTGCCGGTGTTCAGGTTCACATTCACCGCCTCAACCCCGGTGTGGTTATAGCGCAGTGTGTCAAACCCACCACCGCCATCAGCGGTGTCATTCCCCGCCATCAGGATGATTTGATCGTCTCCGTCACTGCCGATCACGCCATCGTCCAGCATCGTGGTGCGCACTTCTCCGAGGTTCTCGACCCCGTTGATTGTATCCTGACCGCCGTAGCCGTCTTCGCTGACAATGCCCGTGGACAGATCAATGTTCATACCTGTGGTCGCGTTCCACCATGATGATCCATAACGGATAAACCCGTCCCCGTTCAGAATGTTGAAAATGTCGTTTCCGGCCATACCCATGACCAGCAAAAAGCCGTCGGTCACTGGGTTAATGTTGAAAACGTCGTTGTGGGCGGAGCCATAAACAATAGCCCCGCCGAGTTCGGACAACATGGCTCGGTTTATGTCGATGATGGTTGTCTTGCCGTCCGGCCCTTTGTCGATGCTACCGGTATTCGCGGCGCCATCGATTGCAACGGTTACACCTGTCGAGAGCCCGTAATTGTCTATTTCGACAAGGGCATCCGGTGAAGTAACATCCCTGAAATCAACAGTATCATCACCGACCCCGGGCTGAACATAGTCTATCCCTGAGGCGTTACCGGGGTTGAGGTAGTCGTCGCCATTTCCACCAAACAGCATGTCCGATCCGGCGCCGCCCAGAAGGCTGTCATTGCCTTCTTCACCCTGCAGTGTGTCGTTCCCCGCGCTTCCTTCCAGCGTATCGTTCCCGAACCAGCCATACAGCGAGTCGTCCCCGGTTCCGCCGATGACCGAGTCATCGCCAACATCACCATCAATGGTGTCGTCGCCGGCCTGTCCATTCAGAAAGTCATTGCCGCCAAATCCATTGATCGAGTCATTGCCGCCGCCGCCCCGGATTTCATCGTCAAGAAGGCCGCCGATGAGGGTATTGTCGAGGTCGTCCCCGGTGATGTTCAAAGCTGCCGCAAGAATCTTGCCTTGTATCGAGTCTCCGTCCGAATCCGCCAGCGCGTCGGTCCAGGACACAACGATGCTGCCATTGTTTAATGCAGCAATACTTGAATCATCGGCATCCGTCTCGCCACTGGACAGCAGAACCGCATCTGTCAGAGCTGTGCCTTCGCCATCAAAAACTCGGCCGCGAATATCTGTTCCGCCTTCTGCATTGGTTTCGGTCCAGCTGACCGCGACCCATCCGTTATTCAGGGCCGCGATGTCCACCGCGCTTTCAACTGCGGCCAGATTGGTATCCACGCGAATTGCCGTTGGGTTCTCCAGGCTATCTTGATCGTTTAAAATGTAGAGGGTTACGCCGTCTGTGCCGTCGACTTCACTGGCATATGCGATTGCAAAACCGCCATCGGACAGCGCAGCCAGTTTGATATCCGTGTCTGCATCAGATGGTCCGACAGGATCGAGTTCGAGCAGCGGACTAATGACAGGCCCCGTGGCACTGCGGATCTGAACATAGACGGGGTTTGTGGAGCTGGTCCCTTCTTCCGTCGTTGCGATCAGCACGTTCCCATTGGAAAGCGTGACGATATCCAGACTGTCAAAATCGTCGAAGGCGTCACCAATGCTGTAAAGCCCCACGTGGTCCCCATCTGCATCTTTCACATTGAGGTGGAGATTTTCAAAAACTGATGATTGGTACAGCGTGTGCTGATACCCGTTGTTGGCTACCGTAAGCGCAAAATTCCCGATTTCGGTTGAGTTTTGCACGAGCGATTGTGTCCGGGTGATCGACCCGTCCGCGGGGCTAATTGAAGCGGTATATAAGTCCGATCCGCTACCGAATGTGTCATCGTCGCTGTTCCAGCGCAGCAGAATACTGCCATCCGCGTTTTCTGCGATAACTGGATCACCCAACATCTGCACGTCTGCGGCCGATCCCGTATAGGGCAGCACGTAGGTTCCCGTTGCGGTTTCGACCGGAACGCCATCAGCGGAATAGATCGATACGGCCAGAGTATCTGTGGTGTCAAAGTGGTTCCCATAAACAACCGCAAACCCACCGCCCGATAATGCAAGCACCGATGATCCGAATTGTGCCCCGCTCTCAAATCCGTTCAGCTGAAATTCATCTGTAAGTTCTGTTGCCGAAAGTTGTGTTTCAATCGTCAACGTATTCTACCTTTGGCACTCTGAAATCCCCAGTATGCACTTGAATGGGATTGCAACATTTCGTCAACTCTAAAACTTTGAATTTTAGATAACTTTTATTGCCTCAAATGGATGACAGTGTGGCTCTGTTCCATCTGAGTGGTTGTAGTTGAACGAAAAGGCCCAAGCGTTTGGCTCAGGCCTTTTCGCATTCTTTAACTGACACGTGTTCAATCAGAAGATGAAGTCGCCTTCGACCAGTGATCCTTCGGCCACGTTCAGCAATGTCAGGGTGTTGCCCAGACCGTCGCTGATCACTGCATTCGCACCACCGGACAGGTGGGTGGCCTGCAGGTCGGCGAAATCGGTGATCTCGGATACCACCCCACTCAGGTCGATGCGGTCCCCGGCACCGAAGTCGACCACCTGATCGACGCCGTTCGAAAAGACAAACGTGTCGTCATCGCTGCCGCCGCGCAGGGTGTCGTTTCCGGTGCCGCCATCCAGCGTGTCCGTGCCGGTTCCCGCTGACAGGCTGTCATTGCCGCCGCCACCGCGCAGAACGTCGTTGTCTGCCCCGCCGAACAGGGTGTCGTTGTCCGCTCCGCCCGCTAAGCTGTCATTGCCGCTGCCGCCGCCCAGAACGTCTTCTCCCTTGCCGCCGAAGATCGTGTCATTGCCGTCTTCGCCGAAGATTTGATCGTCGCCAGCAGCCCCGCCGAGCACGTCGTCACCCAATCGGCCATAGACCGTGTCGTTGCCTTTGCCGGCAAAGAACTGGTCATTGCCCTCGCCGCCATCCATGATGTCATTGCCTTGACCGCCATATCCGATGTCATTACCCAACTGGCCAAAGATACGGTCGTTACCGCCACTGCCGCCCAAGGTGTCATTGCCATCACCGCCTTCCAGCGTATCGGCACCTTCACCAGCAAACAGCTCGTCCCGCCCGTCGTCACCGACCAGGGAGTCTGCCTGATCGCCGCCCAGCAGTGTGTCGCCGCCAAGACCGCCTATCAAGGTGTCGCGGCCCTCATCGCCACGCAGAACATCCTTGCCGCCGTCTCCAGTGAGGAAGTCATCGCCACTGAGACCGGTCAGGCTGTCGTTTCCGTCACCACCGTGCAGCGAGTCATTGCCGTTTTCGCCGCCCTGGATGGTATCTTTGCCGCCCTGACCGTCGATCTCGTTGGCCTGGCCATCCTTGCCGGTCAGCGTATCGCCGAAGTCGCGCGAGCCGCGGATTTCCTCGAAATTGCTGAGCTGATGGTTGAACGCCTCACCACGCCAGGTGCCTGTTGCAGTGCCGGTGTTCAGGTTCACGTTCACCGCCTCGACTCCGGTCCGATCATAGCGGATCAGGTCAATCCCGTCGCCGCCATCAGCGGTGTCGTTCCCCGCCATCAGGATGATCTGATCATCCCCGGCACTGCCGATCACGCTGTCATCCAGCATCGTGGTGCGCAGGCTTGTCAGGTTCTCAACGCCGTTGATCGTATCCTCACCGCCATAGCCGTCGTTGGCTGCAATCCCGGTGGACAGGTTGACGTCGACACCGTTGAACACATCAGACCGCCGGTAATCTAGCCGCACATGCGATGCGCCGGCATTGATGTTGAACGTGTCGTTGCCGCCTTCGCCGATAACGGCGATGAATGAGTTCGCGTTGGGGCCTGACGTGATGTTGATGATGTCGTCGTAATGGGTGCCACTGACATCCAGACCCCAGTCATTGATCGCGTTGGAGATATTGATGATCTGGGTGGTGCCATTGACACCCTTGTCAACCGAGGCGCTGTTGGTGGCCCCGTTCACCGTGATGGTCGCACCTGCGTCCAGATCCCAGTGTTCCAGCCCGACACCGGCGCTGGAGCCCAGGTTCGACAGGTTAATCGTGTCGTTCCCTGCGCCTGCGATGATGGCGTCATAGCCTTCGCTATTGCTGCCGGGGTTCAACGAGTCATCGCCATCGCCCCCTTCAAGCCGGTCGCTTCCGCCGCCACCCAGCAGGGTGTCGTTGCCTTCCTGGCCATAGAGAGTGTCTTCACCTCCACCGCCACGGATGCTGTCATCACCACCACGGCCTTCGATATACTCACCTACGGCGTTGCTGCCGATGATCGTGTCGTCGCCATCACGTGAGCCGCGCACTTCTTCGAAGTTGCTGATTGTATGGTTGAAGGCCTCACCACGCCAGGTGCCGGTGGCAGTGCCGGTGTTCAGGTTCACATTCACCGCCTCGACCTGATTCCGGTCATAGCGCAGCAAGTCGAAGCCGTCGCCACCATCGGCGGTGTCATTACCTGCCATCAGGATGACACGATCACGTCCGTCGCCGCCGAGGACACTGTCGTCAAGCATTGTCGTGCGGATTTCGTTTACATTGTCGACCCCGTTGATCGTATCCTGACCACCGAATCCGTCTTCGCTGACGGCTCCAGTTGAAAGATCAACATTGACGCCCGTCACCCCGCCGAAAGATCGGTAATCCAGTCGCAAAAAACCGTCACCGGCGCTGAGATTGAATGTGTCGTTGCCGGCGTCCCCCCTGAGAGAAAGAAACGGGTCTTGGTCACTGCCGGAAATGATGTTGAAAATATCATCATGCGCGGTGCCACCAATATCGATGCCATAACCGTTGAGCGCATTGTAGATATCGACGATCTGAGTAGTCCCATTGGCACCTTTGTCGATGGAGGCGCTGTTGGTGTCAGCGTCTACCGTGACGGTTATGCCAGCATCTAGATCGTAATGCTGTAACCCTGCACTGCCGTTGAGCGCTAGATCCGAGAAATCCACCGTATCATTGCCGGTTCCAGCGATAATTTCATCATAACCGTCGTTATTGCTGCCCGGGTTGATCGAGTCGTCTCCGTCACCGCTTTCGAGGCGATCACTGCCGTCGCCGCCCAGCAACGTGTCGTTACCTTCCTCGCCGATCAGAGTATCATCTCCACCACCGCCGCTGATGCTGTCATCGCCGCCCCGGCCTTCAATATATTCGCCAACCGCATCGTTACCGATGATGGTGTCATTGCCGTCGCGTGAACCGCGGACCTCTTCGAAATTGCTGATCTGGTGATTGAAGGCCTCACCGCGCCAAGTGCCGGTGGCTGTCCCGGTCTGCAGATTGACGTTCACCGCTTCAACCTGGCTCCGGTCATAGCGGATCAAGTCGAACCCGTCGCCGCCATCAGCGGTGTCATTACCTGCCATCAGGATGACACGATCACGTCCGTCGCTGCCGAGGACACTGTCATCCAGCATTGTCGTGCGGAGTTCCGACAGGTTTTCGACACCGTTGATTGTGTCTTGATCACCGTATCCGTCATTGCTGACAAGGCCGGTGTTGAGATTGACATTAACACCGCTGGTAACGTCGGATTGGCGATAGTTGAGCCTTACAAAACCGTCACCGGCAAAGAAGTTGAACGTGTCGTCCCCTTCGCGGCCTGTCACCCCCAGAAACGTGTCTTCATCATTGACCGGGGTAATGTTGAAGATGTCATTGTGGGAGCTGCCAAAGACGGAAAGCCCCCATGTAAAGGTATTTCCCACATTGATAATTTGGGTTGTACCATTGGCACCCTTGTCGACTGAGGCCGTGTTTGTCTGACCATTTATCGTGACTGTCACGCCCGCATCCAGATCCCACTGTCCAAGACCCACAGAAGTGGTGCTGTCTACATCCGAAAAATCTACGGTGTCCTGACCTGCTCCGGGGACGATCTCGTCATAGCCATCGTCATTAGTGCCCGGATTCAGCGAGTCATTGCCATCCCCGCCGCGCAGCGTGTCACTGCCATCCAAACCTAGGATTGTATCGTTTCCAGCCCCTCCATCAAATTCGTTGTCACCATCGTCACCAACGATCAGGTCGTTTTCGGTGCTTGATCCGCTCAGCGAACTCAGCGCAATATCTTTGTCCGGGCCAAACGGGCTGGAGGCAGGGGGGACATCAAAGGCGTCCAGAGCGTTGTCCAGGAAATCATTAAACTCGGCCAGCGAGTTGAAGGTGGGCAGCGCATCGCCGCCCAGCAGGAAGATGTGCTGGCTGTCGACCGTGCCGAACGGTGGTACATTGGCGTCGACTTCTTCGAGGATCAGGATGGTCGAGACCCGCGCCACATTGCCAGCATCCGTCCAGTTGAGCTGAAAGATCGATGTGTCGGGGTCACTGTCCGAGCCTTGAAACAATTCTCCGTCAACGCGGACATTGTATAAGTCAAGCTCAACATCGACATAGAGATCGTCCGGAGCCGAATCGCCGGGGGCCAACGGCAATACGCTGTAGCGCATCGTTGTGATGTCATCACGAAGGACCAGTTCCAGCGTGGTACTGGATTTCACGCCTACATCTGCGTCGATGTCATTGTCGTAGTAGCTGGAAAAACCATTCAGCGTATAGGTTGTCATATGGAAGGCCCCTCGAGATATTTTTTGCTATGGCTGCACCCGAATTGGTGCGCTGAGTTTAATCTGTTTTATGTCTATAAAACATAGACATATGGTCTGCTTCTCCCCACGGGGCAGATAAAAGCAGGGGGTCCTTAACAGGTCAATCAAAATGATACCTTATAGAGGCATGGCTTGCGGGCGTTGTAACGGATCGCATTCAGCACAAAGCCCGGACGCATGGCCCGGGCTTTCTTGTGTTTCGAAATTATCTGCTGCGGATCAGAAGATGAAGTCCCCGGCATCCAGCGCACCCTCTCCCACGCCAAGCAGGGTCAGGGTGTTACCCAACCCGTCGCTGATCACCGCCTCCACGCCGCCAGACAGGTGGCTGGATTGCAGATCGCTGAAACTGGTAATCTCATCTACGTTGCTCAGGTCGATGCGGTCGCCCGCGCCGAAATCAATCACCTGATCGATGCCGTCCGAGAAGACAAACACATCGCTGTCGGCTCCGCCGCGCAGGGTGTCGTTCCCGTTGTCGCCGTTCAGCGTATCGTTGCCGGCCCCGCCGTACAGCAGATCGTCGCCATTGCCGCCCCACAGTGCATCCTGACCGGCGCCACCGCCAGCGGTGTCCTTGCCGCCGCCGCCGTAGATCTGGTCATTGCCACCTTGTCCCCACAGCGCGTCGCGACCGCCGCCACCGCGGATTTCATCGTTGCCGTCATCACCATGCGCGGTGTCATTGCCGGTGCCGCCCCAGATCAGGTCGTGGCCGCTACCGCCGCGGATGAGGTCGTTCTCGCCACCACCGCCGATCTGGTCGTTGTCATCACCGCCATTGATCGTGTCGTTCCCGGTGCCGCCCCAGATCGTGTCTTGCCCGGCATTGCCGGTCAGCGAGTCATTGCCGCCACGTCCGGTCAGCGTGTCATCGCCACTATTGCCGGTAAGCGTGTTGGCGCCGCCATTGCCCTCCAGAACCAGATCTGAGGGTGGTACAGGGGGCAGGGGGGCGGGATCGCCGCCCGTATTGCCGCCGCCACCGCTGCCGCCGCCATTGTCAATTTGCAGCGGTGCGCTGGTGCGTGCGAAATTCTGAGTGACCATCACGGCCTCCCAGCCATTGTAATCACCGACCTCAATCCCGATCCCGATCACTTCGAAATTCGGGTTGAGGATATTGGCGCGGTGGCCAGAGCTGTTCATCAGAGACTGGTGCAGGTTGGCCACGTCATCTTCGAACCCGGCTGCGCCGCGTTCGCTTTGCCAGGCGATGTTTTCACCCCAGGTCCAACTGCCGGAAAAGACAAAGCCTGCATCTTCCATCCGGTCGTCCGGGCGCGACCCGTCCAGCCCGGTATGAGAAAAGAAATCCTCGTCCAGCATGTATTCGCTGTAATCTTCCGCCGCATCATTCAGACGCAGCTCAAGCTGGAGGGGATTATAACCACGCGAGGTGCGTTCCGCGTTGATCAACTCCAGCATCAAGCGTTCGAGTGAGTTTGCCTGTGACATTCCAATGCTCCTGTGCCTGTCGGGGGGATGGCACGGGTTGCACATTCGGTGCAATCGGCCTGACACAGCTTGGAATTATCTTGCTCATATCGGGCGTAATCTTGGCAGGAGTTTGCCACTGATAAGGCGGTCAGCTGCTACAGACGGGGCAGATTCACAAAGATCAGCGCAAAAGAAAGCCCCCCTGTCCGACAGGGAGGCCTTATTGGTGTTGGAAGTGAGTAGATCAGTTGCCAGTGGTGGTTGTACTGCTGCTACTGTCATCATCATCATCATCGCTGCCGCCGCCAGCTACGGCGAGGCCAACAGCCAATACACCACCAGCGACAGCCGCCGCTGTACCCGCCGTTGTTCCGGCTATTGCACCTGTTGTGGTGGCGCCACCGGTGCCAGTCCCCGCTGCGGGGACGGTTTCTGTTTGTGCTGTCGCAACATTTGCCATGGCAAATATGCCGACAAGGAAAACTGCAATAATCTTTTTCATAATCTAAAGAAGCCTCTGCCGATTGAGTTCCCGCTTAGTTTAATCGAAGATACGCTCGTTTTCAACGAAACCCGTACAAGTTTAATATAGCTGTGCTGTGTTGTCGGAATATTGAGCTAGCGGCATTTTGCGATTGTTTTGAAGCGAAAGATGCTGTCGTCCGCTGAGGTTGAACGCAGTGTTCTAAAATACCTCTTCAGGTGAGCCGCAAAAAACCTTAGCGCGTCAGCCGCCGCAGGCGCAGATAGCCGATATGGGGCCCGGCCCATTGCCGGGACTGCCAGACAATACCGGCACCACTCTCCACCCAGAAGTCATTGATCACCGTGCCATTGCCGCCCTGACACCGTTGTTGCAGGTGCCGGGTGCGGTGCCTGCGTTCGACGATTTCGATCACCTCTGGCCCCAGATCGACCAGATCACAGTCCAGCGTCAGTGGCACCTGTCGGTTATCCAGGGAATGGATCAACTGAACGTGCTTCCCACTCGATACCGGACCGGGCCGATTGCCCGCCACCCGCACAGTGCTGGACAGCAGGTCGCCACGCATGCCGCGGGTTTCGATCAGAACCCCGTTGCGGGTGGCCAGCGTCACATCATCCTCGCTGCGCCAGACGATGATCCGCCCCGGAAATTGGTCAGTCCGTCTTGCATTGACATATAGATAGGCCAGCAGATCGGCGCGCTCGCGTGTAATTTCCAGGAATGAGCCGTCAAGGACGTCCAAATCCGCCCGACGCAGGGGCGGGCGATCACTGGGCGGGCTGGCCCTGCGCTGTGCAAAAGCATCCTGCCCGGCTTGGATGACTTCCAGTTCCAGCGGTGGCTGCTCCAAACCGCCTGAGCACCCGGTCAGGATCAATATCACCAGCGCAAATAATCCGTGCTTTGTCATTGCCAGAACCTCGGCCAGGCATCGCTGAGCGCCTTTTGGTGGGCATTGCGGACCCGCCCGTAAAGCCGCCCTGGTACAAAAACGCGTGCACCGCCATCGCGCTGGATCGGGCGGACGGTCAGGCCGACCCGCCGCCTACTGGGTTTGCCCAGGAACCAGTTCAACGGCATGCTGAAGCGGATACCTTTGTCGAACGAACCCTCGCCGAATTCTTCGGCTGACACATTAGTCAGCGTGAAGAAGCCGCCGACCGACCAGCCATTGTTGAATACGCGGTCAATGGCGAAGGTGGCACCGTAATCGCCGGCCAGATACCGCCCGGCATCAATCTGCCCGTGAAAGCCGTTGTTGAAATCCATATAGGCCGAGGCATGGCCGGTCACGATCCGGTAATCCTGAAATCCGAACAGCTGATCAAAGTCACGCTTGATCGCATAGTTGACCTCGGCCCCCAGTCCCAACTGGCTGTCGACTGGTTTCCACAGCAATTCGGTCGACAAACCGCCATACCCGTATTCGAAATAGCCGCCAGTGACCCGTGCATAGAGGTTGTCGCCCGGACGCCAGTATTTCGCCGCGTAGAGATTGTTGATCGTGGTATCGAACTGCGCGTATTCCAATTGATCGGTGCGCACCGGAGGCAGTTCTGACGACGACGCGGTGCCATCCTTGACGTTCCCGGCCAGGCGCTGGCGCAACGTGCCCGAGAGCACCCAGCCCGGGGCAGGTCGATACGTCGCGCTCAGATCCAGTCCGACATCGATAAGGATCGGTCTTTCCGGGTCAAAATAGGCCGGTGCGAAATAGGGGGCCAGCGCCCAGCTGAATGAGGGATAGATATCCGTGAACACAGCCGTGTCAGACAGGCTGGGTGCGTCGCTGAACGTGCTGGCGGTCAACATCGCATCCACCGCGTTTGGATCAAACTCCAGCCGTTCCAGATCAGACCGGCGGATGGTTGTATTCGACAGTGCCATGTCGCGTGACGTCAGGATCAGGTTGAATGTCTCAACCGACGGCGGCATGGTCCGGGCCATGGCGCGCGCCGCCCGACCGATTGCGGCGGCATTGGGCTGGTAACGCGTGTTGCGGAACCGAATTTCGGCCGAATGGGCCGAAACATCCAAAGATTCCAGGACCAGACCGTCCTGGGCCAGAACCGGTTCGATCCGGTCCCGCAGGGTAATGGCCGAGGCACGGCTGGCAGCCCAGCTGGTGCTCCATGCGGCTGGGTTGCTGGCCCTATTGGGTCGCAACAGCACCGGCTGCGGCGCGGGTTGTCGCAGCAGCGCGGGCGGATATTTCGGATTCAGCTGTATCTGCGCATTGATCCCGAAACTGGATCCGTAAAGGTAATAAGCACCCAGCCGGGTGCGTGGTGTGGCTTGGTATTCGACGCCGAAATTGAGCGAGGATTTACGCTCGAACACATCCGAGGACTGGGTTTCGAGCGCATAGGCATCCGAAGAATACTCGGCCTTGAAACCCAGTTTGTCATTGACCTGCCATTCGATACCACCAAAGGGGGCAAATGGGCCACGGAACCATTGATCGACCGATGGCTCACCCCCGACATTGTCATCGCCATTGAAAACCGGGCGCTCGCCGGTCGAGCCGATCGAGCCGTTCGATCCCAATCTCCCCCAGCCCAGCCCTGCGGTCAGCTTGAGCCGACCGGGATTGCGCGACGCCCCAAGGGCTGGGATTTCGAAGTTTTTGGTGGCAACGATGTATTCGCCGGAATAAAAGCCGGTGCCCGCGAGATCCTGCAGGCCCAATGTGAGCTCTGGCAAGTAGTCGCGTTCTCGAAACAGGCGGAAGCGCGCGTCGAAACTGCGGTCGTAATAGGTGGAAAAGCCGAAAAGGTTCAGATCCTCAACGCCGGAATATCGAAAGCTGGCGGACATCCAGGGTGTTGCCTGGAATGTCAGCGTGAACCGGGTTTGCCCTGCAAAATTAGATATCCCGGTGGTGAATTGCCCTTCGGGCAACATTTCGGCAGTGGGCATGTCGACCAGACCGGGTGAGCCGTAAAAGTTCAAAGAGGGGGTCGGCGGAGGTACAAATTCCGGTCCTGTCGGCTCGGTATCCTGTGCTTGGGCAGCGACTGCCAGAAATGGGGCAGCCAGAACCAAGCCGCATGCAATTCTGCAGCTTCGATCTGCAAGGAAGCTCAACATACCCGGGTCACACTCATCGGGAAAATCTGCCTGTATTTCTTGTTATTAATCTAAGAAACGTAGAGCACACGCGCCTGTGAGAATCAATGAGGCGCAAGTGGCCAACTGTGGATGTTGTCGCCGAAAACAACCCCGAGGTTGAGCGGTGATTTAGTGAATCAACTAAATTTCTGGCTTTTATAAGCGTAATTCTGAAGATTTTTCCCTGTGAGTATAAGGTGATAGAGACACCATAAGTCTCAGATTGGGTGCTCGCTTGTCCGATTTTGGGGCAATTGCTACTCTATTCATACGTTTTTGAAGAAAATTTATTCAGTAATTGGTTTTGGGGGTAGTCGGGGGACATGTCTGCAATTGATTGCGATGTGCAGGAATATGATAGCCGGGTGAGAATGGCGACGCAGCTGGCGGCGTCGGCAGACGTCAGTGCCGCTTGCATTGGAATTCTGGATTGGCGGCGACACAAGTTGGTCGACGGTTGGGTCGGGCAGGGGCGCAGCGGTGCTAAGCTGGGCGCGGCCGAAGTGACAAACCTCGTGTCCAAGGCGTTGGCGATCTTTTTGTCTTGCAAGCAGCCTGATCCAGGGTTGCGCAAACTCAACCCGCAGCAAGCGCCGGAAATAGAGGCGGAAACCTGGCTGCAATCCAAGCGTTACCTGATCGGAATAGGGGAACGGGTTGGTGATTTCGCTCCGGTGACGGCGCTTGTCAACACACCTGCGATGGCAGTGCCAAGCGGATTGCTGCGCCTGGCCCGTATTGGCCTGACATATGCTGACCAGATTATCCGGGACTACTCCGGCACCCGGCGTGAGCGCCCAGAGCCTGGGCGCAGCGGCATTCCGGAAACCATTTTGCACAGCCTGTCATTTGGGTTCGTGGTCACGGATGCGAATGGGGTTGTGGGGTACGTGACCAAGCAATCCCGCGAATGGCTTGAAGACAGCAAAGAGATGTGTCTGGCCGGAGGCAGGTTGGCCGCACGGATGCCGCAGAACCAGAAGATGTTGCAAAACGCACTGGTGGCGGCCACCGGAGATGAGGGCAAGTTGACGGTGGTGCAGCTTGATGTGTCAGACGGGTTACCGCAAACCCTTAGTGTGCTGCCACTCGGGGCATCGTCCGGCCTGGCGCTTGTGGTGTTTAGGTATGTGTCCAGCGATGGGGCATTGCGCGACGGGTTGTTGGAAACCATGGGACTGACCGTGGCTGAGCAACGTCTGGCCCGGCAGTTGCTGGCCGGAAAGTCGCTGGCGGATGCGGCTGCGGAAAACAATCTGACCATTTCAACTGCGCGCAGCTATCTCAAACGGATTTTCGCCAAGACGGGTATTCATCGGCAGAGCCAGTTTATTACACTGTACCACACGCTTGTGCCGCCCCTGTTGGTTGGAAGCAAAGCCGCGCTGGAAGAGCCACGCCCTGATACCGGGCTATAACCCGGCTCGGGCGCGGTACCTGTCTATATGGCCAAAGGCCATATCGGGTGCGATCATCAACACCACTAGATCGTCGGGCTGGGCTGTATCCAGCATCTGCCCGACCAGCGCATCTGTATCTGTGCCGGTTAGAATCTGGTCTTCGGTCGCGCCCTTGGCCATCAATGTCTCTCGCGAGATTTTCAGCATCTCCTCTTCGGGGTTGTCGCCAGTGTAATAGCCATATTTGCGGAGGCTTCCGGGATTGGGCAGCACTGCGATCCGATCAAAGATCGGCAGCAGATGCGGGCCGCAGCTTTCCAGTTTGAAAGGGCCGGCATTGCCCAGAACCTGCACCGCCAGTAGGCGGCGGCCGGTTACCGGCAGGGCTTGTACGATCCGGCAGAGCTCGGCCACGCCGGTGTCGTTATGGGCATAGTCGACCAGCATCGAAAACGGCAGGCCCTCGATCATGTTGTAGCGGCCCGGGCTCATCTCGCGACTATTCTCAAAGCTGGAAAGCGCGCGGCGGATCACATCACCGGGCAGGTTTTGCGCATCCGCCAGAGCAATGGCAAACATTGCATTCAGTGTGTTGAAGCGCAGCAGCCCGTTCAGCGTGGCGGGTATGTCCGCAACAGGCATGACCGGGATACGCTGTGACCCACGGGCCATGATGATCCAGTCGGCACCGTCCTGCGGGGCGACAAAGATACCGTCGCCACCCTGATCCAAATGCGCGGCCAGCGCCGGAGCCTCGGGTGACTGGGCCACCAGTATGCGGCGAGGCGCTTTGACAATCTCGAGCGCCAACAGGCACAGCGGGTCTTCGGCATTGATCACCACTGCATGATGCGCCCGTGCGATCACGCTGGCTTTGAGCCGCGCCATATCTTCAAGCGTCTCGACCCCGTTCTGCCCCAGATGATCCTTCTGTACATTCAGCAACGCCGCCACATCATAGCGATCGCAGGCCTGACCAAAGCGGATCAGCCCAAGGCGCGGCATTTCGAGAACGGCGGCTTCAACTGCGGAATCTCCGAACAGCACCTCAGCTCCGGGTAAACCGCTGAGGTTCTGTGTGTCGATCTTATCCGATCCGATCCACGTTCCGGCGGTGGTGCAGACACCGGCGATTTTCCCGGCGCTCTGCCAGATATGGTGCAGCATCATCGCGGTGGTGCTTTTGCCATTGGTGCCGGTGATCGCAGCGGTTGGAATTCGGGCAGGGCGGTCGCTGAAAAGCGTTTCCAAAATCTCGCCGTTGATGTCTCGGTCGGGCGTGCTCAGCCAATGGGGTCGAAAGCCCGGCTGGGCGTTGACCTCGCAGATCGCGCCGCCACCCTCATGGTAGCTGACCGAGATATCGGGGCAGATGAAATCAACCCCCGCGATGTCCAGACCGACCAGCCGCGCGGCGCGCAGCGCAGCATTCCGGTTGTCAGGGTGTACCTTGTCGGTCACTTCAACGGCAGTGCCGCCGGTGCTGATATTCGCTGTCCGGCGCAGAGGCACGAATTGGCCGGCCTTCGGGATGCTGTCGGGTGTCAGGCCTACGTCAGTCAGGCAGGCCAGCGCTTCATCGTCGCGGGAAATTTCGATCAGCGAGCTGCGTATGTCACTGCCGCGCCGCGGATCTGCATTGAGCTGATCCAGCAGCGCATTCACAGAGTGCTGCCCGTCCCCTGTGACACCACCGGGGATGCGCCGTGCGGCCATCATCATCTTTCCGTTCACCACCAACAGGCGGTGATCGTCGCCGGCGATGAGGGCCTCGATTACGACACCCTGATCCTGCAATTCGGTCGCGGCGGCAAAGGCTTTGTCCAGCTCTGCCTCTGAGGTGATCCCGACATGTACTCCGCGCCCCTGATCCAGTGCCACGGGCTTCAGCACCACGGGCCAGCCCAGATCAGCTGCGGCGGCGCGGGCCTGATCCAGCGTGCGGACATAGCGCTGCTGGGTTACGGGCAGCGCCGCGCGGGCGAGGCGTTGGATACAGAAATACTTGTCGCGTGACAGCTTTTCGGCCAGCGACCCGGTGTGATCTGTAAAGCTGCCGCGAAACCGTCGAGCATGGGCACCCCAACCAATCTGCAGTGTCTGCTGGTTTAAAACCATCACTGGCATATCCCGTGCCATCGCCGCGCGGGCAAAGCGCATCGAATTAGGGGACATGCCGCCGGGTTGTTCCCGTTCAAGGAATTCGGACAGGCGCTGTTGTGCCCGAGCCAGATCGTCTTGCGACCCCGAGGCTAGCGCCGACAGCGACTCGATCATCCTTTCGGTTGCACCGCGCAAAAGTTGCTGGCGCTGCCAAGGCAGGGCCAACCGGATGTGATCCGAGGTTTGATTCAGGACCTGCGCCCGGCCCACAGGGGACCGTGCCCAAAGCTGTAACGCCACGATCAGCGCCGCTGACAGATCCGCAAGAGCCGATGTGCTGCGGCCGCCGACCAGCAGTGATGCCACCCAATCCGGCCCTTCGATGTCAGGTATTGCACCGGTCACGGAGAGTTGGGCCAGCCCGCTTGTCTGCCCAAGACGTGCCAGCACCCCATCGGGAACCGGAGTGACGATATCCAGATCAAGCAGGGCTGTTTTGCCCGCGATGTCATGTTTACAGCCGTGAAAGAAACTCAGCGACCGGATCTGAAAACATGGCTGCATATGTGTGCACTCCGCTACCTGTGTTTCAAGCTTTACCAATTTTTGCTGGTGGCCGGGGTCGAACCGCCTGAAGGGCCGCTGACGTGAGCTTTATTGATGGATTTGTGCCACAATTGGCCGGATTTTCCGGAAACGAAACATGGTATCCTCTGGAATTGTTTCCTGGGATCAGGAATTTATGTAACCCTTCGGCCCCAGTGAGTTAAATTTTGTCAAAATTTGGGCGGGAATATTGACGATCGGCGCAGCCTTGTTTCTAATCTTCAGGACGCTCAGAACCACGAGCGTTTACGAAGATAGAATACCCGGGGGACGACACTATTTCCGGCAGGCGAGCTGCAGAATTCACCTGCCGGAAATACAAAATTAAACAGATTAAAAAGCTTGGCCGTCTTGGGCTGCTGAAATTCATTCCAACATTGCCTCTCTTCGGAGATCCAGCTTTCTGAAAGTTCCCTGAGTTCTGCACCCTGCTTACCGCGGGTTAGGTTTTGTGAGTACGAGTATATAGGTAAGAGGAAACAACTGTGACCTACAGCTATCAGGAATATGAGTGGACCGCTTTCACAGAGGCGGATTTTCTCGATCAGGGCGGCAACGGTACGACCATCGGGTGCGGCGACACTTTCACGATGCCCGGAAGCGCAACGGTTTGCATGTCCACCAAGGACAACGACTATTTTCTGTCCGGAGATACCTACCAGAACGAAAACGCCAATGACGGGAGCGGTCAGAAGGCGTTTATCGATGGCGAAGCAGTTGGCGGCCAGATGTACGCTGAAAGCTACCATGTCCTGAAAGGGTCGGATGGTCAGACCTATTACATGATCGAGATTGAGATCGAAGGTCACGATGCGCCCGGTGCGGGCGAGGATTATTTTACATTCTATGGTGACGTGCCCCCGGCAGGCACGGAACTGACCGTCGTCCAAACCTGCAACGTCAAAGGCAACTGGGTTGATTACAAGTGCCTGGGGGCTGGCGACAAAGTCGAAACAGGGTCGATTTCGGGAACTGTTTTCTGCGACGTTGATTGCGACGGGATCAACGGCGAGGTCCAGATTGTTCCCGGCTGCGACTACACGTTCGAAGCTGAGCACATGGACAGCAAGTGGTTCAAGGTGGTCGAGGGGGCTCAGGCCTCGGGCGGAGAACTGGCAAAGCTGTACTGTGCTGGTGGTTTCGGTTCGCTTAGCACCACATTTGACGGGAAGTCCGGCGTCTATGACGTGAAGATCCGGGTGCAGGACGAGGATGACGGACAAAGCGTCATCAAGTTGAAAGTGGGTGGAGAGTTCGTCGAGGCGATCCGTCTTGATGCCGATACCGATGGCGGCGGGTCGAATAACGGTGGTTTCTCGACTTACGTCATCAAGGATGTCGCAATCCAGAATGGCGAAGACGTGGCGATCAAAGCCTGGGGTGATGGCAAAGAGTTCGTCCGCATCGACAATATCGTCCTTGAAGGTCAGGATCAGACCGAAGTTGTCTCGGAGCCGACGAAAGAAGGCGTCACGATCAAACTGCTGGATCTGGATGGAAATGTCATCGCGACAACCCAGACTGATGCGGATGGCAATTATCGTTTCGATGATGTGCCGGTGGGTGATTACAAGATCATGGGTGTCGCTCCTGATGGCACTGAATTCACCATTCAGGACGCAGGCAGCGACGACAACATCGACTCGGATGTCGATGCAAACGGTATGTCCGGCGTTGTTACTGTAACTGGCGACAGCGAAACTGATATCGATCTGGGTATCTGCGAAAAGCCCGAGCCCGGGTCGCTGTCGGGGCGCTATTTCTGTGACACGGATGGGGACAGCATCGATAACAACAACGGGGACGAACCAGGCATTGCCGGGGTTCTGGTCACCTTGCTGGATGCGGCTGGCAACCCGACCGGTGCGACCACCGTGACGGATGCAAACGGGGACTACGCGTTCACCGGACTTGAGCCGGGCACCTATGGGGTCAGGTTCACCGATCCTGACGGTGTTCTGGTTGGTAAAGAGTTGGTGGATGCCAATGTCGGCGGTGACGATACATCTGACAGCGATGCGATTGGCGATTCCACGTCGTCGGTCATTGAAGGTATCGAGGTCGTCTCCAATGCCGACACCGGTGATAATGACGCTGGCGTTCGCAACTCCGACCCGATGACGGCCGAACTGGGCGACACCGTTTGGCTGGACACGTTTGGTGACGGCATCCTCAACGACGAAGCCCTTGATCCGTTCTTCTCGGGTGCCGAGCAGGGCGTGGAGGGCGTGACCGTACATCTGCTTGCATCGGATGGTGCCGTACTGGACCAGCAGGTCACTGATGCGGACGGTAAATACCTGTTTACCGGCCTTGCGGCTGGTGACTACAAGGTTGGATTTGTTCTGCCGGCAGGCTTTGCCTTTACCGCGGCTAATCAAGGTGGCGACGATGCGCGGGATTCCGATGCCGTAACCATGGCTGGTGACCCGGACTATGCAATGACGCAAGTGGTTACGCTGGCTGAGGGGGAATCTAACCTGACGCTGGATGCCGGCTTGCTGCGCTGCGGGTTGATCGAAGGCACCAGCCAATCTGACGAAAACTCGCCCGTTGGCGGTTTCGATTTGCTGGTGGGATGCGAAGGAAACGACACGATTATTGGTTTCTCAGGCGAGGATACGCTGATTGGCAATGGCGGCGACGACATCCTGAATGGTGACAGCTATGATGATCTTCTGGAAGGTGGTGAAGGTGCGGACGACCTGAATGGCGGTTCGGATAATGACACCCTCATCGGTGGCACAGGGAATGACGACATCAACGGAGATGATGGGACCGACACCGCTGTCTTCGGTGGAAACTACGCTGATGCGACGATCGAGATCGCGAACCTATTCACCAGAGAATTGATGATCAATTCTGTCGACGGGCTAGACCGTATCCGCGATGTTGAATTCCTGCAGTTCGATGATATGACTGTAGCGGTTGATGCAATCGTGCCCGGCGGTACCAGCGATGCGGTTGCAGCGCCGCTGCCCGGAGGTTCTGTCAATATCGACGTTTTGGCCAACGACGTTGAATTGTCCGAAGGCACTTTGTCAGTGGTACAGGTCAATGATGGCGGTTTTGGTTCTGTCGCGATTGAGGCTGATGGCACAGTGACCTATACAGCAGATGCGGATTTCAATGGGTTTGATTTCTTCACCTACACCGTGACCAATGGCGTTGGGTTTGTCAGAACAGTCGAGGTTCAGGTTGGTGAAGTGCCGACACTTGATCCGGCCGATCCTAGTGTGACCGTTCTGTTTGAGGCACCGGGTGAAAATGGCGTCTTCTATCAAGGTACCGGGGACGATGACAGCATCCTTGGTACGCGAGGCGATGATGAAATCGAAGGTCGGAATGGTGATGATTTCATTGAAGGTGGCCGCGGTGACGACAAGTTACGTGGAGCGTCTGGTGAGGATTACCTGATTGGCGGTGAAGGAGATGACACCATCAATGCGGATGGACAAGGGGATGTCGGTTTAGGCGGTGTTGGCTCCGACGTGTTAAATGGCCAGGGCGGCGATGATATTTTGTTTGGTGGCTTAGGAGATGACGTTGTTCGCGGTATGCAAGGGTCGGATTATGCCTCTGGTGGTGCGGGTGATGACCGATTCATCAGTCCGACTGGCGGCGGCGCCGATACAATGCTCGGCGGTGCGGGATCGGATGAGTTTGTCTGGTCCGAAGCTGATGATGCTGGCGAACGCGATTTTATTGATGGGGAAAGCGGTGTCGACACGCTCGAGATTACGCTGAACGGCGCCAATGCAGCCGCAGTTCAGGCCGAAATCGATGCCTACTTGGCAATCGTCGATGCCAATGCACCTGCGCCGGGCAGCATCAATGACGGCAGTGTGCTGACGGATACGTTCAGCTTCACGACCATTGATCTGGATATCCGCAATATCGAGGACATTCAGCTTCTCTGATTTGCCTCGAAGGTTCCTGTATTCACAGCGAACCATTCCATTCTAAGATCCGGGCCTGTTTCTTCAGGCCCGGATTTTTTGTGTTTCACCACACTCTTGAAGCTAGCACAGTCGGTCCCCCTCGAAGCGAGTGGGGTCTATTCTAAGGCGGAGGAACGCGCAGTGTGAGAATTGCGAGGCTGAGAGCCTTTTCCGGATGGGTGATTGCGGAAGCACCATCTTGCCGTGCGCAGGTTCTCAGTCATGTGGTGGTCTATGAAGGTGCCTCTGACCGACCCGGGAGAGATTGCGCATATGCGTGGGGTATGGAGGGTATGGAGCCTTGCTCAAACCTATGGCGCCTCGGGTGTCGAGAACCAGATGTGCAACGATGTCGGACAGTTTTTCAGAGGATTACAAAATCAGAACACCGCCCCTGAAGAAATCAGGGGCGGTGCCCGGGGGACGAGTTCCAGGTCAGTCTTCAAACCACAACCGGGTACTCGGTCCTTTCTCGTATGCCGGTCGTATTATTCGGCCAGCAGATCCCAGCTCAGGCCGCCACCGGCGTACTGAACGTTCTGATCGTCGTCGAGGTAACGGTCGACAAAGTCCGGAACGGTTGTGTTCGGCAGGGTGTCGCCCGCGAAACCGTCAAGCGGCTTGAAGCCTGCCGGATATTCCGGACGCGTGCCTTCCCAACCGGTGTCCGGGCGATCCGGATCGCAGGTTTCGACGCCAATGCACTTGTTTTCAAAGTAGATGACGCCTTTACCTTCACCGAAGTCCGTCTTCTCAAGATACTCAAGCAGAGCAGCGTTGAATTCGGCTTCGTTGCCAGGAACATCTTCTGCTGGCAGAAGGTCCAGACCCAGTTCCGAGAACAGATCGTCGACCACAACGGTGTCGCCGGTCAGGTTCGACATGATTTCGATGTCATCACCGTTGACCACACGGGCTTCCAGCTGACCTTCATGCGCTTCATGGAACACCAGACGGTCATTGTTGATGTAGCTGAAGTCCGTCACGACGTTGCCCTGACCGAAGCTTGCATAAGCTTCAAGAACCTCAGGACCCTCGCAGATCTGGTAACCGAAGACAAAGTCGTCGCCATCTGCACCACCGGTCAGAGTGTCAGCACCCTGGTCAGCGATCAGGCAGTCTTCGTTCTTGTTGCCAAACAGCGCGTCGTCGCCATCGCCACCCAGCAGGGTGTCGTTGCCCAGACCACCGTACAGACCACCGAACGCGGCATCCGGATCCACCGTGTCACCACGATAGTCGTTGCCGTCCTGACGGTATCCAGCTTCACCTGCGGTCATGACGCGGTCGTCGCCGCCGCCGCCGAACAGGATGTCATTACCCGATCCGCCTTTGATCTCGTCGGTCCAGCCGATCTGCTGACCAACCGAGAAGAAGACGTCGTCGCTATCGCCGAACAGCACGTCATCTCCGCCGTCGCCGCCAACATAGTCTTCGTCTTCGCCACCGCACAGCGTATCTTCACCAGATCCACCGCGAACACGGTCATCACCCGAGCCACCGTCGGCCAGATCATTCCCAGAGCCACCGATGATGTTGTCTTCACCTTCACTGCCGTGAATGTGATCCTCACCGGAACCACCCCAGATACGGTCATCGCCGTCGTTGCCGTCAAGCGTGTCGTCGCCGCTCTGACCACTGATGTCGTCGTCATCTGCGCCGCCGTTGACGTGGTCGCCGTCATCGCCACCATAGATGGTGTCGTTGCCGGTGCCGCCGTCGATCCGGTCGGAAGCAAGCTCTGTCGAGGCTTTGCCGCTGGCATTGTCGCCCCAGATCAGGTCGTTGCCGTCGCCGCCATCGATGCAGTCTTCGTTGTCGTTACCCTGGATGTTGTCGTCACCGTCGCCACCCGAAATCGAGTCGTCGCCGCTGTTGCCGCGAAGGGCGTCGTTGCCGCCATCACCGTAGATTTCGTCGTGACCGCGCTGACCGGCTACGAAGTCATCGTCTTCGCCACCCGACATCCAGTCATCGTCATTGCCACCGCGCAGAGCGTCCTTGCCGGATCCACCCCACATTGTGTCTTCACCGTCACCACCGTTCAGCGCATCCATGCCTGCGTTGCCGGCCATGACGTCATTGCCGTCTTCGCCATACATGGCGTCGTCGCCTTCGCCACCGGACATGGAGTCATCGCCTTCGCCGCCATACATGGTGTCACGGCCGCTCTGACCGAACATCAGGTCGTTGCCGATTGCACCGCTGATAGTGTCGTTGTCAGCACCGCCGATCAGGCAGTCATCATCGGCACCACCCCAGATACGGTCGTCACCGGAGTTGCCCATAAGCAGGTCTTCGCCCGCGCCACCGTTCAGGACGTCGTTACCGCCGTTACCGGCGCCAACATCGTTGCCGTCTTCACCGATCAGACAATCGTCGCCGGCAAAAATATCTGGCACCGCGCCATCACCCAGCATCACGTCGTTGCCGTTGCCACCGCCGATGGTGTCATCGCCAAGCTCACCGCGCACATAGTCGTCGCCGTAGTTGCCAAGCAGAACGTTGTCGTTGCTGTTACCCAGAATATAGTCGTTATCGCCAAGACCTTTGGCCTTGTCGATTCCGTTGTTGTCAGGGTGTTTCAGATTAAGATTATCAGATTGAGGTGTGCCGATAAGAACGGCGCCAGGAACAGAGTTCCAGGCCTTTGTTAGTTTCTCAGACATGTTTTACCCCCGGTAAAAATGAACAATTACTGCAATCAATGGGCCGGGCTTGTCGGCCCTAATGCAAAACAGTACGTCGGCATAAATTCGCCGAGCACATGTTCACTGAGCCATTGTTGAAGGAATTGCCGCTACCCCCATTTGGGGGCAATCATGGGTCTCAATTTGGAAACAAAACGATCGGATTGTCTTTAAGGCGCCAGTAAATACCCTGCGCACGTGTAGCAACACAGCTTAAGACCGATTCCCCGGATAGGTTGAGTCCAAGGCTAATCAAGCCAAATTTAACGGGTAAATGAGGCAAAATTCAGGCGCGGCAAACGCTGCGCCGAAACCCTGGAGGCTCGGCGGATTTGCCGTCCGGATATTTCGTCAATGAAATGGAGTGTGCTCTCGCTTTTATGGGGTGGCTAAGAGGCAATATAACGAATTGAGATATGAGGCTTATTTATCTGTGGTTTCGCTCCAAGCGATCAAATACCCTACGCCGAGACCGCATGTATTAAGTTGATACTATGAACCCAGCACATTCTGTATTGATAAAAGATTTTCTGCACGTTGCCGCAGGGCGAGTATCAGATATTTTTCTGCCGGAGCTTAAGAAATACGCCATTATTTCGGCAGGCAGGTCAGGATCAAACCTTCTTGTTTCGCTTCTGAAAAGTACCCCTAAAAATATCCAACACGGCGAAATTGTCGGTGAATACCAGTTGCAAAGTGCGACTGTGCGCCGCCGCATTAACAAAGTAGGCCCAACAGCATATCTCGACCGTCGGTTAAGTCGCATGGCAACTGAGAAGCTGACGGGCGTCAAACTACTCTACCGACACTTAGAGGACGACTATGGTGAGAAGTACGGTATCCCGGGCACGGGCGCATTAATCGACCACCTGCTTGCAAGTGAAGATATCCGGGTTATTCACCTGTGCCGCAAGGACAGGCTTGCTGTTTTGGTCTCCAACCGGCTGGCGTACGAGACAGGGGAGTGGGTCGGAGGCGCTTACGGAGGTAAAACCGTCGTCCTGCCTGTTGATTGGGTCCAAGAGAATTTCACCTGGCTGGAGGGCTGGGAGAACAGAATTGCTGAGGTTTTCCCAAGGCAACGGGTTTTGCAGATGACTTATGAAGAGCTCGTTTCAGGCACGGAAGAAGAGATGGGACGCGTTTTCCGGTTTCTCGAGCTTCCAGCCTCTCCGGTTCACTCAACGATGTCTCGGCAGAACAAGCGCCTCAAGTCGGAAGTGATCGAGAATTATGCTGAGTTGAAAGAGGCGTTTTCTGGTACGCGCTACGCGTCTTTGTTTGATGGTTAACGTAGTAAAGTGCAGCTCTTCGGCTCCTCCTGGTGCTGATTGAACAAACAGCTACATGTAACATGCCGTCAGCACAGCCCGGTTTACAAGTTTAGGCGGCGGTATGACCTCATCCATCGCGGAAGGCTTTGCTGAAATAGTCGGTCAATGGCGCCGAGAGATAGTCCAGCGGTGACCGGTCCTGGGTGCGGATGAAGGCATCGACCGGCATGCCGGGGATCAGGGTCTGGCCTTCCTCCAGCTTGCTCAGCTCCTCTTCCGGCAGTTCCAATTCGACACGATACCACGAAGCGCCCGTCTGTTCGTCGACGAACGAGTCGGGTGAGACCTGTGTGACCGATCCGAAAAGATCAGGCGAGTCGCGCAGATCGAACGCAGCAACGCGCATCACCACTTCCTGCCCGCGATAGACCTGATCCACGTGGATCGGATCGATCCGCGCCTCGATGATCAGAGGCCGGTCCTGCGACACCAGAAACAGGGTCGGGTCAGCAGGGCGGATGACGGATTTGCGACCGAATACCTGCAGGTCGTAGACCACGCCAGAAATGGGTGCTCTGATATCAAGACGGTTCAGGCGTTCGGTTAGCGACCGGCGCTGTTCGGCCAGTTCCAACTCGTTAAATTGCAGGTCGCGCAGGCGGGTGATGGCGCTTTCGCGTCGGGCGGTATAGATTTGCAGCTCTTCGATCTCGAGCTCGGCAATCCGTTCAAGTGTCTGGGCCCGTTGTGCCACGAGGTTCCCGACCGTTCCGGCGAGCTGCGCCTCTTCGCGTTGCAAGCTCAGAACCCGCGACGCCTGCGCCAACCCCTTATCGAGCAGCGACTGCTGACCGGTCAGTTCATCCGAGATCAGGCTCTGTTGACGGCTAAGTGCATCCATCTGCGCATCAAGGCCTTCAATCTGGTTGTTCAGCTGCGTCCGCTGGGCGCGCAGCTGTTCGATCTCCTTGGCCTGTGCTTCCCGACGGGCGTTGAACAGGCGGACCTGTCCTGCGGCCACCGCCGCAATCTCGGGGCGTTGCTTGACGTGATCCAGCAGCATCCGGTCAAACCGGACCTCATCAGCGTCATCGCGTTCTGCCTCTAGCCGTCCGCGCCGGGCCATCAGTTCGAACAACTGCCCTTCGACAATTGTCAGCTCCGATTGCAGCAATGTCGGATCAAGCCGGATGAGAATGTCATCTTCGGCTACCAAGTCACCTTCTTCGACCAGCACCTCTTCGACCACACCGCCGTCGGGGTGCTGAATGACCTGTCGGTTCTTGTCCACGACAACCCGGCCCGAGGCCACAACCGCACCCGAGATGCTGGCCATGACACTCCAGGCACCGAAGCCGCCGATCAGAATGGCCATCATGCCAACCCCCACCATCATGGGGAAGGTTGCAGAGAAACGCTTCTTGTTCTTTTTACTCATGTCACACCGGTTGGCTTATTGGCGGCTTGCTGAAGTTGGGCGTGGTTCTTGACCACTTCGGCCAGAACGCCTTCGCGCGTGCCCCAGGCCCGGCGTGCGCCATCTTCCAGCATCAGCAGCATGTCACATTCCTGAATGGCAGCAGGGCGGTGTGCCATGATCAACACCGCATGGCCATCGGCTTTCATCTGCCGGATTGCGGCATTGAGCGCCTCGGAGCCTTCGTTGTCGAGATTGGAATTCGGCTCATCCAGCACGAGGATCACCGGACCACCATACATGGCGCGGGCAAGACCGATGCGCTGTATCTGACCACCGCTGAGTTGACTGCCGGTTGAACTGACCTGCGTGTCATAGCCATCAGGCAGTTTCAGGATCATTTCGTGCGCCGCAGCTTTCTTGGCCGCCTCGACGACTTTGGCATCGTCCGGCTTGGTGCTCAGGCGAGCGATGTTCTCGGCAATTGTGCCGTCGAACAGCTGCACGCGCTGGGGCAGGTAGCCGACATATTGAGCCAGTTTTTCGGGATCGTATTGTTCCAGCGATGCCCCATCCAGGCGAATTTTGCCACCGGCCGGCGCCCAGACCCCGGTCAGCGCCCGCGCAAGGCTGGATTTGCCTGATCCGCTGGGGCCGATCACGCCGACTGCCTGGCCAGGCTGCACATCGAAGCTCACCAACCGTAGCGAGGCTTGACGGGCATTGGGTGGTACGATGGTCAATTGGTTCACCGTCAGCCGTGCCTTGGGCTTGGGCAGTTCGACGCGGGTGACCTCGGGCGGCACTTCTGCCAGCAGCTCGACCAGATTGTCCCAGCCACGTTTGGCGCGCTGCACCATGGTCCATTGGCCCACGACCAGATCGACCGGGGCCAGAGCGCGACCCAGCAGAATAGAGCCGGCAATCATCGCGCCGGGGGTCATCTGACCCTGCAGCACCAGATAGGCGCCAAGCGCCAGCATCGCCGATTGCAGGAACAGCCGGAAGGTCTTGGTCGTGACCGAGAAAGTTCCGCCAAGATCGCTGGCGCGCAGGCTTTGGTCCAGTGCCTTGCCGCGGGCCTTGTACCAGCGCTCGAACGAGCTGCGCTGCATGCCGAGGCTGCGGATATGTTCCGCTTCGCCATGCAGATGTTCCGCCATGCTGTCCGAGGTGTAGCTTGCAGCCGTTGACTGCATCACCGCCCCCTTGGTGGTGACCTGATTCAGAACCGTGATCAGGATCAGCAACGTACCACCGCCGACTGCAAGGGCGCCGAGCAGCGGGTGAAACAGTGTGATCCCCAGCAGGAAGACCGGTGTCCACGGAATATCGAAGAGTGCGGCGAAGGTCGGTGAGGAATAGAACCGCTGAACCGCTTCCAGATCTTTGAGCTGGTTGTCGGATTGCTTGGTGTCTCGGTTCAGTGAGGCTTTCATCAGCATCGCACTGAACACGCGCCGGTCGAGGCTGGCTTGAAACCGCGCGCCCATACGCGCCAGTAACCGCCCACGGGCCCAGTCCAGTATTCCCATTGCCAGAAACAGGAAGGCCATCAATGCAAACAGCGCGACCAGCGTTTCTTCAGAGCGGCTTCCCAGAACCCGGTCATAAATCTGCAGCATGAAAAGCGGACCGGTCAGCATCAGCAGGTTTACGAAGATACTGAAAATGCCTGCGCTCCAAAGTAATCCGCGATTTTCGCGGCGCACGTCACGCAGTTCGGCCTGCCCTACAGCACGCTCAGAATTCCGCATCCGTTTTCTCCATTTCCCTGCGCCATCGGAGCAAGAACCACCCCGTCAAATATCTTAATGAAGGCAAATAAATTTGTGAATCGTTCCAGAAGCGTAGCCGCCGATGCATCCGTCGTCACCATCAGATTACGCGGGTATGGGCGATAGAGGTCGTTTTCCCCGTATGTAGAGGGCAGACTGCGGCAGTCTACCTTATATGGCGTAACCAACCCATTTGGATTGGCCGCCAGATTTCGTGTGAAAATCAATTGTTTCCAATATGGGGGCAATTTTGCCGCAAATTCTTCATTGTCGCTATATAGCGCTGCCTGTTCTGGGTCAGGAGGTTTTCAGCTCTGGCTCGACCTCCTGATAGCCTTCCACCCAGCGCCGGATCAGGGCGCGGCTGCCGATCTCGTCACCGCTGGATACGGTTTCGCGCAGACCTTTCAGAACGCTGGCGATCTCGATTTCTGACAGAAACTCCTCGTGGGCGCAGAAGATTTTGGGATGGCGTGTGCTGATCAGACCGTCCGACAGAGTCAGCTCCTCTTTGATCTTCTCGCCGGGGCGAAGACCGATCACCTCGATCTCTATATCGCCGTCAGGTGTTTCGGCATCGCGCACGGTGTACCCTGCGCTTTCGATCACCTGCCGGGCCAGCTGCATGATCGGCACCGGCTCACCCATATCGAGGACAAACATCTCACCGCCGCAGGCCTTGGCTCCGGCCTGCAGCACCAGTTGCGTGGCTTCCTGGATGGTCATGAAATAGCGTTTCACATTTCGGTCGGTGACGGTGACGGGTCCACCCCGGCTGACTTGTTCCTGAAACAGGGGAATGACCGAACCGCTGGAGCCCAGTACATTGCCAAACCGGACCATTGTGAAAACAGTTTCGGTATAGCGGGTGGCCAGATCCTGCACCACCAGTTCGGCCAGCCGTTTCGAAGCTCCCATCACATTGGCGGGGCGCACCGCCTTGTCTGACGAAATCAGAATGAACCGTTCAACCTTGGCTCGGGCGGCCTCATGCGCCAGCGTCTGGGTTCCCAGAACATTGTTGGCCAAACCGGGCAGAGGATTCAGTTCGACCAGAGGCACATGTTTGTAAGCTGCGGCGTGCAAAACGACCTGCACCTCGTACTTGGCCAGTGTTCGGCCAACCTGTTGCGGATTGGTGACCGACCCAAGTATCGGGACGATTTCGATATCCAACCCCTCGTTCAGCTGGGTCAGTTCCTGATGGATAGAATAGAGCGCCAACTCGTTCAGTTCGTACAACACCAGCCGCGTGGGACGGCAGGCCAAGAGTTGGCGGCAAAGTTCCGCTCCGATCGATCCTCCGGCACCCGAAACCAGGATCGAGCGTCCTGCATAGCTGCCACAAGCCTCGGCCATCTCCAGATCGCGGGCGGCACGGCCCAGAAAGGCCTTTGGCGCGATTGGGGTCAGTTTGTCGACCAGCGCTTCTTTTCCGATCAGTTGGGCGAAAGAGGGAAGCGCCTGTACCTCAAGCCCCATCTTCTGCAATCGACGGGCAATCTGTGCCTGTTTGGGCTGGCTCAGTGATGGCATCGCCAGCAGCACTCGGTGAATGTTGCGCTGTTCCACAAGCTCGGCAATTTTGTTTGGCGATAGCACGGGCAGACCCGCCAGCAACACCCCCTGCAACGAGGCTTTGTCATCCACGAAGGCAACCGGGGTAATGCTGTCATGGGCGCGCAGGGCCTGAACCAATTGCATGCCGGTTGGGCCCGCGCCATAGATCAGTACCCGGCAGCTTGGCTGCCCGCTTCGGTAGATGGCGCTGACGATATGAAACAGTGCGGCGCGAGTTGCCGCGATCATCAGGAAGTAGAGAATTCCGAAAACGATATACGTGCCCAAGGGCAGGCTCAGCCCGGCGATCCGGGTTACGACTAAGGATAGTCCGGCCACCGCTGCAGCGTATATTGCGGTCAGGCCGACAGCATTTCTTTCATAGGATTTGAGCTTGATATGGGGTAGCCCCAGCAACAAAGATAAAACCGCCGAGGCGAATATCAGGTAAGGCAGAACCGCAATGATCTGATCCAGTGTGATATCCGTAAATATGGGCATTGGCTGCAAGGCATAGGTCGCCAGCATTGCAGTCAGTATAAGCCCCAAATCGATGAATAAAAAAATCCAAGCCTTCTGTTTTCGGCTTAAAGAATTAACCAAATTCAACATTTATCACATCCCCCAAAGGATATCTCATAGTCGCTGCTTGTCTGTGCAACATGACTATGAGACGCCCCCGCCGATGTCTGTTTTCAAATCGCTCCGCGAGGCACCCGTCAGGGGAGCCTAGCGCAAGGTTGGGTATCTCCCAAAGGAATTTCTTCAATGAAACCAAGCGGGCGGTTAATCGCTTGACGATTAGCAGGGTTGTGGCGGATTGTTGCAATCCGCAGAAATTGCCATCGTTGCCCGAAGGCAGAAGATGCACGATCTTGCTCATTGCGTCTCCCGAAAACGGATGCTTCTAAAGTTTGTGATCAAAGAAATCGAAATGGTCATTTCCAGTTCCATTCTCATCCCCAAAATGACCTTGATCGCTGTTTCACGACTTGTGCGTTCATTTTGGTAAAGGCTTGGTTAATGATCAACGCCATCTAGGGCTGGACCGTGATTATTAATGAAAGATTAATGTATTTATGTGCGGTTTTGACATCAGATCGCATCGGCGACGCGTGAAATGCAGGCATCTTTTCTTTCTTGGGCCATGTTTCTGAGAGCAGATCTGCTCCGCAAGCAATTTGAGGAATAGCGGATTTCTCAAATCACCTTGGCTGTCTTCATGGTGAGTATGACAGGATAAGGTGGTTGTGTTACAAACTGTTCGATCAAGAGCTGCGAGAGAGTGGCTCTTTCCAGGTGCCGACCGCATTGCCGCAAAACTCAGCCCGTCTCATCTGCGAAACAGATTGCCGATGGTTATGAATACCAGCGCAAAATCGTAGCATATGTTTTGATGCCGCTGGTAGATCAGGTCGAGCCGCGCTTTGGTTGGAACGCAACTACGGCTATAGACCACGTCGGTTTCCTCGGGCGTGCTGCAGCGGGCCAGCAACAGCTCTTCGTGTTTGTGATAGACGATCGTGGCCAGACCGGTCACTCCGGGGCGTGATTTCAGCACCTGTGCATAAAGTTCGGGGTAGCGATCAACATATTCTCGCAGCGGTGGCCGTGGGCCGACAAAACTCAGATCACCCTTAAGGATGTTCCACAATTGCGGTAGCTCATCCAGGCGTTTTGCCCGCAACCAGGCGCCGGTCGGTGTGATCCGTGCGGCTTTATCGCCGCCTGACACGCCGGCATCGGAGGCCGCTACCGTCATAGTGCGCAGCTTCCAGAGGTAGAACGGCTTATCCACCCCTTTCATCCGCTCGGCCACATGAAAAACCGGCGTTCCCTCGCGTAGCAGCACCCATAGCATCAGCAGCAGCAGGACCGGGCTGAGGATCATGATCAGAAGACAGGCAAAGAACAGATCGAATATGCGTTTGTACCAGGTCATGCGTGCTGGCTCTGCTGTGGTCTTAGGCGGCGCCATTCGGCGACCATATCCGCAGGATCGGCAGAGACGGGGGGGTGCAGGCGTGCCAGACGCTCTGTCGACAGATGCACATGCGGGATTGCGCCTTCGCGCGCCGGGCGCGCGGTCCATTCCAACTGGGCGGCATCCAGTAGGCCGCCCATTTCAATCGGGGTGGGCGCGGCAATATTCAGCGTACCGGGCAGATTCCGTATCGTGCACAAATCGGCCAGAACATGGGCCAGCGCTTCCGGTCCGATATAGCTGCGCAGGGGCGTTCGGCCATCGGCAAATCGATCCAGTGCAAAGCCCGGATGCCAGCCGCCCAGAATGGCGTCGAGGCCGGCGATGTTGCCAATCCTGAGCGCAGTCACACCCACACCCAACTGTTCTCCCAATTCGGCCCCCTCGGCTTCCATGACGGCCTTGATGCGCCCGTAATCGGACAACGGGGCAGGGGGGCAGGCTTCATCCAGAATTCCAGAGCTGGCCCCATATATCGCAGCTGACGAGGTCAGCAGAACTTGCGCGCCTGCCTCGGCTCCGGCGCGGATCGCCGCGCGGGCCAGCGTCAGGTTATCATTCAGGTCACACCCTGCTGCTGCGCGGGCATTGGTGACACCAGCCAGACACAGGATCGTACCACATCCGGTTGCTGCACTGATCAGCGCTGAGGGGTCATTCAGTGGGTCGAAATGCAGCCAATCTGACCCCGGCAGTGTACTCCGAGATTGCCAACGTGCGCGGTTCCCAGACCAGCATTGCCGCAATATGGCGCCGATCCGACCTGTTGCACCAAGGACCAAAACCTCAGGAAATTGCATAGAAATCTTTGTTCTTATTGACCCGTTTTGGGGGGGCAGTATCTTAGCCTCAACAATAATGACAAGGCGTTTCGCCAAATTGGGCAGTGAATATGCGTTTCAAGATCCATATTATGGTGCTGATCAGTCTTGCGCTGATGACATCCTCGTGCGCGCGGGGGCGCTTGCCCGGTGGTGCGCCGGTCAGCGAAGAGATTCTGGATCAGGCCGATGCCGAGGATCCCGGATTCGCCCTCTATCCGGTCACCCGTGCATTTTTGCCAACCGCTGCGCAATGGCCGCCTACCGGCACACAGGAAAACCTTCGCTGGATCGGGGCCAGCCAAGGCGCGAAAACCCAGATTATTCAGTCCGGCGACATGCTGACACTGCGGATATGGGACAGCAGTGAGAACTCGCTGCTCACCTCGATCGAACAAAAGCTGGTGCAGCTGCAGGATGTCACCGTGGCCTCAAACGGCACGATCTTCATGCCCTATGTCGGCAATGTCAGCGTCATTGGCCTGACCCCGGACCTGGCCCGTGAAGAGCTGCAATCAGCACTCGAGGCGATCATTCCTTCGGCACAGCTGCAGTTGGACATGACCGAGGGGCGCAATAACTCGGTAGATCTGGTCAGCGGCGTGGCACAGCCGGGCATTTACCCGATGCCCGACCGTAACTTTACGGTGCTGGGGTTGATTTCAGCAGGGGGCGGCATCAGTCCAAACCTCAACAACCCGCAAATCCGGTTGGTCCGTGGCGGGGCCATCTATGGCACATCGATCGAACGTCTGCTGAACAACCCCCGGCTCGACACGCTGTTGCGCAGCGGAGACCGGGTGTTTGTGGAAGAAGATGAGCGTTATTTTCTGTCATTTGGTGCCACAGGGCAGGAAGCCCTGCACATCTTCCCAAAAGATCATGTCTCGGCAATGGACGCGGTGTCGATCATGGGCGGGCTGCAGGACAACAAGGCAGATCCCAAGGGCCTGCTGATCCTGCGCGAATACCCTGGCGCGACAGAGAAGGCGGGGATGACCGGCCCCGAACAATCGCGGGTGGTCTTTTCGGTGGACCTGACCAGCGCTGACGGGCTGTTTTCCGCACGGAAATTCCAAATCAACCCCGACGACCTGCTGATCGCCACGGAATCGCCAATCAACGATGTGATAACCGTGTCTAACGTCATCGGTAACTTCGTCGGCGTGTTCAACGCGACCAGCAATATCGGGAACTGACCCCGGGATTTATCGGCCTAGCCACGCCCTGATTACAGAGGATGGCCGCTCGTCATGAAAGGGCTCAACCCGGCATTTCGATCCGCGCCGCCTGTGGCACGAGGTTGTTCATACGGGTGATATGCTCCGGCAGGCAGCGGGTCAGGAAATCGTATTTCTCGACCACATGTGCCTGCGCTGCGGGGCCGATATGGGCGTAGGCTGCGGGGTTGGCCAGCACATCGATCACCTGATCGGCCAGCGCGCCGTGGTCGAAGAAATCCACGAGCAGTCCGGTCTCGCCGTGGGTGATTGCCTCACGGACCGAGGCCACATCCGATGATACCACCGTGGCCTGCATCGCCATCGTTTCCAGCAGTGACCAGGACATTACGAAGGGCATGGTCAGCGCTATGTGGCAGCGGCTGAGCTGGACGATCTGGCAATAGTTGGAATAGGGCACTTTACCGACGAAATGCACCCGGTCCCAGTCGAGCAGATGGCCGACCTCAGCCTCCATCTCACCACGGAAACCGCCGGGATGGCCGCTTTTGCGGCCATAAGACGTCTCATCACCGCCGATGATCACCACGCGCGCATTGGGGCGAGCTTCCAGAATTTTCGGCAGCGCCCGCATGAAGATGTGGAACCCACGGGCGCGCTCCATGTTGCGCGCCATGTAGGTAAAGACCTCATCTTCGCGCGTCAGCGACCGCCCCAACCGTCCTAGTGACAGGCTGGCCTGTGGGTCGGGTCCCAACAGATCGGTTCGGATACCGTCATGGCAGGTATAGAACTTGTCGTGGAAACTGTCAGGGAAGGTATTCTTTTGCCACTCGGTGGGCACATGGCCCAGATCGACCGTCTGGATATTGGCAAAAGGCACCGCGTTGCGCGCGTGCAGCAGGAAGGGTGTGTGTTCAGAAACCGGTTCCTCAGGATCAAAGCCAACCATTCCCCCGGTGCGGATATAGAAATATTCAAAGAAGCCCAGGATTGGCACATCCGGCCAGATTTCTTTGAAAAAGAGCAGCTCACCCCAACCGGTATGGCCCAGCACCAGATCCGGCTTGAAGCCTTCCTGCCGCTCGAGCTGTTGCGCCGCCATCGCCGCACCAAAGCCCGCGCCCGTGGCCTCTTCCCAGACTTTGGACAGGCCATAAGCATCATTGGTTGGCACGTGATGAGGCTTGTAGACAACGGATTTGACCCCGGCGATCTGTGGCGCAGGGTTGCGCTGGGTCAGAAAGACCAGCTCGTGTCCGCCTTGGGCTGCCAGCCACTGGATCAACTCGCGGTATTGGCCAGGCATGTTCTGATGTACGAACAGGATCTTCATTTCAAAAGCCCTTCCAGATAGGCGCCATAGGTATTTTTGGAAAACATCTCTGCCCGATTGCGGAGCGCCTGTTCGCTGATCCAGCGCTGTCGCCAGGCGATTTCTTCGGGGCAGCCAGCCTGCAGGCCCTGTCGTTCCTCGAGCGTGCGCACGAAATTGCCCGCATCCAGCAGGCTGCCATGGGTGCCGGTGTCCAGCCAGGCATAGCCGCGCCCCATGGTTTCGACCTGAAGATTGCCGTCGTCCAGATAGGTTTGCAGCAGATCAGTGATCTCAAGCTCGCCCCGGGCCGAGGGTGTCACGCCGCGCGCCCGTGCAGGGGCGGTGCCGTCGAGGAAATACAAACCCGTCACCGCATAGTTCGAAGGCGGCTGCGCAGGCTTTTCGATGATTTTGCGCGCCCGGCCATCGGTGTCGAAATCCACCACACCATAACGTTCGGGATCGGCCACGTGATAACCGAAGACGGTGCCGCCTTCGTCTCGTGCATCCGCTGTGGCCAGCAGTTCTGGCAGGCCGTGGCCGAAAAAGATATTGTCGCCCAGCACCAGCGCACTGGGGGCGCCGTCCAGAAACGTCTCGGCCAGCAGATAGGCCTGCGCCAACCCGTCGGGGCTGGGCTGCACCACATAACTCAGGCGGATCCCCCACTGGCTGCCGTCACCCAGGGTTCGTTTGAATTGATCCTGATCCTGCGGCGTGGTGATGATGCAGATATCTCGGATACCCGCCAGCATCAGAACGCTGATCGGGTAATAGATCATCGGTTTATCATAGAGCGGCAAAAGCTGTTTGCTGACAGCCATGGTGATCGGATACAGCCGTGTGCCGCTGCCGCCTGCCAGTATGATCCCTTTGCGTGTGCTCACCGGATCTCTCCCAATTCTGTCAGAATATCTTTTAAACCTGCTTTCCAGTTCGGTCGCTTAATGCCGAATGTGGCCGCCAGTGAGGAGCAATCGAGGCGGGAATTGAGCGGGCGCTGTGCCGGCGTTGGATAGTCGGCGCTGGGAATATCCACGACATCGTAGGAAATTCCCGCCTGAGTGAAGATTTCACGCGCGAAACCCGCCCAGCTGACATCGGGCGTGCCTGCATAGTGATAGGTTCCAGACTTGCCCGGATCACCGCCAAGCTGCGCGACCATATCAAGGCAGGCTGTCGCGATATCGTGGGCGGGTGTTGGTCCGCCGATCTGATCGGAGACAATGGTCAGGCGGCCCCGCTCGCGGCCCAATCGCAGCATGGTTTTTACGAAATTCGCCCCATGCGCCGACACCACCCATGACGTGCGCAGGATGGCTGTCACGCCTCCCGCAGCGGTGATGGCCTGTTCCCCAGCCAGTTTTGAACGCCCATATGCGCCAAGCGGAGCGGTTGCATCTTCGGGCCTCCATGGGTGTTGGCCAGTGCCGGAAAACACGTAATCGGTTGAGATCGAGACAAACGGAACGCTCAAAGCTGCACTTGCCTGCGCCATTTCTCCGGGTGCTTCGGCATTGATGGCTGTGGCCAGTTCCTCTTCCTCTTCAGCCCGGTCCACAGCGGTATAGGCTGCCGCGTTGATAACCGCCTGTGGTTGTGCCGCGCGGATGGCCGCCGCGCATGCGCCGGGGCTACTCAGATCCGCAGCCGCCCGGTCCAGGCATTGCACCTGAGGATGCCGTGCCAGCTCGCGTGCCACCTGCCCGGTCTGCCCAAACACCAGGATGGTCATGGGCGCGGTCTTTCATTCCGTTCGGAAAATCGGGCTTTCATGCCTCCGGCGGAGGTATTTTCAGCCAGATGAAGCAGCCGGATCATGCTTTCACCCCCAGCCTTTGCCCCACGCCATCCCGATTTTGCAGCGCCCGCCACCAGGCTTCGTTATCCAGATACCACTGAACCGTTTTTTCCAGCCCTTCCTCCAGCGAGACCGAGGGCCGCCAGCCCAGTTCCTCGCAGATGCGGGCTGGGTCGATGGCGTATCTCAGATCATGACCGGGGCGGTCGGTGACAAAGGTGATCTGGTCTGCATAGGGCGTGGCTTTGGGGCGTTTGGCATCCAGGATCGCGCAGATCATGCGCACCAGGTCGATATTACGGACCTCGTTCTCGCCGCCGATATTGTAGGACCGGCCAATCTTGCCCTGCTGCACCACCTGCAACAGCGCCTCGGCGTGATCTTCGACATAAAGCCAGTCGCGTACATTCTCGCCCCGTCCATAAACCGGGATTGGCTGTCCGGCCAGCGCATTCAGGATCACCACCGGGATCAGCTTTTCGGGAAAGTGATAGGGGCCATAATTGTTGGAGCAGTTGCTCAACACCACCGGCAGGCCATAGGTCTCGTGCCAGGCGCGCACCAGATGATCGCTGGCCGCTTTGCTGGCCGAGTAGGGCGAACGCGGATCATAAGGTGTATCTTCGGTGAATTGCCCGGTCTGCCCCAGCGAGCCATAGACCTCGTCAGTCGAGATATGATGAAACCGAAAGCTGCCCGGCTTTTCCTGTCCCAGCCAATAGGCACGCGCGGCCTCAAGCAGGGTATAGGTACCCGTCACATTGGTCTCGATAAAGGTTCCGGGCCCATCGATTGAGCGGTCTACATGAGATTCCGCCGCCAGATGCATCACGGCGTCCGGCATATGCTCGTCAAAGACCGCATCCAGTGTCGCACGGTCGCGGATATCAGCCTGAACGAAGGTATAATCGAATGAATCGGCAACCGAGACCACGTTTTCAAGACAGGCCGCATAGGTCAGCGCGTCCAGGTTGATCACCTGATGCCCGTCTCGGATCGCCCGCCGCACCACGGCTGATCCGATAAACCCGGCCCCACCCGTGACCAGCAGCTTCATCCCTTATCCTCCAAGATAAAAGGGCTGTCGAAATCAGCCAGGGCCGGAGCGGTCGTGTCTTTGTCACTCAGCACTGGGTTCCCATTGAAGCCCCACTCGATCCCGCAGCTATCCCAGCGTACGGTCCCCTCGCACTCAGGTGCATAGTAGTCGGTGCATTTGTAGTGAACCTCGGTATCGGGCACCCGGGTGACGAAGCCATGCAGGAACCCCTGAGGCACCAGAATCTGGCGGCCATTTTCGGCGGAAAGCTCGATCCCGATCCATTGCCCATAAGTGGAAGAGCCTTTGCGGATGTCCACCACCACGTCGAACAACGCCCCGCGCCCGCATCGCACCAGCTTGTCCTGCGCGTGTGGCGGGGCCTGGTAATGCAGCCCGCGAATGGTGCCGGCCGTGGCCGAGAACGAATGATTGTCCTGCACGAAATCAAGGTCGATACCAGCCTCGGCCATCGTGCGTCGGTTCCAGCTTTCGCTGAAGAACCCCCGCGCATCCCCAAACCGCGCCGGTGTCAGGATCAGGACACCGGGCAGGGCGGTTTCTTCAACTTGCATGCTCTAATAGCCTTCTCAAAATCCTTCGTTTGAATAGCAATCGGTCGACACGATGTCACGGCTCACAAGAGGTGACGGTTCCGGGTTGTGGCGAAGCGCGCTCAACAAACCAGCCTAAAACGCGGTCATGGGCTTTACCGGGCTTGGGGTGGTGGTCGGGAAATACTCGGCACCAAATATTTCGGGGTGCTGAATGGCCAGCGAAACCTCGGTGATGTGAAGTGAGAATTCACCGGCCAGGCGCGGCGTGGCACCATTGCGTATCGCGTGAGCCATTTCCGCAACCCCCAACGCGAAATCCATCGGATAACCCCGCTTGGCAGTGTGTATTTCCCGAGTGCTTTCTGGCGTGATCCGCCGACCGAAATCAAGCCCAAGGAGCTTTTTGGCACCACGCCGGAATCTGGTCGACGGCACAGGTGATGAGCGGACAGGAGATGAGAAATCCCATGTTTCGGCCAAGCTTAGCACGCCGTCTTCGCAGAAAATGCGGAACTGGTGGTCATGCGGTGCCAATATGCTGTTGGTCAGCCGGGCCGCCAGACCATTGTCGAACTCCAGGCAGGCAACGGTAAAATCCGGGGTGGAATAATTCGGCGGAGTATGCGGGCCCTTGTCCTGAACAAGACAATTGGCAAAAGATACCATCCGGCGCACCGGACCGAACATGCCGACCATCCAGGTCAGGGCATAGCCTGCATGTTCCAATGTGCATCCGGTTTCGAACTCGTTCTCAGCCGGCCAATATGCACCCGACGCCGTTTTCCAGTTCTCGTAACCGATCCGATGCACCATACCATCGTCCATCTCGGCATAGATCAGTCTGGGTTGCCCTCGTTCACCGCTGCGCACGGCCTTGTAGAGCGTCTGCGCCGCGGTTCCCAGAAAGCTGGACGGGGCGGAAACCACATGGAGGCCTTGTTTTTCGGCGAGTTCGACCAGTTGTCGGGCTTCACCGAAATCAAGCGCCAGCGGCTTTTCGGAATATACATGCCGCCCTGCCTCAAGGCATTGCTTCGTCACTGTATAGTGCTGATCGGGCGGGGTCAGGTTGACCACAATCTCGACGTCGGGGTCTGCCAGGATGTCTTCAATGCTGTTGAATTCTTGTAGGTCGTAATGTTTCGCAAACTGTCGCTGCCGGGTTGCGTTGCGGTCGTGAACGCCGCGCAGATCAAGATGCCGTGCCCAGTTGGCGAGAGCGGCCTGATATAGATCGGCCACATATCCACACCCGATAAATGCAATTCCGATGCTTCCTGAAGGGTTGGTCATTGGTGAGAAAATCTCTTGGAGCGCTGGAAGCAACCGCTTCCCGATACCACCAAATCGCCAATATGTGAAAAATGCACCATCACTCAAACAACGCCAAAACAAACCTTTGCCTGCAACAGTATGGATATTCACCGGACGTTACAATCCAAGTTGAATGAGTGTGCATTGCAGCACCTTCCCATGTCTTTGACTTACGCGGTCTTGAACCTGTGTGGCCAGTTTTGAAATCGGGGCTTGTACTGAAGCCACTGTATCGCATCAACAATCACCGGGGTAAGGAAGCAAGGGACCTGAAGGGATGAGATTGTCGCGATGTCGTCTGGCATGTTGAGGGGCCATTGGAGCGGTTAGATAACTCTATTGATGACTTAGCAGGAATAACAGATCTCCTAACCTCGCATCGCTGAACAATTAGCCTCATTTACCCCATATTGCACTATTAATGTGGACAGTATTCGTCTTGATGATACAATTTGTTGGTTAGGTAACGTCCTGACTTTTCAGCGGCTGGAATTGGCTGTAATCTCCGAGATTGAAATATGGTTGTGCCGACGGATGAATTTCGCCCAAAAGTAGTGATTGTGGGCGAAAGAGCGTTGCTGTGACCCGTGGGCCTGTTGCGAGCTTTTGATCCTGTGAAAAAGTATGAACAAAGCTATACCGCCTGACAGAAAACTGAACATGCGTTTGCCGACTGCTGCAGGATCTCCTCCCAAGGCACTTGAGTTCATGGATGTTGTGACTGCATTGCGCCGTCGCATCGTTCTGATCGCAGCGATGGCGTTAATCTGTCTTTTTGGTGCTGTTTACTACCTTATGTCGATCACGCCGACCTATACATCGGGCGGCCAACTTCTGCTGGGCGGGCAGGGTTTGAGTGAGCAGAACTCTTTCGATCTTGTCGAGGCCCAGGTCCTAAGCAATGCGGTGATCGAAGGCGAGATCGCAATCATGCGGTCCAATGACATCCTGATCAATGTCGTGCGTAAGCTGAGGCTGGATGAAGATCCGGAATTCAATCCCAGTCTAAGAGAAACACAAGAACCGAACCTAGCGATTACCGCATTTACCTGGCTTAAGGAGACAGTGAAATCGGTGGTCAGCCCGTCTCGGCAGGAGACAGAGACCGGAGCGGTTACAGGTGCTTCGGCAAACTCGGAAATTTTTGAAGCCGCCTCTCTAAATGACCAATTGGTCGGGGAGCTCGGATCTGCTGTCAGCACCGTCCGTAATGGTTTGTCCATCAGCCAGCAGGGCACCTCATTTCTGATGTCGATCCAGTCCACTACGGAAAGCCCGCAAAAGGCTGCGGCCATCGCAAATACGGTCATGAGCGAGTATATTCGCTTTCTGGCCGACAAGCGGTTTCAGGCCGCGGGCCGGTTTACGGCCTGGCTGGAAGGTCGGGTCGAGGAACTGGCCAATAACGTAGAGGCCTCGGAACGCGCTGTGCTTGAAATGCGCGGTGCGATGGAGGCCGATGCGGAAAACGGCGCGCGTCTGGAACAGCAGATGCAGGAGTTCACCACAAAGCTGGTCAACGCCAGGGCGGAATTGGCGCAGGCCGAAGCGCAGGTTCGGCGCGCGTCCCAGTTGAACGAAACCGAAGGTCCGCTGGCGACGGCCAACATTCTGGCCAGTGATGCCCTGAATGATTTTCGCAGAACACTTATTGAACTGCGCCGCGAAGAAGCGGCGGAATCCCTGAATTTTTCGGAAGAATCTGCGCGGATGGAATCGATCCGGCGCGCAATTGTAAAAACCGAATCCGATTTGTCTAACGAAGTCGAAAACCAGTTGCTTCAATTAAATAACCGCGTTGAAACCCTCAGGCTCAACGTCAGAACTCTTGAGATTAGCCTGCGCAGTTTCGAAGGTTTGAACTTGGAACGCTCAAAGCAACTGATCGAACTGAATCAGTTGCAGCGTGTCGCTGACATCAACCGCAGCGTCTACGAGGATTTCCTTGGACGTTACAGAGAGATCAGTGAGTTTCAGAAGATTCCAATCTCGGACGCCAAGGTCGTCAGATATGCGAACCCGCCATCAAGCCCATCGCATCCGCGCAAAAAAGTGGCAGCGGTTTTGGCTCTGATTGGGGGCTTGTCGCTTGGTGCGGCGCTGGCGCTGGCGCTGGAGTGGCGACCAAAGAGACTCGCAAACACCCGCCAGGTTTTCAACGAGACAGGGCTGCCTGTTTTTGGAAATACGCCGCGTTTATCCAAGATTGGATCAGCGCAGGATTTACTTGGGCGTCTATCCAATGATGAAGATCTGGCACAAGCAGCCCTGCGCCTTGCGGATAACGTCGGTCTGCATTCCGGGCGCGCCCTGCGTTCCATTTTTGTGACGTCGCATGATGCAAATATAAGTAAGACGTATACGTCTGTGTTGTTGGCCTGGGCCAGTGCTCAAAAGGGTAAAAGTTGTGTTCTGGTGGACGGGGATTTTCGGACGGCACAATTGACCAAAAGCCTGGGCATTATGGACAAGGCGAATTTCATCCCGGCGATCCACAGCAACAAGCCACTGAACGAATGCGTGTTGGCGACGGCATCGGACGGCGGATTTGATTGCATCGGAACTCAGGTGTCGGCTGCAGATCCCTCAATTATTTACAACGCAGATCGAGCGCAGGAACTTATTACGCTATTGAGCAAGATTTACGATGTAGTGGTTATCGACGCACCGGGGCTTGAGGATACCTCGAACAGCTTTGCCAGCCAGGGTGCACAGGATCTTGGTATTTTTACGATTGAAGCAAAGAAGGTAACTGCGGGGAGCATTGCGGATAGCATGGGTATATTTAGGGAAATGAAGCTTAGTGGAGCTGGCATTGTCCTGAACGGACCAGCCTGACCAATTCAGCGGCCTTCACTTTTTTGGTTGGTGGTTTTAACCCCAAGCATATTTGAGACAAAGCACTCTGAAATATTGGTGGGGCAGCTTTCTGCCATTTTCAAGTGCGAATTATATTTTGATTCGAAACAGCAACAGACATGGCAGCACATTGAAACCGATATCCGCAGCAGATGCACAAAAGACCGGCTGGGATATCATCTTGGTTGGGTCAAGTTTTGCCTCGTGTTTTTTCGCTTACAAGCTGAAAGACAAGGGTCTGAAAGTCCTTTTTGTCGAACGTGGATCTTTTGTCGACCACGCGACACAACTTGAGAACCGGCTGAATCCTACGCCGTTCCCAGTAATTCAGGAGAACAGTTCCGGTCAGCGCAAAGACTGGATCGTGCGCCATCAGTTCGGCGGATGTTCGAACTGCTGGTGGGGGAACACGCCACGCCTGCAACCCAGCGATTTTGAATTGTATTCGCGCTATGGCGTGGCGCAGGACTGGCCGATTTCGTATGCCGAGCTCGAGCCTTACATGGTTGAGGCGGAATACATCATGGATATCGCTGGTTCTGACGAGGCCGGGTATGCGCCGCGCAGCGCACCGTTTCCCTTTCCGCCACATGTACCTACCCGCGCGGAACGTAAGATGTTCGAGGCTGAGCCAAGCTGGCAGCCTATGCCCTGCGCCCGTTCCAATGGAGGTCGCAGGGCCAATTGTTGCGTATCGGGGACGTGCAATCTGTGCCCCATCGATGCAAAATTCACGATCCTGAACTCGCTGGACCTGTTTGAGGATGAGGGGTTCCATTTCCTTCTCAATGCCGAATGCAAAATGGTGGAGACTGCTGCCGGGCAGGCGACGGGGATTGTGATCAAAACCACAGAAGATGGCCCAATCATCCTGCGTGCCGATTTCGTCGGGCTGGGTGCGAACCCGATCTACAACTCGGCCATTCTTTTGCGGTCAGGTATCGGGTCCGATCTGGTCGGGCGCGGTATTCACGAACAGCTTGGTCAGTTTGTTTGGGTTGATATCCCGTTCGACAATTATTACGGCGGCACGTCTTTGACTGGCATGGGGTATGGGCTTTACGACGGTGATTTTCGTAGTGAGGCGGCGTCGGTGTTGATCGAAAGCTGGAATGCACCGCCCTCGCTGCGGCTGGAGCGCGGGAAATGGTTGCAACGCCTCAAGCTCAAACTGGTGGCCGAAGATTTACCGCAAGCCAGCAACCGGGTTGTGTTGAAAGACGACGAACCGGTTATCCTGTGGGCCGGGCATAGCGATTACACCTATGCAGGCCTTGCCCGAGCGCGAGAGATTCTGCCGTCCCTGATTCCGTTTGAGTACGAGAAAATGAGGACTGGTGGTTTCGAGCCGACCGAGGCGCATATTGTCGGCGGAACGCCGATGTCGGTAGACAGCTCGAACGGCGTGGTCGACAGGGAGTGTCGTGTTTTTGGTGTATCGAACCTGGCCTGCCTGGGGTCCGGCGTATTCACGACCGGGGCGGCGGCCAATCCGACCCTGACGCTGGCCGCTTTGTCGCTTTATGCGGGGGAGACGCTATGACCATGCGCCGCCGGATGTTCCTGATTGGCGGCGGGGCCGCTACGGCGCTGGTCGCGCTGCCTCTGTCGCTGGGCGGGACAACGCAGTTCCTGAGACGCACGCTCCGGGATCACTTTGGCCCTGAGGTGCTAAAGCTTGACGGCATTGATGATTTTGTCACTGAGTTTGCGTCTCTAGCCGGCGAAGGCAGCCCGGCCAAAAGGCTGGCTGCCGAGATGTATTTTGCCTGGCATGGCGACCGGGTGCGGATGATCAGCCCGGCTACGGCTCTGCAGGACCGGTTCCTTTACACCATCCTGACCAGAAGCAACATCATTGCGATCCAACAGAACCGGGCAACCGAATTCGACTACGGGTTTGTCGACCCGTGGATACCTGTCTGTGGTCAATACCTGTCGGCGGCCGCCGATGAAACACTCTGAGTGTTCAGATTCACCGGAAAGGATGCCGTCAACGGCTGAGGCTCATCCCCATTGATTTCATAAACCCGGCATGTTTTAGGTGCTATAGGAGATAGGGTGCACCGGGGATGTACAGCGATCAATTTGTACGATTTGAGTAAGCGAACTTGAGCAGAGGGAAAGTTTGAGAGGAATATGAAGCCAAAGTGTTTACAGTTTGCTAAGCACGTTGGTTGACAGCGATCAAAACGAAATGACATTTCAAAACCCAATCAGCGCCAAACTTAGGTCACTTGATGATTTGATAGTGTTGTATCGCAAATCGCAAACACAGGCTGTAACCTTCATTTGAGCTACTCGTATGTTGCCAGTTTTGCTCCGCGGAACTCCTGAAAGGACTAGCGTAAGTGTTGAGTTTGGTTGAAAAGACATCGGATAGAAAAGTAGTAATCCTATCCATTATTATTTGTGTTCTGGTTGTGTTGTTCCATATTTGGAAGTATCGATATTTTCTGCATAACGATACTTGGATCACTCTTCGATATGTCATCAACTTCGTAGAACTCGGAGACCTTTCATGGAACCCAGGCGAGCGGGTCGAGGGTTATACTGAACCATTACATCTATTACTCTTAAGTATACTAGTTTTTTTTGGATTCGCGCCCATTTTTGCCGCTCAAGGGCTTAATTTATTCTGTGCAATAGCCCTCTCGGCGGCAGTTTTTATCGGAGCTCGCAAAATATCCGAGAGTAAGACTCCCGGACCTATTGAGGCGATAGCACTAATAGGCGTTGTGACAGCTCCCCCAACTATAGTTTGGATATTTGGAGGACTCGGGGCACTGCTCGCCGCGTCGCTAAGTGCCTGGGCGATAGTTCAATTAATGCCAGCTTTTGTTAATACTGATAAACGTCTCAATTTAATTAGGTTGTCTTTCAATTCAGGAGTCTTATTCGCCCTAGCCTACCTGGCACGGCCTGATGCAGTTGTAATGCTTGCTGCATCTTGTATCAGTGTATTTTTGTTCGCACAAGCACCACTACGGCAGAGAATTATGGCGGCCTCAATTCTCGGCATTGTGCCCTCTATCATGATAGTAGCACATGTTTGCTGGCGCTATTTTTACTACGGAGAGATAGCCCCCAACACTTATTACGCGAAAGTTGGCATAGACGGGGCAGTGCGCTTGTTTGAAGTACCGACCTATCTGCTTAACTCATTTATGCTTTCTTTGATGCCGGTTTCACTGGGTATATTGGGATCGCTAATTTGGGCGTATCTGGGAAAGTACAACCGATCCGTCACGTTTCTATTACTTTGTATCGTCTTTCACACTATCTATGTGATCTGGTCTGGTGGTGACCACATGCCAGCGGCCAGAGTGCTTTTACCATTACTAGCCCCCGGATGCTTATTGTTGGCCTATACAGTGAAATTCACGCCGCCTAAACAAAGAGCAACAGTATTAGTAATGTCGCTTGTGCCAATGATGCTAAGTGTACTCACTTCGCAGCGTCTTTTTGAAGATGGTGCATCATGGGTTGGCTCGATCGTTGGCACGTATATTAACGAAGCTTGGCCAGACGACGCACTTGTTGCATCAAATTCTGCGGGAGCTTTAGTTTTCCTGGCACGTGAAAAAACTTTCATTGATATGCTCGGCCTAAACGACAGGACTATAGGAAAACGTGAAGGTATAGAATTGTTGGCACCCAAACAACACACACCCGGCCATAGCAAAGGTGATGGTGCCTATGTGCTTTCCAAAAAGCCTGACTACATAATTGTAGGTCGTGCTCAAGGAATGCGGTCGGACGAAGCATGGTTTCTCTCCGGCTATGAGATGAATCGAATGCCAGAATTTCACAAATGTTACGAAGTGCAAGAGGTCGAAATTGATCTGGAGCGACTGTCAGAACCACTTGAGTTTGTTTATTATGAACGCATTTGCGAGAAGTAAGTTGTCTGAAAATCTGACCAATACTAACGTCGGGCGCAGCACATATCTAACTGTAGGATTCGTATTTTTAAGTGCGACGGTTTTCTTTATTATAACTCGGCTAGGTCTGTTGGATCACTTGGCCATTTATGATGAGCTTTATCATAAACTAACTGCCTTGAGCTGGAAAGAGACCGCGCAGCCCACGATACTCGATGGCCAATATCGTCGAGCTCTTTTTTATACAATTGCAAATGCGTCGATATTTGAATATTTTAACACGAACGATATCTATTACCCGCGACTGATCTTGTCCGTGTTACCTGCAGCATTAATGTGCGCATCAATTATTTCATGGATTTATCTCAATGCAGGCTTGGCTACGTCTGCATTGGTGGCGGTGTTTCTGGGGTTTTGGCCACTCGGGATCGAAGTCGCTCAATTTAATCGATTTTACGCGGCGCACGGGTTATTTTTGTGGATAATGATAATCAGCACATTTGCTGCATTTAACGAAAAACGGTCACCGGTTTTTCGTTTATTTCTGCTATTTTTATCCGCCATTTCCGGCGCTGCTGCCGTCGGGTTGCAGCTAATTTCCCTCGTCACAGTTGCCGGTATATTTGTTTGGATCGCAGTCTTTCACTTTCTTCCGAATCTTCACCCGAGGACTCTAAAAATTTCTTACCGAAAAATTGCTATCGCATTCGTTGGATTGCTCTCGGTCCTTTGCATTTATTATTTCTTTAGCCGGAGTATAGTGTATTTTGTTCAACTTTTGCATTGGGATCCAACTGGGTCTAACGTTGATTTAACCTATTACAGTCGTCGTATTCGTGAGTTTTATCCAATATTTTGGGGTATCAGTGGCTTTTTTTTAATTATCTCGCTTCTTAAGCTCCCAAAGCTAACACTATTTTTGGCGACGATACTTTTTTTTCAGTTTCTTGTTATTTCTATCTCCAGCCACAAGGGCGATAGGTTTCTTTTCCATATTATGCCATCTATTTTTGTTATTTGGTCAGTTGGCTTATGTGGTGTTTTTGAGCACTTTAGAAAACTATTCATAACTGATAAAAAAGATTTTCGTGGCGAGAATCTATTTTTCCAAAAACATCGGTCAACAGCCTTGTGTTTACTGGTGTTTTCTACGATCTTTTGTTTGGCCACCATACCTGCTTTGACGCGCTCGGCAGGACTTATTTCAGGTGAAGGCGGTGTAACGAAAATGTTAACTGAGCCACGTTTGGATTGGCAGACTGCTGCGGAATTTTCAATGGATGTACTTGAGCAAGGTGGGGTGATTGTGACGAACAAAGAACTTCATGCTATTGAGATTCTTGGGGATATAGATTTCGGCTTTAATAAGTCTCGCCTGGCTGAGTTGAATACTAATAGTAGGCCGTTTAGCCTTGATCCCCGTATAGGGCGTCCGTTGATAGATGATGTTGGTTCTTTTGAGAAGATTATTAACTGCTTTCCAGTGGGGCTGTTCCTCGTATCGGATCGATGGTGGTGGGGTAGCCGGCTTGCTCGAAAGATTGAAGCAATGGTTCGCTCGCGGTTTGATGATACGGATCTCCGAATTGACGGCGATTTTGTTATGTTGGTTTGGAGAGGGGATGGAGAAATAGGGATTGATAAATCTTGCCAATCATTAAGTTAGATTCTCTATGTGCTCTCATATTGCGCTGGGTATAGTCGAACTGGAACGGAAATCGTTGTGCCGATTAGCCTAAAGTCCATTTTTTACCAGCATTAAATTTACATTACCTAGGTTGGTTCAACCTTCAGTAGATCATTTTTTAGTTATGTTGATTTAGTTGGGAATTAGGGATTATTGACCTTGCATTTTCGAGATATACAGACTTGTTTGCATTGCTGAGATTGATGTAAGTGGTTGTTTTTTGTGTCTTGCTAGTCTCTTGAGCTTTACATGTGGACAAACATCATAGCAGATTAGAGTAGTGATCCTCCCGCTCTGAAGTGGTCCGCCGTTATGATTATGAAAACGGAGGAACCACATGGCGAACAAGCTACCGAAGCCGGAAGAGATTGTCTCGAAGTTGCGCCACGTTTGCTGTCGGCAAAAGTCATGTACAATCGAATGTCAATGGTTGCACTGAGGAAAGGTTGGTTGCTTTGAGCGACAATAGGTTAGCCGAAAGCTATACCCCCCAACGAGCTTGCAGGGTAGATGGGCACGTGCACCTGCATCTGGATTTCGACTTTGCGCTTACGTTGGACAACGCACTGCATAATATGGCGCTGTCTCCGGAAAGCGAAAGTTCAATAGGATTTTTGCTACTTACAGAAATGGCAGGCATCAACCGTTTCAACACATTTCCTGACAGTGCGGGTGCGTGGTCCGTTGCGCCCTGCGTAGAAGCGATGTCCAGGTGCGCACGCCATGAGGGCGGGTGTAGAATCTTCGTTATTGCGGGTCGCCAGATCATAACGTCTGAGGGCCTTGAGGTTCTGGCGCACGGTATTGACGACATTATCCCGGATGGCCTGCCGTTGGATGGCGTGATGGCCGTCGCGGAAGATCACAAGGCCATTGCCGTTCTTCCTTGGGCCGTTGGCAAATGGACAGGTAAGCGTGGGCGCATCATTCAATCGCTGGTCGCGTCCCCTCCGGCCTCGGATAGGTTCTTCATTGCTGATAGCGGTGTGCGCCTTAGGGGGACGCCTCGGCCCAGGCTACTGGCGACAGCCGAACAGAATGGCTGGTGCGTTCTGGCCGGGTCCGACCCATTGCCGCTGCCGAACCAGGTAAGTGCCGTTGGCCGGTTCGGGTTTGTTGCCGAATTCCCGCTGGACCCGGATCGCCCCTTCAAATCTCTAGAGGCCTGGCTGCGGGCCTGCAGGCGCTCTCCGGAAAGCTATGGAGCGCTGCAAGGGTTGTCAGGGTTTCTAAGGCATCAGGTGGCCATGCAGATCAGAAAGCGCTTGCGGTAGCCCATGCCCGCAACGCTTGGTCATATCGGAGCTCAATATCTTGTGACAAAGCTTTGCCTGCCCAAAGCGGATGTGAAATGGATATTGGCCGGATGTGTCGTGCCGGACGCTCCATGGATCATCCAGCGCGCATTACCAGATACGACCGGCATATCATTGATTGAGCTGCGCCTATACGCCATCGCCCAAAGCACCCTGCTGATGAGTTTGGTTCTGTGTGCCTTCCTTGCGCTCTTCAGCCGGGCGACCCGGGGTGCGTTCGTTGTGCTTACGCTGGGAACGAGTCTGCATCTGGGTCTGGACGCCATGCAGACGAAATGGGCGAATGGGGTTGTTCTACTGGCGCCGCTGCGGTGGGAGTTGCTAAATTTCGGCCTATTCTGGCCCGAAGACGGGCCCACTTATGCGCTGCTGGGCCTGTCGGCTGTGGTCGGACTTTGGATCTGGGTAAAAGAGCCGCGATATGGCAAGGATCTGCAATTGCCCAACGGGTGGCGGGCGGTGATGGCCACGCTGCTTTTCGCGGTCTATATCGTTCTGCCGGCAGGTCTGAAAGAGGGGGCTCGAAGCGCGGATTTACACTATGCCGCAACGTTGGCCGATATTGAAAACAGGAAAGGAAAGTCAATAGAGTTCGACCGAAGCCGTCTGATCATCCATGCCGACGGTGCCCATCTGACGGTTTGGGCCGGGGAAACATTTGATCTGATTGCACCACCCGCGATGCAAGGCGAGGTCGCCTCGATCCGGGGGCAGTTTGAAGCACCCGCAACGATCCGCGTTGCGGAGTTTCGCATTCACCCCTCAGGCGTCCGCAACCTTGCGTCCTCTGTCGGGCTTTTGATGATCGTCATCTGGTGGGGTCTCTGCCTGATGGACCGCTTCCGCGTCTGACACCGGCAAGGCGGAGGGCCTGCCGCGCAAGACTTCGTCGATTTCATAGCTGCGCAATCTTCGGCTGGATGAAAAGATGATAATCTCGCCCACCAGGCCGAGGGCCACAACCTGAATGCCCAGAACCAGCATCAGGACAGCAAACACCAGTGCAGGGCGATCTGCAAGCGGCGCCCCGAATAAGAGGCGTTCCATCACGAGATAGGCGGTCAATAATCCCCCGATTAGGATGAGGGGCACACCGACCGATCCGAAAAACCGCAACGGCCGCCGGAGATATTTGAGCCCGACAAATAATGTAAGCACATCGACCAGAGCTCCTACATGGGCGTTCGGCTTGAACTTGTAGACGCCCTGAGCGTCGGTATCTCTGACTACAGGCACGTCCACTTCCCTGACGTTATAACCTTCCGAGGCGGCAATCAGGGGTAGAAAATGTTGCCGGACGCCAAGCTCTGCCACCTTCAGGAAGACGTCCCGGCGTCCCACCCGTGCGCGGCAAAAAACATCTTCGAAGTCCTGTTGGAACAGAAGCTTCAGAAGACCATGCGTAGCCCGGGCCCGGACCTTTTGCATCCTGCTTCTGTTCAACTCCCTCCGCTTGCCCACGACCATGTCATCTTCGCCAAGCGCATCAATCAGCGTATTGATTGAGGACGGGTCAATCTCTGGCCAAGAGGGAAGGGTCAGAACAATATCGCCAACCGCCTGGCCGATCCCATGTTTGATTGCCGCATCTTCGCCATTCCACGGTCTTTGAGGGACAAGTTCCAAGTTCGACCATTGGACTGCCAGGGGCTCCAATGCTGCTCGGATACCAGATGAGACGTGTTCGAATACAACGATCACCTCGTATGGTTCGGGCCTTTGATCCAGCACAGAGCGAAAATCCGTCAATAGGTTCGCCAGACCCTTGCCATCACCTTCTGCGCTGACGATCACAGATACCAACCCAGTCGCGGCCGAGTTGCTTGCGGTCTGGCTTTGATCATGAATCATGTGGTTCCCTTTCAGGCAGCGCGCGCAAGGAATGGGCGCCCAACCAATACAGTTCGGCGGGTCCGATCTGACGATGTATTAAGGCACACACCACGCCGATTAAAAACAAAAACAAAGTCAGAGATCCGCAGAGCATCGCAACCGATGTATACACTACGACACTGCCCGACGTTGTCGCGTCTGTTCCAAACATGATCGGCCAGGCAAACAGAATCGCCATGATAGCAGACGCAGCGGCCAGACCAGTAAACCGGCGCATCGGCCGGCCGGCAAACAGAAGTAGTGTCTTGATCGCAATCAGATCCAGCAGGACCTTGAGAATTCTGGACAGCCCGTATTTCGATTCTCCGAACTGACGCGCGTGGTGACGCACGCCAACCTCGGCAATACGGGCCCCGACGGGCAGGGTCATGGCCGGGATAAAGCGGTGCATGTCGGAATAAAGCGGCACACGTTTGATGATGTTCGCGCGGTACACCTTGAGCGAACATCCATTATCTTTCACCGGCAGTCCCGTGACCTTGCCGATCAGCCGGTTGGCAATCATCGATGGTAGCTTGCGCGACAACCATTTGTCCTGCCGGTTGATCCGCCAACCGATCACCATGTCATAGCCTTCGTCGACCTTTGCAAGCATCATCGGAATGTCCGCCGGATCGTTTTGCAGATCACCATCCATGGTCACCAGAACCGAACCACGTGCATATTCGATACCCGCGGTCATCGCAGCGGTTTGACCATAGTTCTTGCGAAACTTCAGCACGACAACCCTCGGATCCGCAGCGGCCAGTTCCGACAACTTCTGAAAGCTCGTGTCTGTTGATCCGTCATCGACAAAAATCAATTCGAAAGAAAGACCAGCGGCATCCATCGTGTCAGCAACCTTGCTGTACAACAGACCAACGCTTTCTTCCTCGTTCAGTATCGGAACGATGACCGAATACCTGATGGTCAATACTCTACTCCCGCTTCAATATTTGCGGCTACAAAACTCAAATGCGCGACCAGTGTGGTCCACTCTCCGGTGCGCAGCGACCCTAGCAATGCACAAATACGAAAGCAATTATTGAAAAAGGTAACCAACCTTGGCTGTTTCGTTCTGATTCAGTGGAATCACTAGGCACAGTCGTAATGGATTACCGGGCCTATTTTTGTAGTATTTTCAGGTATAAGCCACGGGTGAATCATGTATTCAGTATGTCTGTGGAAGCGCCACGACAGATTGAAACCCGCTAGGCAGGCTAATTGAGTCAGCGTTCAAAGCTAAGTTGAAGTGCCCAAACGCCGCGCGCTGCGCGCAAAATGGAACCAATACAGCCTTTTTTGAAGCTTTGTTCTTATAAAAGCATGGTGGAAGCGGCGTTTTAGGTTCGTATTCGAATCTGCCACGCTGGGACACCAGCCTCGGTTGCGTTTTCTGCAACATCCGGCTTCGTAACCAAACCTGCCGCCAAAATGGCGCCGTCCAGAACCGTAACGTTTGCCCTCACCCAGACGTCATTTCCCTGCTTGACCAGGCCTTTGACCTCAAGCACCTGCAGCACCATTGGACCCTGACCCGATGCCAACCCGTGCCGCCCCCTCTGAAGTAGCATTGTCCGGCAACGATTCAGTGATCTCCGATTCCGATCCCTGAAACCCCACTGAGATTGCACTGGCTGCCAATCGAACAATCGTAGCCAATACGGAGATAATGGCTCTTGACGAGCATGACTGTGTCGCGTGTGATCAGAGTGCGAGCGCGGATCGAGAAATCTCCTGGCGCCGTGGTGCCTCGCGCATCAAGCGCACTTCCGTCGTCGATCGTGCCGTTGTCATCCAGATACACCCGCTCCGGGCAGCGCAGGGAAACATCCCGTCCGAAATTCACGCCCCGACCCGACTTGCAGAACAAACCGGGGGACACGTATTTTCGCATGAAAAATCCCAGTGCGCCACGAGTTCCTGCGGCAAAAAGCATTGCAAATTTATAGTGTAAAAGCGCACGCCAGCTTCCACTGCCAATAAAGAACCCCCTGATATTTCTTAAGGGCCGAGCCGCTGCCGCTCAGGGCATCGACACCGCGATCTTTCGGGACGGCACTGCGCTGGTTTTCCACGTCATTCCCCTGCTTTGACCCCTGTCTATGTGTTGCCTAACATCAAAAACAGACGCGCATCAATTGATTTGCAATATGCATGGTCCAAAGGTCGTCGCCGCGTTTTCTGCAGTGCGGAGCGATGTTGCCAATGCGGTTCAAGGAACCGTAGAGTGCGCACAACACGATTGGGTTAAGAGTTTCAGTTTGGATGGTGTTGGCCGGTGAAAAGCATCTCGGATTTTTGGGACCAGAACGTTTCGAACTGGAAGGTAGCGCGTCACATTGAGGTCGGGACGCCAGACTTCTTCAAAGAAGTCGAACGGTATCGCTTTGAAAAGCTCGATTACCTTGCCCCCGTTGCCGGGTATGATCGATGGTCCGGTCAGAAAGTGCTGGATATCGGATGTGGTCTTGGGACGGATACGTCGCGCTTTGCATCACATGGCGCCGATGTCACCGGGATAGACATCTCGCGACGGGCAATAGAGCTGACAAAGAAAAACTTCGGATGGAGAGGGCTTCCGGGGCACTTTCAAGTCATGAACGGAGAGGCGTTGGAATTTACGGACAATGCGTTCGATTTTGTTTATTGCCACACTGTTCTTCATTTTACACCATCGCCCGAAAAAATGGTGCGTGAAATCCACCGCGTTCTGAAGCCGGGAGGAAGAGCTCTTCTGATGACAATTAACAGGCGATCGTGGTTATATTTTATGCACCGCACCGCCGGAGTGAAAATTGATTACATGGATGCCCCGGTGTTTCACAAGATGGATCTGAGTGAGTTCGGGGAATTGACCAGCCCGTTCCCTGAAAGAGAAATTAGGCTTTACCGGTATCCCAAGCGGACAGAGGTACACAAGGGTTGGAAAGCGGTCGCCTATAATACTCTTTTCGTTGATCTGTTTCATGCTCTTCCGGCGCGCGTGACCCGGAATACGGGCTATCACATGCTGGCCTTTGTACAGAAACCGGACTCTGTTGAATAACCGATGAAGCGCGATCCATCTCTTCTGCGCAATCGTGTCTTTGATGTGGTCGTCGTCGGGGGCGGCATTCAGGGCGCATGTGTCGCACGGGACGCGGCTTTGCGGGGGCTGAGCGTAGCACTGATTGAGAAGGCGGATTTTTGCAGCGCAACCAGTCATAATTCTTTGAAAACCATACATGGTGGAATCCGGTATCTGCAGCATCTGAACTTCAAACGCGCGCTTAAATCCATCAGGGAGCAGCAGATTTTCCTGAGGACCGCACCTCATCTTGTTCAGCCCCTGCAATTTCTGATGCCTACCTACGGGTTCGGCATGCGGGGACCGTTGGCATTGGGGGCGGGGATTGGGCTGTTTGAGGTGTTGAGTGCTTTTGTCTCCTTGCGAGACGGCAGCAGACCGGGTTGGCCGAAGGGGCGGCTCATGCGTGCCACCGCCTGCAAAAAGCTTGCCCCTGGCATAGATCAAAATGACATGACAGGCGGTGGGCTGTGGGCAGACGCTCAGGTTGGTTTCGCGGATAAGGCCGTTTTGCAGATATTGCAGCAAGCGGTAGATCACGACGCATGTGTCGCCAATTACGTAAAAGCCGAGAAGCTGCATTTTGACACCATCCATCCAAATGTCGTTCGCGGACTTGAGGCAACCGACATGCGCACCGGTGAAGTGATCAAAATACAGGCACGTTCGGTGGTCAACGCAACCGGACCCTGGGTTGCAGACTGGTTGGAGCATGCGGGCGGTTCCGGGCTGTCGTTGAACGTTGGGTTGGTCAAAAGCATGAATCTTGTGACCGAAAAGCCCGCATTGCCGTATGCTATTGCCGTAAAGAGTAACCGTGCTTCCGATTCCAAGATCGACATGGCCAAGCGGATGTACTTTGTCGTGCCTTGGCAAGGGAAGGCCGTGATTGGAACGACACATTTCACGTATCGGGGCACTGCAGATGATATGACTGTCGATCAGGATGAAATCGCGGCATTTGTGGATGAGTTCAATGAGGCTTACCCGGCTATGGATCTGAAAGCAGAGGATGTTCTGTACTGTTACCAGGGGCTGACGCCGGGGGAAAACAGCGTCGGTGAAGATGGTATAAAGCTGCACGAAAGCCGGATCATTGATCATGCTACCACTAATGGCGTCCGTGGTCTGTTCAGCATTGTCAGCATCAAGTGGACCACGGCCCGGTTGACAGCAGAACAGGCCGTGGACTTGCTGCTGGAACAATGGAATGACCGCCGCAAATGCCAAACACGCCAGGCACCTCTTCCGGACTATCCAGACATGCCGCATGACACGTGTGGCTTATCTGATGCGCAATTGCGCGGCTTTGTGGTGACGCATGTGGAAAATACGCAGGCTTTCAGCTTTGGTGACATTGTCTTGCGCAGGACAAATGACCTTGTATTGGGCCGGATGAGTGCAAAACACTTTGCTTTGATTTTACGGACGATGGCGGAATATTTTAGCTGGCCAGATGAACTGCGGCGCAAAGAAGCGCAGCAGGTTCTGAATCGTTTGGCTCCGTCTACCTTTAGAAACACATTGATCAACGAGTTAGAGGCGACGTCACTATGAGTATTGGTGCAGGCGATATTGTACTGGTGACCGGAGCGACCGGTTTTACCGGCAAGCATCTGGTCAGGGAATTGTGCGCGACAGGTGCCACGGTGCGCGCAATCGTGCGCAAGTCGTCACAGATTGATGACATCAGGGATCTACCGATCGAATTCTTCCAGGGCGATGTATTCGACGAAGGCGTGGTCAAACAGGCTACTGAAGGTGTCCATTATGTTTTCCATGTTGCTGCAGCATATCGCGAAGCCAAGATCAGTGACGACATCTACTGGAAGGTGCATGTGGAAAGCACGCATCACTTGGCCCGGGCGGTCGCCAAAAACCCTGGCTTCAAAAGGTTTATCCATGTTTCCACCATAGGTGTTCACGGACATATTGAAGACCCGCCCGCAAACGAGGAATACCGTTTCTCGCCCGGAGATCAGTACCAAGACACCAAGGTCGAAGCGGAACTCTGGATCCGGGATTTTGCCAAGACCGAGTATATGCCGCTTACCGTGGTCAGGCCCGCGGCCATTTACGGTCCCGGGGATCGCCGTTTGCTGAAAGTCTTCAGGATGGCGAAAAAACCAGTCGTTCCCATCCTGGGATACGGGTGCAAAGGCATGTATCACCTGATCCAAGTAAAGGATCTGGTTCGGTTTATGATCTTGGCCGCGACGCATGAAAGAACCATTGGCGAGATTTATATCTGCGGTGCACGCGATCCCATCGGCATCGAACAGATGGTACGCGTCATTGCGAAACACCTTCAGACGATGCCGTCTTTCATCCGTCTGCCTGTCACCCCTTTCTTCATCGCCGGCGACATATGTGAGGCTGTTTGCAAACCATTGGGAATTGAGCCCCCGATTTACCGGCGACGTGTTGCCTTTTTTACCAAGGACCGCGCGTTTGATACGTCAAAAATGCGGGAACATACCGGATATGAGTATATTTACACAAATGAAAGTGGACTGGCAGACACGGCAGACTGGTACATCAAAGAGGGATGGTTGTAATGTCTGATCAGCACACGCTTTCAGCGCACCACAAAGCGGATATGCTGGTTGTTGCACCACATCCGTTCTTCACCCCCCGGGGGACACCGTTCAGCGTCTACTATCGGACACTCGTTCTGGCCGAGGCAGGCGTTAAAATTGACCTGCTAACCTATCATCCTGGACAGGACGTGGATATTCCGGGTGTGCGCATCGTGCGTATCCCGCGTATCGCGTTTCTGGAACCTGTTCCGATCGGGCCATCTATAAAGAAGATGTTTCTGGATGTCTTTGTCCTGCTCTGGACGATCGGCATGCTCATCAGGCACCGGTACGGATTGGTCCATGCCCATGAGGAATCCGTCTTCTGGTGCCGGGCGCTGAAGCCGATCTTCCGGTTTCGGATGATCTACGACATGCATTCCAGCCTACCTCAACAACTCGAAAACTTCGGCTTCACGAAATCGAAAATACTGATCGGCATCTTCCGCTTTCTCGAGGACAGCTGCCTGAAAGCTGCGGATGCGGTAATCACGATATGCCCGGATTTGCGTGACTATGCCCTGCAACAGGGTGTCGCCGAGCAAAAGCACTTTCTAATCGAAAATTCGATCTTCGACGATGTCAAACTGAAGGCCTCTCACGGCGCATCTGCAGCAGTAGATTCCGAGGCTGAAGATGTCGTGTTTTCCGCAGAAAACCCAACTATGGTCTATGCTGGGACATTCGAGAAATACCAAGGCATCGATCGAGTGATCAAAGCGTTCACAAAAATTACCGATCAACACCCACAGGCAAGGCTAATATTGGCCGGCGGCACTCCGGATCAGGTCAAGGCCATGAAAAAAGTGGCGGTCGATGAAGGGTTGTCAGATCAATGTGTGTTTACCGGCCGAGTGTCCAAGAAGGCTGCCTTGAGGTTGAACCGGGACGCAGACATTTTGTTGTCTCCCCGTATCGATGGCACCAACACGCCACTGAAGGTCTACGAACAGCTTGCAAGCGGCAAGCCGTTGATTGCTACGCGCATCTGGTCGCACACGCAGGTGCTGGATGATGAATATTGCTTCTTGGTCGACCCAACACCAGACTCGATCGCCGAAGGTATGCGTGAAGTGCTGGATAATCCGAAAGAAGCCAAACGCCGCGCGGATAATGCGCGCAATCTCTACGACGAAAAATACGCCCGCCCGATCTATGAGGTTAAAATTCGCGACCTCCTAACGGAGGTCGGTTTCAGGGTTTCCTTACTGAAGGCAACTATACCACAGAAGATTATATAAAAACTGCGTCTTCTATATTTGATTGAGTGGTGAAAATTATCCCTCAGCAACCGATCTTTGGAGAAACCAATTGTGTAGTTATGTAGACTTGCAACCTGAAACACCTGAAACCTGCTCAACCCTGCATCTATACAAATACGCCTTCTGGCCTCGACCGCCTTTTCGAAGCGCCTTAAATGGGATCATCCAACGGTAGTTCTATTTTGATTCTAAATAACAAAACAAGATTGAGATTTAAATTCTATCTGCCAGGTTTTGAAAAGTGCAACTCGGCAGACTTCAAGAAAGTTAGTAGGTTCTGAGCCTAGTCTGAATTTCAAACCACCAGTAACTTGCACACAAACGTATTTTCGGGAGCGACTCAACAATATGAGCAATGGTAAGAAGGAAGTCTCCGCCGTACCCCGCAGCCACGAACTAGTTCGGTGGTTCGATATTTTGGCCGCGCTTCTAATATGTTGCGGGCTAGTTGGCATCTATACTTTATCCCTCGATCGCTCATATTTTGGCTACGGGACCGAAACCGACTACGTCGGTTCAATGGTCTTAGAAGCAGAAAAGCTTATCGCTGGAGAAGCACTTGCTAGTGAGTTCCATCCGCCGGGTTTCATTATTGCTATGGCCATCGGTCATTTTTTCAAAGGCGACTGGTTTTGGGTTGGAAAAAGCCTTTCCATTATATCCTTTACCCTGACGATGATCACTGCTTATGGCATGTTCCGGTTAATTGCCGGGCCCTTGGCAGGGCTAGGTGCAATTGTAGGCTTACTGTCGTCGGCGGTCTTTTTAAAATACGCTATGCAGACTACGTCAGATGTTTTCTATCTGGCTCTCTATTATTCCACCTGCCTCTTGGCTGTGTATGCCTCAGTCCGCAAATCCTTTTGGCTTTGGCTAGGAGTAGGTATTTTAATAATAATCTCTACAATGACACGGACGAATGGGATCACCCTTCTTTTGCTGCTTGCCCTACCGCTATTCCAAAGTAGGGGGACTGACCGGATACGTTTAGTCGCTGGATGTGTAGCTGGATTAGGGTTTGCATTGCTTGCATTCGCCGTATTCGCGGTCGCCACCGAGTCGAACCTAATGCCAGCAGGGACCTACCATAATATTGCAATCACATATTTCACCGAAGAGCGCATCTCATGGGAAGGAATGATCGAGGCACGATCTCGCTTTGATAGTTTAGCTGATGTGCTAACGCATGACCCGGTTACAATGGCAAAGTCGTATATCCGAGATCTACTGGACATAATTCTCCGGCGCATTCCGCTACTTGCCGGCCCAGCACTCGCACTGTTGTTCTTACCAGGCCTGCTTTACACAGTGGGGCAGCATCATCGACCGCTTGTTGGTTTTTTCTTCGTATTAACTCTGGCACAATTACTCCTCGTAAATCTCAAAGCATTTGAGGCTCGTTATCATCTTTACTTTGTCCCGTGGATCGGAGTCGGCGCTTTACTCTCGCTTTCTCTGATCGCTGAGCGAAAAGATTGGGCGCCAAAATTACGTATACCTGTGTTGAGTATGTCCGTTGCCATTGTGCTAGTGGGAGGTCTTTATGCTTGGACAGATACTCGGCGCTTCGCAAAGCTTGGAGGTAATCCAGAACTCGCACGCGTTCTTCCTATAATTCAACCGATTATTGGACCTAATGATGTGATCGTTTCTAGAAAATCTGCCCATTTGGCCTACTACACCGGTGCCGCCTCTGCGTGGCTACCTAACGTTGAGTCGGAAGGCGAACTCCAGGCCGCTCTTGTGTCAGCGCAGACGAAATCGGGAGCAAAAGGCGGAGTCTTTCTCTTCCTCGGAGAAGTAGAAAAACGCATGCGTCCCGAAACCGTTTCGCTAGTATCAAAAGGGGATACGCTGCCTTGGCTTGTAGAGGTCACAGAATCCAAAGCGTTTCCAAACTGGAAGTTACTGCACTATCGCCCTCAAGATTGAATGGTGGCAGCGTCGGGCACTGCGATCTTTCTTAAGAGCGACGCTTCCGATCCTCGTAGCAATGGCGAATGGCCCGGGATTTGGATCGGGTCTAGAGGGCTCCCTGGATGGACCATAATCCAGATTTCACCAACCACCTTACCGTCGGCGGCCATCCGTTGGCCCATGGCAATCTCTCTAGCCAGAGCACAAATCGCCTGATCGGGTCTATCAATGGGCAAAACACCGCCAAACCATTCGTTTGTGCTTACTCCTCGTGTTTCGGCTTGCCTATAGACCGCCTTTCCGAGCTTCGCGATAACCAGTTCTTTGATGCTACTAGGTGTAACCATCGGCACCATGCTCCTGACAGCGACTCCATGCCTGGCAGCAAACTCTAAAACAATCTGTCGAATAGTTGGAAAAGCATGACAGTGTTCATGGCCATCGATATAATCTGGTGTCCGGCCAAAGAGTTCTTCGAAGCGATGCCACTGAGAGGCTAAACTGCGCGCTACACCCCCACCCGCCAAGCCCAATAGGCTTCTGCTAAGAAGTATATTCCGGCTTGGCCGCCTTTCATCCCTCAAAGTAGACCATGTCAAATTTAAATGAAGCCCGACCCGCCGATCAGAGGTCCAGAGAGAGGATAAAGTTTGAGCGGAAGACAAACTGCAAGTTTCCGATAAAACCGATGTGCCGTGGATAGCTGAGTCACGCAGTAAAGCACGAATTACCGAGTCATGTTGCTCGCCTAGTCCATAGTCATCGGCAATGATCCAAAGCGTCCGGCCCATCTTAAATTTGTTTATGAACGTCTGAGTTCTTCAATTGTGCCGTTGCCTGTACCTCTGCGGTTGTATCAACGCTCGACAGCACGAAGGTCTCCCGCACGATATAGCTCGGGCGCCGCTTGGCCTCGAGAAGGGACTTACCGACATACTCCCCAATAATGCCAAGGCACACAAGTTGCACCCCACCAAAAAAGGTAATCAATACAACAATCGACGTAAAACCTGAAAAAGGAGAGCCAATCAAAAGGCGCTCAAGGATCAGCCACGCCATATAAATGAGGCTAAGGCCAAGTATTAAAAATCCGAAAAGTGAAATCAATCTGACGGGTGCAATCGAAAATGATGTCACCCCGTCAAGAGCGAGCGCAAACAAGCGGGATGACGGGAAGCGGCTACCCTGATCTCCGTGGCGGTTTGGCACATCAAATGGAAGTCCGATTTGCTTAAATCCAACCCAGCCATATAGCCCCTTCATAAAGCGCTCACGTTCCGGTAACTGTCTGATTGCATCCACAACTCGACGATCCATCAGGCGAAAATCGCCAGCGTCGGGCGGTATTTTAAAGCGGGCCCCAAAATTGACTAGCCCATAGAAAACCTTTGATATAGTGCCCCGCCCCCGCCCTTCGTCAGCGCGGTTGCTTTTATAAAAATAGACTACGTCGTAGCCAGAATGCCAGTGTTCAATTAGATCGAAAATCCGTTCAGGCGGGTGTTGAAGGTCGGCATCCATGAGAATCACGGCTTCCCCAGCCGCCATATCAAGACCCGCCGTTAGTGCCGCTTCTTTACCAAAGTTGCGCGAAAACACTATGGCACGAGAGTCTGCTGGAAGATTTACTTCACGCAGCCGTTCACTGGTGCCATCCCCACTACCGTCGTCCACAAAAACAATTTCAAAACTGACGCTGAATCGGTTTGCTGCATCCTGTGTGACGGCTGACAGACGCGCAACAAAATGCTCGATTACACTGGCCTCATTATAGCACGGCACAACTATACTAATCAGACTCATCAATTACTCCCTTCGCTTCCGCAAACTACTACCAAGCCTCGAGAAAATAAGCATCCGGCTTATTGTGTAATTCACAGTTACCGAGGCTACGAGAGCTACGCAAAGAGCTATAAACTCGGAAAACTCCCAACCCACCAATAAGTAAAATATCAATATTCGAAAAAAGTATACTGCCACTGTGTTTGCCAAGAAGATAGTCAGGCGGCCGGTGTTGAGATTTCGGGAGTGAAGGTCCCCGAAGGTCAATTTTTGGTGGAATACGTAAACTAAAGTCGCGCTAACAAACATCGCCAGCCCTAGAGCGCCCCAAGCTGGAACGCCAAGTTGAAAAAATGCAAGGCTCAAAAGAAGATCAATTGCGGCACCAATAATGGATCCGGCACTAAAAATGAGGAAACGCAGCATGAAAACGAGACTTGCGACTGGAGGTACTCAGCAAAACACTCCCTTCCCTTCTGGACCCATGTAGACGATCTAAAAATGGCTGGCTATACCTCAAGTTACTACTATTTTTAAATTTTTCTATTTCAAAAATCGCATGAAGCGCCAAGTCGTAGCTGACTAAGGCGTTGCTGTACGCGCTCTTAAGCACACGAGCTACTTACCTAAGTGAATTTAAGGGTCAGAGAATTAGGGGCATCTTCAAAGAGAGAAAAAAGGCTTCGTATCAAACAAATTAGGTTGGCACATATATTTCAAAGCGCCCCTAACCGGAGACGAATGCACCAATGCCCGGCGAAGGCACATTCCTTTCAGATTTAGCTGAACAGCCTACCGTCCGAAGACAAAACGGTTTCTTTAATCAGATAGTTCAACATTTGTATACGATTGTTTAGTGGTTTTGGCACAAAGTTGATTTGCGCTTTGGGGGCATATAGCTATAAAAATTAGGGGCAAAGGTTGTCTAAATTCAAGTTTGACCGTTGATCTGATTGCAACAGAGTTTAGGTCAGAACGCGGTATTTAGTTTAATAGTGGGTTGGGTTACATGTCTACATTTTCTGAAGAATTTGATGCTCCGTTGCAGGCCAGTGGTTGGCTGATATCGGACTACGCATTGTCCGGAGGCTGGATTGATACAGCCTGGTCGCCTTCCAATGTCACTGTTGAAGCGGGTCAACTTACCCTGACACTTGATGATCAGCCCTTGGATGGAAAATCCTATAGCGGCGGTGAAATACGCTCTGTCGAAGACTTTAGTTTTGGAACATACACCGTCACGATGCAGACGGCAGATGGCAGCGGTGCAAACTCGACATTTTTCCTTTATTCCCCCCAAACCGAAATCGATTTTGAGTTCCTTAGTAGTGATCCAACCCAGGCACTAGTGACATATCACTTTGGCGGCGAGAGTTCGGGAGTCGTTGTTGACCTAGGCTTCGACTCCTCAGCCGGAATGCATACCTACACGATCGAATGGGGCCCAGACTCGATTGAATGGTATGCAGATGGCAATCTATTGCACACCGTGGTCGATCCCACCGACTTGGAGGTTCCAACTGCGGACGCTCAGATATTTCTGAGCATCTGGCACGGGACACCGAGCTGGATGGGCGATCCCCTGTTCGCGCCATCTACCGCAGCAAGCTACGATTCCGTTAGCTTCACTGCGCGAACGGCACCCGTTGCACAGGACGATTGGATCGTCCTGGCCGAGTACGGGTCAGTCATTTTGGATCTGCTGGCAAACGATACTGATCCCGATGGTCTTCCACTCGAATACAGCAATATCGTGATCACGCAACCGCCTACATTCGGCGGCCTGTCACAAGAACCCGGAACCGGCGCGTTTACATATACACCACCGGATCCAAATTTCGTGGGAATCGAACGCTTCGAGTACACGGTTACGGATAGTAATAGTGAAGTCTCAAATACAGCCTGGGTTACAGTTCAGGTTGGGCTGGACCCGATTGATCCTGCTGCGGTTCAGCTGACGGATGGGGATGACGACAATTCAGCGCTTGCTACTGACGGGGAGGATATTGTTGACGGGC